>CBDCLY010000001.1:0-85586 GCA_965218715.1 Vicingaceae bacterium
ATTGATTCCCATGTTTAATTATTGCATGATAGATGTATACATCATCTGCTGCAAAACTACCATCCGGCATTAAGCCTTCCCAATAACCATAGAGACCTCTCCATTCGTGGATCAATTTGCCTGTCTTGTTAAAAATCTTCACTTCAATCTGTTCAAGGTTTTCTCCTTCAATATTGAATATGTCATTGACTCCATCTCCATTAGGGGTAAATACATTCGGAATAAGCAAATTCATTTCTTCCTGAATCGTTTGAGGTGAGTCTGAAATAGCACTTGTCTCATTACTTGTTTCATTCTCAGCTTCTGAATCTTCACTTGTATTAGTAATTGTAGGAGCAATAGAAGTCGCATTTTCTGCACCATGCGCTTTGATGATATCATCAATGCTTTCTTGCTGAACTGCGGCTGCAGCTTACAATGTCTTTGATAATTGCCTCGGTCCTGTAGATCTTTTCGCTCGAGATAAATCTTAATTCATCATGCTACTACAGTTGAACTATTTATATTGTTAGAAGCAGGACTTGTCTTAGAAGCTTCTTCTTCTAACTTAGAAGCTTCTATTGTCTTTGGTATCACTTACCTGACCTGAAGAACTTGATTGATCCTGTCTTCTTGAATCAAAGTTAATGATCAATATTTGTATCTTTTTGAATTCGCTCAACACTTTCAGCAATTTCGGTATCTGCCATTTGATAAATAAACAAAACCAGCTATTCCAATAATTGATATTGCAACAATTCCAATGGCTATTTTTCCAAGCCCTAATCCTGAACCGGATATACTGCTTGCACTAGCTTGCCCTCCAATTGCGGCATTTGCTGCCATTTTGCTTTGGATAGCCGACCATGCATTTGCTCCAGGATCGGCTTCAAAATTTTTGAATCCATCTTGGAATACTTGTTCTATGTTACTATTTGGCTTCATTGAGCTCATATTTCTAATTCTATTTCTAGTTCTTTAAGTTTTTTCTGAAGTAATGATCTTGCTCTTGAATACTGTGATTTTGATGTATTCTCCGAAACATTCAATTGAATGGCAATCTCTTTATGAGAGTATCCCTCAATTGCATACAAGTTAAACACTGTTCTATAGCCCCTCGGTAATGCTTGAATCAACATTAATAGGTCTTTAACCCTTAGTTCAGATTCTATCAATTGTTGACCTTCTATCTGATATTCAACATCATCAATCGATACATTAAATCGTTCTGCCTTAGTTTTCCTTAGGTAATCTAATGCAGTGTTTACCATTATTCTTCTAATCCAACCTTCCAAAGAACCAGATCCTGAAAAGGAATCAATTTTCTTGAAAACCTTTACAAAACCATCTTGAACAATATCTTGCGCCTCCTCTAATCTGTTTGCATAGCGCATACAAACCCCTGTCATTACCCGTGAATACCGGTTAAATAAACAACGTTGAGCATGTTCATCGCTTGCTCTGCATCCTTCCAACATTTCTTCATCACTCATTCCCAATTGGCAGACTTTGTCAAGATTTAACTTTTATATAGATGGAATTAAGGATCATATGGTTGCATCCTTTTTAATAAAATACGTTAATATTTTTTTATTATTTGGTCTTTTGCAACGTAAATGAAAAAACTGAACCTTCACCAATTATGCTTCTTACATTAATCGTTTGTTCATGCGCCTCAATAATGTGCTTTACAATTGCCAAACCTAATCCAGAGCCTCCATCTGCTCTTGATCTTCCTTTGTCTATTCTATAAAACCGCTCGAATAATCGAGGTAAATGTTCTGCCTCAATGCCTTTGCCATCATCTTTTACTTCAACTAGAATATTTTCCCCCATTTCAAAGTAGCGAATCAATACTCTTCCGCCTTCCTTGCCATGATTTATAGAGTTCACAATCAAATTAGTAAAAACTTGGCTTATCTTTTTAGGGTCGGCATTTACCAAGGAGGGTTTTGTTTCTTTTTCAATTTCCAAAGAAATTTTCTTCTTCTTCGCTCTGTATTCTAAAGATTCTAATACCTCTTTGCAAAGTGAATTGAGATCAAACTTCTGAATGTTCAATTGAATTCTATTTGATTCTAGTTTAGAGATCTCATCCAAATCATCAACCATATCGATCATTCTATTGATTCCCTTTTCTGCTTTTAGAAGAAAATTTCGATTGTTTTTCTGATCTTCCAAGCCACCCTCAAGAAGCGTTAGTATATATCCTTGTATGCTAAATATGGGTGTTTTTAATTCGTGGGAAACATTTCCTAAAAACTCCCTTCTAAACTTTTCTTGCTCCGTTAGACGTTCAATCTCACTTCTATTATTGCTGTCCCATTCAATAACCTCTTCTCGTATTTTACCAAAAACATCTTCATTCATATTAATTTGTTTTGGCTCTCTTCTTAATCCAAGGTTGAGATTATGGATGGTTTTATAGATGACTTTAAATTTATTCTCTACAAGGTATTTTATCCCCCAACTTAATACCAAGTATGAACTGACAAGACTTGAAATAAACAAAATCAAACAAAATTGAATACTAAACAATTGAAAGTATAAGCTCCATAAGCTTCCAACTAAGCTTAGTGTGAACGAAAGGATTAGCGCCAATCGAATAGAAAGTTCTCTTGGTGTTAGAGTCTTCATCCTTAGTTTTTCAGTTTTACTTTGTAACCTACCCCTTTTACTGTTTTAATCATATCCTCGCCTAGTTTTTCCCTTAGTTTTCGAATATGAACATCAATGGTTCGCTCTCCAACTATAACATCTTCGCCCCAGATGCTCTGCATAATCGTTTCTCTTGTAAAAACAGAACCTGGTTTTTGCATTAATAAATCAATGAGTTCAAATTCTTTCTTAGGTAAGGCATATTCCCTCCCATCTTTTTTTACAATGTAACGATCACGGAGGATGGATAATCCATGAATTTCATTGCTTTCAACAGTATTGCCTGCTCTTCTTCTTAAAGTGGCATTTACTTTACTAATCAAAACTCTTGGTCTAACTGGTTTAGTTATATAATCATCTGCACCAGCATCGAAGCCTGCGATTTGGGAATAATCTTCTCCTCTGGCTGAGAGGAAAATTATTATGCAATCTTTTAAACTTTTTATCTCTCTTAATTTAAGACAAGTTTCCATGCCATCCATTTCTGGCATCATTACATCTAAAATGATTAATGAGGGCTTTTGTTTCTCTGCAATTTCTATGGCTTCCTTACCAGATTCAGAAGTATAAACCTTATATCCTTCTTTTTCTAAATTGTAAGCAATGATTTCCAAGATATCTGGTTCATCATCAACAAGTAGGATTTTTACTTTTTTAGAAGAGTTCATTTTTTCATCTGAATTAACCAGTTTAAAGTAAAAGTAGTAGATAAAAAGCGACTAACAAAAAATTAAAAGTCCTGGAATGAATGATAAGCGACGAATTCCAAATTAAATTCTAATAAAGGCCATTATCTAATCACGCCCTTGTACATTTGTTAAAACTCCAATGCTATTTATGAGCTATTTAGAGACTACGCACGATGTTTACAAAGAGGCCGCTTTAACCCCAGATGTTGGGCTTTGCTGCACAACTAATCCTATTTGGGAATTACCAGGATTAAAAATTCCAAGTATCATGCAACAAATGAATTACGGCTGCGGAAGTACTGTTCATGCAAGAGATTTAGTGAATAATCCCAAAGTTCTGTATGTTGGTGTAGGAGGGGGAATGGAATTGTTACAATTCTCTTATTTCTCTCGCCAAAATGGAGGAGTGATTGGTTTAGATGTAGTTGATGAGATGTTAGAAGCTTCAGCTAAAAACTTCATCATTGCCGAAGAAGAAAACCCTTGGTTCAAGAAAGAATTCGTTGATCTTAGAAAGGGAGATGCATTGCAATTGCCTGTTTCTGATAATAGCATAGACGTTGCTGCACAAAATTGTTTGTTCAATATTTTTAAGCAAGCTGAGTTGAAAAAGGCAATTGAAGAAATGCACCGAGTATTAAAACCTCATGGCAGGTTGGTCATGAGCGACCCTACTTGTGAGCAGCCTATGAATGACAAGCTTCGTAATGATGAAAGATTAAGAGCTTTGTGTTTAAGTGGAAGCATTCCTATTAATGAATATGTAAAGATGTTAACAGATGCTGGATTTGGAACCATAGAAATAAGGGCTAGAAAACCCTATCGAGTTTTGGATCCGAAAAATTACGACACAGAAGAATTGATCTACATCGAATCAATTGAAGTGGCGGCAATTAAGGATCCTATGCCGAAAGATGGCCCCTGTGTTTTCACTGGTAAGGCAGCAATTTACTTTGGAGAGGAAGATTATTTTGATGATGATGCGGGTCATGTCCTACTTAAAAACCAACCATTGGCCATATGCGACAAAACGGCGAATGCAATTTCAAATTTAGCAAGAGAAGACATTTACATTAGTGAATCAACTTTTCATTACGATGGCGGTGGTTGCTGCTAAGCGATTAGATAAGGTGCAATAAATAACCCAATAATGAAGCGCCAATAACAATTAAGGCTGAATTTAATTTCTTAAAATAAAAAACTACAATCAAACTAATTGTGGCAATTAAGGTACTTTGCCAATTCGTTATGGTTTCTTTTCCCATTTCCAAACAAACGACAATGATCACCGCAACAGCTGCAACATTTACGGCATCTAAAAAGGCGGAGATGTATTTCGACTTCCTGATTTTTGGCATCAAGGGATTGAGTATGCTAACGAAGATGAAAGAGGGAAGAAATATTCCAATACTGGCAGCAAGAGCACCCCAAAACCCATTCAACTGATAGCCAATAAAAGTGGCTGTTGATAAAACCGGACCAGGTGTAAACTGGCCAACAGCTACAGCATCAATTAATTCCTGTCTAGTGAGCAAACCAGTGCTAACCAATTCTGCATCTAAGAAAGCGAATAGGACATACCCTCCTCCATAAAGTAAAGAACCAACTTTTAAGAAAATCAATAAGATCTTTAAATTTTCCATGTTCAGAAAACCTAAACTGGCCATTCCAAATGGAAAAACCCCATTCACCTGGTTGCTCCTATTTTGAATTAAAAACAATATCAAACCCAAAAGTCCACAAGCAAAAAGCGCAATTATTTCATGCAGTCCAAAAAGACAAGCAATGATCACCAAGAGGCCTAAAATTCCAAGTTGTGTAGACTTTAATGCCTTTTTACCCAATCGAAAAACGGTAGAAATGATTATTGCAATTACAGCTGGTTTAATGCCATAGATAAAAGGTTCAACATGGGGCAAAGCGCCATACTCTTTATACAAATAGGCAAACAATAGCGTAATGGCAACTGCTGGAAATATGAATGAAATTCCTGCAACAAAAAGTCCTTTAATTCCTCCTCTTTCATGACCGCAATGCATCGTCATTTCTGTTGAGTTGGGACCAGGAATTAAGTTAGTAGCGCCGATTAAATCAAGGAAGTGATCTTCTTTTACCCACTTTCTCTTTTTTACAACCTCATCTTCCATCATCGCAATGTGTGCCGCTGGGCCTCCAAATGCAGTGCTTCCTAATTTAAAAAAGAGCTTTGCAATTTCTTTCAAA
The DNA here is from genome assembly GCA_965218715.1 of Vicingaceae bacterium. Classification (GTDB taxonomy): domain Bacteria; phylum Bacteroidota; class Bacteroidia; order Flavobacteriales_E; family Vicingaceae; genus CBDCLY01. The sequence goes on from CBDCLY010000001.1 coordinate 5,550, forward strand.
TTCGATTTAGCCATGTTGTTTTTTCAAAAATAAAAAAGACCGAATATTTCATTGCCTTTTTTGTGTTAATTCTATATTAAAAATTCTATTCTTCCCATTTGATTAAAAATGAAGATCAATCTGAATTCGGTACATCAAATTGTCATCCTTGTTCTTCTCAGTAGTATAACTCACATCACTTTGAACCTTCAATTTATGCCCTACAAAATACCTTGATCCACCCAAAGTGTATTGCGTTTTGTTCTCTTTATTTAATTCAGCATCAGGCATGATGCTAGTATATCTTCCTGCAATTTCCCAATTGCTTTTAAATAGGTAACCTAGTTGCCCATTAAAACCTGAGCCAGCGTTTACACTTACGCCAGTTAATGAGCCGTCAGAGTTTTTAGCAAAAACTTCCTCGGCTCGCTTGTCAGCAAACTCAGCCATAATTGATAAACCTTGGTATTTCAACATCATGTCAATAAAAAGGGTATTGATGTCTGTTTCAAAATATCCTACATCATTGTACATGAAGGATTTTGTGTTTCCATTTTTTCTTACAGCCCTGTCATGAAGATCATATGTGGCCGCAATCGAAAGTTTTACAGACTCTTCTCTTTGAATGGAAGCACCAACATAGTCTCCTTTTTTAGAAAATTCTCCGAAAGGCAACAATTCAACTCTTGCTGTGTAATCGTAACCGCCTAAATTTCCAATGGTAATGTTTCTACCCTCTCCTTGGGATAGCGCTAAGATTTCTCGAACAATAAATTGCTCACCTAGCCTGAAATGGTGTCTCAATTGAATTCCCATATCTCGGTCAATATTGTAAACGCTATTTACCAAAGAGCGATCAACAAATTGAAGGTTAGCCGAAGAAATTACTCGTTCTCTATTTCCCGGTAACTTAGTTTGACCAGCCCATAGGCTAAAGTTGCCAGCAAAATTCCATTTTAAAACAGCATCTAATATTGTTCTTGGTGCATTACTGGTTTCTACTGATGGCGATGATTGGTCTCTATTTGAAAGACCTAGTTCTGCCTTATAAGTCAATTTAGGGGAGTAAATAAATCCGCCAAATTTTAAACGTGACCTTCTGATCAAAAAGTTAGATTCACCCCCTTGAGGCCCATCGTCTTCATTGATATTTACATCTCCTACGAATAAGGTTTGAAAACGGAAACCAAACTTCATGCTCCAGCTAGAGTCTACTGCTATTACATTGTATAGCCCCTTCCCAAATTTTATGTCAACAGGAGTCTGAGCCTGAATGGTGTTAATGCCAAAAATTGTTAGTAGAATTAAAATTATTTTCTTCATGATTTAATTAATTGTCAAAACTGTGTTAGTTAATCTTTAATTTTTGAGGCAAAGATGCTTGATTATTAAGGTTTATCTAATTGTTTTTACTAGAGTTAACGATATCTTAACATTGAACATCTCGCATATTCAAGGCCCTTAATGGATGTAATGAGTTGATGTCCTTAACTTTTGTAAAGTAAATGCTCTTGAGATTTAACAATTCCTTAACATTGGGTCAATCGCATTGCTGAAGTTGTGAACTACATTTGTCGCAAAATAAATCTAGAGAAATGAAATTAAGATTGAAATTGTTTTTTGCCACAATGCTTTTTTTAAGCTCATTGGGGTTTGCTCAAGAAGGAACTGAAGATATAGCTGTAGAAGCAATTAGTAGCCCTATGTTGCGTGAACTTAACTCAGGTGATTTTAGTGCTTACCCAGATGAAAATGAAGAAACTCAGGGATTGGGTTCAATTAAGCTCACATGGGAAAGCCATTCAACTAATCAAATTCAAGTAAAGTTCCGTTATGATGATGAATTGGAATGGAGGTATTCCGATATTATTGCCAGTACTGACAATACATTTCAGTTGGATAGTATAGAAGCCAATAGAATTCTAGTTTGGTCAATAGGAATGAATGAGATTTGGTCAGACGAAGCAATTGCTCATACCTTAACCTCTGATGCAATTGAAAATTTTGTTGTAAAAGGAAGTGAAGAGGCTGTTAAGATAACTTGGAGCATAAATTATAACATTGCAAGCTACTTTAAGAAAAACAATATCATGGCAGTGGTATCTTACAATACAGATATCGGAAAAAAACGGGCGAAGGAAGGCATGGAAGGTAGCGAATGGATGCACACTGAGCCATTTTCTATCATGAATAACAAAACTGCCATTGATGGATTAATTGGAAATGAGAAATATCATTTTAAATTAGGGTTTGCTCCAAAAGGTGAACTTAAAGAAGCATTGGAAACCAATTCTTCAATGGTATGGACTAGCGCTGTAAAAGAGAAAACCAAAAGAGGATGGGGTTTAGCGAAAGTGCTTATTCTAATTGGTTCTTTAGGGTTCTTTATATACGGAATGAAATTGATGAGCGAGGGCTTGCAGCAAGCCGCTGGGTCTATGTTAAGGAAGATGTTAGGCTCCATTACTGCCAATAGAGTAAAAGGGGTTTTCACTGGTTTTGGAAATTACTTCTTTAGTGCAATCCTCTTCAGTTACCACAGTGATGACTGTCAGTTTTGTGAATGCTGGTCTGATGAGTTTAAGGCAATCCGCAGGAGTGATGATGGGTGCCAATATTGGAACAACCATTACGGCCTGGATAATCCTAGTCATAGGGTTTAAGGTTAGCGTTGGGTCTTATGCCTATATGTTGATTGCTATTGCTTTTCCCCTATTGTTCATCAAACAAGGTAAAGCCAAGGCTTGGGCTACAGCAATCGTTGGCTTTTGTATTCTGTTTATAGGATTGGGCGAACTCAAGGACGCTGTTCCAACTTTGGATAAAGATTCTGCAATAGTTCAATTCTTTTTAGACTTTAAAGATGTTTGGTACGGTCCCTTAATGTTTGTGTTTCTTGGTGCATTGGTAACCATCGTTATTCAGTCATCTTCAGCTGCTATGGCATTAACCTTAGCGATGGTTGCAAAAGGAGCCATTCCTTTTGAAGTGGCCTGTGCAATGGTGTTAGGTGAAAACATTGGTACAACCATAACAGCAGAATTGGCCTCATTAATTGCGAATGTTCATGCTAAAAGATCAGCAAGGATCCACTCCATGTTTAATGTGGTGGGTGTGACATGGATGCTGATAATTTTTCCGCTTTTTTTAGGCCTAGTTGGTTCTATTGTGGGATATACGAATGGAACAGAATTCGACGCAAGCAACAGTGATATGTCTGCAACTGGAATTGCATTATTTCACACTCTTTTCAATTTTGCCAATGTTATTGTATTGATTTGGTTTGTTCCTCAATTAGTTAACCTAGCTGAGAGAACCGTGAAATCAAAAGGCGATTCTGATGAAGAATTTAAACTTGACTTTATTGGCGGTCCGCTAGGATCAACAGCAGAGCTTTGTATTTTAGAAGCCAAAAAAGAAGTTTCAAAATTCGGAGCCGTTACTGCAAGAATGAATGAATTTGTCCATACAGCAATCAATTCTTCGGATAAGAAAATGAAAACAAAATTGTTTTCTAAACTTGGGAAGTACGAGGAAATTACGGATCGAGTTGAACTAGAAATTGCAGATTATTTAGGAAAAGTTGCACGATTAGAAATGAGTGAAGCAACCTCTGTGAAAATGAGGGGAATGTTGAGTATCACTAATGATTTAGAGCGAGTAGGAGATATCTTTTATCAAATTTCTAAAACCCTTGAAAAAAAGGAAGAAGCAAAGATTTATTTTACCCCAGATCAAAGAGAAGGAATAAATGACATGCTCAATTTTGTGGATAAAGCGTTTAAAGTGATGAATGCCAATTTAGCAACAGATTATGGGAACATTTCTTTAGAAGAGGCAAGATTGGCAGAGAAGGAGATCAATGCACATCGAAATAAATTAAGAAAGAAGCATTTAAAAAACCTAGAAGAAGGAGAGTTTAACATGCAGGCTTTATTGATGTACTCCAATGTTTTCTCTTCCCTTGAAAAAGTAGGAGATCACATTATTAACGTAAGTGAGGCCGTTGCAGGAGAAGTTTAAGAATACTTAGCGATCAAAAAACCCTGAAGAGAAATCTTCGGGGTTTTTTTGTTTAAAAAAGGGAAGATTTGATCCTTAATCCTTTTTGTCTAAAGCTATTAGAAATACTTAAATTCGCGGGAAATATATAATCCTATGCGAAAAATAATCCCACTCTTGTTAATTGGTGCTAGCATTCTTTTTGCTTGCCAATCAAGTCCAGAATCAACTTCAGAAGATACAATGAAAACAGATGAATCAAAATTGGTAACTTTTAATGATTTTCACAGTTTTAGCAATCCAAGTGAGGTTAGTGTAAAGCATTTAAATTGGTCGGCTAATGTTGATTTTGACAAAAAAATAATTGAAGCTGAGGCGATCTACACCATTGAGCAGCATCAAGCGAGTAAGGCCATCCATTTAGACAGTAGAAATTTGCAAATTGCAGGTGTTTATTTAAATGATGATCAAGAGGCCATTGAATTTGAGTCAATAGAGCATGATGAGTTTTTAGGCACTGAAATCATCATCCCTATTTCTGAAAACACCAATAAAATTCGAATTCAATATCAAACAACTGAAGGTGCTGATGCCTTGCAGTTTTTAGATCCAGTTCAAACGGCAGGAAAGAAACATCCCTTCTTATTCACTCAGTCGCAAGCCATTCTAGCAAGAACTTGGATTCCTTGTCAGGATGGTCCAGGAGTTAGGTTTACTTACGAGGCAACTGTTACTGTTCCTGAAGGAATGATGGCATTGATGAGTGCAGATAATCCAACTGAAATAAATCCCGATGGTCGGTACAACTTTAAAATGGATCAACCGATTCCATCCTACCTAATGGCTTTGGCAGTTGGAAATTTGGATTATAGATCTTTAGGTGAGGTAACTGGAGTTTATGCTGAGCCTGAAATGATAGAGGCCGCTGCCTATGAATTTGCTGAAATGCAAAATATGGTGGACACTGCTGAGGCTTTATATGGTGATTATCGCTGGGGTAAATACGATGTAATTGTTTTGCCTCCTAGTTTCCCCTTTGGTGGAATGGAAAATCCACGCTTGACTTTTGCAACACCTACCATTATTGCAGGTGATCGATCATTAACGGCATTAATTGCACATGAGTTGGCCCATTCTTGGTCTGGAAATCTTGTCACCAATGCCACATGGGACGACATCTGGTTGAATGAAGGTTTTACTGTGTATTTCGAAAACAGAATCATGGAAGAGATATTTGGAGAAGATTTTGCCAATATGTTGGCACTGCTTTCTTATCAAGATTTGCAAGATGAAATAGAATGGTTGAATGGTGAAGGTAGAGAAGCCGATACACGATTAAGAGTAGATTTGGAAGGCAGAAACCCAGATGATGGGCTAACAGGTATTCCTTATGATAAAGGATTTTACTTTTTAAAATTATTGGAAGAGACAGTTGGCAGAGAAGAATTTGATTCCTTCCTGAGAACCTATTTTGATCACTTCGCTTTTAAAGTGATGACTACTGATGTATTTGTAGATTACTTAAATGAAAATCTATTTTCTAAAGATTCTACTTGGGCTTCAACAGTAAAAATTGATGATTGGATTTTTGGAATGGGCCTTCCAGAAAATTGCCCAAAAATTGTTTCTAACCGATTCGATAATGTAGAGGCTGAGTTGAACTCATGGTGGAATGGTGACATTAGCGCTGAAGCCATTAAGTCTAGTGAATGGATGACTCCAGAATGGTTGCATTTTGTAAGGCAGTTACCAGATGCCATGGAAGAGAGTAAGATGAAGGCATTGGACGATACTTTTGGATTTTCTACAATCGGAAATTCTGAAATTCAGGCAGCCTGGTTGGAGAAGGTTATTCCAAATAATTATGCGACTGCTGACGCACCTGCAAAAGAATTTTTAATTCAAGTAGGAAGAAGAAAATTCTTAGTGCCAATTTATAAAGCAATTTTATTGTCTGATGCTGGAATAGAAAGAGCACAATCCATTTACAGTGAAGCTAGGCCAAATTACCATGCAGTTGCTAAAGAAACTTTAGATCACTTGCTCAACTACGAGACCAACTAAGATGGCAGGAAAAAGAAAGCTGGAACATTTTGCGGAAATGAAAACGTTTCGCAATGTATATGAACCAACTTTAGAGGAAGTTCACAATCAGGATTATTCTTTAAAAGGAAAATGGAGAGCAAATCATTTTAAAAATGACCTTCCCATAGTCTTAGAATTGGGTTGTGGAAAAGGTGAGTACACGCTGGGTTTAGCAAGGAAATATCCAAAGAAGAACTTCATTGGTGTCGATATAAAAGGCGCCAGAATGTGGCGTGGTGCAAAGACAGCAATTGAAGAAGGCTTGAATAATGTTGCCTTTTTAAGGACAAGAATTGAGTTCATTTCATCTTGTTTCGGATTGGAAGAAGTAGATGAAATCTGGATTACATTTCCCGACCCTCAAGCCAAAGATAGAAGAGAAAAAAAGCGTTTAACTGGGCCTCAATTTATTGAGCAATACAAAGGGTTCTTAAAAAAAGAGGCATTTATTCATTTAAAAACTGACTCCAATTTCTTTTATGAGTATTCATTGGACCAAGCGATCTCAAATAAATATTTGATCAAAGAATCTAGTGATGATTTATACGGTCAAAAAATTGCTGACTACGATCAAAGCACGCAAGAAATTTTATCCATTCAAACCCATTATGAAAAATTGTTTATGGAGAAAGGACATAAAATTCATTACTTGAAATTTGGCTTAAATGACTAACATCAAACTCTCAGAAAAAAACAAAGATTTTTTTGATTTAGTGTATCAAGTTGTTCGACTAATTCCGGAAGGAAGAGCTAGTTCCTATGGGGCCATTGCCAATTATTTAGGAGCAAAAAGAGGTGCAAGAATGGTAGGCTGGGCAATGAATGCTTCCCATGCTCAAACTGCCCCTGTTCCTGCTCATCGTGTTGTCAATAGGTTGGGTATGTTGAGTGGGAAAAATCATTTCAAAAACCCGATGGAAATGGAGATTAAGCTTTCGGCAGAAGGAATAACCGTAAAGAATGACCAAATACAAGAATTTGAAAAAATTTTCTGGGACCCACAAAAAGAATTAGACCAGATCTAAGCATCAAGAAATTATGGAAATTAATGTAGAAAAAGTACTTGAAGCTCTGGCTTTTGTAATTGAACCTGATCTTAAGAAAGATGTAGTTAGTTTAGGCTTAGTAAGCAAGGTTAAAATAGACAATAAACGTATTCAATTTGACTTAAAGATTGCCAATCCAGCCTTGCACAATAGAAAAAGGATTGAAGAGGCATGTGAACATCACATTACTCGAATATTGGGAAAAGATGTTCAAGTTGAATCAACAATTACTGCAATGCCTAAGGCCCACGAACGTGCACCGGAGCATCGAACAGTATTGCCTGGTGTGAAACACATCATTGCCATTGCTTCTGGAAAAGGAGGGGTAGGAAAATCTACCATTTCTGCTAATATTGCCGCTGGATTAGCAAAAAAAGGGCATAAGGTAGGCCTGGTTGATGCTGATATTTACGGACCTTCAATTCCTTCAATGTTCGATGTAAGCAAGGAGAGGCCTGGCACAACTCAAGTGGATAAAAAGGAGTTGATAGAACCCATTGAAAGTTATGGTGTAAAATTGCTCTCGATAGGGTTCTTTTCCGATCCAGATCAAGCAGTTGTTTGGAGAGGCCCTATGGCAGCTAAAGCACTAGGTCAAATGTTTGCGGATGCAAATTGGGGCGCCTTAGATTTTATGATCATCGACTTGCCGCCAGGAACAGGTGATGTTCACCTTAGTTTAGTTCAACAAATTCCTTTATCTGGAGCAGTTATCGTTAGCACACCTCAAGAAATTGCTTTGATTGATGTTAGAAAGGCATTGGGAATGTTCAATTTACCAGAAATTAATGTCCCTGTTTTAGGATTGGTAGAAAATATGGCCTATTTCAGTCCTCCAGAACTTCCAGATAAAAAGTATTACATCTTTGGAAATCAAGGAGCGAGGAATTTAGCAGACAGAATCAATGTGCCAGTTTTAGGAGAAATCCCTATTGTACAAAGCATTCGAGAAGCTGGTGATGCTGGAAAACCAGCAGTGCTTCAAAATGATACTGCACAATCGCAGGCATTTGATGACTTAATCGATCGATTGATTGAAAGTTTATCAAAAAAGGATAAAAAGGCGTAACCTTGTTAAAGCATGAGCACTGATAAAGAATTGATTGAAAAGATAGAAGGAGCCATCCAACAATTAAGACCCTTTTTGGAAGCGGATGGTGGTGATATCCAATTGATTGGAGTAAAAGACAATGTTGCTCAAGTAAAATTGTTAGGCGCTTGTCAGGATTGCAACATGTCTGCAATGACCCTTAAGGCAGGGGTAGAGGAAGCTGTTAAAAAAGTTGCCCCTCAAATTACGGCTGTAGAGGCCGTTTAATTAAAGCACCTCAAGCCGGTCGGCATCCATCCGAATAAATATGAATAACAATATGGTGAATCCCCAAAGGGAGGATCCTCCATAGCTAAAAAAGGGCAGAGGAATTCCTATTACTGGTGCCAAGCCAATCGTCATTCCAATGTTAATGGTAAAATGAATAAAGAGGATGGAGGCTAAGCCATAGCCATAGATTCGTGCAAAATTTGAACGTTGTCTAGAGCAGAGATGTAAAATTCTTAGCAAAAGACTAATGAATAACACTACAATTAAAAAGCTTCCAAGAAAACCCCATTCCTCTCCAATGGTGCAGAAAATAAAGTCCGTGCTTTGTTCAGGAACAAAGTCATACTTGGTTTGAGTTCCTTGTAAAAAGCCTTTTCCTGAAAAACCACCAGACCCAATTGCAATCAATGATTGATTTACATTGTAACCAGCTCCTTGGGGGTCAGATTCTAATCCCAATAAGACATTTATCCTTTTGGATTGATGAGGTTCTAATACCTCATTAAATACAAAATCAACCGACTGGATAAAGGCAAAGCAGGCAATAAAGATTCCTAGTATTGGTAGAATTATTTTTTTTCGCCTCTTCTTATTTAAATAAAACAATAAGCCTAAAATGGATGCAATAACTAAAAGCAAAATTGAACTGCCACCTAGGCTGAACGAATCATTGATTTCAAGTGAACTGGTTTGAAGAACTAAACTCAAAATAAATAAAATAGCTGCAATCAATCCAATAATTAAAACTTGCCCAGAAAGCCCTTCTCGGTACAAAACCAGAATAAATGCGGAATAAACAAGGGCTGAACCAGTATCGTTTTGTAATAGAATTAAAATCGCAGGAAGACCAATAATTAACGCCGCACGAAGTTTGGTTTTAAAATCTTGCATCCTAATGTTTATGGTGCTCAGGTATTTAGCCAGCGCTAAGTTGGTGGCAAACTTGGCAAACTCTGAGGGCTGAATTTTAAAGCTGCCAATTGCAAACCAAGATGTAGCGCCTTTAGTAACAGCACCTGTAAGCAAAACCAGAACAAGTAAGGAGATGATTACACCATAAATTAGATAGCCAAAAGTTGCAAAAAAACGTTCATCAATGAGTAAAATGGTTAATGCAAGTACACAAGAGCTGCCAATCCAGATTAATTGTTTGCCATAACTCTGACTGGTGTCGAAAATGCTTTGATGCGCATCATTGTAAACAGCCGCATAAATGTTCACCCAGCCTGCTAAAACTAGAAAAAGGTAAAGACCAACCAAGATCCAATCGATATTATCAACTATGAATTTATTCCCCCGCATCGCTAACAGAGTTTTGTTCTTTATTTAAATGAATGAGGTCGCCTTCCATCATCCTTTTTTCAATTGCAGGTCTGCTGATGCTGTCGCTTAAATATTTTTCTATCATTAAACCAGCAATAGGGGCTGCCCATCTAGAGCCCCAATACCCATTTTCAACATAGACAGAAATTGCTATTTTAGGATCATCTTTTGGCGCAAATGCGATAAAAGTAGAGTGATCATCACCATGAGGATTTTGAACTGTACCCGTTTTTCCACAAACTGGAATGCCTTCAATTTTTGCCATGGTTCCTGTTCCTTTTTCAACTACAAGATGCATGGCATTTACTACCTCTTCAAAATGATCGGAATGAATGCCGGTTTCATGCCTTGTGATGCTTGTATCAAAATCTTCTATGGAATTGCCCTCGATATTCTTTACTATATGAGGGGTAATGGAATATCCTCGGTTTGCAATGGTAGCCGTCATGTTTACCATTTGAATGGGAGTAAAGCCTAGTTCTCCCTGACCAATTGCTAAGGAAACGATCATTAAGGAATTCCATCTGCCTTTTTTATAATATCGATCATAATAATCGGTATTGGGCACAAAACCTTTTAATTCATTGGGTAAATCAATTCCTGTTTTGTTACCAAGACCAAAACTTGTAACGTAATCTCTCCAAACAAGATAACCTTCCTCCGGACTAGGATAATGATCTATGATGCTTCTAAAAACATGGCTGTAATATGAATTGCAGGAGGTTTGAATAGAATATTCTAGATTAACCGGCGAAGGATGAGGATGACAACCCATAGAGAAATTGCCAACATGATAACCGCTGCGACAAGAATACTTGGTAGTCGGGCTTAGCACCTCCTCTTCTAAACCGATCAATGCATTGATGCTTTTAAAAGTGGACCCGGGAGGATATTTTGCCATCAAAGCCCTATTGAAAAGTGGCTTGAGTGTATCCTTAGTTAATGCTTTATAATGCTTCGATCTGGTTCTTCCCACCAATAGATTTGGGTCATAACTTGGCATCGTAATGAGGCAAAGTACCTCTCCAGTTTTTGGGTCAATGGCCACTATACTTCCCTTTTTATTTTGCATTAAAGATTCTCCATATTCTTGAAGCTTACTACTTATGCTCAATTGCAATCCTTTTCCAGAAACCGCAACAGAATCATAGGCCCCATCCATAAAGCGGCCCTTTGCGCGGTTAAATACATCCACCATTACATGTTCTATTCCTCGCTTTCCACGTAAAACTTCTTCGTATTGTTTTTCGATTCCGCTTATGCCAATGTAATCTCCAGACTTGTAGTAATTGTTTTCATCAATTTTTTTCTGATTCACTTCCCCAACATAACCCAAAAGGTGGGCGGCAGAACTTTTTGGATAGGTTCTTAGGGTTCTTGTTTGAACAAAAAAGCCAGGGAATTGAAACAGTTGTTCTTGAATTTCAGCATAAGACCTGGCCGCAATTTCCTTTTCAAATGTGCTCGATTTATGGTACGAATAGTCCTTTGCTTTGATGAGCTTTTCGATGAATACATCCTTTTTCATCCCAATAAGCTGACAAAATTTTAGAGTATCCATCTTTTCATCCAATTGGTTTGGACTAACCATCAAGTCATAAGCAGCCTCATTGTAGACCAATAATGTACTGTCTCTATCGTATACTAATCCTCTTGCTGGATATTTGGTAACATGTCTTAAAACATTGTTATTGGCATCTAGTTGATAATGGTCGTCGATTACTTGAACATAGAAAAGTCGGACTAGAAAAAGAAAACCAACGATTATGAAAATACTTGCAATAATGTAGCGCCTGATTTCTAAATTTCTCATCCCTTATCAGCAGCATTATAGGTAAAAAACTGAGCGATGATGATTAGGAAGATGGTAAATAAACTACTAAGAAACCAGCGGGCTAAAAGGAATCCGAAATGTTGAAATGAAAATACTTCAACACTAAACAAGAAAAAATGATGCAATAGCACCAAAATGCTCGAGTAGGCTAGGAACCACTTGAATCCAAACTCATTTATTCCGGGTTTTCCCTTGTTTTCGTATCCATCCCTTGGGGCTAAAAAACGAAGCACAAAAGGACGACAAAAAGCCAAGAATATACTTGCAGAGGTGTGCATGCCCAAAGTGCTAGTGAATGCATCTATGCTTAAGCCTAAAATGCATGCAATTAATAGCAGGGCCCAATTTGGCGTTTCAAGAGGCAATACCAAAATAAAAAGGAGGTATAAATACGGATTAATGTAGCCAGAAAATTGAACATTGTTAAGAATCAGGACTTGCAAAAGCACCAGCCAAACAAAAAGAAGAGGATATCGTATCAAGTATTTAATCATCGCTATCTTCTATTTCTGCTTCAAGTTGTTTCAACTCCTTCTTGAATAAATTTTTAATGACATACACTTTCGAAAGTCGTTTAAAGTCGGTAGAAAATGCAATGCTGATAGAATAAAAATTTTCCCCTTCTGGTTTTGAAAATTCTGTGATTTCACCAATTTGAACCCCTGGTGGGAAGGTGGATGAAAATCCAGAGCTTACTACCTGATCACCTATATTGAGTTTAACATGATTCGGAATTTCACTCAATTGTCCATAGCGATAATCTTTCCCATTCCAAGACAAGCTGCCGAAGTAATCGTTTTTGGCTAGGCGAACACTAGTCTTTGAATCTCTATGCAATACAGACAAGACAATTGAATAATGGTGAGAAACGTTTTTTACTACTCCAATAACTCCATTGGGTCCAATTACTCCCATTCCTGCTTCAACGCCATTATTGCTGCCAATATCAATGCTGATGTAATTGTTTTGCTTATTAACAGAATGCTTGATTATTCTAGCAGCACTATAGTGATACTGGCTTTGGTAAAGTGTGTCGTCAATATAAAAATTAGGACCAAAAACACGGTACATGCTTTTGGATTCCGCGCTTTTTAATCGGCTATTTTCTTCAGCTAAATCTTCATTGATTTCCTTTAATGAGAGGTAATCAGTAAGGTTAGAATAACGCTCGTAAATATTCCCACTGAAAGAATTTGTTGCGCTTAAAAAACTGCTTTGTTGATATTGATTGTTGCTAAATAATAGAAAAAATGCAAAAGCCTCAAAAAAGAGGAATAAGAAAATAAAAGAATTGTTATCTATGAATCGAATTAAATTTCGCATTTACCCATACTCCTATATCATCGAATTAAGAATGGCATTTTGCTAGAATTTTTCAGGGCAATTCCTGTTCCTCTTGCTACTGCTCTAAGTGGATCTTCAGCAACATGCACTGGCAATTTGGTCTTTAAAGAGATTCTCTTGTCTAGTCCTCTCAACAAAGAACCTCCTCCCGCTAAGTACAAACCAGTCCGATAGATATCCGCTGAAAGTTCTGGTGGAGTCATTTCCAAGGCATTTAAAATCGCTGCTTCAATTTTTGTAATTGATTTATCCAAAGAATGCGCAATTTCTGTGTAAGAAACTTTGATTTCTTTAGGAGTGCCGGTCATTAAATCTCTACCTTGAATTGCATAATCGTCTGGTGGATTGTCTAGTTCTGGCAAGGCTGAACCAACCTCTATTTTTATTCTTTCCGCAGAACGTTCGCCAATAAGTAAATTGTGTTGCCTTCTCATGTAGTCGACAATGTCATTGGTGAAATCGTCACCTGCAACTCGAATTGATTTATCACAAACGATTCCACCTAAAGCAATAACAGCGATTTCAGATGTTCCACCTCCAATATCAATGATCATGTTGCCCATTGGCTCAAGAACGTCGATACCAATTCCAATTGCCGCTGCCATTGGCTCATGGATGAGGTAAACCTCTTTTCCACCAGCATGCTCAGCTGAATCTTTAACAGCTCTCTTTTCTACTTCTGTAATTCCTGAAGGAATGCAGATCACCATCTTAAGAGAGGGAGTGAAATACTGTTTTTTCTGATTGATCATCTTGATCATCCCACGAATCATGTATTCCGCAGCTTGAAAATCTGCAATTACACCATCTTTTAATGGTCGAATGGTTTTTATCTCTTCATGTGTTTTCCCATGCATTTGCATGGCTTTCTTTCCAACGGCTATCACTCTACCAGAAGCTCTGTCGACAGCTACAATTGAAGGTTCGTCAACCACTACCTTATCATTGTGAATGATTAAAGTATTCGCCGTTCCTAAATCAATTGCAATTTCTTGTGTAAAAAAATCAAATAGTCCCATTCTTGATCGTCAATGTTTAAAATGTCTTGTTCCTGTAAATACCATGGCCATGTCGTTTTTATTGCAGTAATCAATCGATAGTTGATCTTTAATTGAACCACCTGGCTGCACTACTGCATTAACTCCAGCTTTGTTCGCAATTTCCACGCAATCTGGAAATGGGAAGAATGCATCAGAAGCCATAACAGCTCCATCTAAGTTAAAGTTAAAATGCTTTGCTTTAGCAATGGCCTGCTCTAAAGCATCTACCCTAGAGGTTTGCCCAGTCCCACTAGCCAAGAGTTGCTGGTTTTTTGCTAAAACGATAGCATTTGATTTGGTGTGTTTCACTAGTTTAGATGCAAATACCAAATCTTTTCTTTCTGCTTCACTGGCGGCTTTTTCAGTAGCATCTGTGAAGTGTTCTAAAGTTTCAGTTGCCATGTCCTTCTCTTGAACCAAATAGCCGTTCATTGAAGTTCGAACGATGACTTGATTCAGTTCACAATCTTTTTGTTTCAATAAAATTCTATTCTTTTTTCCTTTTAACACCTCCAATGCATCTGCATCAAAAGAAGGAGCAATTACAACTTCACAAAACAGACTGTGAATTTCTTCTGCTGTTTCAAGATCGATTGCTCGATTGGCAATTAAGATTCCTCCGAAAGCAGAAACTGGATCACCAGCAAGGGCATCCAGATAAGCTTGTTTTAATTCGGCTCTTGTTGCTAAGCCACAAGCATTGTTGTGCTTTAAAATTGCAAAAGTGGGTTCGCTTTCTTTAAAGTCACTCATCAAGTTAACAGCAGCATCTACGTCAAGCAAATTATTATAAGAAAGTTCTTTTCCATGCAATTGATCAAAAAGCGCATTTAAATCTCCAAAGAAATAACCCTTCTGATGAGGATTTTCTCCATATCGTAAGGTCTTAAATTCTTGCTCGCTAATCTTAAGACTTGGGTCTTCATTGCTTTCATGAAAATAATTGAAGATTGCCGTATCGTAATGCGAAGAAACATCAAAGGCTTTGGCAGCAAAAGCTTTTCGCTCTTCAATGCTTGTGTTTCCGTCTTTGGATTTAAGCAAGTCTGCTACTTCTGTGTATTGATCTCTAGAAGATACAATCCAAACGTCTTTAAAATTTTTGGCTGCTGCTCTTATCAAGGAGATACCACCAATGTCTATTTTTTCAATAATGTCAGCCTCCGAGGCACCACTTGCTAAGGTTTCTTGGAAGGGGTAAAGGTCTACAATCACCAAATCAATTTCAGGAATCTCAAATTCTGCCATGTGCTTTTGATCCGGCTCATGATCTCTTCTGCTTAATATGCCTCCAAAAATTTTTGGATGCAAAGTCTTAACTCTTCCTCCAAGAATAGAAGGGTAAGAAGTAAGGTCTTCTACTGCCTCTACTTTTATTCCTAAATCCTCAATAAAAGACTGTGTTCCACCTGTAGAATAAATTTGCACACCCAATTCATTCAGGGCAGTGGCAATCTCTGCTAGTCCATCTTTGTAAAAGACTGATATTAAGGCAGTTTTAATTTTTTTTGTAGTCGGCATGAAAGGATGATTATATACACAATGTTACAAATATTAGCTGCTAAATACAATGGAAAAACAGGAAGTTATGAACCACTTTTCAGCCATTGTTATCAATGGTTTTTTGTAGGTTTTAACGGTTTGATTTTAGCCATAAACAGCCGTACTTTTAACGCAGATTAAAGCCCATGTTTCTAATCCTTCGTTTAATTAAAGAAAGTTTCTTTTTCGCTATCGATTCCTTGATTGTGAATAAACTTCGAACTGTTCTCTCCCTACTGGGGATTACTATTGGGATTTTTGCCATGGTTTCAGTATTTACCCTAGTAGATTCCTTGGAGAATAGCATTAAAAGTAGCATCCAAGGATTGGGCGATAATGTGGTTTATGTTCAAAAGTGGCCCTGGAGTTTTGAAGCTGGACAACCTTGGTGGGATTATATTCGCCGACCTATGCCCAAGGTTGAAGAGTACAAAATGCTGAATAAGCTAAGCAACTCTGCGGAGGCGATTGCAATGATTGTTTCTGGTTCATCGACACTTACCTATGAAAATAATTCAATTGAAAATGCTCAATTTATTGGTGGCACATACGAATACAATGAAATCTGGGATTTAAAGATTTTGCAAGGAAGATACCTCACCGAAACAGAGAGCCAAGGAGGCAGACCGGTTGCAGTGATTGGTGCTGATATTGGCGACAATTTATTTGGTGGCTTAGATCCGGTTGGCAAGCGGTTTAAGTTTAGGGGAAGAAAAGTTGAAGTAATTGGCGTTTTAGAGAGAGAAGGAGAAAGCATGCTCGGTAACTCCAATGATAAAAATGTGTTTATTCCTTTGAATTTTGTAAGGAATGTTGCCGACATCAAAAGCGAAAGTGCAGGGGCAACCATAATGGCTAAAACGAAGCCGAATGTGAGTAATGTTGAGTTGATGGACGAACTCACAGGTTTAATGCGGTCGATTCGAAAACTTAAACCTAAAGAAGCAGATAACTTTGCATTGAATCAATTAAGCATGTTGTCTCAAGGGGTTGAAAGCATGTTTGGAGTATTAAATACAGCTGGTTTTGTAATTGGAATTTTTTCCATTATCGTGGGCGGATTTAGTATTGCCAACATCATGTTTGTTTCTGTAAAAGAAAGAACAAGCTTGATAGGAATACAAAAATCCTTAGGTGCAAAAAATTACTTCATCCTTTGTCAATTCTTATTTGAATCTGTTTTCCTTTGCCTAATTGGCGGAGCAGTAGGTTTGTTTCTCATCTTTTTAGGAACTCTTGTGCTCACCTATGGAGCAGACTTTGAAGTCAATATGGGG
The DNA here is from genome assembly GCA_965218715.1 of Vicingaceae bacterium. GTDB lineage: Bacteria > Bacteroidota > Bacteroidia > Flavobacteriales_E > Vicingaceae > CBDCLY01. The sequence continues at coordinate 22,343 of CBDCLY010000001.1, forward strand.
CTCAATAATGTAATACTCGGACTGAGTATTTCTGCAGGAATAGGAATTATATCTGGAATTGTACCTTCTTGGGTTGCTAGTCGCCTAGACCCGGTTGAGGCCATCAGAGCCAATTAGTAGACGAGTTTTTCTTTTTCTAGTATTCCACCCAATACATCTAATGTTTGTTGAATGCTGCTAACCTGCTCAAAAATTAATGAAAGACGTTCTCTTCTTTCTTTCAATTTACAAAGCTTCGGGTTTTGTTGTACAAATTGCAAAACCTTAGTAAAGGTAGGTGATTGATAATAAGGAGATTCCTGATTGGCAACAAAGTAGCAAACCAATTTTCTTTGCTTTAATACTACTTTTTCAAGCCCAATTTCTTTCGCGAGCCATCTTAATTTAATGGCTTTAATCATCTCCTGCGTAGAAATTGGAATCGGTCCAAATCGATCAATTAATTGCTCCTCAAAACCTTTCAGTTGACCCTCTTTTTCCATATTGTCAAGTTCCTTGTACAAATGAACCCGCTCTGTAATATTGCTTACATAGTCGTCTGGAATTAGAATTTCTAGGTCGGTTTCTATCAAACAATCTTGAACAAAAGCATCTTGTATGTCTGCATACATGTCTTTGAATTCGGTTTCTTTCAATTCTTGAATGGCTTCATTCAAAATCTTTTGGTACATATCAAAACCAATTTCAGACATGAATCCGCTTTGTTCTCCTCCCAATAAATTTCCAGCACCTCTAATGTCCAAATCTTTCATTGCAATTTGAAAACCACTGCCTAAATCTGAAAATTGTTCTAATGCTTGAAGTCTTTTTCTAGCTTCTGAAGTTAGAGATACCATAGGTGGAGCCATTAAGTAGCAAAAGGCCTTTTTGTTTGATCTTCCAACTCGACCTCTCATCTGATGCAAATCACTCAGTCCAAAATTGTTTGCATTGTTGATGATGATGGTATTGGCATTTGGAATGTCTAGCCCGCTCTCAATAATCGTTGTGGCCACCAAGACATCGTACTCCCCATTGATAAAGGCCATCATTCTTTCTTCTAATTCTTCACCTTTCATCTGGCCATGACCAATCAAAACTCTTGCGTCTGGAACAAGCCTTTGAACCATTCCAGCAACTTCCTGAATGTTTTGAACTCGATTATTAATGAAAAATACTTGACCTCCTCGGCTTACTTCGTAGGCAACAGCATCTCTAATTAGTTCTTCATTAAAGGTATGAACCTCAGTTAGAATCGGTTGTCTATTTGGCGGGGGTGTGTTAATGACGGATAAATCTCTGGCTTGCATTAAAGAGAATTGCAAGGTTCTTGGAATTGGTGTTGCCGTTAATGTTAAGGTATCTACGTCTACCTTCATGGTTTTCAGTTTGTCCTTGACCCCCACACCAAACTTTTGCTCTTCATCAATAATCAAAAGACCCAAGTCTTTAAAGTTTACATCCTTGCCAACAATTCTATGGGTTCCAATTAGAATGTCTATTTCACCATCACCTAATTTTTTTAGCGTCTCGTTTTGCTCCTTTCTAGTTCTAAATCGATTGATGTAATCTACCTTAACTGGGAAGTCTTTGAAACGGTTTTTAAAGGTTTGAAAATGTTGCCAAGCCAAAATTGTTGTTGGAACCAATATTGCCACTTGTTTGCTATCTGCCACTGCCTTAAAGGCTGCTCTCACCGCAATTTCAGTTTTGCCAAATCCAACATCTCCGCAAATTAAACGGTCCATTGGTGTTTCTGATTCCAAATCAGCTTTTACATCTTGAGTGGCCTTGAATTGGTCTGGTGTATCTTCATATAGAAACGAAGCTTCCAATTCATTTTGAAGATAAGTGTCAGGTGAATAGGCAAATCCCTTTTTCGCCTTCCTTTCCGCATATAGCTTTATCAAGTCGAATGCTATTTCCTTGACCTGTTTTTTTGTTTTCTGTTTTAGTTTTTTCCAAGAATCTGAACCTAATCGGTCTATTCTAGGTGGCGTTCCATCTTTGCTCACATATTTTGAAATTCTATGCAAAGAATGGATACTAATGTAAAGTATGTCTTTGTTTTTATAAAGAATTCTAATGGCTTCTTGTGCTTTGCCTTCTACCATTATTTTTTCTAAGCCAGAGAATTTTCCTACGCCATGGTCAATGTGACTAATGTAATCGCCTGGAACAAGATTGTTTAACTCTTTTAGGGTAATGGCTTGGTCTTTTTGTCTAAAACTCTCTTTCAACCTGAAGCGATGGTAGCGATCAAAGATCTGATGGTCGGTATAAATGGCCAAGTTCAAATCTAAATCTATAAAACCTTCATGAATGGATAGGAGTTGAGTTTCCATTTTTGATTTTTGTCCTAAGTCTTCAAAGATGGCATAAAGTCGTTCAATTTGTTTGGCATTATTTGCCACGATTATGTTTTGAATTCCAGCTTCGGTATTTTGATTCAGGTTTTCACTTAACAAATCAAAGTTTTTGTTGAAAGCTGGTTGAGCTTTGCTGTTGAACTCAACTTTTAGGTCATGTTCGAAATAGGTTTGGTTCCCAATTTCAATGGTATTTAAATTGGCGCAGGTTCTTATCAACTCATCCTTTCCAAGGAAAAGTTCATGCGGACTTTGGTGTTTTAAAGGAGATTCAATGGATTCAAACGCAGCTAAGGCCTTATCGAATTGCTGAGCAATTTTATCACGACAAATAGCAAAGTTTTTGAACCAGAACAAGCTATTGCTTGGCATGAACTCAAATATGGAAACCCGCTTTTCTGTTTCTTTGCTTTCCTGAATATTTGGCAGAATGGCAATTGATTCAAGAGGTTTAATCGAAATTTGTGAACCTGGATCAAATAATCGTATGGATTCAATTTCATCGCCATACAATTCAATTCTGTAGGGGTTCTCGTTGGCAAAGGAATAGATGTCTAGTATTCCTCCCCTTACACTAAATTCTCCAGGATTTCCTACAAAATCACAACGCTCGAAACCGTATTCAATTAAAGTTTCAATTAGGAATTCCTGATCCAGCTGATCTCCTAAATTGATGCTTAAGGTCTTTGCTTTTAAATCCAGTTCTGTAACTACCTGTTCGCTCAAAGCCTCTGGATAAGTAACTACAAAAATTTGTTGTTCACGGGCGCTTAAGCGATTCAAAACTTCTGCTCTTAGAAGAATGTTCGCATTGTCTGTTTGTTCTAAGCTATAGGCTCTTTTGTATGAAGATGGGTAGAACAATGCTCTACTGCCCACTAAAGATTCCAAATCGTTTAAGAAATAGGCGGCTTCTTCTTTATCTGGCAGCACAAACAGTTGGTGAACAGGCAAATTCTTTGAAATGCCATAAGCTAAAAAGCTTGGAAGACTTCCTAGGGCATCACTAAAATGGACATGAGAGGTCATTGAATCTTTAAATAATTCGCAGCATTTTTTCAAGCGTCCATCTTCAGAATAGATGGATTTTATGTCCTCAATCTTCATTCAATACAAATCTACTCCTAAAGAACAGAAAGATTGATTAAGTGTTTAAAATTCCAAGAATTTAATTGAGAATTATCTACAGTTTTTTTGATGAGCAGCTTTTGCTTCCAAGCTTCCTAACTGACTCGCTTTTAAGAATTCTTTGCAGGCCTTGTCCTTTTGATTCATCCGCTGCGCCAACATTCCGTTTAGGAAATATGCAGGAGCATAGTTTGGGTTCAATTCTAAGGCTGAGTTTATTGCCATTTCAGCCATTTCAAAGTTTGTTTCTCTGGCATAAATTAAAGCTAAATTAGTATAGGCATCTTCTCTTGGCCTAATTGAGATGCTGTTGATGAAATCTTCCTTAGCCTTTATGTTCTTGCCCAATTTTGCCAATTCATTTCCTCTGTTAAAATAAGCATCTGGATGAGGTTTTAGTTGGATCGCTTTTGAGAAATCTGCTAAAGCTTTTTCACTTAGATTTTGTTGTGCGAAGGCATTTCCTCGATTGGAGTATGCGTCTGCGTAATTTGCTTTGAGCTGTATGGCCGTTGAAAAATGTTGGATTGCTTCTTTAGTAGCGTTTTTCCCCATTTTATAAGCGCCAAGATTATTATGTGCCTGAGCTACATTAGGAAATTGCTCCAAAACGTTTTCCCAAATCGTTTGATCGTTTTCCCAAATTAAACTTCTCTGATGGCTTAAGTACCCAAGGTAAAGTAGGACTGGAATTGCAAAGTACATGGTCCTTTTCCCCTTTGGGATTATTCTGGATAAAATGATTAAAAACCCTATTATAGAAAAGTATAAATACCTATCGGTAGTCAATTGATTTCCAATTGCAATGACCTGGATGACTAATACGATATTGATTAAATAGAAACCTGAACCAAGAATAAGGAAGCTGGAACTTCTATTTTTCCAAAGGAGAAAAGCCATCCCAACTAATAAAACTGGGCTTAGGTAAAATGCCAATGGAAGTCTTCCATTAACAATTTCTGGATAGGGGTAAAAAACAGATAAATCTATAGGAAAAAGAAATTTAGTTGGATAAAACAACAAAGAATATGCGCTTAGAAATATGCGCTGAACACCTTCAAAACTTTGGCTCAAATCGGAAAGGTGGCCGGCAGTATCTCGACTCATTATTGTGATGATTCCGAATAGAATGGAAAGTCCGAATAGAGGGATCTTTTCTAAAACAGTTTTTCGATTCAAATTTCCTTTCCATAAGTCAAGTAGCAAAAGTGCAAGGGGGAAACTTACTGCCATCGATTTGGATAGCAAGGCCGCTAAGAAACAAAGGATTACTGCAATGCTTTGCCTTCCTTTTCTCAAATACAAGATCAACCCCAATAAAAAGAAAAAGCTAGAGCATAAGGTGCTAAATGCAGAAACCCAAACTATAGTCTCAACTTGAATCGGATGAAGGGCAAAAACTAAACTTAGAACGAACCCGAGGGATGGATCAATTTTTAATAAAAGCAATAAGCGATAAACTAGGTAGCTGTTCAAGCAATGAAAGCACAAGCTAAGCAAGTGAAATGCGAAAGGTTTTAATCCAAAAAGACTGGCAATTCCTAAGTAAAAAAAGCTGCTTAAGGCTTGATACATCCCTACTGCTGTAGTAGAAAAAATTCCCTTGATGTTTTCCCAAGAAAAATTTTGCAACAAAGGATTTTGTGCAACCTGTTCTTGGTCGTCCAATTGGGTAAAATCAAAAAAAATAGATTGCTGAAACACCAGCAATAACACCCCAAATAGCAGAAGTATTCCTGCTACATGCTGCCAAAGATGAAAAGCCTTAAGATTATGGTCTGACATTTTTTTTCTTTGTCAGCTAAGGTAAGAGATTTAGGATTTAAGGTATTGGTCTACCATGTTCTTAGATCCTAAGATACACGGGATCCTTTGGTGCAATTCTGTTGGGTCAATTTCTAAAATTCTTTTTTCTCCATCGCTTGCTGTACCTCCAGCTTGTTCAACAATAAATGCAATTGGATTGCATTCGTATAAAAGTCTGAGTTTACCATTTGGTGCTTTTGTGGTGGAAGGGTAAATAAATATTCCTCCTTTGATAATGTTTCTATGAATATCGGCCACCATTGAGGCGATGTATCTTGCTGAATATGGCCTTTTACTCGCTGGATCTTCAGCTTTACAATAATTGATATAATTGTTTACTTGTTGATCACAATACACCAAATTGCCTTCATTGATGGAGTAGATATTCCCATTTTCTGGCACTTTCATGTCGGGATGTGATAAACAATATTCTCCTATTGAAGGGTCTAAAGTAAATCCATTTACTCCTTTGCCAGTAGTGTAAACCAGCATGGTAGATGAACCATAAATGATATATCCTGCTGCCACCTGTTCGTCGCCTTTTTGCAAGAAATCATCAATATTGGCTAGGGTTCCTATAGCAGATTTTCTGCGGTAGATGCTAAAGATCGTTCCAATCGAAACATTAACATCAATGTTAGAAGAACCGTCAAGTGGGTCAAAGCTAACCACATACTTTCCTTGCATAGAAGCTTCATTATCGAAGGCAACAAAGTCATCATTTTCTTCTGATGCAATTGCACAAGCTTCTCCACCATTTCTCAATGCAGAAATGAATTGTTCATCGGCAAAAACATCTAATTTTTGCTGGGTCTCCCCTTGAATGTTCTCTTGTTGAGTAGCACCAAGAATGTTGGCTAATCCTGCTTTGTTGACTTCTCTGTTTACAATTTTAGAAGCAATTACTATGTCGTTTAACAACCTAGTTAACTCACCTGTTGCAAATTTGAAATCCTCTTGTCGTTCAATTATGAACTCACTTAATGTCTTGACACCACTCATATTATTCTGTAAAATTTTAGCAAATATCGGAATTTGCTTTCGACTAAAAATCATGGTTTCCAATTGTCTTTTCCATGTTTATCTTTGTGGCCTTATGAGTGAGTTTATTGTTAGAAAAGGGGAGAAGAAAGATTGTCGAGAGGCAATTGAACTGATTAAAGAATTGGCCATTTATGAAAAGGCTGAAGATGAGGCTATATTAAAGCCCCAAGACCTAGAAAGAGATGGTTTTGGAGAGCTGCCAAAATTTGGATTATTGGTGGCTGAGTCGAAAGGAAAAGTGATAGGTATTTCATTGTTTTATGAGAAATATTCTACTTGGAAGGGTTCATGTTTGTACTTGGAAGACCTTGTGGTAACGAAAGAGAAACGAGGAATAGGAGCAGGGAAAGCATTGTTTGAAGCAACGGTTAAAGAAGCGAAGAATAGAAATGCAGGCAGAATGGAATGGCAAGTATTAGATTGGAATGCACCCGCTATTGGCTTTTATAAAAACTATGGGGCAGACATTGATGAGTCTTGGTACAATGGTCGATTTAATCGACAACAAATTGATGAATTAACACAATCATTTTCATGAGGGTATTTAAATTTGGTGGAGCCTCTGTAAAAGATGCTGATGGGGTTAGAAATATTGCCTCTATATTAAATGAGTTTAATGGCTCAAGAACTGTACTAATTGTTTCTGCCATGGGGAAAATGACCAATGCCCTCGAAAAATTGGCACATTCCTTTTTTGAAAGAGATAAACCTGCAGTTGAGGAACAATTGATGGCAATTAGAAAATTCCATGAGGGAATAGTTGAAGAACTTTTTGGTGATAAAAATCAAGCTCTAATTGATGATTTGCACAATACTTTTGTAGAGCTAGAATGGCAGCTAGAGGATGATCCAGTTGGGACCTTTGATTTTGAATACGATCAAATTGTGTGCATAGGGGAGATGTTATCGACTAAGATTGTTGCCGCTTATTTAAATTCCAAGGAGCAACATTGCAAATGGGTCGATGTTCGTGGTTTAGTGAGAACCGACAATAATTACCGAAATGCAAATGTAGATTGGCAATTGAGCGAAAAACAGATTAAAGAAAGTATTCTGGAGAAAAATAGAGGGGTGAATCTTTTTGTTACTCAAGGATTTGTTGGGGGCACATCAGAAAATTTCTCAAGTACATTAGGGCGAGAAGGTTCAGATTTTACTGCAGCGATTTTCGCGAATGCATTAGATGCAGAAGATGTTGTAATTTGGAAAGATGTGGAAGGCATGTTAAATGCAGACCCTAAGTATTATGATCACCCAGTTAAACTGAATCAAATTTCTTACAAAGAAGCAGTTGAGTTGGCTTATTTTGGTGCATCAGTAATTCACCCAAAAACAATAAAGCCCCTTCAAAATAAAAACATTCCTCTTTGGGTAAAATCATTTTTGAACCCCCTGAATAAAGGCAGCATTATTAATGGTGATGAAAGCAGCGACCAGTTGATCCCCTCCTATATTCACAAAGAAAATCAATGCTTGATTTCAATCGCTCCAAAGGATTTTTCTTTTATCGATGAGAAAAGTTTGGCTCAAATTTTTGAGGCTTTTGCATCTGCAAAAATTGGAATAAACGTGATGCAAAATTCTGCCATTAGCTTTAGTGTTTGCCTAGACAACACAGGTAATGACTTGAGCCTTTTAATGGAAAGTATTAAGGAGAATTATGAGGTCAAATTCAACTCATCGCTTACTTTAATTACTATCCGTCATTATAATGATGAGATAATAGCTGAATTATTAATAGGAAAGAAAGTGTACATGACCCAAAGAACAAGGTCAACAGCTAGGTTTGTGGTGAGTGATTAGCCAAAATTTTGTCTGCCAATACGCTTGCCAGTTTTTCATATGATTCTACTGTCCAACCTGCCACATGAGGACTCAGGATTACGCGTTTATCATTTAGTAATTCTTTCAAGCTTTTGTTTTGTTCTTCCGAGTCTAATTGTTCAAAGGAGCTAGTTTCAAATTCCAAGACATCCAAACATGCCCCCTTTACTTTATTGTCATTCAGAGCAGCAATCAAATCTTTTATTTTAAGATGCTTTCCTCGTGCTGTATTGATAATAAAGATTGGTTTTTTGAATTTTCTGATGAAATCTAGATCAACTAAAAACCTAGTCTCCTCCGTAAATGGCAAGTGAATGGAAAGAATGTCTGTGGTTTCAAATAATTCTTCCATCTTCACTTCTCTTACAAATTGTGAACTAAAACCAGTCTTGTATTTATCATAAGCGATGGTGTTTACACCAAAACCAATCAATCTTTCAGAAAAGGCTTGGCCCATGTTTCCATAGCCAAGAATGCCAACAGTTTTCCCCTTTAATTCTAGGCCTCTATTCCCTTCTCTGTCCCAAATTCCTTGACGCACTTCCATGTCGCCTTTTGTCAAATTATTAAACAAAGAAAGCAACATACCCGTGGCATGCTCAGCAACTGCATCTTTGTTGCCTTCTGGAGAATTGTAGCATTTAATGCCTAAATCTTTTGCTAAACTTAAATTGATATTTTCCATGCCGGCTCCAGATCTGGCAATCCATTTTAAATTTGGTGCAAGGGATACAATTTCTTGGTTTACAAGAAATCGACTTCTAATGACGATGCCTTCAGCTTTTGTTAGAATAGCAGGCAATTCTTCTCTTTTAGATTGACTGTGCCATTCACAATTAAAACCAGCTTGATTAAGTCGGTCAAACAAAATTGGATGGACACTGTCGAGGAAGATGACTTTCTTTTGGCTCATGATTCTTATAGCCAATTATACATCAAATGCCCAATACCGAAATAAATGAAGAGGCCAACAATGTCATTCATCGTGGTAATGAATGGTCCAGTGGCCAATGCAGGATCAATTTTATAGCGATCTAACATCAAGGGGACAAACGTTCCAAATAATCCAGCAAAAATGATCACCATCATCAATGCCAGGCTAACGGTGGCTGCTAGGTCTAGGCTGTCTTTATACAATATGGTGTAAATCAATATCAAAACGCTACAAACTAAGCCATTGAGCATTGCCACCAAAAACTCTTTACTCAGTCGAGCAAACAAGCTGTCAAAACCTAGGCTATTGTTGGCTAATCCTTGAACAATAATTGCAGAAGATTGTACACCAACATTTCCTCCCATAGCGGCAATAAGTGGAATAAATAGGGCCATTTCAGGGTAAAGACTTAGTTGTTCTTCGTATTGGTTGATCACTAGTGCTCCAAATATTCCTCCTAATAATCCAACCAATAACCAGGGCAATCGAGCTCTAGTTAGAACGCGCACAGAATCAGAGGAGTCGATGCTTTCTGAAATACCAGATGCCATTTGATAATCTTTATCTGCTTCTTCTTTGATAACATCTACAACATCATCAATAGTAATTCTTCCAATTAAACGATTCAATTCATCAACTACAGGCAATACTACCAGGTCATATTTCTCCATGATGCTAGCTATTTCCTCAGAACTTTGTTGAGCCCTTACTGAACGTACTTCTTCGTCAAAAAGATCGGCAACCTTACTTCCATTTGGAGCCAATAGAAGGCGCTTTAAGGATAGTTTACCATGCAATTTATCTTGCTCATCCACTACATAAATGGTGTAAACATTATCGATGTCCTCTGCTTGCCTTCGCATTTCTTTTAGGCAGGTCATTATCGACCAAGAGATTTGAACTTTGATGAGTTCCTTGGCCATTAATCCACCTGCTGAATCTTCCGGGTAGTTAAGTAAATCTACAATGTCGCTGGCATGCTCAGGATCTTTTATTAAAGAAATTACATCCTCTTTTTGCTCTTCACTTAATCCCGAAACCAAATCTGCAGCATCATCAGATTCCATGTTTTCAAGAACCTTTTCTGCAATTTCAATGGGTTTTAAATCTTCAAGGACTTTCTCTTGAACATCTTCTTCCAATTCAACAAATACCTCCGCCGACCTATTTTCGTCTAAATAGGAGAAAAGTTGAGAGGCTTCTTTCTCGTCTAATTGGTCAAGAATTTCTGCAATATCCGCAGGGTGAAGCGTTTTAACTTCTTCTAATATCGCAGCATCACGACCTTCTTTTAGGCCATTTGCTACTTCTTGGATATATGCTTTGTTTAATTCGAATTGCATGGCAAATATGCTATGCTTGCGAAGATAAGGTTTTGGTGTAGAAAAAAATTATTGGAGATTAAGAATTCAATTTTAAACCTTTAAGAGCTTCACCAAATCTATGAAGTCTTGAACTCCAAGTTGTTCAGGCCGCTCATTAAAAATTTCTTTGTCCTTTAATTCAGCAGGGATAAGAGATTTTAAGGAATTTCTTAAGGTTTTTCGTCTTTGATTAAATGCCATTTTGATTAGGCTTTTAAATTTTTTCTCATCGCAGTCGAGTCGATCTACCTTATTTCTTTTCAAACGAATTACTGCGGATTTCACTTTTGGTGGAGGATTAAAAACATCTGGCTCTATGGTAAACAAGTACTCAATGTCATAATAAGCTTGAAGTAATACTGAGATAATTCCGTAGGTTCTAGACCCAGGGCCTGCAACTACTCTTTCAGCAACTTCTTTTTGAAACATTCCCACCAATTCAAGAACCTGATCTTTAGATTCTAGGGCTTTAAAAAGAATTTGAGAGGAGATATTATACGGGAAGTTTCCTATGATGCCAATGCTTTCGCCATTGAAATTTTTATAAAGGTCCATGTTCAGAAAATCACCAAAAATTACTTGGTCTTCTTCTAGTGGAAAATGTGCCAATAAATATTCAATCGATTCACGGTCGATGTCAATGATTTTGAGGTTTAGTTTCTCCCTCTTTAATAGGTAACGTGTTAACACGCCCATGCCTGGACCCACTTCTACCGCGTGGCTTAGGTTTCCTTCTTGTGCAAAAGCATCAACGGTATCTTTGGCAATGGATTGATCTAGCAAAAAATGCTGACCGAGGTGTTTTTTAGCCCGAACGTTTTTCACCTATGCTTGTTCTAAGAGGTTTCTGAATGCTGCAAATTTTCCCGCGTATCTGTCATTGTGATCCTGTTGTAGCTTCGGAGAATGATGTGCTTGATATTCATGCAAATCTTTCATGTTGGAGCAATCGTATTGTATGTTGAAAGTGACTCCAGTTTCATCAGCAGCATGCCCAATAACTTTTAATAATCGATACTGTAGAAAAAAACCAGTTTTCATAACATCAGGGATGTGAGTTCCTTTCATCCAGTTTAGCCAATCTTCAGCAATGCTATCATCTACATTTACGGTTACACTATATACTATCATCTTAATTTATTTGCTCATTTTCTGGTTCAACATGATCTCCTCTTAAAAATCGAAATCGTTTTCTGCTTTCCACTACAAAAAGACTTGAAGGAAAATCAATAATAATTTTTTTATACATCTCCATGGCTCCCTCGGCATCTTCCAAGTGTATTTCTTTTAATTGAGCCAAGCGGAAAATTGCATCATCGGCTAATAAATCTGTAGGATGGTTTTGAATAATTTTATTCAAATGCTGCGCTGCTGTATCATATTGAAATTGCGCCAATGCCATCTCATATTTTTTGTAAAGGATGTCATCTTGTAACCCGTTGTATGGGAAGTGAAATAATATGGAGTCTAATGCTTTATTGGCATTTAAAAAATTTCGTTTTTTCTGCCATAGTTCTGCTCTTGCAAACATGGCCAATGGGTCTACAACACTATCCAAGCCAAGGTTATCCGTAATGATTAAAGATAAATCAAGTGCATCATTGGAAATCAATTTTGAGGTGGAACCTTTTAAAACATCAAGTTGAGCCTGTGCCCAATTAAAATCGCCAACATAGAAGGCTACTTTTGCATTTTTAAACTTGGCTTCTTCGCCAATGATGTCGTATTTAAATTCTTTTTCAACTTGAGAATACAACAAGGAGGCGTCCCAAATTTGATCTTCTAAAAGGAAAAGGTCTGCAAGAGCTATTTTACTTTTTGCAATTTGTTGTTTGCTAATTCCAGGCAATGAAATTAGATCTTCTAGAATTTGAATTCCTTTCTGGCGATCCAACAATCGATACGATTGAATTTCTGCCATTTCCATTATCATGTCATAAGTAAGAGAACTTTTACCTAGCTCGGATAGTTTAACTTCATAGGCTGTTTTTAAATTCTCCCAATCACTTATGGTAGTTTTAGCTGATTTTGCTAAAGCTGTTTTTTTAACATTCAATATTTTTAGCTGAGAAGGAATCAGATAAGGTGACTTCTTAAGTTGAATAATGCTTTCATAACTGGCAATTGCCGTTTCATAAGCCTGATTATTAGTGCACATTTGGGCCAACTTAAACAAGCGGAAGCCATTCTCATCTTGACGCCTTGTTAAAGCTTTTGCTTGAAGGAAGGCAGCATAGAATTTCTCATCTTGAATGTACAGCCAGATCAATAATTCAGAATAAACAAGTTGGTCTGGATTCTTTTGCACTCTACTTAATAGCTTTTCTTTTAATGCCTGCATTTGTTTGCCTTCAGGGTCTGGTCGTAATACTCTTGCAAATAGATTTTGAACGGTTTGAAGGTAGGCTTTATTGAAAGAGATAATGTTTAGGTATTCTTCAATCAATTCATCGGTTTTTCCTTGTTGAGCGTAGGCATTGGCCAATTCAAACTGAAACAAACGTTCATCTTTTCCTTCTTTTCTTGCTTTTAGGTAGGTTCTTTCTACCCATTTGTACTTCTTATATTGATTGAAGCGATTGGCCAACATTCTAGTTTTTGTAGAAACTTCATCAATGGCTTTTACCCCATTTTTATAGGATTGCTCAGCAAGTTCTTCCTTATCTTGTTCCTCGTAAACATGCCCTAGGTCTACATTTACTTCTATTCGTTGGGGAAACTTTTTTAGTCTCTTTTTGCAAAGTTTTTCAGCTTCTTTAAATTCTTCTGTCTTAATGTATAATTCAAGAAGGCTTCCAAAGTCCGTGTCCGATTGGGTCTGTTTGTAAACAGTTTTGTAATAGCTTATGGCTTGTTTATTCTCACCATTATTAGCTGCTTGTTCAGCCAATTTCTTGGTGGTTTGTATCCCATTTTGTGCTCCAAGTGAAAGGGTGAAAGTAAAAAAGAGGAAGCTTAAGATCCAGCCTCTAGTTTTCATTATTACTGTTTGCGCTAGATTTCGAAATGGCCAAAATAGAATCTATTTTCGGATTTAAGGTATCGTAAATTGGAAGAATGGTATTGATGGCTCTTAAAACTTCATTTACAGCTTCTTCTGCAAGAACGATATTGTTCGACTCTAAATGATAATACCGATCGAATTGAGTTTCGTCTACGATGTCATTATTAACATCGTGGTTAAGGTCTTGAATCTGTTTTTTACACAGCTCCATTTCTTTTAGACTTTTAGAATAATTTGCCTGAAACAATTTAAAAGCCTTTCTTAAAGCATAGTATCTATCTATGGTTTTTGCAGTATTCACATCAATGGTATCAGTCATTTTATTTTGAATAAAGTTGACGTTCTCCCAAAAATGGCTTGCATTTGCGAATGCTTTGGCCGTGTCTAAAGAATTTAATTCTTGTAGACTGCTGTCTGCACGCAATGATAGTTCATTAAGTTGTTCTTGTTTTTCAGTACTTATTTTCGGGGCACATGAGGAAACGAATAAAGAAACTAGGATGACAAAAGCAAAAGAGTATTTCATTAATCGATGAAATTAAATTTAGTGTAAGGTACCAAAACTGGAGGAACATGGATGCCCTTTTCGCTTTGAAAATTCTCAAGTAAGGCAGCTAAAATTCTTGGCAAAGCAAGCGCACTGCCATTTAGAGTGTGAGCCAGCTCTGTTTTTCCTTGATCATTTTTAAACCTCAATTTTAATCGGTTCGATTGATAGGTTTCAAAGTTGGAGACTGAACTTACTTCTAACCATTTTTTTTGTGCTGCAGAATACACTTCAAAGTCATATGTAATGGCAGAGGTAAAGCCAAGGTCTCCCCCGCAAAGCAAGGCTATGCGATATTGTAGCCCAAGTTTCTCCAGCAAGGATTTAATGTGGTTTACCATTCCATCTAAAGCTTCATACGATTTATTTGGATGTTCTATTTGCACAATTTCCACTTTATCAAACTGATGCAATCGATTCAAGCCCCTTACATCTTTTCCATAAGACCCAGCTTCCCTTCTAAAGCATGGTGTGTAGCCGCAATTTTTAATTGGAAAATCGCTTTCTTTTACAATAACATCTCTGTAGATGTTAGTAATTGGCACTTCTGCAGTTGGGATCAAATAAAGGTCGTCGGCCTGAACGTGATACATTTGTCCTTCTTTGTCGGGAAGTTGGCCTGTTCCTCTTCCAGAAGCTTCGTTTACCAGGTGAGGAGGGATGACTTCTTCATATCCAGCTTCTTCAGCTTGATCGAGGAAAAAATTGATCAATGCTCTTTGAAGTTTTGCTCCCTTTCCTTGATAAACAGGAAAGCCAGCACCAGATATCTTTACACCTAATTCAAAGTCAATTAAACCATATTTCTTTGCTAATTCCCAATGAGGAATTGCTTCAAAATTATATTGAAGTTCTTGTCCGTGCTCCTCAATAATTTTATTATCATTTTCAGAATTTCCTGCGGGAACAATGCTATTTGGGACATTTGGCAGGTGAATAAGAGCCTCTTCAATGGCAGATTCATTTCGTTTTAAATCTTCCTTTAAGTGATTGCTTTTCTCCTTGATTTCTCCGGTTTTAGCCTTTAAAGAGTTTGCTTCTTCTGCATTGCCAGATTTGTACAACTCGCCTATTTGCTTTGCCAAACCATTGGCTTCATTAAGCATGGAATCCAAAGATTGCTGCGTTTCTTTCCTCTGATTATCCAATTCGATAATTTGATCAAGTTGCGAGGAAACATCTAGGTTTCTCTTTTTATATCGAAGAATTAGATCCGCTTTTTCCGCTCTAATAGTGCTTACTTGTAACATTTTTATACTTTATTTTTCAAAAAAAAACCCTCATATGCTGCAGAACAGAATAGAGGGTTATAATGCTGTTATGAAAAGCTTATGCTTCTGCAGCAGGCTTTACATGAACAAAAGATTTTTGGTTAGCTCTTGTTTGAAAGCTAACAACTCCATCTTTAAGTGCAAAAAGTGTATGGTCTTTTCCCATTCCAACATTTTCACCTGGATTGTGTTTTGTTCCTCGTTGTCTTACGATAATGTTTCCAGCGATGGCTTCTTGTCCACCAAAGATTTTCACCCCAAGGCGTTTACTTTCTGAATCTCTACCGTTCTTCGAACTACCGGCTCCTTTTTTATGTGCCATGATTTATAGGTTTAGGATTTATTATTTTTCAGCAGATCCTTTGTCTTCTTTCTTAGGACTTGCTTTTTTAGCTGTTGTTTTTGGCTTAGCGGCAGCTTTAGGGGCAGTCGCTTTCTTTTCAGTCGCCTTCTTAGGACTAGCTGGCTTTTTCGCTTCACTTGCCTTAGCCTTTGGCTTTGCTTCTGTTTTTACTTCAGCTTTAGCAGGTTCAGCTTTTGCAGCTGGTTTAGCTTTTGGCTTAGCAGTGGAAGCACCAATTCCGGCAATCTCTATTTTACTTAGATATTGACGGTGGCCGTTGCGCACTTTATAACCTTTTCTTCTTTTCTTTTTCAAGACGATTACTTTATCGCCTTTAAGGTGTTCCAGAATCTTTGCTGAAACCGATACACCTTTTACAGCTGGGGCGCCAACTTCAATTTTATCGCCATCTGCAGTTAAAAGAACATTGTCAAAAGAAACTTTTGATCCTTCTTTTCCCTCCAAACGATGAACAAATAATTGTTGATCTTTCTCTACTTTGTACTGTTGCCCTGCTATTTCTACAATTGCGTACATGATTAGGGTTCTCGTTAGTTTTTAAAAAATGGAGGGCAAATTTACTAAAAGCCTTTCGTAAAACAAAAGCTTTCTTATTTTTTATTGTCCCTTTCTTCTAAGGCTTTTCGTTCTAGACTATTCTCTCTATTTACCATATAAACACCCATCAGGATAATTCCAATGAAAGCCAATTGTGAGACTAGTATGGTTTCACCATCAAAAAATCCCCAAAGTATGGCAAAAATAGGAATGATATACGTCACTGATGATGCAAAGACTGGCGAAACTCTTTTGATGATCATGTTAAAAAGGATTACAGCGAAAGCAGTTCCAAATATGGCAAGTAGGGCAATATATCCTAAACTCTCCATTGCAGATTCTTCCACTTTTAATGTCTCAAGGAAGTCTGTGCTGAAGAGATGAATTCCGGCTAAAGGCCCAATCAATAAAAACCCAAAACTGGTGATGTTTAGAGAATGTACTTCGGCTAATTTTGTTTTGATGAAATTGATGTTAATGGCATAACAAATGGTTGCTAGAACTACGAAGGCACCATAGCTCAAATCTGTATTGGAAATTCCACTGCCTTGTCCTGCACCCAACAATCCCAGCGCACCAATTAATCCTAAGCCAACACCTATGAGTTTTAGTTTGGTGATCTTAAGTTTAAAAAAGCTGATGCCAATAATTACAGTAAATAATGGTACCAATGAATTCAGCATCCCACTTAATGAACTATTGATGTGGGTTTGAGCCTTGGTAAATAAATAGGCAGGTATTCCACTTCCTAAAAGTCCGGCAATTAAAATGTTTATCCATTGTCTCGACTTGATCTTCTTAACATTTTTAATAATGATGGGAGAGAGAAAAATAAATGAGATCAGGATTCTTAAGGAGGCAACTTGGGTGTGATCAAATGTGTTTAATCCTCGCTTCATCAAAATAAAGGAGCTGCCCCATATAAATGCAAGTAAAACAAGTACAGTCCACTGGACAATTGGCTTTTTGAAATCGAACATAATAGATGGCGAAATTAGTTCTTTTCCTAAGTAGAATTCTAAAAGTGAATTGCATTTATGAGTATCTTTGTTGGAAATCGAATCCCATGAAAGCCCTCAGAATTTTTCTCTTTTGTATCATTTCTTTTAGTGTTTTAATTGCTTGCCAGCAGGTGAAGCAAGAACCTGTGCTAGCCTCAGTAGAGATGAAAGTTGATGGAATGGTTTGTGCCATGGGTTGTGCGAAATACATAGAAGATAAAGTGGCGGATTTAGATGGCGTGACAAAAAGTGTGGTTGATTATGAAAGTGGAATTGCAAGCTTTGAATTTGACGAAACTCAAACCAATTCTAAAGAACTAGAGGCATACATAGATGACATACATGACGGTCAATACCAAGCAGAAATAATTGATTCCAAAGAAAAGACCTCTGAAGAAAAGAACTTAGAAATGGAATCAAACCAAGAAGACGAGGAGACGCTTAGCACGGTAAGAAAGCCTTTTCATTTTTCTCTTCCTGATTTATTGGGATACTTCCTAAAGTCTTTGAGGTAATTCCTTATCAACTAATAATTAGAATTTCATGAGCAAACAAAACAAGCCTATTATTATCTGGCTATTAATTGGTTGCGTTCTTATTTTCTTTATGGTGGCCATCGGGGGGACTTACTCGTTTAACGCATTCTGGTCTTTCCATGGTTGAATGGAATTTATTCATGGGCAGCATTCCTCCTACAAGTGCAGAAGACTGGCAATTATTGTTTGACAAATACAAAGAATACCCGGAATATCAACTGGTCAATTTCAATATAGATTTAGAAGAATTTAAATCAATATTTTATTGGGAGTATGGCCATAGGATGTTTGGACGATTAATCGGACTTGTGTTCATTTTACCATTCTTATGGTTTGCTTTTAAAAGAAGAATCAGCAAAGAATTGTATCCCAAATTGATATTGATCTTATTCATGGGTGCCTTTCAAGGATTCCTTGGTTGGTACATGGTGAAAAGCGGTTTAATCAAAGACCCTGATGTCAGCCACTATCGATTGGCAATGCATTTGGTGACCGCCTTTCTCACTTTTGCCTACACCTTTTGGGTGGCATTAGGTTTATGGTTCCCAAAGGCCGAAAAGAGCATAGTGAATGTAAAAAATGCGCTGAAGATTCTTTTGCCAATTTTAATGGTTCAAATAACTTGGGGCGCATATGTTGCTGGTTTAAATGCTGGGAAAATTTACAATCATTGGCCAAAGATGTCTGATGAATGGATTCCGGAAGCTGTTTATAACATGAAACCCATTTGGATAAACTTCATTTCAGGTCTTGCCGGGGTTCAGTTCGTACACCGTTATTTGGCTTACTTGGTTCTTGGAATAGTATTTTACATCGCTTTTGTTGTCCTAAAGTCAGAAATAACTAAGCTCCAAAAAAAATCAATTATTTACCTAACCCTAGCTGTATTCTTTCAGTTCGTTCTAGGAGTATTTGCACTCTTGTATCAGGTTCCAGTATCACTAGGACTGGCTCATCAGCTGGGTGCTTACCTTTTATTAGGGTCTAGTGTGTTTGCAATGCATCAATTTAGAGGGAATGTTTCCACCTAAAACTTTCTATAAAATTGGAGATGTCTTCTACCAAAAAATCTTGCACAGGAGCAATGGAGTCAAAATTGGGTACTACATTAAAATACAAAGCCCCTCTTAAAAAGTGATGGTTGCTATCAGTTAAAAAAAACTGAGCACCAGATGCTGCATTTCCATCAATTTGATATAAGGTTCCATAAACCTTTGATTCTGGATTAAAAACTTGATTTTCTTTAATGTTTTGCGCTTTCGCAACATGTTTGTAAACAAGTGTACGTGCGTCTTCTAATAATTTGTTGGCATTGCTATCTACTTGAATGTAACTGAGATGAAGCCTTGCACTAAATCTTGGAAATTCGATGTCAAAGAAATTTGGTTCATTCGAATTTCGATTTAAATTAACTCTTGCGTAATGTGGCAATTCAAATTGGAATGGAAAATCGACGCTATCAATTAAAGTGTTTTTCTTTTCAGGCAAATCGATTCGATAATATCCTGTAGGTTTAGGGAGGTTTGTTTCACTACATCCTTCAAAGAGCAGGATGGAAATGAATAGAATAAAAAGGGTCTTTATTGAATTCATTTTTCAGCCCGAATTACAGGTATGGTTAATTTTATTCGTTTTACGCGCCGTCTATCTGCCGCTTCTATGCTTATTTGATAGTCGTTTAGTCTCATTTTTTCATTCTTCTTGGGAATTTTACCGAACAGTTCTAAAACTAAGCCTGCCAAAGTTTCAGCTTCCCCTTTTTCTGCATCAAATTCTTCGCCGTCGATATCCAATACTCGATACATGTCGTTGAGTGCAATTTTACCTTCGAACACGTAATTGTAATCATCCAATTTCGAGTAGGTAAGGTCGTCGTCGTCAAATTCATCACTTATTTCACCTACAATTTCTTCTAGGATATCTTCTAGGCTAATGATTCCTGAGCTTCCGCCGTACTCATCAACAACCACAGCTAAGTGAATTTTCTTAGTTTGAAACTCCCGTAATAGATCATCAATCTTTTTTCCTTCTGGAACAAAAAAGGGCTTTCGAATTAATTTTCTCCAATCTAAATCTGCTTGGTTTAGATGCGGCAAAAGGTCTTTGATGTATAAAATGCCTAAAACATTGTCAAAATTTTCTTCAAAAACAGGGATTCTTGAGTAGCCTGAGTCTAAAATTGTTGCTAGCACTTCTGGATAGGTTTGATTAGAATCAATGCAAGTAACATCAACTCGGGAAGTCATCACCTGTTTAACATCCGTATTGCCAAAATTGACGATTCCTTTTAAAATTTGATGGTCTTTTTGAGTCTCTTTTCCTTCCCCTTCTTCTGCGGTAAGATCGAGCGCTTGAGACAATTCGTCGACAGAAATGTTGTGGCCTTTCTTTTTAATTCGCTTGTCAATAAATGTTGTACTACTCACTAAGAGAGAGCTAAATGGCATCAAAACTGTGCGAATGCTGCTCAGTGGAAGGGCCATAAAGTTGGCCAATTTTAAAGGGCTTCTATTGGCATAGATTTTTGGAATTACCTCTCCAAGAAGCAGTAGTAAAAAGGTCACTACTATCACTTGAATTACAAATCGACTAGTTAAGCTAAGCGAACTAGGCATTAATCCTTCGGCAATAAAACTAGAAAGAATAACGATCCCAACATTTACAAAATTATTGGCGATTAAGATGGTGGCCAATAAGTTTTTGGGACGGTCTAATAGAGAGCTGATCGATTTAAATGCCTTTACTTTCTCTTGTTCAATTTCCTCTTTATCGGCAGGGCTTAATGAAAAATATGCAACTTCAGATCCTGAAAGTAATGCAGAGAGTGCCAGTAAGACTAGCATGATCAGGCAAGATAAAATGATTTCGACATGAGAGGAGACCCCCTCAGTCATCGTGGCAATGAACATGAAAGACTGTTCAAATGAGTCGTCCAATGTTGTTTTTTTCGTTAGTACAGGCCTGTTTCATCTGCATTAAACTAAAATGGTAAGTCGTCTGGATCATCTAGATTTGATTCTTCCTTTTTCGGGCTTGCTTTTGGAGCAGGAGCGTTGTTTTGATTTCCGCTATCCCTAGCTCCACCTAACATGGTCATGCTGTCGCCAACAATTTCGGTAATGTATCGTGTATTCCCATCTTGATCTTCCCATGAACGATTGGTGATTTTTCCTTCAATGTAAACTTGACTTCCTTTTCTAAGGTATTTTTCAGAAATCTCTGCCAAACCTCTCCAAAGGACAATGTTGTGCCATTCTGTTTTTTCTTGGCGGTTGCCATTTCTATCTTTATAGGTTTCTGTAGTTGCAATTGGGAAATTTGCAACACTAGCACCACTTTCTAAGTGTCTAACCTCAGGGTCTTTTCCTAAATTTCCAATTAGGATAACTTTGTTTACTCCGGCCATTAATTTCTATTCATTAGGATGATAGCAAAGATAGTAAATTGCTCTTTTCCTCGAGATAATTTTCAATTAATTTGGGAACAGCTAAGCTGCCCAAATCCTGATGTCTGATTAATTTCCATGATTCATTTTCCGGTATCTTAATTTGTTCCATTTTTAGAACAATGAATTTTGCCCAAATAATTTGATGTGATAATAGGTGTTTAACGGGTTTGCTTTCATCCAAGATTTTAGCATTTCTAAGATGGGCCATGCTTTTGATTAATTGTTCTGCCTTTAAATTTTCCTGCATTTCAACAAGAATGAACTCATATAAGTTTTGCCATATTCCCTTTCCTTCCCTTTTTTTCACTAGAAGATGATCGCTGTTTCCAATAATTAGGTAATTGAAAAATCGTGTACGCTGTTTTATTTTTTTAGATTTTACTGGAAGATCCTGTATTAGATTTTTTGCAAAGGCCAAGCACTTGTCTTGCATCGGGCAAATTTGGCAATTCGGGTTTTTGGGCTTGCATTGAATTGCACCAAATTCCATGATTGCCTGGTTGTATTTGGAGGGATTTTCTCGATCTAATAAGGCATCTGCTAAAGCTTGAAATTCTTTTTTCCCTTTTGTAGAATCGATTGGAGTTTCTATGTTAAATATCCTACTAAGTAAACGATATACATTCCCATCTACAACTGCATGAGCTTGATTAAAAGCAAACGAAGAAATTGCAGAAGCGGTATATTCTCCAACCCCTTTTAATTTTAAAATGTTTTTGTAATTGTTTGGGAAAGCTCCATTTAATTCTTCATCAATAAATTTGGCACTAGCATGTAGATTTCTGGCCCTTGAATAATATCCCAAGCCTTGCCAATCTTTTAAAATTTGTTCTTCGGAGCTTTTAGCTAAGGCTGAAACGTTTGGGTAATTTTTTACAAACTTCTCATAATAGGCCTTTCCTTGGTCCACTCTGGTTTGTTGCAAAATGATTTCTGAAAGCCAAATAAAATAGGGGTCCTTTGTTTCTCTCCATGGCAACTTTCTTTGGTTCTTTTGATACCATTCTTGAAGTCTTCCGGCAAAAAATGTAGCTTGATCTATCAAATTTTATGAATTGAAATTGCGAAATAAGCGCCTGATATTGGCATCTTTAAAGAGAATAAATTATTACATTTGTCGCCCTTATATTGTATAGATATAAGAGATAAAAAATTTTCATAACAAAATTAATTTTAAAAGATGACGAAAGCAGATATCGTTGCTGAAATTTCAGAAAGTACTGGTGTAGAGAAAGTGGCAGTTCAAGCAACTGTTGAAGAATTTATGAACGCAATTAGAAGTTCATTGGAACAGGGAGAAAATGTTTACTTGAGAGGGTTTGGTAGCTTTATTACAAAAAAGAGAGCTGAAAAAACTGGAAGGAATATTTCTAAAAACACTACGATGATTATTCCAGAGCATGTTATTCCAGCTTTCAAACCGTCTAAAAGTTTTGTTGAAAAAGTTAAAACAAGTGTTAAGTCTTAATCAGATTTAATGAAGACTACGGTCAAAATACAAGTTTTACTCCTTATTGGAGGAGTCTTACTAGGCGTTCTTATCTTTCTTGCTCCTAATCAATTAGATTCAGATGCGGATCTAATCGACAATCATGATCACGATCATGAAAGTCATAGTGGTGCTGAAAACGATACTGAATTGGAAACAAGCATTGTTCTTGATTCAGCCATAATTGCGGAGTTGGCACAACTTGAAAGCACTTTAAAGTCAGCCGATGAAGCGGATCAATTGGCTTTGAGCGATTCAATAATTGAATTCGCCAAAAGGAATAACATTCCACCAGTTGTTGCAGAATACAGTCGTTTTAAGGCCAAATTATCGCCAAGCGTTGAAAATTGGTTCATGGCTGGAGACAATTTCTTTAAAGCATATCGACTTTCTAAGAACACTTCATCAGAAATGATTCAAGGTGCTATTGCTGCTTATGAGGAGGTTTTGAAAATCGATTCAAACAATTTGTCTGCAGAAACCGCAATTGGGGTGGCCTATGTTGAAGGGTATTCTAGCCTTGGTGTTATGCCAATGAAAGGCATTGGAATTTTGAAAGGGGTGTTAATTAAAGACCCAGAAAATATAGATGCCTTAACAAATTTGGGTTACTTTGCAATTCAATCGGGACAATTTGAAAAAGCGGAAGAGCGATTTAATCAAATTTTAATGATTGATTCCACCCATGCTGAAGCCTATTTGTATTTAGCAGATGTTCAATTGAGTCAGGAGAATATTGAGGAAGGAATAAAAAATTTAGAAAAATATAAATCTCTGGTGAATGATCCTCTTGCCAATCAGCAAGTTGACGCATACATCAAAGAAATTAGAAATAAAATAAAATAATAAAGCTATGCCAAGCGGTAAAAAAAGAAAAAGACATAAGATGGCGACTCACAAACGCAAGAAAAGATTGCGTAAGAATCGTCATAAGAAGAAGAAATAAATGAATGCCCCATTCTGGGGCATTCTCTTCCATTTTATTCCAGTTTTTTATAGATCCCTGCATGTTAATGCCTTGGGATTCTGTCGTTTGCATACAGTAGATGTGATATGAGTGTAGATTTAGTAATAAACTCAAAGTCATCTGAAGATGTTATTGCCCTTCTTGAAAACAAGCAGTTAATTGAATTGCATAAGGAGAAAAGCAACAATAATTTTTCTGTTGGTGACATTTATTTGGGAAGAATAAAAAAGGTGATGCCTGGCCTCAACGCGGCATTTGTAGATGTTGGATATAGTAAAGATGCCTTCCTGCATTACCTTGATTTGGGCCCTCGATTTTCAAGTTTAAATAGCTTTGTTCAGGGAGTTGTAAATAAGAAAATAAAAACAGCTTCCTTAAAGAACTTTAAATTCGAGAAAGACATCGATAAAGAAGGTAAGATTGCTGAACAATTGAAAGGCAATCAATATGCTTTGGTTCAAATAGCCAAAGAACCAATTTCAACAAAGGGCCCAAGGCTAAGCAGTGAGATTTCTCTTGCAGGTAGATATATGGTTCTTGTTCCTTTCTCAGATCGTATATCTGTTTCTCAAAAAATAAGAAATCAGGAAGAAAAAGACCGTTTAAAAAGATTAATTAAATCCATTCGACCAGAAGGTTTTGGAGTGATTATTCGAACGGTTGCCGAGAATAAAAAAGTAGCTGATTTGCATGCCGACTTAAGTGATTTATCTCAGAAGTGGGAAAAATGTGTTAAGCAATTGCAAACCGCCAAACCTCCCCATAGAGTGCTTGGCGAAATCAGTAGAAGTTCTGCAATGCTCAGAGATTTATTGAATAAAGATTTCAATAATATTTATGTTGACAATGCCGATACCAAAGACGAACTAAAATCTTACATCTCTTCAATTGCTCCTGGAAAAGAAGCAATGGTGAAAGGTTACCGCAGAAAGATGCCAATTTTCGAGCATTTTGGCATTGAAAAACAGATCAAATCACTTTTTGGAAAAAATGTGACCATGAAGT
This sequence comes from Vicingaceae bacterium, assembly GCA_965218715.1. Lineage (GTDB taxonomy): Bacteria > Bacteroidota > Bacteroidia > Flavobacteriales_E > Vicingaceae > CBDCLY01. The sequence continues at coordinate 46,960 of CBDCLY010000001.1, forward strand.
CTGGCGCCTACTTGGTGATTGAACACACCGAAGCACTGCATGTGGTTGATGTGAATTCTGGACAAAGAAGCAGAAGCAAAGACGACCAGGAGAAAAATGCCATTGACGTAAACCTTGAATCTGCAGCAGAAGTGGCTCGCCAGTTAAGGCTGAGAGACATGGGTGGAATCATTGTCATTGATTTTATCGATATGAAGGATGCATCTAATCGAGAATTGCTTTTCGAGAAGATGAGAGAATTCATGAAGGAAGATCGAGCGAAGCATACTGTTCTTCCTCCAACTAAGTTTGGCCTTGTTCAGATTACTAGGCAACGAGTTCGACCAGAAATGGAAATTAAAACTGCAGAAAAATGCCCTTGTTGTAATGGCACAGGTGAGTCGCAAGCGAGCATACTTTTAACCGACGAGATAGAAAATAATCTAAGGTACCTTATCGAGCAGCAAAGCATGTCAAAATTGAGCCTTGTGGTTCATCCTTTTCTGGAAGCCTATCTTACTAAGGGCATGATGTCTCCACAAAGAAAGTGGTTCATCAAACATAAAAAATGGATCAACATTAGGGCATCATCAGCATATCAATTTCTTGAATATAAATTTTTCGACCAAAAAAAGGAAGAAATTATTCTTTAGGAAGTTGAATTAATCGCTTGTAGTTTACCATCATCGGAACTACTGATATTGATATTGCCAATATTGCAATCAAAAAGGCATAAATGATTCTGCCATTTTCTGCAAAAAATGCCAAGGAAAATAAGCCAATAAAAATCGATCTGAGCAAAATGTTTATGCTCTGAAAGACGCTATTGCTTCTTCCAATGATGTGATTTGGTATGTGATTGAAAAGGTAAGTCACACGCATTATTCGAATTCCAGCATTTGATATCCCTAGAAAAATAGCCAATGTAAAAAGCAAGTAAACTTCTTGGCTTATCATTAAGGCCCAGTAAGCGAATAATGAAACAATCATTAAAACGATAATGCTTTTTACGCTAGTCCATCTTTTCAATAAAAACCGAATAAAAATTCCTGCCAATAATGCACCTATGCCATAATTGACCTTGGTAAAGGCATAAACATCCCCTTCTGCACCTAAACAATCTTCAATGTATATTGGCCAAAGTATATGTGTAGAAATCAATATAAAAATGAAAACAGTGTAAGAAGCATTTCCGAAAACAAATAATAGAGGCCTTTGTCTTAAGTACTGGACCCCTTCTTTTAATCGTACCATTATAGGAGCCTTTGATACTTCAATTTTTTCAATTGCCTTGTAGCGGATAAAGTAAATTAAGATAAAGGCAATCAAGTAGGTGAGTCCATCTAAGAAGAAGATCTCATAAATGCTCCAAGCTTCAATTTGAAGTTTGAATAAGCCTAAATCCAAATCGATCCCTTCGATCAACATCACAGCTGCCGCTCCTGAAAGAACATTGGTTGACTGACCCATGATTTCAAGCAGACTATTGGTTTTGGAATAGTCCTTAGGTTCGCTTATTTCTTGTCCGAAGGCATAAAGGGTAGGGTAATGAATGTTGTAGTTAAAAACGGTAAAGCAAAATACTGCGGCTACAAGGTACATGGGAACTTCGCCTGAATATAGTCCTATACCACCTGCGCTCATAAGCACAGCAAAACTGACCATGCAAATGATTAGAAAGATATTTTTTCTGGGATATCGATCGATTAACGTTCCTGCGTAAAGGCCCCAAAATAATGTAATAAAAGTAGCAATGGAATAAATTGCCCCAAATGTAGATGCAGCATTAAGGTGCTTAGCAAAGTACCAAGGAATTGCCAACATGCTTATTCCTTGGGCTAGATGGGAAACCGCATTAGCGCTTAGAAGTAAATACAATGCTTTTTTATTCTTCATTTGGATTTGCTCGTCTTAACTTCGTGAAAATTAAACCCTCATTGGATGCGAACTGGCACTAAAAAATATTCTTATGAAGAAGTTGTGAGCAAAATGATGAGCTACTGCTCCTTTCAGGAAAGAAGCAAAAGAGAAGTAACTACGAAGGCTTATCAGCTTGGTTTAAAAAAAGAGAAAATTGAAGAATTACTCCACAGATTAGAAGAAGAAAACTTCATTAACGAAAAACGTTTTGTTCAAGCCTACCTTCAAGGCAAAGTTAATGTGAAGAGATGGGGCCCTTTTAAATTAATGGAAGGATTATTCAATAAAGGCATTGAAAGTGAAATGGCTAGTGCTGAAATTTCTCAAATTGAAGAAAGCGTACTGAATGAAAATTTGAATTATTGGATAGCTAGAAAAACCAAAAGCCTAGGGGAGGAAGATAAACAGCGTTTGTATCGGTTTTTGTTAGGAAAAGGGTATGCTAGCGAGCACATTCTCAAGTTCATCAATAAAAAGCCTTAATGGATCCGCTTTGATTTGATTAAACGAATCCCAAAAAGACCATCAGAGAACCTAATGCTTATGAATTCGTTCTTGCCCGGTGAAATTTCATCACCCAAATTTACCGTTCTTAAATACTTTTTATCTTCATAAGCATTGTCCTCTAAAACAAGAAATACAGTTCTTTCTGTCACTTCGTATTTCTCAATTTTATATGTTTCTATGTAAGAATCTCCGGTGATACTGCTATTTATTATTAGGACAAAACTGCATAAAACTGGGGCTACAGCTATTAAGTTGAATATGATGAATTCATAGACACTTATGGTCAAGCGCTTTCTATACCATTTGATAGGGATCAATAAGGAAAGACCAAAAAAGAGACAAAGCATTTTGCTTAAACCAACAAAAGGCAAATCAATCTCACCGAACGTACTAATTAAGTAGATGCAAGAACCAAAATAAACTAGAATAGCTGCAATGGTAATTGGGTCCATATTGTCGTCTTTTGGAACAACAATTTTTGGCTTTTCCGAAACTACTTTTTTAATACTGTCAGCTCTTTTTAATGACATGAATTACAATTTATTCATCAAAAATTGATAAAGATGGAGCATGGCCTTAATGTCTGAAAGAGCCACGATTTCATTTTCTTGATGAACATTTTTTTCTGGTGCTCCAATGAAGCACCAATCAAATGGGAAGGGCGAGCGTTGAAGTGCATTTCCATCACTTCCACCGGCACTTTCTACTTCTATTTGGTATTGAACTCCAGATTGTTTTGCCAATGCTATAATCTGTCTCACATAGGCTTGCCTTGGAATGCCAGAATCTCGCATTGATATGGCTACACCAGAACCTGCCGAAACTCCTTCAGTCACCCATGTGATATCGGCAATTAATGCTTGTTTGACTTTAAATTGATTGTACATGTATGCAGCTAGGTAACCAACACTTCCTCCGCCAACTTCTTCCCAGGCAGAGAAGGCAACTATTCCGTCTTTTAATGTTTCGCAAACCTTTAATGCAGTCCAAATCCCTAATCGATCATCTAAATAACATGATTGAATGTTTTCTTCGTCTTGGATAAAATTCATTGCATAGACCAGACTTGTTCCTCTTTCAATGTTTCGATCAAAATCGATTTTAAAAGACTCAATTCCATCTTCATCTTTTTCAAACACTAATTTTCCCTCTATTCTTCCTAAGGAGTCTTCACCTGTCAAAAACACTACCAATATTGGCCTTTGGTCCGCCAATTTTCACTAATTTATTGTTGTAGGAAACCGTAAACCCAACACTGTCCATGTGAGCAAAAATTGCTGTTTTCGGATTGCCAAACTTTAACAGAAAACAATCCTGAAACTCATCTCCTTCAATTAATTCAAAATCATTTTCCCAAGAGGAAGAATGTTCATTGATGTAATTGATTAGAAAATTTTTCATGTTTAGCTCATCTCCAGATGGAGCATGAACAGCACAAAGCTCTTTTAATAAGGATAAGTCCATTGGTGGTTTAAGGGATTTTTATGAATTTTTTGGTGAAACTTTCTTTTTCGCCAATAATGGAAATTAGATAAGTTCCTGGAGAAAACGAGCTGATGTCGATCACTTCATTAAGTTCTAAGTTCTTGCTTTCATGAATCAGTTGACCCAATAAATCATGAATATGAATGGTTTCCAATCCAGGCTTAGATAGTTTAACAAACAATTGATCTTGAACAGGGTTTGGATAGACCTGAACAACAGCAGAATTTTGATTTTCTTCTAAACCAACACCTAAAGGGTAATCGCATGCTTGATTTCCTTTTTTATACTTCGGAAAAGTGCTAGAACTAAAGCATCTAAAATTAAAAGTAGAAAATTCAATAATTATGTTGGGGTCGCAATTTCTAGGGCTAGCAAACAGAAATTGATCAACCGCTCCAATTCCCTTCACAACTTCTCCAACAATACCTATGCTGTTGTTAGTGTCTCGATCGCTAAGCCATAAGTGCTTCAGTGTATTGTTTTGATGGATTGAGCTTGATAAACTATCTACTCTTACATGCGAATCACCGCAGTTAAACGAATTGCTATCTGTTCCTAAATTCCAAGTATCATTGATGGAAGCGGAGAAATCGTAAAGTAAACTAAATGAGCCATTTTGCAAGTGAAATACTGAGTCACCACGACTATAAGTAAATTCTGGATTCAAGTGACTATTGCCAAGGTATTGAATTGTTCCTCCTGGACTTGTCACTCCAAATCGATGCTTTATTAAGCTTAGTTTCTGACAGCTTTGCCCTTGAATTAGGGTGTCTTTTTCATAATTAATGTGAACATACCCTCCTTCGCTAATGTTGCTGTATGAATAATGCCATTCTGCACCTTGAGAAATCCATTGTTGTGCATAGGAGGTGTTTAAGGTAAAAACCAACAGCATGAAGCAAAAAGTCGAAAGCATTTTATTCATGCTTACGAAGGTAATAAATCCTAGTGATTGCTCTAGGCGTTAAGCATTACAGGCATAACTAACATTAATACCTGTTCATTACCATCATTTCCACTGGCAGGAGTTAAAATTCCTGCGCGATTAGGAGCAGACATAGCTAGATTTACCTCTTCAGTATTTAGGTTGCTCAGCATTTCAACAAGGAACCTAGAATTGAAGCCTATTTCCATGTCTTCACCATCAAACTGGCATGTTAGGCGCTCAACTGCATCATTAGAAAAGTCGATGTCTTCAGCAGAAATTTGCAATTCACTTCCTGTAATTTTTAACCTTACTTGATGCGTTGTTTTGCTAGAGAAAATTCCAACGCGTTTGATTGAACCCAATAGCGCATTTCTATCAATGCTTAATCTATTAGGATTCTCCTTTGGAATTACCGCATCATAATTAGGGTATTTTCCATCAATCAATCGGCAAATCAGTTGATGATCTCCAAAGCTAAAGGATGCATTGGTCTCGTTGTATTCAACGGAAACTGCATCATCGCTACTAGAAAGAACATTCTTCAATAAATTCAATGGTTTCTTTGGCATAATGAATGAAGCTGCTTTTGATGCTTTAGCATCAATTCTAGCATACTTCACTAATTTATGAGCGTCGGTTGCAACAAATGTGAGATCACTTTTGCTCAGTTGAAAAAAGACACCTGACATCACAGGTCTTAAATCATCGTTTCCACTTGCAAAAAGCGTTTTTTCAATTGCGCTGTGTAAAAGCTCTCCAGTAACATCCATGCTAGATGGAGATTCAACTTCAGGCGTTTTTGGAAATTCTGCTCCATCCTGGCCAGCTAATCTATATTTTCCATAATCTGAACTTATTTCGATTCCAAATTTCTTTGCTTCAATTGTGAAGGTCAGCGGCTGGTCTGGTAAAGATTTTAAGGTGTCCAATAATAACTTTGCTGGAATGGCAATCATTCCTTTTTCCTTTGACTCTATGCCAATCTTTGTGGTCATTGTCGTTTCTAGATCAGAGGCAGTTACTTGCATTTTGTCCTCATCAACCTCAAAAAGGAAGTGATCTAAAATGGGTAAAGAGTTGTTGCTATTTAGAACACCACTGATGTATTGCAACTGCTTTAGCAGAGATGAACTCGAAACGATGAATTTCATGTTAAATTCTTTTGGTTAAAGAACAAATTTATAGCTTTTGGCCCTGCATTGATAGCCCTTAAAAAGATTACTTTTCAACAGGTTTTGAAGAAAGAAATCTTGCCCCATCTGGGAATAAGGGATCATGGGTTAAGTTTTGAACAATGCAATAGACATCAGGCCCTAACTCGGTGCTGCTTGCGTACATCCTTTCGGGATGTGCAGTAATTGGTTTCCCTTGAAAAGTTGTACCAGGAGGAACGGGTAAATTGTGGCAAAAAATTCCCACTTTTTTTCCATCTTCAAATACAATTTGAGCTTCATGTTTTGGTATTCCAGAAAAAACTGAGTCTAGCAAAGTTGGAGGAGTTTTTAAATCCAAGTATTCATAATATATCCCGCTGTATAGTTTGAAATAAGGAATGGCTAAATCTGTATGTAATTCCTGTTCATTGCTTCCGTCAATTGAGCTTGCAATGAATTTGTTTTCCTCTGTCTTCCTGATTTTAAATGATTGTAAGGTGTCAGAAAAATGCCTGACTGCAATGCTTTTTATTTTCTTAGGATTGGCTCTTAACATGGCCCTGTCTCTCCATAAAATGCTGTCGAGGAAAAATCGAGTACCTAGGCTCCCTCTTTCCATGAGCATATGAGTAATGTAGGGTTTGCTTGATTTTTGACCGTCCTCTTCTAGCAACATATAAGTGCCCACTTTGGTCCCGGTTGGGTGACCAACGTACCAAGTTTTGATGGGTTCATCTTCTCCAGCATAAAACTCCACTTTGGTAGCAAAACTTGCCAATCGTTTTACAACGGTTTCAAAAGTAGTTTTAGAAACTGGCCCTTGTATTTCAATGTCATGCGCAGTTTTTAAAATTAGATCAATAGCGTCTTCTCTTGCTCTATAATTATTGTTCACTTCCCAGTAATCCTTTCCTCTTCTACTTAAGGTAACATTTTGTCCATCAAGTCGACTCATGAATATTTTATTAACTCTTGAGGTATCTTCAATGGCAAATTCTTTTAGGTCAGCATTTTCTTTATTTCCTGTATCAGGAGAAACGTAATAAAGGTAATAGGCCAATGATCCTAAGGCAATTAATACAAGTAAACCAATTAAATTTTTCATGCTACTCTAGCAAATTTTCGTCTTCTGTTCCAATGAATAATTAACCCTAATAAGATAATTAATGCAATTGGTGCAATGGTGTTTAATATTTGAATCAATCCTCTATTTTCTTGAATTGCACTCTTATTCAATAAACGAATCTTGAAGCTCTTTGTATTAGACAAGATCAAACCACTTTCGTCTACCAAGAAATTAATTGCATTCAAGAAAAAGTCTTTATTGGCATAAGTTTGTTTGGTGTATTTATCATAACCCAAAGGATAGTACTCATTTGATTTTGGATTGTATTCATTCCGAATAATATCTGCATCAGATAAAACCAACATTTGTGTTTGATCACTGGTCTCTTTAAATTTTATTTCGCTTGCATTGGCTACCCTTGGACTTAATCTATTTTTGTAGACAGAAGTAAACTCACCTTCTAGCAGCACACCAATTGGCACTTCTTGTTTGTTAAATTGATCTTGTGGTGGATTATAACTCAACATGTTTAAGCTAACCCTGGTTGGGGCCTTTACCAACTTTGTCAATTTTGAACTTGAAAGTATAATTGTTTTTTTAATGCCCTGATTTCCAACCAAATCGATGCTGCTTGCAAAGTCTGCTTTAACAACATCCAAGTTTTTATTGATTGGGTGATTGTTTTTTGAAAAGAGCAGGGGATAATACAACCATGGAAACAACTGTGTTTTCATTTGGTTACCATATTGTCCGCTGATAACAGGAATAGGCGCAGCTTGCATATCCTGGATTAAATCAGTATTGATTCTAACTCCATAATTAAATAGCTGGTCTTCAATATTTAGGACTTTAGGTAGGGCCAATAAAGTATTGTTGTTTTTTGGGTTTCTAAGGCTGTCCATATTTGCTTCAACACCATCAATTAACCAAATTACCTTTCCACCATACATGATGAATTGGTCGATAATGAATTTGTCTTTTTCATCAAAGGAAGAATCGGGTCCAGCAATAATTGCAGCTACAAACTGATTACTTACAGAGGCGTCAGTGCTGTCTTTGTATCTCCTGCCACTTAAACTGTTGATGTTTCCATCCAATCGAATTCGTTCTACTTCGTAAAAGTCCCTTAAGGATCTTACAATGTCTGCTGTTTCATATTTGTTGAGTTCACCATGACCTTCTATAAATGCTATCCTTTCAATAAAGGGAGAAGAAACTTTTTTAATGGCTGATGCAAGTTCAAATTCTAAACTTTCAATAGATCTGTTTAAAATTACCTCAGGCTGAGCACCAAACTGACTCTTCAGCAATTGAACAGGTGTTTCAATGTCTCTAAAGCGAACGATCGCTCCTGGCCAAACTACCTTTTTTGAGACCCCATCATCATCATTAATTTCAAGGTCGGTAGGTCTAAGGCCTTTCTCAAATAGATTTTTATATACTCGATCGCGTTCCTTTATGTCGGGATGCTCTGATGGATTAATGAATTCAAAACTTAAATTGCCATTGGAATAGGCTTGAAATTCATCCAACATCTCTTTGGTTTCATTTCTTAACCTTTTAAAAGAGGCAGGGAATGAACCTTCTAAATAAACTTGAACATAAACTTCATCTTCTAGTCCTTCTAGCAATGTTTTTGTTGCATCTGAAATGGAATAGCGCTGTTCACTTGTTAAATCAATGCGAAAGAAACTCAATCCTGCAATAAAGTTGATTAGAACAATGATTGCTAGGGCGATGACAAGTCCTAAGATGTCTTTTTGTTTAGCAGAACCCTTTACCATTTTCTAGCACTTAGTTTTAATCGTGTTAAAAGGATGAAAAGCGCAATTAGGGATAAGAAATAAATTGCATCTCTGCTGTCAACTACTCCTCTACTCATTGAAGTATAATGCTCATTAATGCCAAGCTTGAGAAATATTAAATCCAAAGGGCCTAACAAGTCAAATGAACTGATAAAGTCGAACCCTATGTAAATGAAAAAACACAAGAAAACTGCAAGGATAAATGAAATCACTTGGTTTTCTGTAAGTGAGGAAGCAAACAATCCTATGGCAAGAAAGCCACCAGCTAGGAAAAACAGGCCTAAATAAGAACCCCACATTCCACCCTGATCAATGTTTCCTTGAGGAGCTCCGAGGAAGTAAATGGTAAGGAAGTAAACCAAAGTTGGAACTAGAGAAATAAAAACCAGAATCAGTCCGGCTAGGTATTTCGCTAGAATTATTTGGGTGTCTCTCAGTGGTTTAGTCAGCAATAATTCTATAGTTCCAGTGCGGTTTTCTTCTGCAAACATTCGCATGGTAATTGCTGGAATCAGGAACATAAAAACCCATGGACCCAAATTAAACAAGGCATTCAAGCTGGCGTATTCTCCATCCAATACATTATTGTCGCCTGGGAAAACCCACATGATAAGCCCAATGATTACCAGAAATACAACTATAACCATGTATCCGATCAAAGAGCCTAGAAAATCTTGTAATTCTTTTTTAAGCAGACTGCCCATTATTCCTTTGCTTGACGAACAAAAATAAACAAATTTGCCAGCGATTTGATGTCAATTATTGAAGCTTTTTAGATTTAACGAAGCTTAACAAAAATGCGATGATTTAGATTATCCTTAAATTCGAAAACCTAAATTCAGCACATGAAAAATTGTCGTTTTTCCATATTATTAATTCTCCTATTTTCTTTTTTCAAGCTTAGTTCTCAATCAGAACAAAGGCATTATTATGCCGATAAAGGTCTCGCACCTAGAGCACATTCTGTTGACATGATCCATTTGAAATTGGAGGTCAAATTTGACTTAAAAAATGAAATGCTTTTTGGAAAAGTCTCTGAAGATTTTATCGTTTTGCAACAATCAATTGATAGCCTAGTTCTTGATGCGGTTAGATTAGATGTTAAATCTATTCTCCTTGATCAGAAGGAAATAAAGTTCTACAATACTGGGAAAAAATTAATTCTTCATTTTGACCAAGCCTTGACTTGGAACTCTAAGCATCAGATTGAAATTAGTTACAGTTGCAGTCCTAAAAAGGGCCTTTACTTTATTGGATGGAATGACCCCAAAGAAAAATGTAGAAAGCAAATTTGGACACAAGGACAAGGCATAAACAACCGGCACTGGATTCCAATGTACGATGAGAAAAACGACAAGTTAACGACTGAAATGATTGTGCATTTCGAGAAAGGGTTTGAAGTGCTTTCGAATGGAAAATTTTTAGGAAAAAAGAAAAAGGATGGACTAAATACTTGGCATTATAAAATGATTCACCCTCATGCTTCTTATCTCATGATGTTAGGAATTGGGAAGTACGATGTACTTAAAAAGAAATCTGCATCAGGTTTGCCCATGAACTTGTATTATTATCCAGGAGAGGAAGAAGCCTCAAGAGCAACCTATAAGTATTCTGTGCAGATGTTTGACTTCTTTGAAAGCGAAATTGGCTTGCCATATCCATGGGAGTCTTATTCTCAAATTCCCGTACAAGATTTCATGTATGGAGCAATGGAAAATACAACGGCAACCATCTTTGGTGATTTTTATTTGGTAGACGAAAGAAGTTATTTGGATAAAAACTATGTTCGTGTTGATGCCCATGAATTGGCTCATCAATGGTTTGGTGATTTAATAACTGCTAGAGCAAGTGCTGACCATTGGCTGCAAGAAAGTTTTGCCACACATTACGACATGATGTATCAAAAAGAAGCCTTTGGAAAAGACCACTTCGATTGGGTAAGAAGAGATTATCAAAATCAATCTCTTGCCGAAACGCAAAAGAATTTAAAACCAATCGCCCATAGTGAAGCAGGAACCGTGCGGCATTATCCAAAAGGTGCTTTTGTTTTGCAGATGTTGAAAGATGTTGTTGGAAGAGAGCAATTCAATGCAGCAATTAAGCATTATCTGAAGAAACATGCTTTTGGTAATGTAGACTCGAAAGATTTATTGGTGGCATTTCACGAACGATTGGGATTGAGCCTAGATTGGTTTTGGGAAGATTGGGTCTATAGAGGTGGCGAACCTGCTTATGAAGTTAACTTGCTAAAAGAGGATGGACCAATTCAGATTGAAGTGAAGCAAATCCATCATCAAAACAATTTGGTCGACTTATTTGATATGCCAATCAAATTTCAAGTGGTGTTGAAATCAGGGAAGATTTTAGAAAAAACAGTTCGTATTCACGAGCCATCACAGCAAATTAAATTTAATTTAGAAAAGGGTCAGATTCTGGATTTTGTGCTTTTCGACCCAGATAATAGGGTGATGAAATCTGTGTCTTTTGATAAATCACTGGAACAACTTAAAGCGCAAGCAGAAAAGGCTGAACACCTTTTGGATCGCCATGATGCCATTGTTGCATTGATTCAGCAAGAATTTGAAGGAAAAAATCAATTCCTAATGAACCGTTATAAGGCAGAAAAGTTTCATGGATTAAAGTCGGCCATCATTGCTCATATCTTACCCCAACTGAATGATGATAGTCAGGAATTGGTGAAGTTGGCCTTTTCAAAAGGAGATACCGACACTAAAAAAGCTGTCTTAGACCATACCCTTAGGATTCCTGAAAATTTAGAAACTTACTATAGGGCATTGCTTCAAGATTCCTCCTATCAAGTGATCGAAAAGGCTTTGGATTTATTGGCTTTTTATTATCCAAATAATATAAAGAACTACCTTCAATTGACCGAGAACGAAATGGGAAATAGGGCTCATAATGTTAGGATTAAACACCTTGCACTTCGTGCTAGAAATTTGTACGAAGATGCGGCAATGTTTGAAATTATCGAGTATACCAGTGAGTCTTATGAGTTTAGAACGAGAATAAATGCTGCAGAAGCTTTGCAGGGCTTAAATCATTTAGATGAAGCAAGTTTAGAAAACATGCTACAAGCCATTTGTTCTTTCAATTCTAGATTAAGAGGGCCAGTAGTAAAGGTGTTGGATTATTTCTTTCAACAAGATCCCTACAAAAGAATGATGGTAGAGTATGTTAGCAACCGGGATTGGAGCGACAGAGAATTTAAAAAAGTGAAGCGCTACCTTGTCCCTTATTGAACAATGAATTTGTAGATACCAAAACGGCCTTGCTCATCACTTACTTGCAGGAAATAAAAACCTTTTGCTGGAGAGGAAATTGAGATATTTTGTTCTGTTTGCTTATTCAGCTTTTGAGAAACAATAGTGCGTCCATTTAAATCCAAGATTTTAGCATTACCACCTCGAATGACATCTGTTTCAAAACGAAGATTGCCATTTTGGTAAAATATGGCCTCGGCTTTAGGCTTTAAATCATCAAGTCCAACAATGAATGAAATGCAAGATCTTGGGTTTTTAGTTTGGTTAACTGGGTATTGATCAGTTGCTACAGCGGTAACACAAATGGTGTAAGAATGATCTTTGCTAAATGGGTATTTATTCAACAAAACATAACTAGGCCTATCATTAACATGGATGGTTTGATCGGCACGCTTTTTTACCCTTAGAAATGCGGTGCTATCATTATTTGCCACTGTAATGTCAAATATCAAAGAATCTTGGGCAAAAATAAATCCTGGCCCATTATTTACAATCCTTATGCTCACATCCACAGCCGCATTGCTATTGTAGTTGAAGCCATCAGTAGGACTTAGAAAATTTCTTACATCCCAAGCAATGCTGTTTTGTGCATTCAAGCCAGCAAATGAAACTAAGGTGAAAAATATAAAAAGTGTTTTAATTGTTTTCATGTGTTTCTTTTAGACAACTTCTATTTGGATTTCGTCGACTGAGATTTTATCTCCTTTTCTAACCTTTAAGCGTTTTCTGGTATCAACACTACCATTGTAAATAACCATCTCATCTTCAACCATCTGCTTGGCCATTCCTCCTGATTCTGCTATTCCCATTAGTTTGAGCAATTTTATTAGCTCAATGTACTCCGTCTTTAACTCAAATGTCATTTAGCAAAATTAGAATTAATTCCCTTGACTTGTCAATCTATATTTATGCTTTGAAATAAGTGCAAGGAAGAACAATGACTTAAATCATTTTTTTCTGAAACCTTCCTTCATAATATTCGTTTATTTGAGGCATGAGATTGAACTTAATCCTCCTAATCTTCTTCATAAGTGGTAAAATATTTGCCCAAGATTGCCAACTTGAGAACAATTCGTTTCAGGTAGGAGAACGGGTAGATTATACCATTTATTATCATTTAGCAGGACTTTGGGTAAGCGCTGGCGAGGTCTTTTTTGAGATAGATTCTCAAAAAATTGGAAAGCAAAACTACTTTCATTTCAATAGTGTTGGCAAAACCCTTAAGAAATACGATTGGATCTATGAAGTTCGAGATCATTATGAAAGCTGGGTAAATGTTGCATCATTTCAGCCGCTGCGTTTTAAAAGATCGGTGAATGAAGGAGGAACTTTTATTCGAGAAGATTATATTTTTAAAAACAAGGATAAAAAGGTGGTTACGCTTAGACAAATGAGTGAAAAGGAAGATCCTGTAAAGGATACCGTGGATCTGAAGCCCTGCAGTTTTGATGTAATGACCATGATTTACCACGCGAGGAACATTGATTTCTCAAAAGCTGAGGTCAATGATAAAATTCCAATCAACATATTTCTAGATAATGAATCACATGAAAGTTATTTGCGTTATCTAGGAAAAAAAGAAATTAAGGTAAAAGGCCTTGGCAAATTTCGATGCATTCTTTTTTCTCCTCTATTAATTGAAGGAACTATTTTTAATGGGGGCGAAGAAATGACGGTTTGGGTTAGTGATGACAAAAATAGGGTGCCCTTGTACATTGAAACCCCAATTTTGGTAGGGTCTATTCGTGCTAGAGTAAATAAAATGGAGGGACTTAGATATCCAATGGAAGCCTTAGTTGAAGAAGACTAAGGTTTAAAGAGCCATCAGGCCTTCTATTTTTTCAGCTTCTTGATACCTAGCAATCACCTCATCGGCATTCATCATTAACTCTTTGGCGCTTACACTTGAAAAATTGCCCTTAGTAGATTGCTTAATGCTAACTGTAGCTTCTGGGCCAAATAGTGCTTCCACTTGAGCTAATTTTTGGTTGTCAGCTGGAATAATAAACTTAAAGAAGTAGACCGATGGCCATTCTGTGCTTTTATTCAGTTTCTCTTTTAATTCACTATAATCTCTTTTTGCCATCTTACTCTCCTTCAATAGGTAAATTTCTAACTACATCAGCTAAACTGCGCAATAGGTCTTTTTTTTCTTTCTGACTTTCCTTCTCTTCAGCTTCCTTGATTTCGTCTTCATATTCTAACAAGTCCTGCTCATTGTATGAAGAGTCAAAATTTTCAATGACAGTCAAGGCTTCTAGACAAACCATGTAATCACCTTTGATAGCGGCTTTAACAAAAACCTCTAGATAAGATGATCCATCTAGTGCCGACTGCCAAAAAGTGGCAACCAAGAAAGAATGATAGTATTCGAAATCTTTGTTTTGGATGGCAGAAATCAATGGCCCAATGCTTTCCTCATCCTTTAGATCAAATAAAAATTGAACAATTGCTGCTTCAACATCAGGTTCATCCGTTTTCAATAATAATTGAAGCATGGCCTCAAAGGAGGTGCCATTGCCATCTTTTCGATTGCGTTTAATTGCATCTAACACGGTTCTAACATCACTGGCCTCTAGATCTTTGATGATGGTTTTTATGGAATTGTTCGCTGTGGTCATGATTCAAATTGAGAAGCAAAATTAGGATAAAATTGCTTTTCAGGATCAGCAATACCGCCATAGTTTATTGCCACAATTTAGCTAAATAGCTTCCATCTTCAGACTCGTAAAGCTTTTCAGAATTCCAAGCTAAGTTTGCCGCTATTTGACTCAAAGTTTCAAAATCGATGTACAACCAATTATAGGGAGAGCCATATTCATATTGATAAGATAATTGATACGAAATTTCACCGAAATAATTTCCACCTGCTTCTAATTCTGGATTGGATATTCTTAAATCTGAGGAGTCTAAAATTATTTGCCCCTTTGTATTCAGTAAGTTTTTTGCCTTTTTTAAATAATTCTTTAAACCCTCAATGCTTTCAGCAATTCCGATTCCGTTCATTAAGAATAGGAGTGTATCATATTTGCTCTCTTCGTTCAATTGCAGAAAGGCTTCGCATTTGGCATTTGATAATCCTCTGGCTTGCATTATTTCTACTCCGATTGGATCAATATCTATCGAGTCGACTTTGTGATTTTTTGATAGAACAAGTGAATGAGCCCCAGCTCCCGCGCCAACATCCAACACTTTTCCTTTACAAGCTTGAAGGGCGATTTTTTCCAATTCTGGCATTTCATTCCAAGCCCTGAAATAGATACTGGCTGGCATAAAAACCTCTTCGCCATCATCCATTAATATCCCAATACTTGCTTCTTTTTCTCCTTTCCAAAATGCCCAAATGGCTTTCCCATGAGGCCTCCAGCTTGGTATGCTATTTTCAGGAATCAATTCGAGTAATTTCTTGCCCCAAAAATTGAGCTCCCAATCCTAACTAAATTGGCACCTTCTTCCATGGCAATTTCATAATCTCCACTCATTCCCATGCTTAATGTATCAAAGGAGGGTTGGTTCGGGAAAAAATCTGTTTTTATTCTGTTAAACAGTTTTGACAAATAGGAAAATTCTGCCTGAACTATGGCTTGATCTTGCACATTGCTAGCCATTCCCATTAATCCACAAACTCGAATGTGCTGCAGTCCTTTGTATTCTGGATGGTTTAGCAGCTCAGCAAGTTCTTGATCATTCAATCCAAATTTACTTTCCTCCTTGGCGATGTATACTTGGAGTAAAACATCTATGCAGCGGTTCTGCTGAATAGCTCTCTTGTCAATTTCTTTTAATAATCTCAATGAATCTACTGAATGGATTAAAGCAACATGCGGCGCAATGTATTTTACTTTATTCCTTTGAAGATGACCAATCATGTGCCACTGTATATCTTCAGCTAGACTTTCTGCCTTTTGTTGCAATTCTTGTGCTTTGTTTTCACCAAAAATTCGCTGACCTGAATCGTAAGCTTCTTGAATGGCCTCAATGGGTTTTGTTTTGGAGACAGCTACCAATTCAACTCCTGGCTTTAAGGTAGATTTTACTTTGCTAAGCTGCTCAGCAATGCTCATTATTTGTGTTTTTCGTTGGTTGAAAAAACGGTAAGGCCACTTCTTAATTTGGGCTCTATATAGGTGCTTTTAGGGGGCATAATGCAATCTGCATCGGCTATTACTTTTAATTGTTCCATGCTTACAGGAAAGTGAGAAAAAGCTACTCTCGCCTTAAAGGTATCCACTTCGTTCATTAATGTTTCTATTCCTGACTGTCCGCCCATGAACGATATTCTGGTATCTGTTCTTAAATCAGATATTCCCAAAATAGGCGATAAAATATGATTGGTTAATATGGAAACATCTAAACTGGCTACAGGATCACTCAAATCAAAAAGGCCTTCCTTAGGAATTAAACAATACCAAGAACCATCAATGTACATGCCTATTTCGTGAAGTTTTCTTGGGACAAAATGTTTGGCTCCCACATGAACTACTTCAAATGCTTTGCTTATTGCTTTAATGAATTCGTTAGTTGAGAGATTTCCAATGTCTTTAACTAGGCGATTGAATTCAAAAATTTGCAATTCAGACTCTGGGATAAATATCCCCATGAACTGATTGTACAATTCATCTCCAGTATGGTTCGGATTCTGATCTCTTAATTCTTTTCCCATCAATGCAGAGGAAGCCGACCGATGATGTCCGTCGGCAATGTAAATTGAATCCACCTTTTCAAATGCCTCAGCTATCGATTGCACCAAATTGGTTTCATCAATTAGCCAAAAACTATGTCTCACTCTATTGGTAGTAGTAAAATCATATTCTGGCCGCTCTAATATTTTCTTTTGTGAAATTTTATCAATAGTTGAGTTATTGGCATAAGTAAAGCAAACTGGTTCAGCATTGATCTCAGTAGCTTTTAAATAATTGCTAAACATTTTCTCTCTCAGAGCAATGGTAGCTTCATGCTTTTTGATTACCTTATTGAAATAATCGTCAATTGATGCACAGCCAATTATTCCAAGGTATGGATGCCCATCTTTTATTTGTCGATATAGATAAAAACTAGGCTTTTCATCTTGCACTAAATATTGATGATCAATGAATTCATTGAATTTTTTTGCTACCATTTTAAAACGGGCGGCAGAATTCGGCGCGGTAGTTTTTCTAACCTTATACTCCGGATTTAGAATGTGCAAAAAAGTGTAGGGGTTTTCATCTAACTTTTGACTCAATCCCTTTCTAGAATAGCTAATGTAGGAGCGTGAGGCCACTAAATGTACCTTGTCTCTTGAGGTTCTAAATGCCTTAAAGGGTTTTACTTTTGCCACAATTTACCAATGTTGACTAACAAAATAAGATTAATTGACTAATCCTTAATTCTGTTGGTAATAATTTATGATAATCTCTGCTAATTCTGTTCCTATGCGGTCTTGGGCTTCAATAGTTGCTGCACCTACATGAGGACTTAAAGAGATTTTCTCATGAGCTAATACCTTAGGGTCTGGCTTAGGTTCGCCAACAAATACGTCCAATGCCGCATGAGCAACTTTGCCACTATCTAGTGCATCTAACAAGGCTGATTCATCAATCACGCCGCCTCTTGCTGCATTGGCGATGATCACGCCATCTTTCATCTGATTCAACTCCTCACTTCCTATAACAGGTGCTTGTCCACCTGGTATGTGAAAACTTAGAACGTCTGCATTTGACAAAACCTGGTCAATGGATTGATTTTCAACATCAACAGAAATGGACTGTTCAGCAATGTCAAGCTTTAAAGAATATTTATCAGCTCCGAAAGCATCATGGGCCATTACCTTCATTCCACAACCTAAGGCGTAGGAGGCAAGTGCTTGACCTATTCTTCCAAAGCCAATTATTCCGATGGTTTTACCTCTTAACTCAATGCCTTTGGCGTATTTCTTTTTAAGTACTTTAAAATCGCTATTGCCATGCTTGGGCATTTGTCTGTTTGCGTCATATAGCATTCTCACAGCACCAAATAGGTGAGCCATAACCATTTCAGCTACAGATTGGGATGAAGCAGCAGGAGTATTGAATACATGTATTCCTTTGGATCGACCATATTCTACATCAATATTGTCCATTCCAACGCCACCACGTCCCACCATTTTTAAGTTGGGACAAGCATCCATAAGATCCTTTCTAATTGTAGTTGCAGATCGAACTAGAACTACCTCATAGCCATCGTCATTAATGCTTTGAATTAAATCTTCTTGAGGAATTGTATTTATGCTTACCGTAAATCCTGCAGCTTCTAAGGCCAGTTTTCCAGAGGCAGAAATGCCATCATTTGCTAATACTTTCATTTTATCCTTTTGTGCGTTCAAATTCTTTCATCACGTCTACCAATGCTTGCACACTTTTTAATGGAAGTGCATTGTACATTGAAGCTCTATAACCTCCTACTGATCGATGACCTTTTATTCCACTGATGTTTGCTGCTTTCCAGGCTTCATCAAATTCAGCCTGATGGGCCTTATCATTTAAAACAAATGTGGCGTTCATGTTCGAGCGATCTTCTCTAGCAGTAACCCCTTTAAACAATTCGTTGCGGTCTATTTCACTATACAACAAATTGGCTTTGTTTTGATTTCTTTTTTGGATCCATGGAATTCCACCTTTCTCTTTTAACCATTCTAGAGTCAGCATGCTAACATATATTGGAAATACAGGTGGTGTGTTAAACATGGACTCCTTTTTTATATGCGTCTCTAAATTCAGCATGGTAGGAATGGAGTTGCCAGTTTTTCCTAAGGCTCCTTTTCTAACAATGTACAATGTTGTTCCTGCAGGGCCCATGTTTTTTTGTGCTCCGGCATAAATCATGTCGTAATTTCCTACATTAACTTCCTGACTAAATATGTCCGATGACATGTCACAAATTATCGGAATACGACTGATTGGCATTCTCTTGAATTGAGTTCCAAAAATGGTATTGTTTGAGGTGTAGTGGAGGTATTTGGCATCGTTAGGAATTCCAAATCCCTTTGGAATGTAATTGAAGTTTTTGTCTTCACTAGAAGCGATAACTTCAGCACTTCCTAAATGACTTGCTTCTTTTATTGCTTTACTTGCCCAAGTACCAGTATTGATATAAGCCGCCTTTTCTCCTTGAGGAAGAAAATTATAGGCTGTCATTAAAAAGCCAAGACTTGCACCACCTTGCAGAAACAAGACTTCATAACCATCAGGTACATTTAATAGTTCTTTTACCAGCGCCGTTGCTTTGTCCATCACTTCGACAAAATCTTTGCTCCTGTGTGATATTTCAATTAGAGAAAGATCTAGGTCGTTAAAATTGACAATGGCCTCAGATGCTTTTTGCATCACCTCTTGTGGTAAGATACAAGGGCCGGCACTAAAATTATGTACTTTGCTCATGCTGTTGTTGTTTGTTGCGAAATTCCGAATTTTATCGCAGATACTAAACTTTGTTTTATTAGTATTCTTGGGCCTTTAAGAAGATGAAGAGGAATTTTTAAAAGGGCTAAAAAAAATAAGCCTCATTAAGTCCATCATCTTAGTTTTTTGTATATTTGCCGTCCGATTTTTTAAGGACATAGATTATGAGAAAAGGTATACACCCAGAAAATTACAGAATGGTCGTTTTTAAAGACATGTCTAACGACTACTCTTTTTTAACACGTTCTTCAGCTGAAAGTAAAGAAACAATCATGCATGAAGATGGAAATGAATACCCATTAATAAAATTGGAAATTTCTCACAAATCTCATCCATTTTACACTGGTAAAATGAAATTGGTTGATACAGCAGGAAGAATTGACAAGTTCAAAACCCGTTACAAGAAATTTGATAAGAAAGCTGCTGCTCCAGAAAGCACAGAAGAATAATTCTTACACGAACTATAAAAAAAGCCGCTCAGATTCTGAGCGGCTTTTTTTATAGTTTAATCTCTCTTAATTCATTAATACTTTCCAAGCCTCCTCAATTTTTTCCTCCAACAACAATGCTTGTGCAATTTTATGTTTCTCATCCTGATTTGCAGGAAGATCATGGGCTGAAGCATAGGCTTTTATATCTTCTTCAATAGGCAGTGCTTCTACATTGCCTAGCATGCCTAAGTCATTTCCAGTGAGGATAGAGCTTAATCGAATGGCTTCAGGAATTTGATCTACACCCATCCCTTTTTGTCGGATTGGTTTCGGAACTTCAAATAAGGCCTCTCCAGAGGCACGCACATAATAATTGCCACCCATTCTTCCAACCAAATCAATTTTTTGCTGATCGATGGTTCCTTCTTCATTTAAAATCTCTTCCGCAATATGAACCAGCTTTACTTCACAAATTACCAAATTTCCTGAACCACCTTCATCTCCGAGTTCAACAACTTCTCTTACGATGCACTCCAATTGAACTGGAGATTCTTTTACTCGAAAGGGTTTAACCAATTCAGATGGAATAGGAGTTAGGCCAGATTTTACAAACTCATCTACGTCTTTATCATAAGCGGTACTTGACAATGACATTTGTTGAACAATTGGAAAATTCACCACATTGATCACTACTTCCATGGTTTCTTTGATGTTGTCGTAAGTATTTTTCTGAGTGTTGGTTCTCCCACTTTTTGCAGGTGAAAAAATAGCAATAGGAGGTGCTGCGCTAAACACATTGAAAAAGCTAAAAGGGCTTAGGTTTCTATTCCCTTTGCCATCAATTGTAGAAGCAAACGCTATGGGTCTCGGCCCAACCGAGCCCAACAGGTAATTGTGCAATTTGCCCATGGAAACTTCTTCTGGTCTAATCTGTATCATGTCTATTAAATTTTAAAACAATGTTAGCATTTTTTTAGCGGCCTTGCTAGGTATTTAGCGGCTTAGACTGGGAATTTTTTAAGCTAAAAATTAATCTGATTTATGAATAATTAATTACTTTTGCACTCCTGTTTTAACAGGCGTTCATATACAAATCTGCGGATGTGGTGAAATTGGTAGACACGCTAGACTTAGGATCTAGTGCTTCACGGCGTGTGGGTTCGAGTCCCTCCATCCGCACTAATGAATGGCGTAAAGTCTCGGCTTGTACGCCATTTTTTTTTAAAATAATTTCGAATGGAAGTAAAAAGAACAGACATCGATCAGCTGAATGCTGAAATCACAATTAAGGTGGCAGAAGCCGATTACAAAGAGAAAGTAGATAACTCTTTGAAAAACTATCGTAAGCAAGCGAAAATGCCAGGTTTTCGTCCTGGTATGGTGCCAATGGGTATGATTAAAAAAATGGTTGGTGCACAAATTTTATTAGAGGAAGTAAATCGTTTGCTTTCTGATAAGATCTACAGTTATATTGGAGAAGAAAAGATTGAAATCTTAGGAAACCCGTTGCCTAAGCAAGAAGATGCTCAAAAAATTGATTGGGAAACTCAAAAAGAATTTGAGTTTACTTATGAATTAGGATTGGCTCCTGAAGTTAAGGTAGACGTTACTGAGAAAGATAAATTTGAAAAGTTCAAAGTGAAGATTAGCGATAAAATGATTGCTGATCAAATTACTGAGATTGCCAAAACGCTATGGTAAAATGGCTGAGGTTGATGAGGCTGTTGCAGATGATATGCTTTATGGAAAGTTTGTTCAATTGGAAAAAGGAGCAATCAAAGAGGCAGGAATAATGAATGGGACGGTATTGAATATTGGTACCATTGAAAAAAGCAAAGACCAAAAGAAATTCATCGGAGCTAAGCCAGGTGATGTTATAGTTTGTAAGCCCCAAAATATTGCTGCTCATAATTATGTTGCAGCTTGGTTAGGAATCGATCAAAAATTAGTGGGTTCCATTAAAGATGAATTTCAATTCACTGTTGAGAAAGTACACAGAACAGAGCCAGCGGAGTTGAATCAAGAATTCTTTGACAAACTGTATGGAAAGGATGTTATCAAGTCTGAAGCAGAATTGAGTGACAAAATCCGCGAGGAAATGGAGAATAGTTTTGCTCAAAAACTCTGATCAGCTGTTTGAAAGAGAAATACAAGATTCATTGATTAAGAAGGCCAAGTTGAAGTTGCCAGATGCTTTTATGAAAAAGTGGCTGAAAACTGCCAACGAAGAACCAATTACCGATGAGCAAATCGAATCTGATTACGAGCAATATTCCAATGGCTTGAAGTGGCAATTGATAGAAAATAAATTGGTTAAATCTCACAACATTCAAGTGAGCCCTGAAGAGATCATGGAGCATACTAAAGGCATGATCAAACAGCAATTACAAGGCATGGGGCAAAACTTGATGGATGAGACAGAATTAGAAGATACTGCTAAGCGAGTTTTATCAAATCAAGATGAAAGCAGAAAGCTTTACGAGCAGATGTATCAAAGCAAACTGAGAGCTTTTTACAAGGACACTGTGAAGATTAAAGAAAAGGATATTAGCTACGAGGATTTCATTAAATTAGCAGAGAAAAAGAGAAACTAATTTCGAAATTTACCCATGGATTATCATAAAGAGTTTAGGCAATACGCTACCAAGCATAAAGGATTAAATAGCATGCATGTTGATAGTTATATCGATGCATCTATTACTCCATACATCATTGAAGAAAGACAATTAAACGTTGCTCAAATGGACGTTTTCTCTAGATTAATGATGGATAGAATTATTTTCTTGGGAACAGGGATAAACGATCAAGTGGCCAATATCATTCAGGCTCAATTGTTATTTCTAGAATCTGCCGATGCAAAAAAAGATATCCAAATCTATTTAAATTCTCCTGGAGGTTCAGTATATGCCGGTTTAGGAATTTACGATACAATGCAATACATTAACCCAGACGTAGCCACTATTTGTACTGGAATGGCTGCCTCAATGGGAGCGGTTTTGTTATGTGCTGGAGCTGATGGCAAGCGTACTGCTCTGCCTCACTCGAGAGTAATGATTCACCAACCTATGGCTGGAACACAAGGGCAAGCTTCAGATATGGAGATTGCAGTGAAGGAAGTGTTGAAGATGAAAAAAGAATTGTACGACATCATTGCAAGACATTCTAAAACGGATTTTGATAAAGTGCAAGAAGATTCTGACCGTGATTATTGGATGTCTGCACTTGAGGCAAAGGAATACGGAATGATTGACGAAGTCTTGGCCAAGAAGTAGAACGCATTTAAAATGAGTAACTTTGACCTCGGCTAATCACCGAGGTCATTTTTTTTATATGAAAGACGAAAAGAAAATATCTTGTTCCTTTTGTGGAAGAGATAAGAAAGACACTAATGTTCTTATTGCTGGAATTACTGGTCACATTTGTGACAATTGCATAGAACAAGCTGGAGCTATTGTAAAAGAAGAAATTCAACCTGCAAAGGCCGACAGCCTCAACTTTACTTTATTAAAACCAAAACAAATCAAGGCCCACCTTGACGAGTATGTTATTGGTCAGGATGAAGCAAAAAGGGTTTTGTCTGTTGCAGTTTACAACCACTATAAAAGAATTTCTCATGCGGAAGCCATTGGTGAAATTGAGATAGAAAAATCAAACGTAATGTTGGTCGGTCAGACCGGTACAGGTAAAACGCTATTGGCCAAAACAATTGCCAGATTACTTGAAGTTCCATTTTGTATTGCTGATGCAACTGTATTAACGGAGGCTGGGTATGTTGGTGAAGATGTAGAAAGTATTCTTTCGCGCTTATTACAAGCTGCGGATTATGATGTAACTAAGGCAGAACGCGGCATCGTATTCATCGATGAAGTGGATAAAATTGCTAGAAAAAGTGACAATCCATCCATTACTCGAGATGTTTCTGGAGAAGGAGTTCAGCAAGCTCTATTAAAGTTATTAGAAGGGGCTACTGTTAGTGTTCCACCTCAGGGAGGAAGAAAACATCCTGAGCAAAAAATGGTTTCCATCAATACCCAGAACATCTTGTTCATTTGTGGCGGAGCATTTAGCGGAATTGAAAGAATCATCGCTAAGAGGTTAAACACCAATGCTATTGGCTATAGATCTCAAGAAGATCAAGAGAAAGTTGATGAAGAAAACTTTCTTAAATACGTTACTCCGCATGACATTAGAAGTTTTGGATTGATTCCAGAGTTGATTGGAAGAATTCCAGTTCACTCTCATTTAGACCCATTAAGTCATGACGCCTTAAGACGAATTTTAACTGAACCGAAGAATTCCATCATTAAGCAATACATCAAATTATTTGAATTGGATGGCGTAGAGTTAAGTTTCGATAAAAAAGTATTGGATTTTATCGTTGAAAAGGCTGAAGATTATAAATTGGGTGCAAGAGGATTAAGGTCAATTTGTGAAGCAATTATGTTGGATGCCATGTATGAAATTCCTTCCGATCCAGCGCTTCAAAAAATGAGGATTGACATCAATTATGCGAAAAAGCGCATGAATTCAAGTGATCTGAAAAAGCTAAAAGTAGCTTAAGCCTTTCTAGTGTATTTGTAGAATGTAAATGCATGAGCATGTCGCTCATCAACCGGATGATACGCTCCTTTGTGTTCTTCCCAAACTTCAGGATCTAATTTTGGAAAATAGGTATCGCCATCAATTTTGGTATGAACCCTCGTTAAATAAATGCAGTCGGTTTGTGGCAATACTTGCTTGTAAATTTCTCC
Organism: Vicingaceae bacterium; assembly: GCA_965218715.1. Taxonomy (GTDB): domain Bacteria; phylum Bacteroidota; class Bacteroidia; order Flavobacteriales_E; family Vicingaceae; genus CBDCLY01. The sequence continues at coordinate 71,685 of CBDCLY010000001.1, forward strand.
ACCACCGATTACCATCAATTCGTTTTCGCCATTGTCTTTTGCAAACGCAATGGCTTCGTCTATGGATTGGAATATCTCCGCTCCCTCAAAGCGAAAATTCTGATCTCTAGTTAAAATAAGATTGGTTCTTTTCGGTAATAACTTACCAAAAGACTCAAGGTTTTTTCTGCCACATAAAATATGATGTCCCTTAGTAGTTTTTACAAAAAACTTCATGTCGTCTGGCAAACGCCACGGTAAATCATTTCCTACACCAATGACTTGGTTTTCAGAAGCAGCAACGATCATTGAAATTTTCATTCTAAATGGCGACTGCCGCTTTAATGTGTGGATGTGGATCATAATTTACGAGCTCAAAATCAGCATAAGTAAAATCAAATATCGACTTCACCTCATGATTAATAATCATTTGAGGCAAGGGCCTAAATTCTCTTTCCAATTGAATTTTGGCTTGATCCAAGTGGTTTAAATACAAATGAGCATCTCCAAGGGTATGGACAAATTCCCCTACTTCTAAATCACAAACTTGAGCAACCATCATGTTCAATAAGGCGTAGGAAGCGATGTTGAAAGGAACACCTAAAAAGGTGTCAGCGCTTCTTTGGTATAACTGACAAGATAACTTGCCTTCGGCCACATAAAATTGAAAAAAGGAGTGGCAAGGAGGGAGGGCCATGTTTTCAACTTCCGCAACATTCCATGCACTTACAATAATTCTTCTTGAATCTGGATTGTTTTTTATTTGATCAATGATCTTTTTTATCTGGTCAATTGATCCACCGTCTGGCTTAGGCCAAGATCTCCATTGTGAACCGTAAACAGGCCCAAGATTTCCATCTTCATCCGCCCATTCGTCCCAAATGCTTACTCCATTGTCTTTTAAGTATTTAATGTTAGTGTCTCCACTTAAAAACCACAGCAATTCATGAATGATAGACCTTAGGTGTAACTTTTTAGTTGTAATGGCTGGAAATCCCTCGGATAGGTCGTAACGCATTTGATAGCCAAATGTGCTTAATGTTCCTGTTCCAGTGCGGTCTTCCTTTTTTACCCCATTGGCCAATATATGCTCAAGTAAATCGTGGTATTGTTTCATCGAAGAGATTAATTAAACATTCAAAATCGATGAATAAAATTAAGTCGGAACTGGACTTTAATGTCCTTTTTTAGAATTAGTTAAGAACAAGATATTCACATTGTTTAGGATGGTTGGCTTGATTTTATCCTAGAATCATGCCTGCAATTGCAGCTGAAATTAATGAGGCTACAGAACCGCCCAATAACGCTTTCATTCCAAATTTGGATAAGGTTTTACGTTGACCAGGAGCGAGAGAACCTATTCCACCAATTTGAATTCCGATAGAGGCAAAGTTGGCGAAGCCACATAACATATAGGTGGCCATAATGATCGATTTCTCATATTGCAAATGTGCAGCATTGTTGAGGTCTTTTAATCCTGCTAGTTGAATGTAACCTACAAATTCACTCGCCGCTAGTTTTATTCCCAATAACTGACCCATCAGCATCATGTCTTCCTTGGCCACACCAATCAACCACATCAAAGGAGCGAATATGGTTCCAAGAATAAACTCCAAGGACAATCCCTCATAAGAGGTGTTCTCGGCTATTATTTCGTTGATAGAGGCAAAATGCCAATTGATGCTTAACCATTCAATGGTAAAGCCATTAAAAGAGGCAATGGCTTCAAGTCCGCCATTGATTAGTGCAATAAATGCCACAAAAACCAATAACATTGCTCCAACATTTACAGCCAATTTTAAGCCTTCCGTTGTGCCATTTGCAATCGAATCCAATAGGTTAGAACCAATCTTTTCTGAAGAAACATGAACGTCGGTATTGATTTCTTCTGTTTGTGGGTAAAGTATTTTTGAAATTACAATGGCACCAGGAGCGGCCATTACAGAAGCAGCCAATAGATGCTTTGCAAAAACTAATCTTAGAACAGGATCATCTCCTCCCAAGAAACCAATATAAGCTGCTAAAACTGCGCCGGCTACCGTTGCCATTCCACCTATCATTACCAAGAGGATTTCACTCTTGTTCATCTTTTCTAAATAAGCCTTAATTAACAGAGGGGCTTCAGTTTGTCCCAAGAATACATTGCCCGCAACACTTAAACTTTCTGCACCAGAGATTCTCAGTAATTTGGTCAGTAACCATCCGAATGCTTTTACCGCTTTTTGAATAATTCCAAGGTAAAACAATACTGAAGTTAATGCCGAAAAGAAGATTATTGTTGGAAGGACTTGAAAGGCAAATATGAATCCGAATGTGTTCATGTCGGCAACTAATCCTTCAAACAAGAATTTGCTTCCTGCTTGGGTGTATTCTAAAATTTGAACAAATATTTTTCCAACAAATTCTATCATGACCTGAATAAATGGCACCTTTAAGACGCCAATGGCAATGAAAATTTGGAACGTTAATCCAATTCCAACAGTTCGCCAATTGATTGCTTTTCTATTGTTACTAAATAAAAATGCAATTATTAATAGGCTAAGAATTCCAAGTAAACCTCTACTTAGAGACTTTAAGCTAAAGCCTTCTATTGGAATGATTTGGGCACTTGAATTGGCAATATGATCTTCCTCAGAGTTGGGAACGTCATTAATCGTTGTATCGGAAAGAATGTGATTTAAAGAATCAATTGAAGTGCTGTCCTCTTGAGCGTAAGCAATAATTGGAATGCTAATTAATAGCAGAAGAGCAAAACGTTTAAGCAAATTTTTATTAATTGTTTTGGCCTGTTCGTTTATTAATTTCATCTCTGAGCTTTGAGGCTTCTTCATAGTTTTCTGTATCGATGGCCTCTTGTAATTTGTCTTGCAATTCACTTAAGCTTGGTCCTGTTTCTGACTCCTTAAGTTCTTTTATTTCAGTTTCTTTTTCTTCTGTCTCACTCTCTTCAAGCATGCTGTCATCTAACTCAACGCCTGCTTGATCTAAAATGAACTCATAGGTAAATATAGGGCATTTAAAACGAACAGCAAGAGCAACTGCGTCAGAGGTGCGGGAATCAATTTCTATTTCTTTCCCGTCTTGCGTACAAATCAATTTTGCATAGAAAATGCCTTCAATCAAATTGTAGATTAAAATCTCATTGATGTTAATTTCAAAAGAATCTGCAAAAGATTTAAAAATATCATGTGTTAAGGGTCGACTTGGAGTCATGTCTTCCAATTCTATTGCAATGGCTTGAGCTTCAAACCCACCAATAATAATTGGCAATCTTCTTTTGCCTTCTTGCTCAGCCAGAACTAGAGCATAAGCTCCAGATTGTGTCTGACTGTAAGATAGTCCAATAATGTCCAATGCAATTTTATCCATCGTCTGACTAAATTATCCAGCTAGGTTCATGCTTTTGGCTGCTTCTAATAATTTAGGAACAACTTCAAATGCATCACCAACAATTCCATAATCTGCTGATTTAAAGAATGGTGCCTCTGGATCGCTATTGATGACAACGATCACTTTACTTTGGTTTACGCCTGCCAAATGTTGAATTGCTCCTGATATTCCAATAGCAATGTAAAGATTTGGACGAATGGCAACACCAGTTTGACCAACGTGCTCATGATGAGGTCTCCAATCCATATCAGAAACAGGCCTAGAGCAAGCTGTTGCAGCGCCTAAAGCTTTGGCCAATTCTTCTACCATTCCCCAGTTCTCTGGCCCTTTTAGACCTCTACCAGCACTTACTACTTTTTCTGCTTCTGTTAATGGCAATTCAGTTGATTCCATCTTTTGTTCAATGACCTCAATTTTTGTAGCTCCCAATTCAACATTTGCTGTTTCAACAATAGCATCGCTTCCACCGTCCACTACTTCAAGAGCATTAGGCATTAAGCTAACGACTTTGCTTTCTGTATTGATCTTTACATGCGCAAAAGCTTTTCCAGAGAAAACTGCCTTTTTTACTACAAAACCATTGTCGGTATTTGGAACATCAACTGCTCCTGCAACAGAGCCAGAGTTGCTAATGGCAGAAAGAATAGGAGCGATCGCCTTTCCATTCAAATCATGGGAAAATAAAAAGAGTTTAGACCCTTCATTTTGCCCAACTTGATTCAATGCCTTCGCTATCAAACTAGGTTGAAAACTGCTTAAAGCATCATTTTGAATTTGGATTACTTTTGATGCCCCATATTGACCTAAAGAAGCGGCATCTTCAATTGTACCAATGGTGGCGGCAATAATGCTATCACCAGTTTGATCTGCAATTTTTTTAGCATAAGTAAGCACTTCTTTTGCCGACTTATGAACTTGGTTGTTATGAGAGTGAGCGTATACGAGTATTGACATGCTTCTAGATTAAATAATTTTTGCTTCGTTTCTTAATAAGTTCAATAGTTCTGCTGGGTTTTCAGCATCAACATATTTACAATCACCTTTTGCTGGCGGCAGTTCATAATTGATAACTTCTGTTGCAGCCCCATTTTCACTTGCAGCGATAACATTTAATGGTTTTGTTCTTGCAGCCATGATTCCTCTCATGTTGGGGATTCGCGCTTCTGCCATCCCTTTTGCTGCGCTTAAAACAAATGGAGTGTTTAAGCTTAGTATTTCTTTACCACCTTGAATATCGCGACCTAAGGTAGCTTTACTGCCATCCAACTCTAAAGACGAGGCATTGGAAATGTATTCTTGGTCTAATATTCCTGCTATCATGCCTCCCAATTGAGCACCATTGTAGTCGATGGTTTCTTTACCGCACAAAACGAGGTCGAAATTTTCTTCTTGGGCATGCTTAGCAATTTCCTTGGCAACAGATAAGGCATCAGATGCATCTGCATCAATTCTTACTGCAGCATCAGCTCCAATTGCTAATGCCTTTCGAATGGTTGGGTCATTACTTGCTGGGCCTACGTTTATTACCGTTACATTTCCGCCATTGGCTTCCTTTAATTCAAGAGCCCTAACTAAAGCATACCACTCATCGTAAGGATTGATGATGTATTGAACGCCATTTTCATCAAAGTTGCTTTTGTTGTCTGTAAAGGCAATCTTAGACGTGGTGTCAGGCACTTTACTGATGCATACTAAAAACTTCATTTCTTTTATTTATCGGTTTATTTAAATGATGTTTACCATTTAAGGAAAGCAAAATTAATTAAAAATGATAAGGATTAGTGGCTAATTCGGCAAAAGCTAAAAGCATGGCTTTGTGCTTAATCAAAAATAAAATGCGCTGCTTAGCTTATATTTTTTTATTTTTGAGGCCCTTTTGATAATGGATGAAATATGAAAACATTACAATTTAGAGAAGCCCTTAGAGAGGCAATGAGTGAAGAAATGAGGACAGATGAAAATGTCTTTTTAATGGGTGAAGAAGTTGCTCAGTACAACGGAGCTTATAAAGTTAGTCAAGGTATGCTTGATGAATTTGGTGAAAAACGAGTGATAGACACTCCAATTGCCGAATTGGGTTTTGCAGGAATTGGAGTAGGAGCAGCCATGCATGGATTGCGCCCTATCATTGAATTCATGACCTTTAATTTCTCTTTAGTCGCAATTGATCAAGTAATCAATTCAGCTGCAAAAATGCTAAGCATGTCGGGTGGCCATTATGGAGCACCAATGGTGTTTAGAGGCCCAACTGGATCTGCAGGTCAATTGAGTTCACAACATTCACAAGCATTCGATAATTGGTATGCGAATACACCGGGCTTAAAAGTAATTGTACCTTCCAATCCTGCCGATGCAAAAGGATTATTGAAATCAGCCATTCGCGACAATGATCCTGTTATTTTTATGGAATCTGAGCAGATGTATGGCGACAAAGGAGAAGTGCCGGAAGGAGAATACATTATTCCAATCGGCAGTGCCAAGGTGGTTAAGACTGGATCTTCATGTACGATTGTTTCATTTGGTAAAATCATGAAAGTTGCCATTGCTGCTGCTGAAGAATTAGCAAAAGATGGAATAGAGGTAGAGTTGATTGATTTAAGAACTATTCGACCAATTGATTATGCTACTGTTATAGATTCTGTTAAAAAAACCAACAGGTTGGTGATCCTTGAAGAGGCTTGGCCCCTAGGGAATATCTCAACTGAGTTAACTTATATGGTTCAGCGAAATGCATTCGATTATCTAGATGCACCAATTCGTAGAATAAATACCAAAGACACGCCATTGCCTTATGCTCAATCTTTTGTAGATGCTTGGCTACCCAATGTAGGTGATGTTGTAAATGCAGTTAAAGACGTAATGTACGTATCTCAATAGCTAGTATTTTCTTTCGGCTAAATAAGGTTGTTTATTTTCTGAATTAAATATACTTTTGCGGCCTCCAAAATCAGGAAAAATTTATATTAAATAGATCATTAATACTATGGAAAATTTCTTATTGTATATCGTTCCCTTTCTTGGGATCATTGGCCTAATTGTTATGGCCATTAAATCAGCTTGGGTGACTAAGCAAGACTCAGGCGATGAAAACATGGCTGAATTAGCTAAACACATTGCAGATGGAGCTATGGCTTTCTTAAAGGCAGAGTGGAAAGTGATGGGTTACTTTGTAATCATCGCGGCTATTTTATTAGGCTGGTCAGGAACATTGGTTGAAGAATCAAGTCCAGTGATTGCCATTACATTCGTTATTGGTGCCTTTTTATCAGCGTTTGCAGGATATTTAGGGATGAACATTGCCACAAAATCAAATGTTAGAACAACTCAGGCAGCTAGAACTTCACTATCAAAAGCATTAAAAGTTTCATTTAATGGTGGAACTGTTATGGGCTTAGGAGTTGCAGGATTAGCCGTATTAGGTTTAGGAGGCATCTTCATTGTACTTCTTACCATGTTTGGCCCAGAAGGGGCAATGGTAGAAAAAGGGAGTTATATTTTAGCAATTGAGATTTTAGCTGGATTTTCACTAGGAGCAGAGTCAATTGCGTTGTTTGCTAGAGTTGGTGGCGGTATTTATACAAAGGCTGCAGATGTTGGAGCAGATTTAGTGGGTAAAGTAGAAGCAGGAATTCCTGAGGATGACATTAGAAACCCAGCTACTATTGCTGATAATGTTGGAGATAATGTAGGTGATGTTGCTGGAATGGGAGCTGATTTATTCGGTTCATACGTTGCAACTATTTTGGCAACAATGGTTTTAGGAGCTGAAGTAGAATTTGGAACACCGGATAATTTTAATGGACTTTCTCCAATTCTTTTGCCAATGGTAATCGCAGGATTGGGATTAATGTTTTCTATTATCGGAACAATGTTCGTTAAGATTAAGGGAGAAGATGGAAGTGTTCAAAGAGCCTTAAATATTGGTAACTGGTCATCAGTTGTACTTACGGCAATTGCTTCTTATTTCCTAGTAGACTATTTAATGGTTGAAAACATGGTCATAAGAGGTTATGAATTAACTTCAATGGATATCTTTTGGGCAATTATTACTGGATTAATTGTAGGTGCGATCATGAGTATTGTAACTGAGTATTACACTGCAATGGGTAAGAAGCCAGTTAATTCAATTGTTCAACAATCTTCTACTGGCCATGCAACTAATATCATTGGTGGTTTAGCCGTGGGTATGGAGTCTACTGTAATCCCAGTAATTGTATTGGCAGCGGGTATTTTTATTTCGCATGAATTTGCTGGTTTATATGGTGTTGCAATTGCTGCTGCCGGAATGATGGCAACAACTGCAATGCAATTGGCAATTGATGCTTTTGGGCCAATTGCAGATAATGCAGGCGGAATTGCCGAAATGAGCGGTTTACCAGAAGAAGTTAGAGAAAGAACAGACAACTTAGACGCAGTTGGAAATACAACTGCTGCGGCTGGAAAAGGTTTTGCAATTGCTTCAGCGGCATTAACTGCTTTGGCATTGTTTGCTGCCTTTGTTGGTCTTTCTGGAATTGATTCAATCGATATTTATAAAGCGGATGTTTTAGCTGGATTATTTGTTGGAGCTATGATCCCATTTATTTTCTCTGCCTTAGCTATTGCAGCTGTTGGTAGAGCAGCAATGGACATGGTACAAGAGGTAAGAAGACAATTCAAAGAGATACCAGGCATTATGGAATACAAAGCAAAGCCTGAGTATGATAAATGCGTTGAGATTTCTACAAAAGCTTCAATCCGAGAAATGATGTTGCCAGGTTTAATCGCCTTAATTGTTCCAATTATTGTTGGATTTACATTTGGCCCAGAGGTTTTAGGTGGTTTGTTAGCAGGTGTAACTGTTTCTGGTGTGTTGATGGGAATTTTCCAAAACAATGCTGGTGGTGCATGGGACAATGCTAAAAAGTCTTTCGAGAAAGGAGTTATGATCAATGGAAAAATGGAATACAAAGGTTCTGATGCTCATTCAGCCTCAGTAACTGGCGACACAGTTGGTGATCCATTTAAGGATACTTCTGGACCATCAATGAACATTTTGATTAAATTAATGTCAATTGTTTCTTTAGTGATCGCACCTCATATTTCAGAGGGTGGAGCTCATGGCCAAGTACAAGTTAATTCTGCTGTTGAAATGACTTCAGAATCTGGTGCTTATGCAGAAGGATCATACATTGTTGAAGGAGCTGAAGATGTTAATTTAATAACTTGGGCAGGAAAAAAGGTTGGTGGAAACCATTATGGTACAATAAGAATTGCTCAAGCTAACTTTGAACTAAGTGGAGAATCAATTGTCTCAGGTGAGGTTTTAATTGATATGGGAAGTATTTCTGTTGCAGATATAAAAGATGCAGATGATAATGCCGATTTAGTTGCACATTTAAACAGTCCTGACTTTTTCGATGTTCAGAAATTCCCAATGGCAAGATTATTAATTGTAGGCGCTGAAGGTGCAGGTGGAAATCAAACCTTAATGTGTGAATTAACAATCAAAGACAAAACCATTGAAAAACGAATTGACGTAGTTGTTGTTGATAATGGAAATAGAGAATTGTCTATCAAATTTGCCACATCCATTGACCGTACTAAATTTGGAATAGAATACAAGTCTAAAAGCATCGATGCTTTATTGGATAACTTTATCTATGATCAGTTTGATTTAAAAGGTATTCTTACTGCAAGAGGATAAGGGATTAAAAAGCAACAAAAAAGGCGTCAACATTAGTTGACGCCTTTTTTGTTGCTTTTCTTTTAAGCCTTAAAACAAACCATGAATTTCAGCATCAATTTTATTGATAACCGTTCCTAAGTCTTCACTGTTTTCAATGAAGTTGGTATTGTCTACATCAACGATCAATAGTTTCCCTTCACTATAGGTGCTTATCCAAGCTTCATAGCGTTCATTTAATCGTTTTAAATAGTCTAAACGAATGCTTTCTTCGTATTCTCTACCTCGGCTGCTAATTTGATCTACCAATACAGGAATGGAAGCTCTTAAATAAATTAACAAGTCTGGTGGCTGAATGAAAGACTCCATCAGCTTAAACAATGAAAAATAAGATTCAAAATCACGAGAGGTCATCAAACCCATAGCATGAAGGTTTGGAGCAAATATGTATGCGTCCTCATAAATGGTTCTATCTTGAATTACATTTTTTTTGTTGTTTCTGAATTCTTGAACTTGACTAAAACGGTTATTTAAAAAATACACTTGTAAGTTAAATGACCAGCGTTGCATATCATTATAGAAGTCATTTAAGTAAGGGTTCTCATCAGCATCTTCATAATGCGCTTCCCACTTATAATGTTTAGCGAGTAATGAAGTTAGTGTTGTCTTTCCAGACCCGATGTTTCCTGCTATGGCTAAATGCATTGTCAATAATTTTATGGCTTACTAAAATAGTAATTATTGAGGGTCTAAGAAAGCTGAATGTAGAATTAATTTGCCAAGTGTATATCCACGCTATTTGGATAGTGGAGGTAGATTCTTCCTCTTTCTATTAACAAGTTTTTGAGCGTGCTTTTTGGTTTGATTGCACAATTTTTCTCGCCCAGTAGAAGGTCCTTTTTACACATTTCTTCAGCACTTAAATAATGCACAAAGCCTGGTAAAATTTGAGAAGGAATTTCTGCTTCCAGCTGAAGCTTTTTTTGAAAGGTAGCAAAGTGGTCAAATTGCAGCAATTGATTTTTCTCAGCATCGAAAAGAAACAATTGATTGTTAAACTCTAACATAAAATTAGGCTCGATCTTTTGAGAAAACCATTGCGCCAAATTGATAGATTCATGAATTTCTTTAAACGATTCATCAAGCCGCAATACTTTTTGGCGCAATGGGTCAAAAACCCAAATCCCTGGCGCCCGAGATTGGCAAGCAAAACTAACTTGGTCGTACCCTAGTTCTTGCAAATCGATTGTTGGACCATTTTCACTTAAATAGTTGTCCAAGAAGAGCAATAGATTATAATCTTTAAAGAAAACTAAAATTTTATATGGATCGGTAACATCTATGTAGGTGATTTCTCCATACTTTTTACTGTTGAATGCCCTCAAGGAATCTCCAGACTTGTTGTACATTATGATTTTTGCATCTTGGATAATGTACAAATTTCCCAGTCTGTCCGTTTTTATCGACTTGGCTTTTTTGTTAATGCTGACTAACTTTTTACCAATAAGTGATTGGCCATTTGTATTTGATAGTAACATAAAAACCAAAGAAAATAGAATTGCAATTCTCAAGATGTGTAAACTTTCTTCATTTGACTAATTTTTAAAACCTCTTCAACAATTTTTCGGTTATTACTTAAACGAGGCACCTTATGCTGGCCTCCTAATTTGCCTTTTGATTTTAACCAGGCATAAAACGTACCAGTTGGCATGTTTCGTACAATTGGGAATTCCAATGCCATGTTTCCTGCTCTTTTGGCCTCATAATCGGAGTTTAAGGTTTTCAACTTAAAATCTAAAAACTCAGCAAAAGCTTCAATGTCGTCCGGCATTTTTTTAAATTCTATTAACCATTCATGTCTTCCTGAACTTGAGTTGGTTAAAAAGACTGGCCCAGCGGTGTATTCTTCAATTACTGCATGAGTAGCATGACAAGCATAACTAAGCGCCTTTTCAGCATTATCAATTATTAATTCTTCACCAAAGGCATTGATAAAATGTTTTGTTCTTCCAGATACTTGAAACCGAAATGGATATTTTGAAGTGAAACAAATTGTATCCCCGATACGATACCTCCAGAGTCCAGCATTTGTTGAAATGATCAAGGCATAATTTACCCCAACTCCTATCTCATCTAAACTAAGTGTTTTTGGATAGGTTTTATCCCATTCATCCATCGGCGCAAATTCATAATAAATTCCATAATCCAGCATCAACAATAATTCATTATCCGTTGATAGGTCTTGAATCCCGAAAAAGCCTTCTGAAGCATTATAGGTTTCCATATACCGCATCTTTGAAGAAGGGATTAAAGCCTTAAACTGCTCTTGATATGGCGAAAACGCAATGCCGCCATGAAAAAATACTTCAAGATTTGGCCATATTTCTTCTATGCTTGAGGCGCTATTTTTCTCTAAAATTTTGTTTAGTAAAATTAGCATCCAAGAGGGAACTCCAGATAAGCTGGTCACGTTTTCTTCTGCTGTTATCCGAGACATTTTTTCCAATTTGGCTTCGAAATTTTTCATCAAAGCAGTTTCTCGATCGGGTGTTCTCCTAATTTCAGCCCAAAAAGGTAAATTTCTAATAATAATAGAAGATAAGTCACCATGGTAAGAATCATTATTGGGGTCTATTGATTGACTGCTTCCACCCATCATTAATGTTCGTCCAGTAAAAACTTGGGTGTCATTGTGTCTATCACAATAAATGGACAACATGTCTTTTCCTCCCTTGTAATGGCATTCCTCTAAAGCCTCCCTAGTTACTGGAATAAATTTGCTTTTTTCACTTGTGGTACCTGAAGATTTTGCAAACATTTTTGTTTCTCCAGGCCAAAGCACATTTTGTTCACCTGCCATTATCCGGTCAATAAATGGTTTTAAGTCTTCATAATTTGAAAACTGGAACACTTGACTTGAATTGTTCCAATGAATTTAGCTTTGCATAGCTATATTGAGAACCCCATTCAGTGTTTTTCGCACTGTGAATCAATTCCTGAAACCATTCATTTTGGACTTCAATAGGATACTTGACAAACAAATCAATTTGATGCATCCTTTTTTTCATCCACCAAGAAAAAAGAGAATTTAATATTGGCATTGTGAAATCTAATTCCAATAAAAATAATTCTTTTCCTATAAAAAAGAAAGCCCCATTAAATAGGAATTTAATGGGGCACCTGGATGGATTTTCTTCTATTCAATAATGATGTCAATAGGCAGTCGAGTATATATGCCTTTTGCGCTCATTACTTGTTTGAAATTTTGAAAGTATTTATCAGCAATCGCTACCTCGGGTCCGATTAATTTGGCCCTAACTTCACCACTTAAATCGGCAATCAATTTCTCAAATGGATCTTCCTGTTCCGGGAGCTCTATTGTTTTAAAATCACTTAACTCAGCTAATTTAGCAGCCGCTTGTATGGCAGAATTCAAGTCGCCAATCTCATCTACCAGGCCATTTTCTAGTGCTTCATCGCCAGTCCAAACTCTGCCTTGGCCAATGGCGTCAACATCTTCTTGACTCATTCCTCTTCCATCGGCTACTTTTTGAGTAAAATCTGAATAAACCGTTTCTATCATTTCTTGAATGGCATTTCTTTCAGTGGCCTTCATTGGTCGCAATAAAGTTAAACCGTCTGAAAAAGTATTGGTATTCACACGATCAATGTGCACCCCAACTTTGTTTTCAAGCAATCCTGCAATGTTTGGAATCAATCCAAATACTCCAATTGACCCCGTGATGGTAGTCTCCTCGGCAAATATTTTATTGGCATTACAGGAAATGTAATATCCTCCCGAAGCTGCAACATCACCCATAGAAACGACTATTGGTTTTTCCGATTTTGTTAATTCTAATTCTCTCCACATTACATCAGATGCCAAGGCGCTGCCACCTGGAGAATTAACTCGAAGAACAATTGCTTTTATCCTACTGTCATTTCTTGCTTTTTTAATTGCTTTAGCTAAAGTTGTAGATCCTAATTGACCATCTTTACTTTCACCAGATACGATTTCCCCTTCTGCAAAAATTACCGCTACTTTATTTTTAGAATTGTACTTTTCTGTGATTCCATTTTCTTCAAAATTAACAGTGCGCATTTTGTTCAAGCGATTTAAAGGAACCAAGGCAATTTTATTGGCACTCTCTTTATCTGTTTTTTCAGCTAGAAGTTCTAATATTTCATCCTCGTATTTTAAACCATCTATTAATCCATGGTTTTTTGCATCTATGGGTTTTCTAATAAGAAGACTATCTGCAATTCCATTTAGGGTATTTAAATCCAGAGAACGAGAATCGGCAATCTCATTTAAACGAGAATTCCAAAGGTGACTAATTAAACTGGTCATCTGTTCTTTGTTTTCTTCACTCATGTCATTTCGAATGAATGGTTCTATGGCGCTTTTATATTTGCCATGTCGAATTACTTGCATTTCGATGTCTAGTCGGTCCAATGCATCTTTAAAGAACATCAATTGAGCGCTAAGCCCCTTAAAGCTGAGGTCGCCAGCAGGATGAAGATAAATCTCATCGGAAATACTTGCTAAATAATATTCATTCTGACCATATGCTTCTGCATAACTCACAATGAATTTACCGCTTTTTTTGAACGACTTCAGTGCATTTCTAATTTCAGTAGTACTTGCAAGATTTGACTTTAAAGATGGAATGTCTAAATAGATTCCTTTGATTTTGTCATCTTGTTTCGCCTTTTTGATGTTTTTTATGATCTCACTTAAACTAAGTGGGGTCTTGTCTTCAAAAGTGACAATGTCAATGTTTTCAAATGGATTATTTGTAGGTTGATCCTGAATAGCATTTTCTAATTTGATATGTAAAATTGAGCCTTCAGTAATTTTCACCTCC
>CBDCLY010000002.1:0-113095 GCA_965218715.1 Vicingaceae bacterium
CAATTGTTTCTATGGTGTTATTTCCTAGGTTGATGATGCTTAAATCGACCTGCAAAAACCCATCACTAGTTTCCGACAAAAGGATTTGGTTTAAAGCCGCATCCAAATAATATGGAAGTGCACGAACAGACTTACTAGAACTATCTAAACAATCATTGATACTCTTTACCTTCAATTTAAGGATGTAATTACCAGTATCTAAATAGCTGTAATCAGGAATTTCATCCAAGGATTGATCTCCATTGCCAAATTCCCAAAAATAATCTACAGCGTCTTGAGATAAATTGTCAAGCTTTAGTTTAAAAGGGATCCCCGTGTTGTTGTTTAGAATGTTAAACTCTGCTTTTGGATTAGGGTGTATTAATAGTGATTTACTCGTACTGTCTACACAATTGTTCTTAGTGCTTACCCTTAAATTTAAATTGTACAATCCATTTATCGGAGCAGAAAAAATGGGGTTCTCTAAATATGAGGTATCCGAATTATTAAAAATAAAACGATACGTTTTTAAACTATCGTCCAAAACAGAACTCTGATTTATAACAGAAAAGTCAGAATTCTCACAAGTTGTACTTGTACTAAAATCAGCAATAGGGCTATTGAACACTTTTATAGTATCCCTTACTGTGCTCGCACAATTACTATCGCTTCTCACCCTTAGAACCACCAATTTATCTCCTGCAGTATTGAATTTTATTATTGGATTTTGCTCTAAACTGATCTGACCATCAATTGCCCACAAATAATCAAAGATGTTTCCACTTGCTAATTGTGAATGATCTGTGAAAAAGCTTGAATCACTTAAACAAGATCCGGTATACGAATAATCCACATTCGGGCTTGGGTTAACCAATTTCATTTGACTAGTGGTGTCTAAACAGCCTTGATCTGTTTCAGCTATTAAGGTAATTTGATAGTTTCCTAGCGTATCATAAATATGCGATGGATTTGAGGCAATTGAAGTATTGTTAAGACTACTAGGATCTCCAAAATTCCATCGAGTACCAGCAATTATTCCAGTTACTACTGAACTTTGATCAATAAAATTGATTCCTGATTTTGAACAATTATTAACTGAGTTAAAATCTGCTATAGGCTTAGGATGAATATCAATTTGTTGAATACTGGAATCAATACAACCTATATTAGTTGTAACTGTTAAACGAATTTGATAAGATCCAGCGTTCGGAAATACATGAGTGGTGTTTTGAGTAGTATCACCATTTCCATCACCAAAATCCCAAAGCCAATCGACTAAAGTGTCACCGGTTGGTGGAGCAGAGTTATCAGTAAAGACAAGCGTATCTAAAAAACAAAATTGACTACTTAGAAAATCTACATTAGGCACATCTCCTTTAATCTGAATTTGAATAGAATCTCGAATCATGCATCCATTTTTGGATAATTCTACCCAATACAAACCAGCAGAATCTAAAACAATATCACTTGTATTTAAACCATTTGACCAAGAATACTGCTGGATTCCAGAAACAGGGTTAATTAATCCCACTTTACTCCCTTTGCAATAACTGGTGTCTGGCCCAAGTGTTAAGCCATGCAAACTAGAGTCTACTGATATTTGAATGGTATCTGAAAATTTGCATTGAAAGGCATCTACTACTTCTAAATCGTAACTTCCTTGAACATTGACTCGGATAGAATCTAAAATTGATCCCGTATTCCATGAATAGTCCACATTAGTAAACATAGAATCTGGTCTTAATACAATGGTATTATTAAAACATATACTAGTGTCAATACCTAAATTAAAACTTGGATGATTGATGTGAAAATCTATCGTATCAGATGAGTTTTCACCAAAACAATTGCTTGCATTCACAATGTATTGGGCAGTGCTGTCTAATAAAAGATAAGGAGTGGAATCATTGGTATTCCATGAATAAGAATAGGCAGCTGGTCCGGCAATAATTGCCAAAGATTCACCAAAACAAAGGGTTGTATCCTCAAAGGGAAGGTCCAGTACAAAATGACTGGTATCTTTAATAAAAAAGATAGAATCTACATGCACTCTTCTAAATACATCAGTAACACTAAGTACGTATTTTCCTGCAGAATCAATTTGAATGTTGGATGTAGTATCCCCAGTGCTCCATAGGTATTGATTGTAAGCAGTATTGCTAATGTCCAATTGTTGTGGAAATGAGCACACCAATTGATCTGAACCTAAATTTAAGGGTGGCGCATACTTGTCCATCAAGTAATTATCTATTTGTAAACTAAGGGAATCAGAAATTTGTCCATCAACTAATATCAATTCAGTTAAGAAACCATCCAAGTCATCTTCTGATAAACTCAAAGTACTGATACTTGTATCCTCTTGAGGAAGAATATCTGTTTGCATTCCATTTACCCGGTTGGAAATACTATCTCGACTTGCAAAAACACTCTGCACTACAAATAAACTATCTCCAGAACTTGGCCCATTTAAAAAATTTAAGTCCCTACCTGCATATTCTCTGTTTGAAATTCCAAAAAACCATTGCGCATTGTGGTATAAAATTCTTCTTCTAGATTGATTTCCTCTGTGCAAATAGACTAATGAAATGCTAAAATTCTTCGATTGAATTCCATTGCTAAAGCTATATTTATCAAATCCTCCATCAAATTCCAATGCAGGAAAACCATTCAATACATTGGGACTAAAATTTGCGTACCTGCTAGATTGTGATTGTACTAAATGATTATTTGCGCCACTAATATCTCCCCATTGACTAACTTCTAATGGGCCAGTAAGTGTAAGTGCTGTATCTGCTTTATACCAACCTCCTAATCCATTTATTCCATCAATTGATAAGAAATCGAAATAGGCAACATTACTAGTGTCTCTTGCCTGTCCATTCCTGAAGGACAATACCCTCCAAAAGTACCTAGCGTCTTGCAGACCATTAATTTCTTGTTCCAACAAAAAGGTGCTCCATGAATTGGGATTTAAAAATGAACTATCATTCGCAATTTCTAATTGATAAAAGTTGGCAGAGTCAGACTCATTCCAAAGAAATTGAACAGAGCCAGTTAATGTTTGGCCAATATTAGGATATACAGTATTAAAGAATGGCGCTGGTGGTGGCCGTTCAGTAATAAAAACACTATCGCTAAATTGATTCATGCACTGTTGGTCTGAAGTACCCATTAAAACCACTTCATAATCACCAATCTGCTGATATTGATGCTTTAACGACACCAAATTACTCTGAGAACCATCTCCGAAAGTCCATAAGTAGTTGGGTATAATTCCTTGTGCAATGCTTGAAGTATTGCTAAACCTTACGCTATCTCCTAAGAAAAAGGACCGAGCGGAAAAAGATATTTTTGGCTGATCAAAAACTTGCACATTTCTTTGTACTGTGTCTTTACAAGATTTGTCACTAGTGACAATTAGTTGTACAGGATATGCACCTGTTGTGTCATAAATATAATGAGCTTGTTGTACTATTGAAGTATCGGAATTTAATGCTACAACACCAAAATCCCAAAAATAACTTTGGATACCTCCAGAAGCAACGGAGCTACTATCAATGAATAGAGTACTATCCTTTTCACAAGGTATCAAAAAGCCAAAATTTGCATCTGGTTTTGGGTGAATGCTAATGTTTTTTTGGAGAGTCGACTGACAATTAGAATCATTGCTTACAATAAGCCTAATTGAATATGTTCCTGCACTATCGTAATACTGGCTAGAGTTTTGATTTTGGGAAACCGCTCCATTTCCAAAATCCCAAGACCATGTTTTCAATGGAATTCCCCCACTTGCAATACTTGTATCTATGAATTGGATAGAATCTCCAAAACAATTGAATTCTGTTCTAAATCCTAAGCTAGGGGCCTGACTTTTTATTCCAATAATTACCTCATCAAATGCAACACAAGAGTTCTTTGTAACTGTAAGTCGGTAAGTTCCAGGATTTTGTACAACAATACTTGAATCAGATGAACCAGTGCTCCAAGAATAGGAATCTATGCCAATAATTGAAGGCATTAAACTAATTCGATTCCCGGCACAAAGTGAGGTGTCTGGACCTAGTCCAACGCCAAACAAGGTGGAATCAAATTGAACATTTATGGAATCGATGAAAGAACATTGGAAGGCGTCAGTTACTTCTAAAGTATAGGTATCATCTTGGTTTACTGCAATACTTTGACTGGTAGCACCCGTGCTCCATAGGTAAGAAACATTGCTAAAGTTAGAGTCTGCTTGAAGAATAACATTGTTGCCAAAGCAAGAAGTAGAATCAGAGCCTAAATCAAAGCTAGGAAGGTTAAATTCAACATAAATACTATCATTACTTGAATTGCCTAAACAATTTAAAAGGCTTAAAGAATACCAACCTGTAGTTGTAACCTTGATTGTTGAAGTTGAATCACCAGTATTCCACATGAAGGAATAGCGATCATTTTCCTCTAAACCAATTTGAAGTGTATCTCCAAAACACAAAGTGGTATCATTTCCCAATGTTGCTTGTGGGTTACTAACATCCAAAGCAATGTGAACACTATCAATGCTTGATCTTCCAAAAATATCATTAACTGTAACGGCATAGGTACCAGAAGAATTGACAGTAATCACCGAATCATTAGATCCATTTGACCAAGAATAACTGAGGTATGCATTGCTGTAAGCACTAATTGCATAAGGAAATGAACAAAGAACTTGATCAAAACCTAAGTTAACTGGAGGTGCATATTTGTCCATCAAATACGCATCTATTTGCCTGCTTATAGAATCACTAACTCCCCCATTGCATAATATTATCTCAGTGATGTATCCTTCTAATGCATCTTCGCTAAGTCTTAGGTTATTGCCAGGTATTACAATTGAGGGTTTTTTCTCGTACCGAATTCCATTCACAAAATTAGAAACTGAATCCTGATAGGCATGAAGTTGTTGTGTAACAAATTGCCCCCTAACAATTAGTTTACCAGCCATTCGGGTTCCGATTTTACTGGTATGCAAATTTCCATCTAAGCCAAAATACCATTGCGGATTTGTGTACACAAGTCGTCGTCTACTTTGAGTACCAAAGTGATTATAAACCATAGCCACCACATGGTCTTTCTTGGTTAAACCGGAAGAAAATTGAAGTTTATCAAACGGCTTATCAAATAGTAAGCCTGGTAAAAAATTAAGCACACTATCTTCTAAAACAGGGTTTCGAACAGAAGAAGATTGGTTTAAATGATTAACATTTGGACTCAAGTCTCTCCATTGATCAACCTCTCCAGATCCATTAATGTTTAAACCGGTATCAGCCTTATACCATCCTGCTAAGCTGTCAATATCTAATGGGTTAAATACTGAGAATTTATTTATTGGCGTTGAGTCAGTAGCTAAACCATTTACAATGCCAATCACTCTCCAGTAGAACAATCCAGAATTTAATCTTATGGATACGTTTTTAACTGAAAGTAATGTATCCAAAAATGGACTTTGTACATTGGCTTCTGTTGATATCTTTAGTCTTAGTTCATCGATTGATTCAGGCATATTCCATTGTAAGGAAAAATCTCCTGAAACTACTTGACCATCTTTAGGTGAAACCAAGCTAGAATTCTGTGCTTGCAGACCAATGGAATAAAAAAAACCGAGGGTGAAAAATAGAGAAAGCAATCGCATATCTCAAAGTTAACCAACTTTAGCCTTTCATTTTTAGTGGATGCTTTAGGAAATTGTGCTAAATGCTTACTTAATCTTTACTTTAGCAAAAAATTACGCTATTGTTTGTAGTTGGCATCAGCAGTCTTGATATTGTGGTATCTGTCATTTATTTGATGGCGATACTTTTCTTGGCTTTTAATATTAAATCAAGGATAACCAACGAGAATCAAAGGCGATTTTTTATTCCTTTTGTTGTTTCTAAGTTAATTTATACTATTCTCTTTGTGGTAATCCACATCTTTGTTTACAATGGTGGAGACACATTCCTATTTTTTGCTGGCGGAAATTTTATTGCAGACCAAATATTGGCTAATCCTTCAGGAATTCTTACTTATCTTTTTGGTTCTTTTGAACAATTGCAGCACCTACAATACTCGGAGAATTATGCAATAGTTTATTCATTCAGGGATTCAACCACCCTCGCAATGAGTCAGGTTACCTCTCTTTTTTGCATGCTTGGATTAAAGCTTTATTTGGCCACAAGTCTGGTATTTACTACCATAACTGCATTTGGATTTTGGAGGCTTTACACCACTATCGCCAAATTGTATCCAGGTTTAGAATTGATTCTGTCGTTTTGTGTTCTTTTTTATCCAACCCTTGGAATTTGGGGATCCGGAATTTTAAAGGATCCTTTGATTGTTGCCTCAATTGGGTACATGTTATATGGTGTTTCAGGTATTATTGAAGGAAATAAAATTCTGGTTAAGAGCATTACCATCCTAATCGGGGCTTGGCTTTGCTTCAACTTAAAACCCTATATCCTTTACACTTTTGTGCCTGCGATATTACTGTGGGTTCAAGGGAAAATATCACGGAAACTCTCATTTACTGCTAACATTATTTCCCTTCCTATTATCTTAACTACTTTCATTATAGGAGGTTTTTTCTTCTTGAGAACAGTGTCGGAAGGAGCAGGTAAGTATTCCTTAGAAAACGTGCAAAACGTTGCCATTGGTTTCCAAAGTTGGCATACTTACCTTGCAGAAAACAGGAATCAATCTGGATACAGTTTAGGTGAAGTAGAATTTACAGCGCAAGGAGTCTTATTAAAGACTCCTGAAGCACTTTTTGTAACTTATTATAGACCAGCCATAACAGAGATCAGAAACTTTGCTACAGGATTAGAAGGAATACAATCAAATATTTTATTGCTTCTTACCATTTACATTTTGTTTTCAGTTGGCCCCATCAACTTTTTTAGAATCATGATCCGTAACCATGATGTTCGATCATTCATGCTCTTCGCAATTCTATTGGGAGTAGCAGTAGGCTTAACCTCTTATAATTTTGGGGCACTTTCTAGGTATAAAATACCTTGTATTCCTTTCTTTACGGCTTCATTGGCCATTATTTATTATGAAGGAAAACTAAAAGCTAAGCGTCTAAAGAATTAATGGTCTTCAATTGTTCCATGGTATCAACCGTAAACCATTTATCTGGTCTAACATTGGAACAATACAATTGTTTTTTTTGCATCAATTGCATCCAAACTTGGTAAAAATCATCTTTTGGAGATGTTAATTCATTCACCTTCTTTGGATGAATTACCTGAATTCCAGAACAATATTTATCACTTTGTTGTTTCCTATCCAAGGATTGAACAACATTGTTTTTCTCGAAGATATAATCTCCAGCAAGTCCTTCTATTGGATCCACTGGAACCACCATACAAGCTGGTGATCCAAGTTTAAAATAGTCATCTGCTAAAGCCTCGAAGTTTAAGTCGATCACATTATCACAGGTGAGCAAGAAAACGGGTTCATCCAATTGACTCAAAAGACTATTGTATATCCACCAAGAATTGCCCTTTCCTTCAGTATTAATAACGGAAGATACATTGTGTTCAATTACATGTTTGGCTAAGTCTGCCTTTTTATATCCAACTGTTATGTGAATATTAGGGATAAGGGTTTGAATTTTTTCTATACCATTAACAATTAGAGTAGTGTCACCTAATTGCGCCATGGCCTTAGGAATCTCATTGGTTAATGGCATCATTCTGGAACCTCTTCCAGCAGCCATAATTACAGCATGTTTGATCATTGTCATTACTGCTCTTCTACGGGAGGGTTGTCAATAATGTTTAAAATTTCTTCCTCTGAAAGTCGGGTTGCATTAGCGGAAGAAAAAATCTCTTCCAGTGGATTTTCTACTTTATCATTAAATGAGATAATGTAATGCCTAACTCCATCAAAGTCTTTAGTTCTGGTATATGGCAATTCTGTTTCACCAATCAAGAATTCATCATCTCTTTCACCAGGTCTTCCTTCAATTCTTTGATACTCTCCTCCCCTGTGCTTGGTCCATGTAGTTAACAAATCTTCAATTTGTGCTGCCTTCATTTCTCTAGAAAGTACTTTGCCTTGCAATTCTTCCATGTTATCCATAGCAGTAATTACCAATTTCACAGCTTCATCAACCGTAAAAAAGAACCTGCGCATTTCTGGACCAGTGGTTCCAATTACTTTGGTTTCTTCATGCATCTTTTTCCAGATGGTAAGCACAGAGCCTGTGGACCAAGCAACGTTTCCATATCTAACACAACAAAAACGAGTTTTGGTTTTCCCATTCATAGAACAAAATACACGTTCCATCAATGCCTTAGTTAAACCATAAGTATTTCTTACAGGAGGTGCAGCTTTATCAGTGCTTATTCCTATTACATCCTCAACTCCTTTTTCAACAGCAACTCTAGCAATATTTTGAGATCCCAAGCTATTTACATCAACACATTCCATGGGTTGTTTTTCAGCCAAATCAACAAACTTAGTAGCGGCTGCATGAATAACGATATGAGGTTTAAACTCTGTAAAGGTATCTCTTACTGCTTCTATATTTACAATGTCCATAGGAATTGTAGCGCAACCAGTAAACTTTTCTGCAAATGCATTCTGCTTATTATTTCTACCTGTTAGAATTACCTCAAACTGATCTTTCAGTTGCAAAGCCAATTGGCGTCCTAGAAATCCAGTTCCACCAGTTATTAAAATTGTTTTTTTCATGATCTATTGAAATATTTCTTTGATAGTTTAAAATTTGCGATTTGTGCCACACGCATGAAATGTGGATCCAAAATTAATTTAGATTTTAGTTTTAAGGCTGTTTTTAGGTATTTTTTTGCTTCTTCAAACAATCCGCTCTCATTGGCACTAGTAGCAGCAAAAACATACACTGCTGCTCTCATGTCATTTTCAAATTGCCCAAAGGTTTTATTCACCATTTCATTTTTCAGTAAGCCTTCTATAATGTATTCTTTACGCTTTACTACTTCTGTTAAATTATATGAACTAATTGATCTGCCTGTATGAAATCTAACCCCATTATTCACTTCAGGAATTACACCTAATCGATATTCCGCTCTGATCCTCACCCAAAGCTCCCAATCTTCTGAACCTAAAATCTTTGGATCTTCATTAAACAAGTATTTGGAGAGAACTTCTTGAGACAGAAATACTCCTATGCAGGATATAAAATTACCCATTGCTAATCTCTTCAACTGCTTTGACTCCGGCGGGTATCGGTATGAATTTAAAAGCTTTTTTTCGTCATTGACCAATTCATAGTAATTATGGAAAAAATGACAATCAGGATTCCTAGCTATGAAATCCGCAGCGGAAGCCAAATTGTTTGAATACATAAAATCATCAGAGTCTAAGAGGGTAACAAATTTCCCATTGGCTGCTTTGAAACCAACATTCCTTGCAGAAGCTCTTTCTATGTTTTCCGAATTGACCATCAATCGAATTCGACCTTCATCAACCAAGGGCTGTAAGCGCTCAACGGTATTGTCTGTTGACGCATTATCAACAACAATTATCTCGTAATCTTTACAAGTTTGTTGAAAAACACTTTCCAAGGTTTCCATTATTAAATCTTCACGATTGTAACTAGGTATTACTATTGAAAACAATGGTTGTTCTTGAGTCATTCTAAATTTATTGATTCTGCAAATAAAGCGTTTTCAACTTGCCAAGCATCACTTCCAATCGAAAGTTCTCCACAGACTTTTTACCACCCTCAATAATTTTCTTTTTCAACTCAGAATCAGCCATCATTTTTTTGATCGAAGATTTAATTTCTAATGAGTTTTTATAAGGAACGATTAATGCATTTTCTTCATTTTTAATAAAGTCATTGGCTATTCCAGAAAGGGTAAAAACTGAGGGAATTCCTGCTGCTAATGCTTCCACATAGGTTTGTCCAAATGCTTCAACACTTGAATTAATTGGTGTGTGTATGAAGTAGCTGAAACATCGATATAAAGAAAAAAGGTCATCTTCAAATTTGATAATGGTATAAGATCCCTTTGGTAATTTCTCCAATTCTGATTGAATGACATTTGAATAGGGCCCGCCAGCATTGGCAATTAACAAATGAAGATCATCCCTTTCTTGGATAAGATCAGCAAAGGCTCTAATTCCATATTCTATTCCTTTCCATTCAACATACCTAGCAATAATACCAAGCACTTGCTTTTCCTTAGGGATTCCGTGTCTTTCTTGAAGAGCAATCACTTTTTCTATTTCTGGATTTGCAAAGGCATCTATATCAAATCCATGTTCAATTTTTACGATTTTATCCGTTCCAATTCCCTCAATTTTTTCCAATACTGAAGAGACATTGTTACTAATGGCAATTACCTTAGTGGACAGTTGATTAATGAAGCGATCGTATTTTACT
Source organism: Vicingaceae bacterium (assembly GCA_965218715.1). Lineage (GTDB taxonomy): Bacteria > Bacteroidota > Bacteroidia > Flavobacteriales_E > Vicingaceae > CBDCLY01. Next base: position 10,358 of record CBDCLY010000002.1, read on the forward strand.
GCCTTAGGGAAAAAGTCATGATGGTAGGTGGAATGATGTCGTGTATATATTCGATTAGGAACCCTAACAATCTTTGCAGCAAGTAAACCTAACAATGAAGCCTCAAAAAGGTGAGTATGAACCACTTTTGTAGGGTTGAAAAGCAATATGGAAACTAATTGCATTAAGATCTTTGGATAGGTCCACCTATCTCCCAAATACACAATATCAGTTTTGATTTCATTTTCCAATAAAAACAGACTCAATGGAGTCTCTTTTTCTTTTTGTAATAAGATGAAATGAAATTCGAAAGAATCTTTTAGGCCGTCGACAATCCATTCGAAGGCCATGGCTTTATTAACGTTGGATAAAATATAGGTAGCCCGTTTACGACTCATGATTTAGGAAAAGCCTTGTCTAATTCTATTCTCGGAATGTTCACTTTTTCAATGTTCAAGTGTTGCGGTGCAATACTTGCTTCTAGTGGAATTCCAGCTTTAAATTTCTCCCAATACGGAACAAGCATCTTTTGGGTTTCATCATCTTGTTTAGAAATCACCATTTCTAGTAATTCGGTATCATTCCACCCAATTTGTTGCCATAAATAAAAACTATTGGCAATAAAATCTTCTTGGTTAGATTCTGGATAACGCACTCGCTCTTTCATGGGAATTACCCTACCATCTTTAGGGTAAAAATCTAAAAATTTTATCTCATTAAGGTTCAATGCTTTTGCCAAACCTAGATGGCTTATTAAGTTTCTAAGTTGACTTTTGAATGGTTTTAGCCAAGCTAGTTTTTTTAACCCTTCTGCTGCACCCTTTTTGTCTGTGCTCCACATCGCATAGGTAATGCAAATGTCCTTAGGATAAAATACAACATGCGGAGAATGTGAATCGATAAATTCGTAATGATGCAATTTATTCTTGTACTGCTTTTTTAAACTCATTCGGGCCTCTTCACCCTGGATTTCAAATCCTTTATTAAATAGCATCGACTCATAGCCCTCCTCACCAAAACAATTGATGGTTGATAATAATAAATTACCATGGTGGTGGATACTTTGATGAGTAATGTCTGTATTCCGATCAGGTAAATGCATGAATGCATGTGCCACTATTGAAAAATCTTGATTTTCCTCAATTTTATAGGCCAATACCGGATTAATTCTATTCTGATTGAAGAAACCTTCCTTTTTCACCTCATTGGCAATGACTTCAAATAAATGATTTTGATCCTTAGCCATCTCAGTAAGGATAGACCTAGACAGTTCATGTGCCTTGTAGCGATCATTCTCAGAAAATATCTGATTTAGTTTGGCAAGCTGTTTTCGAATTAAGCTCATACTGGCAATAAAGATTGAATGGATTGAGCATTCTCGGGATGAACCAAAATGTAATTGTCCTCAACATAATCTCCAGAAAAGTCGATTAGTTTATCTTCTTTCGGGTGGACTTTATAAGTTTTATACCCCAATTCGTTTATCATCCCTTTTAGTTCTTCTGGATCTATGTTAAACCCTTCTAAAAAAAATGGATTAATCTCAAGTAGGACAATTGGTTTAAATTTCTTTAAGGTTTTTAGCATTCCTTTTAATGCAAAAAACTCTGCACCCTCAATGTCCATTTTAATGAAGTCTAAGGCTTTCAGGTCTGGAAAAAACTCGTCAATGGAAATCACTTGGCATTCTACTTCTTCATAGGAATCAAATTGATAATGCTTTTCCTTACCTTCAAGGTCATTTTTTCTTCCTCCAAGGTGCGATTGACCCGCGCTAATTCCACCAAAATCTTGAAGTGGCAATTCAAAAATCATTTTCTCTGTTTTTGCACCAACTCCCATTTCATAAAGACTTACATTTTTAAAGTCATAATGCTTACAAATTCTTTCAAAAACCTTAAAAGTGAATGGAACAGGTTCAAAGGCGTGAATCCAACCTTTAGGACATAAATTAGATAAGCGATGGGTATGGTAGGCAAAGTTTGCCCCGATGTCTAAACAAACAAAATCCTCTTTGATAAAATGGGGATACAGTTTCATCTCCGGCTCGTCTATCAATCGCTGATCGATGTCCTTTAATTTTCCATAGGCTTGAAATCGCACATAAGCGCGTTTACCTAGAATTTTAAAGAGAAGAGGTTTTACAAAAGACCTTAAGGGAGATTTAATAGTTGCCATACTTGGAATTATCTTGCAAATTTAATCCTAATCAATCAAATAGCTTGGTATAAAATTATATTTGCATTCCATGAAAAGGAAAGCAAAAGTTTTATTTGGTGCCGTTGATATCGGTTGGAGAATTGAACAATACAGCCAATTTCTCAAAAATAGGTATGGTGAAAAAATTCAAATTTCTTCTTTCGTAAAGCACAAAGTGAATACCTCTCAGTACAAAACGGCTTATGATTTTCATGTTCAGTATGAAAACATAAATCCAGTGTTAAGGTGGTTGCATTCTTTTGGCTTTTTCATTTTCGCCTTATTTAGGTTCAATACCTTTTATTTTTTTTCTGGTGAGACCCTGCTCACAAGGAAACTTAGACCTATCGAATTTAAAATCTATCAGCTTTTAGGCAAACGAATCATTATGCATTTCGTTGGTAGCGACATTCGAGATCCCCACTTCTTATTTTGGAAATCGGACCACTTAATCGATTTTATTAATGGAAAGGCAAAAGTTCCTGAGTTGAGCTCCAACTGGCAAAAAAGATTAATAGCAGATAGCTTGAAGCATGCGAATTCCATTCTTGTTTCTACTCCAGATTTACTAAGCATTGTTCCAAGCGCAATTTATTATCCAGTAATGATCGATGCTAATAAGTTTCTTTCAGAATTGAACTCCATCAATAAAGACGTTGAGCCCTTCTTTAAAAGTAAAAAGGTGAAAATACTACATGCTCCTTCCAATGTTAAACTGAAGGGGAGTGAATACATTAATCAATTGCTAAAGGAGTTAGAAAAAGAAGACGATCGTTTTGAATTCATCTACACCAGAGAGTTGAATAAAGAAACTGGGTCTACCTATACGGTTAGTCGATATGATTTATTCCAATTGTATGCTGAAGCGGATATTGTTATTGATCAATTAGTAATTGGTTGGTATGGCTTGCAGGCAATAGAGGCATTATTGGCAAATTGCCTTTGTGTGGCCTATATAGAAGATGAATTCAAAGAATACCTTGACCCATTATGCCCAATAATAAATGCCAATGCTAATAATTTAAAAAAGGTGATTAAATCATTAATAGATCAATTCTTAACTTCTGTTCAAAACTTGGAATTACAAAAAGAATGGGCCATTCATGAGCATAACATCCGATTGAAGAATGCCCCACTTTGTCAGGCTATTTTTGGGGATTAAATGCCGAGATTAAAGAATCAGTTGCAATGATTCTCCAATCATTTGCTCTTTCTAAATTATAACCCTGTTTTTTTAAGTTGTTTCTTGCTGCCAATAAAACTTCTTTTCCTTTTTCTGATTCCATCCAAGAACCTTGTGGGGGAGCAAATCCAATTTTATCTTTCCGCTCAAGAATAGCTTCAGGTACAATTTCTTTCATGGATTGGCGAAGAATTCGCTTAGTAGTTCCATGAAAGTACAAGGCATCATTTGGCAAGGAAAAAACAAAATTGATCAACTCTTTGCTAATGAAAGGAAGCCGAATTTCAACGGAATGAGCCATGGAGTTTCTATCAGCACTTAACAATAAGTTCCCTAAATGATTTTCCAATGCAAACTTAAGTCGCTCTTTTAAAGAGGAACCAAAAGCAAACTCTTTTGGAGGCTTTCCGATTAATTTTAATAAAGGATAGAAAACAAAACCCCAGCCTAGTTTTAATTGATTAGGTGACAATTCTTCAAACTTTTTCTTTTCTTCGAAAAATCGCTTCCATTTAAACTGATAAGCAAGGTCCCAAATTGCAAAATACCTTAGATCATTGTAACCACACAAGTATTCATCTGCGCCTTGTCCGTCAATTAAAACCTTGATATCATTATCATGAACCAATTCCATTACCTTCCATTGTGCAAACATGGAAGATCCAGCCAAGGGGTATTCTGAATGATAGGAGAGTGTCTTTAGTTTGTTCAATAATTCCTGAAAATCGGGATATACCGTTTCATTTTTAACACCATGTTTATCAATTACTTTTTGGATCCAATCTCCCTCATCCAATTCAAATCCTTCAAACCTTGCTGAAAAAGTTTTTAATTCCTTTTTAAAATTTCCTGAGATTACTGAGGCAATTGCGCTGGAATCCAAACCACCCGAAAGTGAAGTCCCATAATCTACATCCATCCGCATTCTCCTTTCTATACTTTCAAGAAATAAAGATTTAAATTGCTCTACCTGTTCCTCTTCAGACAGTTTGCTGAGAGACTGATCAATGTTTACTTCCCAATACTTTTTTTGCTTCAGCTTTCCATTTAGATCAATTTCCAAATAGTGCGCCGGACTTAAAACCGAAATGCCTTCAAAAAAGGTATCATCATGCGAATTGATTTGACCATCATCGAGGTAGTTTTGTAATTTCTTATTCGACAAGGCTAGCTTAGGACAAACTTCCAATATGGCTTTCATCTCAGAGGCAAAAACCAATCTATTTCCATCTAATGCATAAAAGAAAGGCTTTTCACCACAAATGTCCCTTGCACAAAACAGTTCTTTATTTTTCTCATCCCAAATGGCAAATGCAAACATTCCATCAAGGAAATTCAAACAATCTTTCCCATGTTCATCAAACATTGCCAATAAAACCTCAGTGTCTGTTTCAGAACTAAACTGATGCCCTTTTAATTCTAAATCGCTTCTTAGTTCGAGGTAGTTATAAATTTCCCCATTAAAAGTGATGCTAAACCTATTTTCTTTTGCATGCATTGGCTGACTTCCAGAATCACTTAAATCGATAATGGATAAGCGCCTATGACCTAAAGCAATCTGTTTTGAGGGGTTCAACCACTGGCCTTCACCATCCGGGCCTCTATGCCGAATGGCATTCGTCATCGCCTTCAATTCAGCTATTGAAAGTGCATCTTGTTCATTAAAACTTATTATTCCTGCAATTCCACACATAAACTAATGCAACTTCCTTTTTAAATACAATATTGGATAAAAAAGCTTCATTGCTTTAAGGTGTTTTTTCCAATGGTAACAGGACCAAAATATTTTGCAGCCCACAGCATGAATAGAATGAACAGGATATTCTAAGGCCACCAATTCTTTATACATGATTGAAGAACCAATGAAATAGCGGAAGGCATTTAATTCTTTTTTCCACGAATTTATTCGAGATTCATCATAGGCTTTATGGTACATTTCTTCTGTATACCATATGGAATTGATGTGTGCCTCTCTCGATTGCTCATCCTTTTGAATTTCTGATGGTTTCTCCACATTTTCCGGGCTTGAAAGATTCAAGAAATCAAACACTTTTTTAAATTCTTTTTTTGGGTCTTTCAAAAGATGTTCATAGGCAACATTAAATAATCCTGGAGTATCTTTTTCCTTTAGTTTTATATATTGACGAATGCACTCAGACCAATAAACCGAGGTAGTAATTAAACCAATTTCTGTTAAGTTTTTTCCTTTGCTTTTCGCACGAGTTTTTACTTGAAAATGTGAATTTAAAACAGCCCTGCCGTCTCTATGTACATTTAAAAACAAAGCGTTTCTCTTAGATGTTAAAATGCTTTCTGACACTTCAATATTTGTTGGCGTTTTTTCCGCTATGTATTTAGTTTGGTCACCAACATAAGGTTCAAAAAATTGCTCGTGAGCAGATTGAATAATGGCTTGGATTTTTTGCTTGTCAATGCTTGGGTGAAATGCCGATTGTTCTTGCTTGGCTAACAATTGATCCTGCAATTCAAAGAAATGTTTGGTGAAATAGAATTCTGGTCCACCTGCAATTTCTGGATGGCTGAGCAAAACTTTTTGGACCAAAGTAGTGCCAGACCTGCCGGCTCCACCTACAAACAAAAACTTCAAATTTTTTACTTGATCCAAATCAATGCTTTTTTAAGAGGAGATAAAATTCTGATTTTATCTGTATAATCTATTAAATGTTCAATTTCAATTGCCTTAATCTTGAAACAAATTGGATAGACCAGCAAATAATATGCTATTAGCATTATGGGCATCAACCAAATATTATCGAACACTTGGTAGATTTGAAATAAGGCAAAACCCCATATTGAAGAAACTACAATTATCAATCCTAAGGCTTTGAAATTAAAGAAGGAAAGAAAACTTGTTTTCAAAACTCTTGAGCTAATAATTAACAAAGTTCCAGAAAGCAAATAATACGAAACAATACTCGCTAGTGCTGCTCCATTAACCCCAAATTGACTAATTAAAAAGTAATTAAGTCCAATATTTAAGATAAATATGCTCAGGTCTGACCAAAGCAAGGCTTTCGTTTTTCCATCAGCAATTAAAACATCACGATAATCATTAATCCTTAGAAACAATAAGAAATTATAAATTACAAAAACTGCAGTACTGGCTAAGTATTTTTCGCCAAGGTACAGGGCAACAATATCTTTAGAAAAGATCAGAATGAAAATTAGAACAGGATAAGAAATTGCCGCTATCATGCTACTTGCCTTGCGTTTTAGTTTCAATAAAACTGTGTGTTCTTTCGAATGAAACAAGCGAGTAACTTCAGGAAGTGTAATGGTAATGAATGAAGAATAAACAATGAATAAAAAAGGAATTGGAATGGCACCCATTCTATAAATAGCATAATCTGTAGTGCTTAGCATATTACTAATCATTATTCCATCAGTTTGCACCAACAGCACAGTGGTAACGCCAGACATACTCAAGGGAAACCCTTTCTTTAATAAATTAAGAATTAAACTCTTATCGATCTTTTCTTTAACAAATGAAAAAGGAATCTTTTGCCAAAGAAGAAAGCAATAGATTACACTTAATGAGAAAAGGCCAATAAATAATATTGAGAGGGAGTAAAATACTTGAACTGCAATCAAAATAATTGCCACTCGGATAAGGTTATGAATAATCGATAAAAAAGATATAGACTTCACCAAATTCAAATGATTCAAAGCACTAATTAAGACCTGTACCATCAAATTAAAAGGAATGCAAAAGATATAAATTCCTAAATAAGAATTAATAGAATTATTGTTTAAAAACCCAGAAATTGGGATGGCCAAAGCGGCAATTACGAGAATGGCTACAAATCCTAAAAGAACACTTGCCACAATAGTATTTAACAACACTTTTTCTTGAGGAATATCTTTCCGATTGAGATAAGTAAAAATCAGCTTTGAGAGTCCGAATGAAAATACAATTTCTACCAAACTAATGACAAGCAAAACTTGTCCGTAAGTACCGTAATCTTCTGTCTCCATGGCCCTTGCAAGAAAAGGAACCAATAAAATATTGATCAGTGCATTGAATAGCTGCCCAATTCCTATAAAGGAAATTCGTTTACTAATACTAGCTACACCCATGCCATTCAATTTGGCTTCCAAATGTCGGGATTTTAGCTGAATGGGAATTTTCTACTTTGAATAATTAAATGCCCTCTGTTGATAAAAAAACCAAGCTTAAAAAAGCTCAGTTCTAAAAGGACTATTATTTTTGTACTATCAAAACGTTAAGAGCGAAAAAACAATCATCTCATTTTTCGCAATATAAATCAAAAGAAATTTTATGAACGAGTACGGGAAGAAAGCAAGTAAAGCTTCAATTTCTGAATTAGGATTAGGCAACGTGGCAGCGGCCTTTTGGAATTTAACGCCAGCTCAATTGGTAGAGGATACTTTGTTAAGAAACGAAGGAGCTCTAGCAGACAATGGCGCTTTAGCAGTGGACACAGGTGAGTTTACAGGAAGATCTCCAAAAGATCGATTCATAGTTGAAGATGACATTACTAGAGATGCCGTTTGGTGGGGAAACATCAACATCAAGTTTGATGCAGATAAATTTGATGCCTTATACAATAGAGTAACTGCTTATCTTGCTGGCAAGGAGGTTTATGTTAGAGACGCATACGCCTGTTCTGAAGAAAAGTACCAATTGAACTTAAGGTTGGTTTCAGAATTTCCATATTCTAGCTTATTTGCTCACAACATGTTCTTAAGACCTAGTGATGAAGAAATTCAAAACTTTGACCCAGAATGGAACATCATCTGTGCTCCTGGTTTTAAAGCTGACCCAGAAGTGGATGGAACAAGACAGCACAATTTTGCTGTAATGAATTTTTCAAAGAAAATTTTATTAATTGGTGGAACTGGTTATACTGGAGAGATTAAGAAAGGAATATTTTCTGCTCTGAATTTTATCCTACCTCATCAAGAAAATGTGCTTTCTATGCATTGCTCTGCTAATGTTGGGCAAGATGGAGATACTGCCGTATTTTTTGGCCTTTCAGGTACAGGAAAAACAACGCTTTCATCTGATCCAAACAGAAGATTGATTGGAGATGATGAACACGGTTGGGATGAAAACGGTGTATTTAATTTTGAAGGTGGTTGTTATGCAAAATGCATCGACTTAAGTCGCAAAAGCGAACCTCAAATTTATGATGCCATCAGATTTGGAGCTCTTTTAGAGAACATTAATTTTGAAGGAGAAGGAAGTACAGTTGATTTCCAAGATGGTGAGAAAACAGAAAATACTCGAGTGAGTTATCCAATCCACCACATCGACAACATTCAAGATGGTTCTAAGGGTGGAACACCAAAGAACATTTTCTTTTTAACTTGTGATGCGTATGGTGTTTTGCCTCCAATTTCAAAATTGACTCCGGGTCAAGCAATGTACCATTTCATCTCTGGCTATACTGCAAAGGTTGCCGGAACAGAGGCTGGAATTACAGAGCCACAAACAGCGTTTTCTGCTTGTTTTGGAGCTCCATTTATGCCCTTGCATCCTACCAAATATGCAGAAATGCTAGGAAAGAAAATGAATGAACATGCTGTAAATGTTTGGTTAATCAACACGGGTTGGTCTGGTGGAGAGTATGGAGTTGGTTCACGATTGAGTCTTAAATACACAAGAGCAATGATTACCGCTGCTTTAACCGGACAACTAGACAATGTTGAGTACACAGAGCATGAAATTTTTGGTTTATCCATGCCTAATACTTGCCCAGAAGTACCTTCAGAAGTTTTGAGTCCAAAAAATACTTGGGAAGACAAGTCGTCTTATGATAAAAAAGCACAAGGATTAGCAGAAGAATTCGTCAAGAATTTTGAGCAGTTTGCTTCTTATGCAAATGATGAAATTATGGCGGCAGCTCCAAAATCTGCAGTTAACGCCTAATTCAAGTTCTCATAAAAATAAAAAAAGCCGCATTAGCGGCTTTTTTTATTCCCTAAAAGTCTTAATACCTTTGAAGAGTGTATTGTGTTGTTGATATCGAGACTACAGGTGGAAGCGCCACCAATAGTAGAATAACTGAGATTGGAATTGTAAAAACCGATGGTAATAGAGTAATTGATCGCTTTCAATCTTTAGTTAATCCTCAGCAAGACATTCCTAGAAACATCATTCAATTGACAGGCATTTTCCCAGAAATGGTGAAAGATGCACCTAGATTTGATGAAATCCTTGAAAGAGTAAATGAATTTACTTCAGACTGCATATTCGTTGCCCATAATGTAAATTTCGACTATCGGTTTATCCAGGCAGAATTTAAACGCTACGGCCAACAATTCAAGCGGAAGAAAGTTTGCACAGTTCGCCTTAGTAGAAAGATAATTCCTGGAAAGGCGTCTTATAGTCTAGGGAAATTGTGCGAAAGTGAAGGCATAGAAATTAAAGGTAGGCACCGTGCAATGGGAGATGCAGAAGCTACCACTACCCTCTTGCATAAACTTATAAAGTTGGATGGAACAAAAAACATTGATCTTTTTTTAAATCCACTTTCCTTAGAGGCATTAATCCCTCCGAACTTACAAAAAGCTGATTTTTTAGCCCTTCCAGAAAAACAAGGAATCTATTATTTTCTCAACCAGCAAAAAGAAATCATATACATAGGAAAGGCAAAGAACTTAAAAAAGAGAGTGCATAGCCACCTTTCTGGTTCCACGAATACTGGTTCTAAATCTTACTTTAATAATCACCTTTTCGGCATCGACTTTAAAGTGATTGAACATGACTTGCTGACGAACTTAATTGAAGCGAAAGAAATTAAAAAGCACTGGCCGCAATACAATCGTTCCTTAAAACGATTCAGTCTCAATTATGGCATTTTCAAATATGTAGATAGAAATGGGTATCAACGCTTTAACATTGGCCGTTGTGGTAAGAACGACAAACCATTATTAGCCTTTCAAAATCGAGAACAAGTGCATCATGTCATAAGTGAATTGGTCAAGATGTATCAATTATGCCCCCGGCTTTCTGGATTACAACCCATTGGTTCTGGGAAGTGCAATTACATTCTTGAGAATGATTGTGAAGGTGCTTGTTGCGGAGAGGAAACTGCAGAAACTTATAACCTAAAAATGAATAATGCCATCCAGGATGCAATGATACAAGGTGAAACTTATTTGATAAGGGACCCTTTAAAAGATGAGGCAAAAGACGCAATTGTTTTGGTTGAGAAGGGACGATACAAGGGCTATGGGACCATAGATAAATCAACAAAAATAAATTCATTAAATGCAGCTAAATCTTTCTTAAGCAGTGCTTATGATGATCAAGATATGTTGGGAATGGTGAAAAGCTACTTAGAGAAATCACCAATAGATTCTATCCTCTATTTTCATGAATTCTCTAGCAATCCTGCTTAATTTTGAAGCATGGCAAAAATTGCAAATTCTGTACAAATAGTTAACAAAAAGGCAAAATTCGAGTATGAATTATTGGACCATTTTGAAGCAGGATTGCAATTGAAAGGAACAGAAATTAAATCCATACGATTAAGTAAGGCTAGCATAAAAGAAGGCTATTGTGCTTTTAAGGGCGCGGAATTATTCATTTACAATATGGATATCAGTCCATACGAAGACGCTAGCTTTGTCAATCATGAAGCTAAGAGACCACGGAAGCTCTTGATGCATAAGCGAGAGCTTGAAAAATTGAAAAAGAAAATCAAAGATGTTGGTTTTACTATTGTTCCCTTAAAACTCTTTATCAATGAAAAAGGCTATGCAAAACTGAACATTTCCTTGGCTCGTGGGAAGAAACTTTATGATAAAAGAGAAAGTCTCAAAACAAAAGATGTACAAAGACAGTTAGATAGATTAAATAAATAATATCCACTTATTGAACAGGATTTCCACTCTTCACAATTTTATCAATTTCCATCACCTTTCTGAACTATAAATTAAGTGAAAGATTACTTTTGCCGAATTAGAATTAAATCATGAGAAACCAAATCCTTATACTTTTGCTTAGCTTACTGAGTTTTAACTCCTTAGCTCAAGAAAAATTTACCATTAGCGGATACATCAGAGCTGAAGAATCTGGTGAAGAATTAATTGGAGCCACAGTATCTGTAAAATCTATTTCCGCTGGTGTAGGTGCCAATGTATATGGCTTCTATTCATTAACACTTCCTGCAGGCGAATATGTTATCAGTTATTCCTTTATTGGATATACAGAGCAAAACATTAGCATTACACTCGATCAAAACATTAGCAAGAACATGGAATTGAAGGAGGCGATTACCAAGCTTGAGGTGGTTGAGATTAGTGCAGATCGCGCCGAGGATAATATCAAAAGCATTGAAATGTCGGTGAATAAGATAGATTCAAAAACCATTAAAAAAATTCCTGCCCTATTGGGAGAGGCTGATGTAATTAAAAGTGTTTTGCTTTTACCTGGTGTGAGCACCGTTGGAGAAGGCAGTTCAGGTTTTAATGTTAGAGGCGGAGGAATAGATCAAAACTTGGTTTTACTGGATGAGGCACCTGTATACAACTCCTCCCACTTATTTGGCTTCTTTTCAGTTTTCAATCCTGATGCTGTTAAAAATGTCAAATTGATTAAAGGTGGAATTGCGCCTGAATATGGTGGTAGACTTTCGTCGATACTTGACATTAGAATGAAAGACGGAAACAAGAAAAAATTTACCGGATCAGGTGGTGTTGGTTTAATTTTTAGTCGTTTATCATTGGAAGCTCCAATTGTTAAAAATAAGGGTTCATTCTTAATCGCCGGAAGAAGGTCTTATGCAGATGTTCTAGCCAAACCTTTTTTGAAAAGCAATCTTAAGGACAGCAAGTTTTATTTCTATGATTTAACCACAAAAATCAATTATACCTTCGACCAAAAAAATAAACTATTTCTGTCGGGTTACTTTGGCAGAGACGTATTTGGTTCGGGCTTCATTTTCAATTGGGGAAATGCTACAGCAACCGCTAGATGGAATCATATTTTCAATGATAAGTTATTCATGAATCTTACTGCTTTTTTTAGCGATTACGATTATGCATTTGGGGTGGAAGAAGATGATCCAGCAGATGATTTTGAATGGAGCTCAAGCATCGTTAATTATAGCATAAAACCTGATTTATCTTATTATGTCAATAAGAATAACACCATAAAATTTGGTTTGCAGAGCACCTATTATACTTTCAAACCAGCTAAAGCAAAATTTGCTAGTGATGGAGAAAGAAATGACATCAGCCTGCCAGAAAAGTACAGTCTTGAATCTGGAGTTTACCTCCAAAATGAACAAAAAATCAATACACGATTATCCCTATTATATGGAATTAGATGGTCGTATTTCGCCTATTTAGGTGAAGGAAAAAAGCAAATTTACCAAGACACTGTTCCCGGAATTGCGCGTCCATTAAAAGAAGAAATTCCATTTGATGATTATGAAAGCATAGCTGATTTCAACAATTTTGAACCTCGATTTTCCCTAAAATACGATCTAAATGAATTCAGTTCATTTAAAGGTAGCTACAATAGAATGGCTCAATACCTTCATCTGATCTCGAATACTGTTGCTTCCACTCCTGTTGACATTTGGTTGCCCTCCACCAATAACATAAAACCTCAGATTGCCGACCAGATTGCTTTAGGCTATTTCAGAAACTTTAAGCAAAACAAATATGAAGCTTCAGCGGAAGTATTTGGTAAAATATTTCAAAACCAATTGGATTACATCGACAATGCAGACATTTTCTTCAATGAACAATTGGAGGGAGAGTTATTGGCAGGTGATGGAAGAGCATTTGGCGTAGAGCTTTATGTAAAAAAGAACCATGGAAAATTAACGGGTTGGTTGAGTTATACTTTATCAAGATCTGAAAGACAAGTTGATGGAATTAGCAATGACAATTGGTATCCAAATCGATTTGATCGACTGCATAATTTGAGTTTAGTGGGCTCCTATGACTTCAATGATAAATGGTCATTTTCAGCCAACTTTGTTTATTCTAGTGGAACTCCGGCCACATTCCCAACTAACAGATATGAAATTCAAGGAATAGTAGTGGCACATAATGTAGACAATGAGCGAAACAACTATAGAATTCCTTCCTACCATCGTTTAGACTTATCCGCTACCCTCACCCCAAGAAAAAATGTTGATAGACGCTGGAAAGGCGAATGGGTTTTTTCCATTTACAATGTTTATAGCAGAAGGAATCCTTTTTCAATTTATTTTGAACAGAATGAGGACAATCCTCAAATTACCAATGCAATTCGTTATTCAGTTGTTGGGACTTTAGTTCCTGCAGTTTCTTATAATTTTAACTTCTAATGATGAAATATTTAAGCATAATAAGCATCCTTAGCCTGTTTCTTTTTTCTTGCGAAGATAAAATAGACCTAGATCTAGAAAATGGAAGAAGTCAATTAGTGATAGATGCCTTTGTTACCAACGATGCAGGCACACAAACCATCCATCTTAGAAAATCTGCTCCCTACTTTTTAAACGGACCAACGCCTATTGCTACAGGTGCCAAGGTTGAGATTATTGGACCAAATGGAGTCATATTTCCTTTTCTTGAAATGCCAAATGGTGAGTACCAATATCAAACTTCTAGCTTAGGTGCTTTAGATAGCATTGGATTCAATTATCAATTGAATGTAAGCTATGAAGGACTAGAAGTTAAGGCACTATCAACACTAAACCCTGTGCCGCCTATTGATAGTATGACTTACGATTTTGAGGAAGAGGAACCTGGTTCAGAAGAAGGATATTATACTCAATTTTATGCAAGAGACTTTTTAGGTAGAAATGATTTCTATTGGATTAAGGCCTTTAAAAATGGGCTACCAATAGATACTTTAAATCCTTCAAGCTTTATTTTGTCACAAAATGCAGCATTCGGTGGCGATGGTGCAGATGGATTTGTGTTCATTCTTCCCATTCGAGCTGCAATAACAAATGAAGAAGAACCTTTCATATTAGGAGATGTTTCTTCGGTGGAGTTGTTTAGCATCAATGAGAATGTTTATAATTACCTTGTTCAAGTAGCAACACAAGCAAACAATGATGGCCTTTTTGCCATTCCAACTGCCAACATCAGAAGCACCATCACAGATTTAGCGGGAAACTCACAATCTGAAGTATTAGGCGTATTTTCGATGGCTTCAGTAGAACGTTCAACAATTACAATTCAATAGGATGAATAAAATATACCTTATTTCTTTAACTCTTATCACTCTAGTTTTATCCTCTTGCTCTAGTAGCCAAAGCATTAGTCAAGGAAAAAGCAAAACAGGAAATGGACAACAGGCGCTATTATGGCAACAGACTGCTGCTGAAAGAGATGCATTGTGTTATCAAGCTTTTAATTTAGCGAAAATCACAATTGAAAAACAATTCGAAAATGCATTTGAATTGAAGCCAGCTGTGGTATTAGACATTGATGAAACAGTTTTGGATAACTCTCCATATAATGGTCGATTATTAAAGGATAATGCTGTTTACAAGAGCTCTACCTGGAAAGATTGGACCAATCAAGCCAATGCCAAATTTATTCCTGGAGCAGCAGATTTCCTAGATTATTTGGCTCAGCGTGAAGTGAAACCAATATTCATTAGCAATCGCTCAGTGGATGAAGTTGAAACCACTAGAGAAAACCTAAAGAAACTAGGCTTTGAATACCCCATGGATAGTTTCCATTTTAAATCTTCTACAAGTAGCAAAGAAGGAAGACGGAATTCGGTGTCTGACCAAAATCAAATCATCTTATTGATCGGGGACAATCTTGCCGATTTCCACCACATTTTTGACGAAAACAAAACTGTGGAAAAGAGAAAAATTCAAGTAAAGAAAATGAGGGAAGAATTTGGAACAAGATTCATAGTCTTACCCAACATCATGTATGGAGATTGGGAAAAAGCTATACAAAACTCCTATCCGCAAGACCCTATTAAAGCCATAGAAGCCTACTAGTTTACTACTCGAATTGGTGATTTAACCTTGGATTTTAACAAAGCCAATTGAATGACTTCATTCATCTCTTTCACATAGCTGAAACTAAGACCTTTTAAGTATTTCTCGTCGATTTGCTCAATGTCCTTTCTGTTGTCAACAGATAAAATAATGTGATTAATGTTGGCTCTTTTGGCAGCTAAAATTTTCTCTTTAATCCCGCCTACTGGCAATACTCTTCCTCTTAAAGTAATCTCTCCAGTCATGGCCAATTTATTCTTTACTTTTCGCTGCGTAAAGGCCGAAACGATTGCAGTTAACATTGTAATTCCGGCAGAGGGACCATCCTTGGGAGTTGCTCCTTCTGGCACATGGATGTGAACATTCCAATTGTCAAATGCATTTTGGTTGATTTCAAATTCTTGAGCATGCGCCTTGATGTATTCAAGAGCTATCATTGCCGACTCTTTCATGACATCACCAAGGTTACCTGTTAATGTTAATTTGCCTTTCCCAGGACTTAAACTTACCTCAATGAACAAAATATCTCCGCCTACTTGAGTCCAGGCCAAGCCAGTAACTACTCCTGCTACATCATTCCCTTGATACTTGTCTTTAGAATGACCAGGACCTAAAATGACTTCTACTTGATCAGCTTTTAATTGAGTATCATACTCTTCTTCCATGGCAATTGATTTAGCAGCGAATCTGACCAGTTTTGCCAATTTCTTTTCTAAATTCCTAACACCAGACTCTCTTGTATACTCCTCACAAACTTTCTGAATAATAGTAGCATCGAGTTGAATTTGTGATTTCTTTAACCCATTTTCTTTAATCAATTTAGGTATCAAGTGAGTTTTAGCGATTTGCACTTTTTCCTCTATTGTATACCCATTGATTTCAATGATTTCCATTCGATCTCTCAAGGCCGGCTGAATCGTTGCCAAAGAATTGGCAGTTGCAATGAAAAGAATGTTGGATAAATCGAAATCCAATTCTAAGAAATTATCATAAAAGTTTTCATTTTGCTCCGGGTCCAATACCTCTAACATTGCAGAGGAAGGATCACCTTGAAATGAGCTTCCAATTTTATCAATTTCATCCAGCACAAAAACAGGATTAGAAGAATTTACTTTCTTTAGATTCTGAAGAATCCTACCTGGCATAGCGCCAATATAGGTCTTTCGATGTCCTCTAACTTCAGCTTCATCTCTCAAACCACCTAAAGACATCCTAATGTATTTTCTACCTATGGCCTCAGCCACAGACTTTCCTAAAGAGGTTTTACCAACACCAGGAGGACCATACAGACAAAGAATAGGCGATTTCATATTGCCTTTCAGCTTTAATACCGCTAAGTGCTCAATGATTCTGTCTTTTACTTCCTTTAAGCCATAATGATCTCTATCCAATATGGTTTTGGCCTTTTTTAAATCAAATTTATCCTTGGTGAATTCATTCCAAGGCAAATCCAAAAGTGTTTCAACATAATTTACTTGAACAGAATATTCTGCAGAGGCCACGTGCATTCTCTGAAGCTTACGACAATTCTCTTTATCGAATCGTTCCTTAACTGTTTTGTTCCACTTCTTGTTGATTGCTCTCTTTTTAAACTCTTCTAATTTCTTGCTCCTGAGGATTCCCTCCCAATTCTTCTTGAATCAATTTCATTTGTTGATTCAAGAAGTATTCTTTTTGCTGTTGATCGATGTCGGTTTTTACCTTAGATTGAATGTCATTTTTCAACTCCAAGTAATTGAAATTCTTTAGTGATGTGACTTAGTAAATTCTCTGATCTCTTTTGAATGTCTGGCTCTTCTAATAAGGCTTGCTTCTCGCCTACTTTAGCATTCATGTTAGAAGCAATAAAGTTGATCATGATAAGAACTACTTTCAATGTTCTTAATTGCAAATGCTGCTTCTGAAGGAATATTCGGTGCTTGATCAATTATCTTTAAGCGCCATTTCTTTAATTGAAGACTACCAAAGCATTAAATGCATCATCTTTAGGAGCTAGCATCACATCATAAGGTGCTACACTTAGCTTTAAGATAGGGTTCATGTTCAATAAGATCAATTAATTTGAAAACGTTTCTTTCCTTGAATGATAACAGTTGTATTGCCATCAGGCATTTGAAACACTTTCAAAATACGAGCAATGGTTCCCAATTTCATACAATTGATCTTTATTCGGTTCTTCTACTTGATCGTCTGTTTGAGAAATAACACCCAATAACTTTATCACTGCTGTTGGCGTCTTTTATTAAACGAATCGATTTATCTCTTCCAACAGTTATTGGAATCACAACGCCTGGGAAATAAAACAGTATTTCTTAAGTGGTAAAATGGAAAACTTCTGGAGTTTCCTCCTTATTCATTTCTTCTTCATCCTCAGAAGTCATTAATGGAATAAACTCCGTTTCATCATTGATTATATTGCCAAGATGAAGTGGATCGAATTGAAATGACTGCTCATAAAAAAGTCATATTGTCAGGTTTGCTCATGTAAATACGATGCCTGAATCCCTTAAAAAAGTGATTGCTACCTTGAAGTCAAGGTACATGCCAAACAGTAAATACTGCGCATCTGTCAGTTAATAGAAGTTCCTGTATTCTTTTGTTTTTCAATACACAGCAGTTAAAATGGCTTTGTCTTCATCTGTAAATGGAATCCCTCGACGTTCCATCATTTTCTCAGCAACTTCAAAAGCCTTTATTGGTTCTAAAAGTTTGCCATCCACCAGACTCCTCCCCAAGAAAAGGAAGGAATAAAGTTTCTTGGAAATCCTCCACCATATATGTTTGCGCTAACTCCAACTAATGTTGCAGTATTAAACATGGTATTGATTCCAGACTTGGAATGGTCTCCCATCATTAAACCACAAAATTGTAAGTCCTGAGTATCCTAAATCCTTGTTTTTCGAAATTCCAAATTTTAATGTTCGGCGTAATTGTTTTTAAGGTTAGACACATTGGTATCTGCACCTAAATTGCACCATTCGCCTAAAACAGAATTGCCTAAAAATCCATCATGACCTTTATTAGAATATCCAAAGATTACGGAATTGCTTACCTCTCCTCCAACCTTTGAATGAGGACCTATATGGTTGTTGCTCCATAAATTTTACTTGATAATTTTAAGTGTTGCAGCCCTCACCTAAAGAAAATGGACCTCTAACTACACTTCCTTCCATAATTTCAGCATCCTTTTGAAATGTAAATTGGACCTGTTTTAGAATTTAATATTGCTCCTTGTAACAACAGCACCCTCTTCTACAAAAACAAGTCCTCACCAATGTATTAGTTGCTGTCATCTATATTCTTCACTTGTTCTTCCATTGGCAAATACTTTTATAATCGGCTTCTTAAGTGCTGCGGCATTTTTAGCAAATATGTCCCAAGGATAATTGATATGTAGAATTTCATTCGTCGTAACTTACTTGAGAAAATTCCTCACTGCCAAGGTTGTCCATGTCCACCTTTTTCTCAGTTCTGAAAGGCTATTATTTTCTCTTCATCTTGATGATACAACAATTCATTAATTTGAAGCTTATCAATATGGCTATTAATAGCTGATCATCAGGACAAACAGATCCATTGATATAGTAATTATCATTGCTGTATTTGGTTGAATATTTCTTTTGAAGGTAATCTTCAGTTAAGGAAAGAAAAATCCCCTGCCTTACTAGATTTCCACTTTTCAGTAATGGTTCTAATCCCAATGCGAATTTCTGCAACTGGTCTGAGTATAAGTAAATGGCAAAAGATCTAATCTACGATCGTCAAAAAGAATAAAATTCATAGTTGATTTTTTACAAAGTAACTGAATTCCTTGCTCTTTGTCTACTTTCGCAAGATGTATCGAAAAGACAAAATAAAAGGGATCATTGCATTCATCCTCTTCGGAATGATTGGCATTAACTTATCTAATCTGGGGCGATGGAATTGAAATTAAAATAAGCAGTGCTGGTGCTGTAATCATTTGGTTTGGTACGATGTTTTTTCTGAATAAAAAAGGACCAAAAGAATAGTTTACTTTTTCTTTAGAAGTAGCACTGGTAATAAGGTAAGGTCGGTAATCACGGCAAATAAAAGTGTCATGCTAACAAAAAGCCCAATGTAGAAAGTGCTTAGGAAATCGGAGAACAAAAGACTTGCAAAACCACCCAATAGGATAATGCTTGTAATAATAATTGCTTTTCCTGTAGATATGAAGGTTCTTCTTAAACTTAATAAATTCGATTTTCCCAATTTAATTTCTTGTCTGTACCTGCTTAAAAAGTGAATGGTATCGTCCACGGCAATTCCAAATGCTATGGTAAATACAATTGCTGTGGTCATGTTTAAGTCAATTCCTGCAAATCCAATAAATCCTGCTGTTAAAACAATCGGAAACAAATTGGGTACCAATGAAAGGAAAGCCATCTTTAGTGATTTAAATAATATTCCCATGCTAATGGCAATGATGAAAAAGGCAACAAACAAACCCAAGATGATGTTTTTCGAAACGTATCGGCCGCTTTCATCAATGATGACTGTTGTTCCAGTTAGCCGATAATCTAATACATTTTGATTGATCTCCTTTTCATAAAATAGGCGAAGACTATCTGATTTTAATAGCATTGCTCTTGAGCCTGGGTCAATTAACTTGGCACTTAAGTCGACCTAATTTGCCTTCTTCGTCGATAATCAATTGAAACTCTTCTTGCTCTTTAAACACTTCAATTTGTTCATCCAAATAATTGAATCTCTTCTCTCGCTTTCAGGTATGACATAGAATTGGTCTTTATCGTTTCTTAAGCGCTCGATTAAGCATTTTGTATGCACTTGTTGGACTAATTACCTGAGTTAAATCATACAATTCTTTTGCATATTCTTCCAATTTGGCAATTTCAAGCATCAGTTCATGCTCATTGATTTTGTTTTCACCTTTTGCAATTAATGCCATTTCAAATGGCCTTAAGCCACCAAACTCATCTTGAAAGAATCTAACTTCCTTCATGATCTTATTGTCTTCCCCTAGATCTTGCATCAGAAAATAATCGAACTTGCACCCTGACTAGCTCCTATTAATGCTAGGATGGTTAACAATGCATAGAACATAAGAACCTTCTTCCTATTTCTGCATAACAACACAAATGAAGAAGCCAGAAAGCGGTCCCAATTGCTTCCCCTAGACTGTGGTTTTAGAATCTTTTTCGTTTTAATCAACATGAAAATGGATGGGATAAACAGTATGCTTAACACAAAGGCCAATAAAACCCCAATGGCTGTAAATATTCCAAAATCACGGACAGGCTCCATGCTAACTCCTATCAAAGTAATAAAGCCCAATGCTGTTGTTAATGAGGTCAACAATGTTGCTGTTCCCACTTTTTTCAGCATGTTTTTAATGCTAGTTATTTTGTCATTACCCAATCTTATTTCTTCCAAGTATTTAGAAACAAGATGAACCACATCAGACATGCCTACCACAAGCATGATAACAGGCAATAAGGTAGTCATCATGTTCAATGGAGTTCCACTCAGTTGCATAATGCCAAGGCTACCCAATACGGCAATTGAAACCGTTAACAGAGGAATAAAGACACCCCAAACTGAGCGATAAGTAATGATTAGAAATAAAACCAAAACCCCTATAACAAATGCCATAAAGGTTAAAAACTCCCATTGCATTATTTCAATGTATGCCTTTTGACCAAGAATTTTCCCCATGGCATGCACCTCATCAAAGTCTTGCTCTTCAAGTAGTTTCTCCATGGCAACTGCCAACTCATCAGATTTTACTTTTGAAATCATTTGAACATTTTTAAACAAAATGATCATGGATTTTTTGTCTGCACTGATGAATTGCATTATGGGGTCTTTTCCAGAAAAAATTCGAATTGAATCGCTTTGGTATTTTGATGGTTCATCCCAATGGAAATACGGAACAGCCTTTAATCCAATTCCATTGCTATTTGTTTTAAAATAAACTTGATCAAGAGGGTTTACAAGGCCTCTATAATGAGGTAATTCTTTAAGGTCATTAACAAATTCTGAGACCGACTCTAAAAACTTTTGATGAAAGATCCCTTCTTCGTTTCTTAAGCCAATGATGATAAAATCATTGTCATTTTCGAAGGTATTTCGAAAGTTCTCGTAAAATGAAAGGTCGTCGTTTTGCTTAGGAAAGAACTTTTCGAAATCGTAATCGAATTTTAAATAGAGTGCTCTATTTGCAAAAAAGCCAGAAAGCAAAAGCAAGCCAACCAGCACCAATTTGCTCCATGCTTTGTATTTCTTTTCTTCTTGTGTATTCATCAATTCTAATCTAACTTATTTACGTTCTTTAAAACAAGTAGATTCATCGGATTGTTCTTCATTCCAGTAATCGATTTAGGAATAAAACGCATTACCTCATCATAAAATAGTGGAATTACTGGGGCATCCTCCATCACTAGGCTATCCATTTTCTGATACAAACGAGATCGTTCTTGTGGTTCACTGTTGATAAGAGCCTGTGTGTACCAAGAATCAAATTGCTCATTGCTGTAATGTGTGTAGTTTGGTCCATCTGGAGAAAAATTGCTCGATTTGAACAATGACAAATAATTTTCTGCATCAGGATAATCGGCAATCCAAGATTTCCTAAACAAGGCAATTGCACCATTTGCTATTAAATCGTTGTTGGTGGCTGGTGGGTTGACTTCAATCTTTACTTTAAGGCCTAATTGTCCCCATTGATGCTGTAAGTATTCACAAATATCTAGGTATTCAGAAGTGGTGCTTATCACAAATTCTGGCACGGCTTCTATGCTTGAGTAAGCCCTTTCTAAAATCAATTGTTTGGCTTTTTCAGGATTGTATTCATAGGCAATATCTGCTCCTCCATTGTGTCCAGGAAGTCCGGATGGGATCATTCCTACATTTGCTGGAATACCAACCCCATTCCTAAGGTATTTGATCATCTTTTCTCGATTGAAGCCAATGTTCAATGCCTTTCTAAATGATTTAAAACGAAGTGGACTATTTTCTAAGAAAACGGCAGTGCTATCTTGGTAAATCCCTAGGTATTCGGTGTTTAAATAGGGACTTCTTAAAAGATTAAACGATTTTGAATAATTTTCATTTAACTCACCCTGGCTAGTAAGTAATTCATCTTTATAGGCTCCTTTTAATCCAGAAAGTAGGTCCAGTTCTCCCTTGACAAATTTCAGGAAACTGATTTCTTGATCCTTGATGAACGAGATGGAAACAGCATCTAAATATGGTAATTGATTGCCGTTTCGATCTTTTTCAAAATAATTCTTGTTTTTGAGCAAGACCAATTTCCCGTTCTCTTTCCAGTATTCAAATTTAAATGGACCAGTACCAATAGGTGATTGTCTAAAATCATCACCATAATGCTGAACAACCTCATGAGGAAGTATAGAACAATATTGCATGCTTAACAAACCCAAGAATGGTGGAAAAGCTTGCTTTAAACTAATTTGTAAAGTGGTATCATTAATAACTTGAATCGACAATTGTTCCATCGAGTCTCTTTCTACAATGTTAAACACCCATTTTCCTGGAGAAATTAATTCTGGATCGATGATTCTGTTGAAGCTATAGACTACGTCATTAGCATTCAGCTTTCTTGTAGAATCTTTAAATATTTGGCTTGGATGAAAGAAAACATCATTTCTCAGGTGAAAAAGATAAGTGCTACCACTGTCCAGGATTTCCCAAGATTTTGCAATGCAAGGTGCCACTTCTAGTTGGGCATCCATTTGCACTAAACCATTAAAAAGCTGATTACTGGCATTGATATTTGCTAGGTTTCTAGCAAATGCTGGATCTAAGGATTGTACTCCTTCTGGGATATTCAATCGAAAAATCTTTTCATCGCCATATCTTTCCTCTTGTTGGCAGGATAAAAGTCCAACAAGAATGAAAAGGAGAATTAAGCGTTTTTCAACAAGCAAGTTTTACTATTTGAGTAACTATTAAATGCAGCAGAAAATGAAGTATCCTCTATTTAGCGTCTAAGCCAAGAAGCACATTCACTTGTCTGTATTCTTGAATTCTAGGATCAAAAATTTCGTCAATTTTAAATTCAATCTCTACATCTTTGTCAATCAAGGATTTGTATTTATTCACCATATCATAATTGGTGTCAACTTCGTACAACCAATAGAATTTATGGCTTTTTCCAACTTCATCCTTTAAACTTACTATGACAACAGTCTCATCTTCTACTTTGGTAATTGTCCCTTGAATGTTTTGTTCTTCCATGATGCTTGGATCTCCTTCTGTAACTCTTTTAGACATCGCCAAAAGTTTTTCTGGACAATGATTGGCCATATTTAGAGCAATCAATTGACCCAAAGCTTCACCTTCTTGGTCAATGTTATTCATGTTTATGCCATGCTCTTTTTTCAATTCCTTTTTATAAGGCATTGCCGATTGGATCATACATAACCCAATTTCCATTGTGTATTGATCAACATTCATGGTATCAGAAATTCCATCGAAACATTGACAAGATTCTATAGAAATTTTATCTAAATAATTTTGAGCACTTAATGAGTTAAGTGAAAGAGCAATAATTGCTAGGAGAATAAGTTTTTTCATGTAGTTTTTTTAGCTGCGTAAAGGTGAGCAAAATAATGTTCAGACGCTAGCGAAATAAGAATATTCACTTGCACATAATTAATTTCAATGGAATAGCTTTAATTTAGCTGAACCTATGGAAGATTCTAACTCGTCTATTGCCAATCTTTGGAAAATCTTACTGACTTTAATCTTGCTGATTTATGCCATGGTGCAAGGGAGGCCGATACTTGCCCCTATTGTTTTTAGTGGATTCATTGCGGTTATCTTAATGCCTTTGGTTAGCTTCTTAGAAAGGAAAAGAATGCCAAGTGGATTATCCATCTTTCTTACCCTTATTTTGGTTTTCATTTTTGCATTTGGAGGAATATACCTTATCGGAGTTCAAGGAAAATCATTGGTAACAGACATTCCTGATTTGGTAGAGAAATACCAAGCATTTCTTGATAAGAGTAGAATTGAGGTTGAACATTTAATTGGCAGCTCTGCTGAAGAACAATTTAGTTTGATAAAGGAAAACACTAGTGGCATCATCTCTTCCAGCACAGACCTTTTAAAGGAAGCAGTAAATGCAACCTCAAGTGTTTTAAGTTTTGCTAGCCTAGTACCCATTTATGTGGTCTTTATTCTTTTGTCCAGAAAAAACATCATCCGCTTTCTTGAGTCCATTGGCAAACAAAGAGGGAAAGATTACCTAAAAATTGCGCATGAAATGAAAGCCATGATCCACAATTACATTGGAGGATTGTTAATTGTTGTCATCATAATCGCAGTATTAAATACTGTTGGATTGTTGGCACTTGGAATAAAACACGCCATTTTCTTAGGCGCCCTATCTGGTGCGCTGACAGTTATTCCTTATATCGGCATACTTGTAGGTGGAACAATTCCAATATTAGTTGCCATCTTAACAAAAGATAGCATGTGGTATCCGTTTGGAGTATTTTGTTTGATTGCTCTGATACAATTTCTTGAAGGCAACTTTATTACGCCTAAGATAATGGGTTCTAAGGTGAACATTAATCCACTAGCAGCGATAGTTTCTTTGTTGATAGGTGCAGCAATTTGGGGAGTCATAGGGATGGTAATTGCCATTCCAACCATTGGCATCTTTAGAATAATATTCCTCAACATCGAAGAATTGAAGCCCTATGCTTTGCTGCTTTCTAGCGACCCAGATGATTAGAATTTAGCACAAGGCACCAAGAACTTTTTATTCCTTCTTTTTTTCCTTCTACTTGCAGCTTCATAAATGATGGAAATTTCATGTGCTCCTCCTGTATTGGATGCCAGACGTGACACTGTAACATCGTAGGTATAACCAATTCTAAGGTTTCTTTCAGGCATGCTATAGCCTAGTAAAACGATGAATGCATCATTGTTTTGATAACCTGGCTCATAACTTTTTACTCCAGGGATTCCTCGGTACCAAAAACCAAAGATGAAGGGAGTGTGGTTGTAATAGGCCCCTATGTCGAACTGATCATATAAACCTTGAGATTTATAGTGGATGGCGGTAGTGATGTCTTGAGCAGAAAGTCTCTTTTTTACTGGTCCAGAAAGCTGAAAACGATATCCCGCCTGAACCGATAATTTCATGGGTAGTGTACTATTGCCTCCCTCTTGAAGTAAGGATTGATTGGGTTCATTCAAGTGATTCAAGGCGGTGCCAAACCAAAACTTTTCTCCATACAACACTAAGCCTGTGCTTATGTCTGGATAAGAAACCGTTTCGTTTGCAAAGGCATTCTCATCACCTGTAATTGGATTATCCGTTTCTAATTGATCGTTAAAAACCAGTTTGGAATAATCTAAACTCCTAAAGGCATAGCCAAACTTTAAGCCTGGCTGCAAGAACAGCTTTCTTTTCAATTGAAAACGATAAGCATAAGCCAACCCAACTAAATTAGTATTGAGTCCAAACGAACCTGCTTCTTCACGGTTTAAAACCAATCCAAACCCACTGTTAATTTCAGCGGCATTGTATTCATAACTGGCATGGTAAGATTCAAATGCTCCAGGTATTCCAGGCCATTGATGCCGATAATTCATCACAAATCGATGTTCAACCGTAGAACCAGTAAATCCAGGATTTTCGTAAAGTGGAGCAGCATAAAATTGAGAATACTGCATGTCTTGAGCTGATGAAGCTAGTACAATTAAAAGGCTAAACATTGTAATGATTTGCTTCACTCTCTTCCCTCCTTCTTTAATTTAAACAGCTGAAATTCTGGATTTAATAAATCCTCTGCTTCAAATTGGATTTCCTCAATTAGTAGTTCATAATTATCACACATGACTTCAATTTCATAGCTTTTGTCGGCTTCTACGAGAAAAATGAATTTACCCTTATTCTCTTGGGTAGAAAAAGAGCCCACTAAATCTCCTGTTTCATTGTCTAACAATTGAATTTCTGCCGCCAATGGCAATCCCGTTGCTTCGTCAAGCACTTTAGAACGAAGCACCGCATTCTTAATCATCCTATTGATGTAATCGATCTTGTAAATGTCTTGCCCTCCTCTACTGTCTTCTCGCTCACTCGAATAATAAGCATAGCGCTCATTGGCTGTAATTACATAATGAAAATCATCTTGGGTGGTATTGGTAGGAAAAGCAAGATTTACTGGATAAACGAGGCTATCATTATTCAATTCTACTCTAAAAATATCATAGCCACCCATGTTTTCATGACCCTCTGAACTAAAAAACAAACTAAAGCCATTGGGATGAATAAATGGTGCTTTGTCATTCTTTTTAGTATTGATGTTAGGTCCTAAATTCATGGCCTGACTCCAATTTCCATTCGGCAGTTTTTTTACGCGGTAAAGGTCGAAGCCTCCCAAACCGCCAGGTCGATTGGATGAAAAATAAATGGTATTTCCATCTAAACTGATTGAAGCTCCTGTTTCTATGTACCCAGGTGAGTTGATGTTTTGATTTAATAATTTTGGTTTCGTCCAGGCACCATCAATTTCCTCACTTTCAAATAGATTGCCAACCGACCAATCATCAGGATCGGTTTTAAAGACTATCAATTTTTCACCGTCTCCAGATAAGGCCACTCCAGCTGTATTCAAATTAGCATTGACTTCGCCTTGAATTTCTTCCGCCTTTGTCCAGTTCCCATTTTCATCTTTGTTGGAGTAATACACTTTTTCAAAAGCCAATCCACTGGGACTCATGGATTCATCACTATCCTTTCTTTTACTAGTAAACACCAATCTGCTTTCATCAGCATCAATCAAGGGTACATATTCATCATTGGCAGTATTGATTTGATCGCCTAAATTATAAATCTTCAATTCCTCAGGATAGGCCATATATGCCTTGGCTAGCGCAACTTGAGCCTTAATGCTTCTTGCTTCTTCCTCTAACTCGAATTCCAAGTTCTTGTCGTCCAAAACCTGAATCTGCTTAAGGCATTCCTCCAATTGCGCCTCTTTAAGCAGTGCCTTTGCATAAAGAATTTGTCCAGAATTGGATCTTTCTTTAGTCAAACCAAAATAATGCAAAGCCTTTTCATTTTCTCTTAAATGATAATAGGAAACACTCAATTCTTCAAACAAGGGAGAATATTCTTTATCTACTTTAGCTAAGGGTTCTAAATAAGTTAATGCACTTGCATAATCGCCATAAACGAAATAAGAATCTCCTTCCAAATAGGCTTTCTTTTGTTCTTTATTGTATTGTTTGGATTGAGCCAAAACAGGACTTATACTGCCAATTAAAAGGCAACACAGTATTGTCATATGTCGTTTTAAACTCATCATCTTAATAAAAGTAAATCACCTGACTTAACAACGGTACTGCCATCAGCAAACTTGGCCTTCACCTTCCAGACATAAGCATCTTGCTGACACAATTGTCCTCTGTAATATCCATCCCAACCTATATTAATGTCTTTGCTGACGAATAATAACTCGCCCCATTTGTTGAAAATATTCAACTCATAAGCAACAGAACCTTTGGATCTTTGCATAAAACACATCATTCAATTGATCTATCCCTGCTAAGGGATTTACATTCCCTCCATTGCTTCCATTTCTACTAGGTGTAAATGCATTTGGCACTTTTATGCTTCCTTCCAATTCTGCTAAGATTAAATTGGTCAGATAGAAGGTGTCACGACAAAAATTTGAGCTGGCAATTAGGCTGACAAGAAACTGTCCTTCTTCTTGGTAAAAGTGAGTTGGATTGGCTTCGCTTGAACTATTTCCATCACCAAAATCCCAAAGAAAATCATCGGCATCAACTGATGAATTGAAAAACACCAAAGGATCATTTGGGATAAACACTTTCTCTTTATTGGTAAAAAATCCTGCACGTGGCGATTTGTATACCCTGATGTAATCTTGTTTTAAAATAAAATCTGTTTTCACACCATCAAGGCCTGTTACCATTAAACTCACTGGATAAACTCCTTCATTCAAATAGATATAACTTGGATTCTCTTCTTGAGAAGTTCCCCCGTCACCAAAAGTCCATAAATACGAATCTCCATACACTGAGAGGTTTTGAAAATTCACCTGCAATGGACTGCATCCTTCTGCAGAATCTGAAAAGTCGGGCAATTGGGAAAGGCACATCAATCTCTATTGATTTGAAAATGCTATCTGAACAAAATGCAGTTGAAGCCTTCAACTGGATATCGTAGATTCCCCAAGTAGAATATAAGTGAGGAGCAGGATTTCTTAGGTTGATAATGGTATTGTCGCCATAATCCCATTCAAAATTCCAATTGCCAGGATTGCTTTGATTTTGAACATTCACTGTGGCGTTTGGATAAACTTGAAACAGCGGACTTGGCGTAAAATCTGGAATTGGGGTGGGATGAACCAAGATGTCTAAAAAACTGGTGTCATTGCATTGGTAAACAGATTCTGCAATCAATGATGCCCTAAAGGTGATGTCACTAGCGCTAGTATTCACATAGGTATGTGGTGCAATTAAACCATTTCCTGTAGCTCCGTCGCCAAAGTCCCAGCGATAGGTAATGGCCCCAAAAGAATTGCTCCTTAGAGTCGTGGCCAAAGGTGAACAACCCACCGTATCAGCAGAAAAATCTGATACCACTAAGGGTTTCACTCGGATGATTCTACTTAAAGTGTCTCGGCATCCTAAGTCGGTAATGGTGATCAATTGAGATTGATAATTTTGAGGAACAAGAGAAAGCGTATTGGTATAAGTATGTCCAATCACTGGTCCGCAACCGTTAAATCCAAATCCATCTCCAAAGGTCCATACACAAGAATCCGCTATGCTTGAAGCATTGGTAAATTGCACGGGCAAAGGCTGACAACCATCGTTTTGATCTACCGAATAATCTGCAATTGGTTTTGGAAAAATGCTAATGTTTCTTTGAATACTGTCTCTGCAACCGTATTGAGAGATTGCCTTTAGCTCTATGCTATTAATTTTGTGTACTTAAACCTGGGTTGATGTAAATGTGACTTGGATTTTGAGCAAAACTATTTCCACCATCTCCAAATTGCCAATCAAAATTTTGGCCTCCAGTTGACACATTGCTGAACTGAACTGGTAAAGGGCTACAACCAGCAGTATCAGAATTAAAAGCTGCCACCACATTTGGATAAACTCGAATTGGTTTCGATAAGGTATCTAGACATCCATTATCGGAGTAAACAAATAAGGAGGCTGTATAATTCTGCGGAACTGAGGAGTTAAAATTGCCATAAATGTGATTTTGTGAATTAAAACAAGTACTATCTCCAGTGGCATCACCAAAATTCCATCGGCAAGAATCTGCTATTGAACTTTGATTGGTAAAATCTACAGCAAATGGATGACAACCAATGGAATCACTCAAGGAATAATTCGCAATTGGTTTTGGGAATACTCTGATGTTTTTAGTTAAACTATCTGAACAACCGTATTGAGAAGTAGCCAATAATTTTACTGAATAAACCGTATCACTCAAAATGGGATTTACAAAAAGTTGATAGGGGGTTTTAGCCCATTTCCTGAGTTCCCATTTCCGAAGGTCCATTGAAAAGTCTGCGCCCCATTTGATAAATTCTGAAATTGAACAGGAAAGGGAGTACATCCTGCTGTATCAGAAGTAAAATCTGCATTAATTGCAGGGTAAATTCTAATGCTTTTACTAATAGTATCTCTACAGCCACTATTGGTGTTCACAAACAATTGCGCTAAATAATCTACCGGAACAAAGGAGGTGGTGTTGGAATAAAGGTGCGAGTTAGCTGCTCCACAAGAGACTAAATCTGCACCATCGCCATAAGACCAATAACAAGAATCTCCCAAGCTAGATAGATTATTAAATTGAATGGAAACAGGCTGACAAGAAACGCTATCCGATACAGTGAAATTAGCAATAGGTTTAGGATACACCAAAATCGGCCTGCTTAAAGTATCAACACAACCTTTGTTTGAGGTAGCAATTAATTGAGCCAAATAATTCTGGTTACTACTCGAAGTATTGAAATAAGTATGCTGGGGAGAACTTAGCAAACTGCTATCGCCATCTCCATAAAGCCATTTATAGGAACTAGCACCAGTAGAAATATTGGTAAATGGAATTGCCAATGGACTACAAACCGATTGAATCTGATAAAAAATTAGCCTCGATAAATGGAAACACCTCCAAGCTCAATTCAGAAGTATCCATGCAACCCAAATTGGTGGAAGTAATCAATTGAATGTTTGGGAATAAACTAATTGCGCTTGTATTAATATAAGTTTTGGTAAAAAGTGCACTATTGTTTGATGAAGTATCTCCATCGCCAAAATCCCAAGAGAATGAATTCGCCCCAGTAGAATTATTGGTGACTTGAATGTTTAAGGGTTGACAACCCATGTTGGTGTCGATACTAAAATTGGAAGTGGGCGAAGGGTAAACCAATACATTTCCATAATTGGTATCCAAACAGCCAAAGCTGTTCTGAGCAATCAACTCAACGGTATAATTTAAATTGTTGGTGGTATTGTTTACATAAAGATGACTAGGCGAAGGACCTGTTGCACTATCGCCATCTCCAAAATCCCATTGATAACTCACTGCACCAACTACACTAGGAAAACTCACCAATAAAGGACTACAACCTGAATCGGGCTGGACCGAAAACGAGAATTGTGGTTCAGGATAGACAGTTATAGGCTGAGTAGTTGTATCGCTGCAACCAGTAGGTGAAACCACCACCAATTTGAACTTGATAGTTATTGATGAATAAACTCTTGTTGTCAAAAATGTGACTAGGATTGGTATCTGAAACCAATTGGTGTTCCATCGCCAAAATCCCAAAAATATGTGAGGCTATCCCCAATGGTAAGGTTAGTAAAGTCTACTGTTATTGGTCCGCAATCTGTTTGCGCATTGGAAGTAAAGTTGGGTTGCGGGACAGGAAATACAACTACACTATCTCTAATCGTATCTGCACAACCAAAAATAGTTTGGGCAATTAAACTGATGTAATAAGTGGTGTCTGATGAACTGGTATTGGAGAAAATATGGTTGGTGTCTCTTGTTGAAACGACTGGACTTCCATCGCCAAAATCCCAAAAGAAAGTGTTGGCATTTGCAGAAGAGGCATTGGTAAATGTAACCGGCAAAGAAGAACAACCCATGGTATCACTCATGTTAAAGGCCGCAGTTGGGTTGTTCTCTACTACAACAGTTAAGGTATCTGAATCTTGACAAAAACCATTGCTTACTATTTGCACCACTTGAAATGTTCCAAAACTGGTATACAAATGATTGGGATTGGCTAGCGAACTGCTATCGCCATCTCCGAAATACCATTTGTAACTCGTAATGGGATCAATGGCAGCACTAGATAAATCCATGAAACTAGCCTGCTGGTTCAAGCAAACTGAGCTAACAGAAAAATCGGCGACAGGTGTTTCTCTTATTCTTACATCTTGTGTTAAAGAATCTGTACAACCTTGGTTATTTACTACCACTAATTTTACAGGATAAACACCTGGGTTGGCATAAAACTGATCAGGTGGATTTTGTCCAGTATAAGTGTTGCCATTTCCAAAGGTCCAATCCCAAGAAACCACCCCTCCACCTGAACTTTCTGTAAAAGCCACAGTTGCGCTATCGCATTGGTTGTTTGGCGTGAAATTGAAATTGGCACTTGGGCTTGGGTTCACGAATAAATCAATAAAGGCCGTATCCACACAGCCCGTTGCTCCTGCAATTCCAACAATTAGTGAGATGGTATAATCACCAGAATTCCCATAAGTTCTTGTTTTATTGTTCCCACTTAAATTTTGATAACCTGAGCCTTGGTCAAAATTCCAACGGTAAAAGTTGGCCCCACCTACAGAATTATTAAAGAAGGTGACTTGTTCTCCTTCACAAATGGTATCTCGGCTGGAGCTGAGGATGGCAGTAGGCGGACTAGTAATTGTAATTGTTTCATAGGCGGTATCTAAACCACAAAAACTACTGTCGATTAACATGATGGTGTAAATTCCAATGCCAGGAAAACCAATTGGTGGAGGATTGATTATTGGAGGATTCCAGGGTCGCCAATCGATAATGGAATCTTGTCCTAAACCCCAATAATTTCCAAAATTCCATTTTTCATAGCGCTGAGATTGATTGCCCTCAGCAAAACAATTTCGAATGGTTGTATTGGTGAATTGTACTGTTGTATCAGGATAACAAAGCAATGTTGCCGAAGGATTGATGTCCGCCTCATCTAAATCCCAAACCCTTAGCGGAAAAAAGGAAGCAGTAGAAGAACCGCAGTAGTTGGTGGCGGTTAATTGAACTTCAAGGTCGCAACTTTGAACCCCTAAACCAGGTAAATAGGTGTGATAAACCGTATCTCCTAAATTGGTGTAATCATAAACCTCAACCGGCGAACCATCACCAAAGTCCCAAGTAAATGTTGTTGTTTGGGATACTTGAGTAGAGGAATTAATGAATCTGAATTGAACAGGCGTACAACCAAAATTATCATCTCCCGTTGGCAATTGAATTGAGGCCAAAGGATTACGTTCCAAGACCACTACTCCATTCACCACACAGCCATCCCCAGAATTTGTTATGACAATGTTAAAAGTATCTGTTGTACTTGCATAAGTATGCTGCTCTATAGCTGGTGGCACCAAACTAGCTCCAGTTGTATTCGGACTCCCATCTCCCCAATCAATGCTAAAAGGGCCGATGGTTTGATCGGTTTGAATGAATACGGTGAAATTTCCGGGAGTACAACTTACGAAGTAGGGATTATTGGAAAGTACTCCATTACCATCACTGACTTGAAAACATTGGGCCTGAAGAAAAACTCCGAAAAACAGAGCAAAAATGGAAAGAATTATTTTTTGATTGGCCATTATTAAAAGTACGCAGAATTTTGATTTAGGTTGATGCTATTTTTATCAATTAAATTGATAAAAACATAAACATTTGAAGGTCTGGAAACTAAACCCTTTATTTTCTTTTTGATCAAATATTAGAAAATTACTGATCCTTGCTTGTAGATTAATTAACATGATTTTCAAAATAAAACTCAATTTTAAGCTCGAAAAATCAAGATGAATTTTGAATCTTAATTGCAAGTAATACCCAACTAATAATCCCCTCGTATTCTACAGTAAATATAAGGTATTCAGCTCCAAATTGATTAAGTTTGAGGCCTAATAAATCTATCATGAAAAAAATAACATTCATAGCCTTAATTGCTGTATTCGTAGCATGTGGCGATAAAAAAGAAACTGCAGACGCTGAAGCAAACATGCAAGAAGCCATCAAAACTTTACCTTATCCAGAAGTAAAAAAGGACAGCATTAGCGACTCCTACTTCGGAACTGAAATTTCTGATCCATACAGATGGTTAGAAAACGATACCTCTGAAGAGACTGGTGAATGGGTGGCCGCTCAAAATAAAGTCACCTTCGATTATTTGTCACAAATCCCTTATCGTGACCAAATTGAAGATCGCTTAACCGAATTGTGGAATTATGAAAAAGTAGGCACTCCTTTTAAACATGGAGATTATTATTTCATGTATAAAAATGATGGCATCCAAAACCAAAGTGTGCTGTATTATCAAAAAGG
Organism: Vicingaceae bacterium; assembly: GCA_965218715.1. Taxonomy (GTDB): domain Bacteria; phylum Bacteroidota; class Bacteroidia; order Flavobacteriales_E; family Vicingaceae; genus CBDCLY01. The sequence goes on from CBDCLY010000002.1 coordinate 44,283, forward strand.
ATTAGACGGGGAACAAAGTGTTTTATTGGATCCAAACACTCTATCTGATGATGGAACTGCTTCAATAAATGGAATGGGTTTCTCAAAAGATGGTCAATACATGGCCTATGGCATTTCAAGAGCTGGGTCCGATTGGGTTGAGATCAATGTAATGAAACTTGAAAACAAAGAAGCTTTAGACGATGTAATCAATTATGTAAAGTTTAGTGGAATTAGCTGGCAAGGAAATGGATTCTATTACAGCGCCTATGAGCCGCCAAAAGAAGGTTCTGATTATTCTGGTAAGAATGAATACCACACCGTTTATTACCATGCATTGGGTACTAGCCAAAAAGATGATAAAATCATTTACATCGATAATGAACATCCTCAACGAAATGCTGGTGCTGGTGTTACTGAAGATGAAAACTATTTAATGATCACTACTTCAGAATCTACCAATGGAAATTCTTTAGCCATAAAAGATTTAAAATCTGATGGAGAAATCATTAGCTTGGTTGAAGGTTATGAAACCGACAATTACATCATTGACCATTTAGGCGATGGAAAATTCTTGGGATTCACCAATTACAATGCACCAAACAATAAAGTAGTAATCATTGACATTAATGAACCTAGTCAGGACCAATGGACCGACTTCATTGCTGAGAAAGATTTTGTTTTGAGAGGAGTTACGCGAGCAGGCGACAAGATTTTTTCCTCTTACATGAAAAATGTACAGAGTAAATTAGAAGTGTATGATTTAGAGGGAACTTATTTGTACGATATTGAATTGCCAGGCATTGGAATAGCTAGTTTCAATGGAGATAAGGAAGAGAATACCGCTTTCTTTTCTTTTAGTTCTTACACCTATCCAACTACAATTTTCAAATACGATATCGCTGAAAACACCTCAGAGGAATATTTTAAACCAGCAACTGCATTCAAATCTGAAGATTATGAAACAAAGCAGGTTTTCTTTAAAAGCAAAGATGGTACAGAAGTACCAATGTTCATTACTCATAAAAAAGGCATAACGCTAGATGGAAGCAATCCAACATTCTTATATGGCTATGGAGGCTTCAACATTAGCATCACTCCACGTTTTTCTGTAGTAAATACTGTCTTTCTTGAGCAAGGTGGCGTTTATGCTGTAGTTAACCTAAGAGGTGGAAGCGAATTTGGTGAAGCATGGCATAAAGCAGGATGGAGATTGAACAAACAAAATGTTTTTGACGATTTCATTGCTGCAGCAGAACACCTCATTGCAGAGAAATATACTTCATCCGACAAACTTGCTGTTCATGGAAGAAGCAATGGTGGATTATTGGCCGGTGCAATCATGACTCAACGACCAGATTTAATGAAGGTGGCTTTGCCTGGAGTTGGTGTTTTAGACATGTTGCGTTACCACAAGTTTACCATTGGTTGGGCTTGGGCTGGAGAATATGGCAGCAGCGAGCAAGACGAAGAAAACTTTAAAAATTTATTGAGTTATTCTCCTTTGCACAATGTAAAAGAAGGAACCTCCTACCCTGCAACTTTGGTTACTACAGCCGATCATGATGACAGAGTGGTTCCTGCACATTCATTTAAGTTCATTTCTGAATTACAGGCCAAGCATGCGGGAGATAACCCTGTTATGATTCGGGTAGACGTTGATGCTGGACATGGGGCAGGAAAACCAACTGCCAAGGTAATTGAAGAGTGGGCTGATGTATGGAGTTTCGTATTGTGGAACTTAAATGCAGATGTAAACTTTGAAGAAGACAATCAAAGCGCAGAAAAATAATTTAACACCTTATATCACCGGCTAAGTTTCTTCTTGGCCAGTGATTTTTTTTATGAAAAAGTCTCTATTTCTCTTCATTGGTTTTCTCTTCATTCAATTTGCTTATTCTCAGGAAAGACCTGCTAGAAAAGGAAATGGAGAAGGTGCACCAAAAGCAATCGGACAATTAAGCAATGAAGCGAATGAGGCCATTCCCTTTGCTAACATTGCGGTTTACAAAAGCTCAGATTCTAGTTTGGTAAAAGGCACTAGTTCTGATGAGAATGGAAAATTTAGCATACCGCTTAGGCCCGGAAATTATTTTTTCCTTTTCAGCTTCCTTTCCTATGAGAAAAAATATACTTCAGCCATAGTACTAGGTAGAAATGGAGCAGATTTAGGTAACATCACCCTTAAACCAAGCGCTGTTGCTTTAGATGCAGTTGAAGTTCAAGCGGAAAGAAGTCAGGTAGAATTGAAACTGGATAAACGTGTATTCAATGTTGGAAAAGATTTATCCAATGCCGGTGCCAATGCCGCTGAAATTCTTGACAATGTGCCATCCGTTTCTGTAGACATCGAAGGAAACATTAGTTTAAGAGGTAGCGAAAATGTACGAGTCTTAATCAATGGTAAGCCCTCGGCAATTACTGGCGGAAGTACTGCAGATGTGCTAAGGCAGTTTCAAGGCAGCATGATTGATCGTGTAGAAGTAATTACCAATCCATCTGCACGATACGATGCTGAAGGAGAAGCTGGCATCATTAACATTGTTCTAAAGAAGGAGAAAAGAAAAGGAGTGAATGGAAGCATAGAAGCTGTTGCTGGCTATCCTGATAATTATAGGCTTTCTTACAACCTTAATTTTAGACGAGAAAAGTTCAATTTCTTTACAAGTTTCGGAATTGGATACCGTGACTCTCCAGGCCTTGGAGAAAACTATCAAGTTTTTCAAAATGCCGATACCGCTTATCAATATGAAAGCGAGAGTGAACGCTCTAGAGCAAATGTGAATCAAAACATCCGCCTGGGTGCCGATTTCTACTTGAACGAAAAGAACAGCATAACCCTCTCCGGATTGTATCGCTATTCCGATGAAAAAAACACTGCTTTATTGACTTATCGCGACTTGTTCTCTAATGGGGAATTGTTTCAATACGTTGAAAGAAAAGACATAGAAGATGAATATGACAATACCTTCCAAACTTCTTTGCAATACGTGAAGAAATTTAAAAAGAAGGATCAAAAATTCACCATTGATCTTCAATGGGGGGAAAGCAATGATTTAGAAAAATCGAATATTCAGGAACAGAATTTTCAGTTTGATAGAAACCTCATTCAAAAAACTAGAAATGTTGAAGCCAATCGCAACTATTTAGTGCAGAGTGATTTCATTCTCCCCTATAAAAAAGACGGAAAATTTGAAACTGGGATTAGACTAAGCATCAGAGAAATGGGCAATGATTATAAGGTTGAACAATTGAATCAGGCTGGTGAATTTCAAATCTTACCACAGTTTTTCAATGACTTTAAGTACTCAGAGAACATCTATGCTTCTTATGTGATGTTTGGCAATAAAGTCAAGAAGTTTTCTTATCAATTGGGCCTTAGAGCTGAACTTTCTGATATCGCAACTGAATTGAAAAGAACCGGCGAAAAGAATTCTTGGAATTACGATAACCTATTCCCTTCAGCACATTTCTCCTATGAATTTAAGAACAAAGACAATGTTCAATTGAGTTATAGCAGAAGGATAAACCGACCCAATTTTAGGTACCTCCTCCCCTTTCAAACCTTTAGCGATCAGAGAAATCTTTGGTCGGGTAATCCAGAATTACAACCAGAGTTTACCAATTCTTATGAATTGGGTTATTTGAAATACATGGAGAAAGGTTCATTGTTTAGCAGCATTTATTACCGCCATAGAACTGGAGTAATCAGCAGAATTACCACTACAGATGCTCTTGGTTTTACCAGAAGATTGCCCGCAAATCTGAGCGTACAACACAATTTAGGATTTGAGTTTAATGGTCAGTATAAATTCAATAAAAACACCAACCTTAACGCTAGTTTCAATTTCTTTAGGTCGATGACGGAGGGTTCCTACCAAGGCATCAATCTAAACGCTAACATTTACAGTTGGACGAGCAGAATGACTTTTAAAACAGCCATATTACCTAAGGTCGATTTCCAATCTTCCATCATGTATAGAGCGCCACAGAAAACAGGACAAGGAGAAAGAAAATCACTCTATTCCATTGATTTAGCTTTAGCAAAAGATGTTCTAAAAGGAAAAGGAACACTTGTAGCAAGTGTAAGGGACTTATTGAATTCTAGAAAAAGAAGAGGCATAACGCAAACTGAAGAATTGTATAGTGAATCTGAATTTCAGTGGAGGGCAAGACAATTTTTATTGAGCTTCACCTATCGAATAAATCAAAAAAAGCGCCGCACTGGAGGCAATCGATCTGGATTTGATGGCGGAGAAGAATTTTAACATGAAAGCAATCATTCGTTCCATACTAATTTCCTTTGCAGCGTTGATATCACTTGAATCTTATGCTCAAGAGATGAACAAAAATTTAAGTTTTCTGGCATTGGGAGATTCTTACACCATTGGAGAATCTGTTGAAGTGAGCAAGCGCTGGCCGAATCAACTGGCGCAACAACTGCAAGAAAAGGGCATTGCACTTGAACCTGTAAAAATCATCGCAAAAACAGGTTGGAGAAGTGATCAATTGATTGAAGCCATCAAAAAGGACAAGGATTTAAAGAAGTACGACTTGGTTTCTCTATTGATTGGAGTCAACAACCAGTACCAATCTGCCAACTTTGAAACTTTTAAAAAGGACTTCGAGGAATTGTTAAGTACCGCTACTGAATTGTCGAATAATGGCAAAGATGGTGTATTTGTTTTAAGTATTCCAGATTATGGACAAACGCCATTTGGCGCAAGCAAAGCGGAACAGATAGCAAAGGAGTTGGACCAATACAATGCTTGGAGTCAGAGTAAATGCGAAGAAATAGGCATTGCCTATTATTCGATAACGGCCATTAGTAGGAGAGCGAAGGAACAAGCCAACTTGGTGGCCAAAGACCAACTCCATCCTAGTGCCATCATGTATGAAAAATGGTGCGACAAGATCTTAACACCGATTTTAGAAAAGCTAAAGCATTTTTAAAAATTCTTGAAGCATTTGAGCTTCTTGACTATACTTCTAATTATCATTAACTTCGCGGCCCCATGAAGCACTCCAACACCGTTTCATTTTATACCCTAGGTTGCAAATTGAATTTTTCAGAAACATCTGGCATTGCCAGACAATTTGAAGAAGAAGGATATGCTAGGATAGATTTTAAGGAAGGTGCAGATATTGTTGTTGTAAATACCTGCTCTGTTACTGAGCAAGCCGATAAGAAATGCCGACAAATTGTGAAGCAGGCCAGACGTTACAGTCCAAACTGTTTCATTGCGGTAATTGGCTGCTATGCTCAACTGAAACCAGATGAGATTGCCAATATCGATGGAGTTAATATCGTATTGGGTGCTCAGGAAAAGTTCAAATTATTGGAGCACATCGCTGCTTGGAATCCAAATGAAACGGAAACTAAAGTTGTTCGTGAACACATTAAGATCACCAAGGAATTTGTTCCCTCCTTCTCCTCCAACGACAGAACAAGATCATTTTTAAAAGTTCAGGATGGCTGCGATTATTTCTGTTCATTTTGCACCATTCCTTTGGCAAGAGGAAGAAGCAGAAGCAATTCAATTGAGGCAACATTAAAAACAGCAGAAGAAGCTTTGGATAGTGGGGCAAAAGAAATTGTATTTACCGGAGTTAACATTGGTGATTTTGGCAAAGGAAGTGAAGAGAATTTTTTAGACCTGATTACAGCAATGGATCAAATTCCTGGGAATTGGAGAGGAAGAATTTCATCCATTGAACCAGATTTGCTGCACAACGACATCATTGATTTTGTGGCCAATTCCAATCACTTTGCTCCGCACTTTCACATTCCTCTCCAATCGGGTTCCGATTCAATATTGGAATCGATGAGAAGAAAATACACTGTTGCTACTTATAAAAGTCGTGTTGAGAAAATAAAAGAGCTTATGCCCAATGCCTGCATTGGTGCAGACGTAATTGTTGGTTATCCTGGCGAAACGGAGGCAATATTTTTAGAAACCGTAGAGTTATTAAAAGAATTGCCCATCTCCTATTTACATGTGTTTACTTATTCTGAGCGAGCCAACACAGTTGCGCCTCGAAAAGAAGGAAGCATTCCAATGGAAATAAGAAGAGAGCGAAGTAAACAGCTTCAAATTTTGTCAGCCAAGAAAAAACGCTATTTTTACGAACAACAAATCAAAAGCACCAATACTGTGCTTCTTGAAGCAGAAGAAAATAATGGTGAGATGTATGGTTTCACCGAAAATTACCTAAAGGTTAAAATGCAATACCAACCTGAATGGGAAAATCAATTTAAACAAGTTGTCGTCAAATCTGTTAATACAGATGGAAGCATGGCAGCTGAATTATTAGTAGATGAAATGGTAGCTTAGCTACACAATAAAAAAAGAAAACTATGGGAAGACCATCAACAAAACCCAAAAAATTAAAAGACGGATTTTATTTAGAAGTTAAAAATCAAGGTGCCAAATCTGGTATCAAGATTAGAAGAGATACTTATGAAGAGCTAATGCTCGCCAAAAAGGATTTCGAAAGAACTAAAGAAGTCAAAGTCTTGGGTGAGATGAAAAGTGACAAATGGGTCACAGATAAATCAAAAGCAAAATCAAAAGGGAAGTAATTCCCTTTTTTTTATGCCTCATCCCAATTAACTACAACACCTGCAGAGACAGGTTTCCCTATGCAGGTAAGGACATAACCTTCATCTATTTCATCCTGCGCTAAACCAAAATTGTTTTCCATTTCCACTTCGCCAGACATCACTTTGGCCCTGCATGAAGTGCAAACACCAGACTGACAAGAAAAAGGCGGATCAATCCCAATTCGCTCACCAGCCTCAAGAAAGGTTTCATTCGGCTTCATTGTAGCCTGAAATTCTTCATCATCAATAACCAAGGTAACCTCCATAGGATCTGAAGAACCTGAAGTCGACGAAGTTTCACTTTTAACACTATCGTTAGCATTGCTGGATTCAGGATTTGCAAAATATTCAAAATGCACTTGACTAGATGGAATGGCTTGAGCTTCTGCACCTTCTCTTACATTGGATATCATTCCCTCAGGGCCACAAACATAAACATGTGCTGAGCTTTCTTTTGCTAGCTTCAACTCTTCATTGATGCGTTCTGAATTTAATCTGTTTCCTTCAGTACTTAAATAATTTTGCCAGGAGAATTGAGAATATTTCTCAGCCAATTCATTCAAGTCGTTCTTAAAAATGGTGGATGCTTCAGATTTATTACAATAGATCAATTTTACATTTGGCCAAGCCTCATTCAATGCTGTTTTCAAAATTGAGATGATTGGAGTTATTCCACTTCCTGCTGCAAAAAGCAGTAAATCACTTTTTTCATTTCCGAGAACAAACCTGCCCTCCGCTTGAAAAATTTGCAATCGATCGCTTTCCTTTACTTGTTTGCAAAGAAAACCTGACATTCTTCCGCCCTCTACTTCCTTTACCGTAATGGTAGGGTCATTTCCCTCGAATGGAGATGATGAAAAAGAATAAGCTCTTCTTATCTTTTCTCCATTTAACAATGTTTCTACACTAAGGTATTGTCCAGATTGATAATTGAACAATTCTTTGTGTTCTCCTCCAATTTCAAAACTGATGCTAACTGCGTTTTCAGTTTCTCGCTTTATTTTGCTTACTCTTAACTCACTAGATTGCTGTGCCATAATCTATTCTTATATTTTTTTTAATGCTGATTCAACATTGTTTTTTATTCTGTTTTCTCTTCCTTCAATTTCTTCTTTCAGGAAGGTTTTACCGGTAATTTTTTCAAATAATTCTATGTACCGACTAGATACTCTATTCACAAATTCATTTGGCATTTCAGGCATTGTCTGTCCTTCTAAACCCTGAAAATGATTTTCAATTAACCATTCTCTTACAAATTCTTTACTCAATTGCTTTTGTTTCTCCCCTATCAATTGTCTTTCTTCATAACCCTCCAAATGAAAATACCTAGAGGAATCTGGGGTATGAATCTCATCAATTAAGATAATTTTTCCATCTCGTTTTCCAAACTCATATTTGGTATCTACCAAGATTAATCCCTGTGCCTTGGCCATTTCTGTTCCTCTTTGAAAAAGGCTTCTAGTAAAATGCTCTAGTTGCTCATAATCCTCCTTCAACACAATTCCTTGTCGGATAATTTCCTCTCTTGAAATATCCTCATCATGCCCTTCCTCTGCTTTTGTCGCTGGAGTAATAATGGGTTCTGGAAATGGATCATTTTCCTTCATCCCTTCTGGCATCGCAACGCCACAAATCATTCGTTTACCAGCTTTATATTCTCGCCAAGCATGTCCACTAATGTAGCCTCTGATCACCATCTCTACTTTAAATGCCTGACAGTTTAAACCAAAGGTTGCACAAGGGTCTGGCACGCCAAGCACCCAATTGGGAACAATGTCTTCTGTTGACTTTAAGAAGTAGGCAGCGATTTGATTCAAAACTTGGCCCTTAAATGGAATGCTGCAAGGTAATATGTGATCAAAAGCAGAAATTCTATCGCTTGCCACCATCACCAAGTGCTCATGATTAATGGTGTAAACATCTCTTACCTTCCCTTGATAAAACTTACTTAAACCTGTGAACTGAAATGGAGCTTCTATGGTTCTATTCATCCTTCTTCTTTTTTTTAGGCTCGTAGGCAGTAATGATTTTCTTTACCAATTCATGACGAATGACATCTTGTCCCGAAAAGCGAACGATGTCAATTCCTTTGGTCTTTTTAAGCAAATCCAATGCTTGTAATAATCCTGAAGCCTGTTTTGGTGGCAAATCAATCTGACTAGGATCTCCAGTAATGCAAAATTTTGCATGCTGTCCCATTCTGGTTAGAAACATCTTCATTTGACTTTGAGTGGCATTCTGCGCTTCGTCTAATATGACAAATGAATGATCCAAAGTTCTTCCACGCATGAAAGCCAAGGGAGCAATTTGCACGATGCCTGCTTCAATGAAATCCAACAATTTATCTTGCGGAAACATATCGTACAAAGCATCATACAGAGGTTGTAAATATGGATCCAATTTTTCCTTAAAATCGCCTGGTAAAAACCCTAAGTTTTCTCCCGCTTCTACTGCTGGTCTTGTGAGTACTATTCGTTTTACTTCTTTGTTTTTTAAGGCTCTAGCAGCCAAGGCTACTGCGGTGTAGGTTTTTCCTGTTCCAGCAGGCCCAACAGCAAATACCATATCACTTTCTTGAAAACACTGTACCAATTTTCTTTGGTTGACTGTTCTCGCTCTAATGATTTTTCCACCATTCCCAAAGACCAATACTTCGTCTTTTTGACCCAGTTGTTTTTTTATTTCAGTGTCGCCATCCTCCAGCAAACGCTCCATGTTATTTTCACTCAACTCATCGAATTTAAGCAGGTGCTGAACCAGCAACATGATCTTTTTTTCGAACTGAAGCAATTCATCATGAGTCCCACTTACCTTTAACTGTCGGCCTCTTGCAACAATTTTAAGTGAACTAAAGTGAGCTTTTATCAATTTTAACTTTTGATCATTAACGCCAAAAATCTCAACGGGATCTACTTCTGCAATTTCAATTAATTTCTCCTCCAAGTCTAAGTTTTACTAGGTGTATGCTATCTTGAGCCTACGAAATTATTACTAATTTTGGTGGCATCAAACTAACAATGTAAAATCTGTTACCTCAGGAATGGCCATCATTACGCTTACCACAGATTTAGGATTAAAAGACCATTATGTTGGGGTAGTTAAAGGAAGCATCCTTAAACTATGTCCTACCGTTAGCATTGTTGACATCAGTCATGAAATCCCCCCATTCAATATCTTACAAGCAGCCTTTACCTTAAAGAACTGCTTTGCCGATTTTCCTGAAGGAACTATCCACATCATTGGTGTGAACCCAGAGAATGATGTTGATGCTAAACATTTGGCAGTTCAATACAATGGGCATTATTTCATTGGTGCAGACAATGGCATCTTCTCTTTGATATTTGAAGATCAACCTACCAAATTGATGGAGTTAAACATCCTTAGTGAAAACAGAAGCAATACCTTTCCCACTAAAGATATTTTTTGCAAAGCCGCTTGTCATCTAGCCAATGGCGGAACTTTAGAAATGATAGCCAAGCCATTAGAAGCATTGGTAGAGAAAGCATTTTTTAGAGCAGTATCAGTTGAAAACATCATCAAAGGAATGGTCATTCACATTGATCATTATGGAAATGTAATTACTAATATTGAAGCTCCTTTTTTCAAGGCTTTTGGCAGAAACCGCGACTTTGTAATTGAATTTAGAAATGGGAACTATGACATTACTAAACTTAGTTTGTCGTATACCGATGTAGTTGAAGGTGAAAAACTGGCACTATTTAGCTCTTCAGGTTTATTGGAAATTGCCATCAACAAAGGAAATGCTAGTAAACTTTTGGGAATAAAGAATTTAGACACCATTAGAATAAAATTTGATGATCGATAGGATAGTAAAACTTCATTTTAGAACAGACGCCATTGATCAGTTTAAAGGCATTTTTGAAGAAAGTAAATTGAAGATCCGACAGTTTCCTGGTAATCAAGGAGTGCGTTTATTACAAGATGCGAATGATCCCTGCATCTTTTTTACGCATAGTTTATGGGACTCTGAAAATGATCTAAACAACTATCGACATTCAGCACTTTTTAAAGCAACTTGGGCAAAGACAAAAATTCTGTTCAATGCTAAACCAGAAGCTTGGTCGAATAATGAAATTGATAAAGCACCTTGAGCGCCCTCATCAGCATTTTGATGCCTGTAAAAAATGCGGCGCCATTTCTAAAAGAATGCATTGATAGCATCTTAAAGCAAGAATATAAAAGCTGGGAATTAATTGCAGTAAACGATCACTCCAGTGATGAAAGTTTAAGCATATTGGAATCCTACCAAGATCAAAGAATTAGCATACAAAATAATCCTGGAAACGGTATTATTTCAGCCTTGCGCCACGCTTTTGAACTAAGTAAAGGACAGTTCATAACCAGAATGGATGCCGATGACATAATGCCTTCTAATAAATTATTGGAACTAGAATCTGTTTTATCGCAGCATGGGAAAAATCATGTGGCCACAGGAAAAGTGCATTATTTTTCTTCCAGTGGAATAAGCGATGGTTTCAGAAAATATGAAACTTGGCTGAATGAATTGATAGAGAACAATAATCATTGGGAACACCTATACAAAGAATGTGTGATTCCTTCACCTTGTTGGCTAATCCATCGTGATGACTTGATTAAATGCGGTGCATTTGATCCAAATCAATACCCAGAGGATTACGATTTGGTTTTTCGCTTTTATCAATCTGGTTTTAAGGTATGTTCTAGTGATAAGGTTTTGCATCATTGGAGAGATTATCAAAAAAGAACAAGCAGAACGCATAGCCATTATGCAGACTCTTCCTTTTTTGAATTAAAGGTCAAGTATTTTTTAAAGCTACATCATCAAAAGGAGCGGTCTTTAGTTATTTGGGGAGCAGGATCCAAGGGAAAACAAATGGCAAAATTGCTTCAATCAGAAAACATAGAATTCAAATGGGTTAGTAACAATCCCAATAAGCATGGAAAAATCATTCATGAACAAATTCTAGAATCATATACGAGCTTAATAAAAACAGAACATCCACAAATTATCATTACTGTTGCACAGAGGAATGCTAGAAAAGCGATAGCATCTTTTCTATCTGATTTAAAATTAAAAGACTCGTTGGATTATTATTTTTTTAACTGATGAATATTAAAAGCATAGCTGTTTTCTGCGCCTCCTCGGAGGGAAACAATCCTATCTACATGGAAACTGCGTATTCTGTAGGGAAATTTTTAGCTCAAAATAACATCCGCTTAATTTACGGAGGAGCTGGAGTTGGTTGCATGGGAGCAGTTGCTAAAGGAGCTTTAGATCACAATGGAGAAGTCATTGGAGTTTTACCACATTTTCTGAACAAAAGAGAAATTGCCCATTTAGGATTAACTGAATTAATTCAAGTGGAGTCGATGCATGAAAGAAAGTTAAAGATGAGTGATTTGGCTGATGCTTGCATCAGTTTGCCTGGAGGTTATGGAACCATGGAAGAATTATTTGAAATCATCACATGGGGGCAATTGGGCTTGCACAAAAAACCTTCTGCCTTATTGAATGTTAATGGCTTTTACGATGCCCTTATTCAACAGTTGAAAAGAATGAATGAGGACGGCCTTTTGCAAAGTAAGTATTTAGCAATGCTTTTAGTGGAAAATGATATTGAAAAATTACACCAGAAAATCACCAACTATGAAGCCCCTGAATTGATGGAATGGCTTAAGAAAGACAATACCTAAATCAAAGCCCAACAACAATTCTCTGCAAATTAGAACGAGCAAGAATGCTTAAATTGCATTCTAAAATTTTGCAAACCGCTTGATAAATTTCAAAACACTATTCCTCGGCTTTTTACTTTTTAGTTTTAGCTATAATTCATCCGCTCAAGAGAAATTCAGCGATAATCTATCCCTTGGCATGAATCATGGGATCGGTTTTATCTTACCCGAGTATCAATTTTTAAATTATTTAAGTCGCGATTATACAAGAACTACAGAGTTTTCTTTGAAAAAAGAAACCAAAGGAAACACTCCATGGGAAACCCTATATGGCAATCCCGAATATGGCCTAAGGTTCGTTTACTCAGATTTAGGAAACGAATCTGCGCTTGGTTCTGTTTATGGACTTTACCCCTACATAGGAATCCAACTTGTTCAGTTCAAAAAATTTAGTCTATTTAATGAAACAGGCATTGGAATAAGTTATGTGAGCAAGACCTTCGATTTAGAAGAAAATTACCTCAATGTGGCAGTTGGTTCACACTATAACATCCATTTTAATATGAGAATGTCGCTAAGGTTTAAAGTGAATGAGAAATTAGGTTTAAATGCAGGACTAAGCTTCGACCATTTCTCCAATGCTAATACTAGCGCACCCAACCTTGGCATCAACTATATTGCTTGGAATGGTGGCCTGTATTATCGGCTTGGTAAAGAAGGTGAAAAGAAAAATAGTGAATTCCCAGACCAAGAAAAAACTTGGAAAAAAGAGCTGGTTTTAAACATTGGAGGTAAACGCTCAAGAGCATTATCAAAAGAGTATTACCGTACTCAATCCATTTCCTTCGAATTCAGAAAAAACTGTTTTAAAGCATTACACCTTGGTGTTGGCGCAGATCTATTTTACGATGATTCGGTTGAAGATCAATTGCAAAAGCAAGAAAAGAAATTTGAAGGAAAAGACAATTATCAAACTGGATTTCACCTCTCACAAACCTTTATTTACAGCCATTTCAGCGTTGGAATACAGCAAGGATTGTATGTTGGATTAAAAGAAAAGGTAGAGGGTTATTCTTTATATAATCGAATGGTCCTTAAATATCAAATGCACAACAGATTGTCGTTTCGCTTTAGCATGAAGTCGCACTTGCACATTTTGGATTACCCAGAAATTGGAATAGGATATAAATGGTAGTTATGAGAAAGTATATTATTCTATTCAGCGCAGCACTTGGTTTATTCTCTTGCATTAAAGAGAAAGAAGAAATGAGCATGAAAACCATTCATCTAAACTTCTTCAATCAGATTGAATTGGATAATTCCTTTGATGTAATTTATACCGAAGAAAATCAATTTTTAATTCACATTTCTGCAAGTGAGAGCATTATTGAGCACATAGAATATTCTGTTAAGGATAGTATCCTTTCCATAAAAAACACGAAGAAGTTCAAGTGGAATGAGCCTCAAAACAATCAAGTTAAACTTGAGATAAGTAGCATGGGTCTTAAGAGGATTAATGCAAATGAAACGTGTAACATAAAAACAAACAATGCAATCACAACTCAAGAATTTGGGATTGTATTGAAGAGTAAAGCCAATGAGGCGGATATTATTGTGAACAATACCACTTTCTTTTATTGGAATCACTTTCCCTGTGGAGGAAAATTAACAGTAAGAGGAATTTCTAAAGAATTAAAATTCTGGAATTCTGCTTTGATGTCTATAGATGCAAAGAATTGCATTTCCGACTATGTTTTGATTGATAATGAATCAAAAGGGGATTGTGAAGTATATGCTACTCAACGAGTAGATTATCACAATGACGGTGAAGGCGACATCATCATTTATGGCTCTGCAAGCGAAGTAAACAATTTAAGCACTTCTACTAAGCAGCCAATATTTAGGTAAGCCTTAAACGTTAAACTTAAAGTGCATCACATCGCCATCTTTAACGATGTATTCCTTCCCTTCCATGCTCATTTTACCAGCTTCTTTTGCTGCTTGTTCAGATTTTAAATCGATGTAATCTTGGTAAGCGATAACTTCTGCTTTAATAAATCCTCTCTCAAAATCGGTATGAATTACACCTGCAGCTTGTGGAGCAGTCATGCCAACTTTAATGGTCCAAGCTCTCACCTCTTTTTTCCCTGCAGTAAAATAAGTTTGTAGGTTAAGTAAACGGTAGGCTGCGCGTATCAATTTATTTACACCTGGCTCTTTAAGGCCAGCATCTTCAAGAAAAAGCTGACGTTCATCGGCATCCTCAAGCTCGGCGATATCGGCTTCTAAACCTGCCGCAACCATTAAAACTTCAGCATCTTCATCTGCGACAAATTTCTGTATGGCTTCAACATGAGCATTGCCATTTTCAATAGAACCTTCATCAACATTACATAAATACAAAACAGGTTTATTGGTCAATAAAAACAAGTCGGCCACATGCTCTTGATCGTCCTCACTCAATCCTATGGATCTAGCAGATTTTCCAGCTTCTAAATGTGTTTTGTATTCATTTAAAATTCCTAGAATTTTAATGGCTTCCTTATCTCCAGTTTTAGCAGCACGTTGAAATTTTTCCATTTTCTTTTCCACTGCTTCTAGATCTTTCAGAATTAACTCAAAATCTATGGTTTCTTTATCTCTAACTGGATCAACAGACCCATCTACATGAACCACATTCCCATCATCAAAACACCTTAACACATGGATAATGGCATCCGTTTCTCTAATGTTTCCTAAAAATTTATTTCCTAATCCTTCCCCTTTACTTGCCCCTTTTACCAAACCAGCAATGTCAACAATATCAATAGTAGTTGCTTGTACATTTTCTGGATCAACCAATTCAGCAATCGCATTTAATCGAGGATCTGGAACTGTAATCACACCTACATTTGGTTCAATTGTACAGAAAGGAAAATTCGCCGATTGCGCTTTTGCATTCGATAGACAATTAAAGAGTGTTGATTTTCCAACGTTTGGCAAACCAACTATTCCACATTTTAAGGCCATGTTACATTTAATTTAAAGCTGGCAAAGGTAGTATTCTTTAAGAAAGTCATGCTTTTCAACAGTATCTTAATTTTATCAACACTCTACTTAAATTCAGACAAATAAATTTACTTTTGATCACATCCATAAATAGTTTATTTCCATGAGCAAAAGCCAAGAGTTAAAAGAGATTGCAAGCCAAGTTAGGCGCGACATTGTTAGAATGGTTCACGGATCAAGCTCAGGACATCCTGGAGGCTCTTTAGGTTGTGCAGATTTTTTCACTGCGCTATATTTTGACATCATGGAGCACAATCAGAATTTTCAGATGGATGGAAAAAATGAGGATGTATTTTTCCTTTCCAATGGCCATATTTCGCCAGTTTGGTATAGCGTTTTAGCACGCTCTGGTTATTTTCCTGTTGCTGAGTTGGCGACATTTAGAAAAATCAATACTAGGTTGCAAGGGCACCCAACAACTCATGAAGGTTTGCCTGGAATTAGAATTGCTAGTGGTTCATTAGGACAAGGATTATCTGCTGCTATTGGCGCTGCTATGGCAAAAAAAATGAACAATGATTCTCACCTTGTTTTCAGTTTACATGGTGATGGTGAATTACAAGAAGGTCAAATCTGGGAAGCTGCAATGTTTGCTGCCCATCAAAAAGTGGACAATTTAATTGCAACGATTGACTGCAACAACCGTCAAATCGATGGCGATGTAGAAGATGTTTTAGCTCTTGGTGATTTGGAGCAAAAATTCAGCTCATTTGGTTGGCAATGTATCTCCACAAATGGAAACGATATGGATCAATTGCTTAGCGGAATCCAGGAAGCTAAAAATAAAACTGGTCAAGGTAAGCCCACAGTGATCTTAATGAAAACGGAAATGGGTCAAGGTGTCGATTTCATGATGGGAACCCATAAATGGCATGGCGTGGCTCCAAATGATGAGCAAAAAGAAATTGCTTTGAGTCAATTGAGTGAAACTTTAGGAGACTATTAGGCATGGTATTTGGCAAAAGCGGTTTTAAATCCAAAAATCCATTTCAAATGCAAGCAATTAGAATACTAGCCCTAGGAATATTCTTTTTCTTTTCTTTTTTAAATAGCCAAGCTCAAGACAAAGCGCAAACCACAAGAATTCTATTTGTCCTAGATGGTTCTCAAAGCATGTACGCTAGGTGGGACAATGGCTCAAAAATGCAAATTGCCACAAGACTGCTTAGAAATTTAGTCGATAGCCTCTCCGACGTTGATAATGTTCAACTTGCTTTAAGAGCATATGGACATCAATACAATGTTACTGCAGGAGGAAGAAATTGCAAAGACACCAAATTGGAAGTTCCTTTTGCCAAAAAGAATCACGAAGACATTAAAACAAAATTAAGGGCCATTCGTCCGAAAGGAACCACCCTTATCGCCTACTCCCTAGAACAAGCAGCCAATGATTTTACTCCCTGCGACGATTGTAGAAACATCATCATTTTAATAACAGACGGAATAGAAGAATGTGATGGAGATCCTTGTGCCGTTGCTCTTGCATTGCAAAAGCAAGGCGTTATTTTAAAACCTTTTGTGATTGGACTGGGATTGGAACCACAAGTTATGGATGCCTTTAAATGTGTTGGTAATTTTTACGATGCAAAAAGTGAGGAGACCTTCCAGAATGTATTGGGAATTGTTATCTCACAGGCCTTAAACAACACTACAGCACAAGTGAATTTGTTAGACATCCTAAACAAACCAACAGAAACGAATGTGAACATGACTTTCTATGATGCCTTTTCTGGTGTTGTTCGATACAATTATTTGCATACCATCAATAGCAGAGGAAATCCAGACACCCTTCCTTTAGATCCCTTAGGTTCTTACAATTTAACAGTTCATACCATTCCTCCAGTTGAAAAGAAAGGCATTACTCTTATGGCTGGAAAACACAATACCATCGCGCTAGATGCACCCCAAGGAGAATTAAAGTTAAAGATGAATGGCTTCAATGAATACGATAATCTAAAAGCAATCATCCGAAAGCAGGGAGAAAAGGAAACCTTAGTCATCCAAGACTTTTCAGAAATCCAAGCCTACATTGTAGGAAAGTACGATTTAGAGATTTTAACCTTGCCAAGAACCTACATCAAGGATGTAAACATTGCGCAAAGTAGTGTTACCACTATTGAAATTCCTCAAGCTGGAATCGTATCCGTTGGTTTAAGTTCAAAAGGATATGGAGCAATTTTTAAGAAAGAGGGAGAAGAGCTAGTATGGGTTTGCAACCTATCAGAAAACGCAAGCAGAGCTTCCATCACCTTGCAACCAGGTTCCTATCTTGCAGTACAACGACCAATAAATTCTAAACAAAGCATTTACACTAAAGAGGTGCCTTTCTCTATTCAATCTGGACAAAGCACACAAGTAAAATTATAATTATGAGCAAATACAGCTACACTGAAAAGAAAGATACTCGCTCTGGTTTTGGGGCCGGACTTCTTGAACTTGGTAAAACAAATCCTAATGTTGTAGCACTTTGTGCAGACCTCACCGGCTCTCTAAAAATGGATGGATTTCAAAAAGAATTCCCAGAGCGATTTATTCAAGCGGGAATTGCAGAAGCCAACATGATGGGAGTTGCAGCCGGATTAACCATAGGAGGTAAAATTCCATTTACAGGAACTTTTGCAAATTTCTCTACTGGTAGAGTTTACGATCAAATTAGACAATCAATAGCCTACAGTGGTAAGAATGTAAAAATTTGTGCATCTCATGCAGGACTAACTTTAGGTGAAGATGGAGCTACTCATCAAATACTCGAGGACATCGGCTTGATGAAAATGCTTCCAGGCATGGTAGTCATCAATCCTTGCGATTACAATCAAACCAAGGCGGCAACAATTGCTATAGCAGATTATGATGGACCAGTCTATTTAAGATTCGGTAGACCAAAATGGCCTGTATTTATTCCAGAAGATCAGGAATTTGTCATTGGAAAAGCATTGCATTTAAAAGAAGGTCGTCACCTAAGTATTTTTTGCACAGGACATAGCGTTTGGGAAAGTTTAAAGGCTGCCGAGGCACTAGAAGTAGATGGGATTCATGCAGAGGTGATTAATATTCACACCATAAAACCATTAGATGTAGAAGCCGTTTTAAAATCGGCTGCAAAAACAGGAAGAGTGTTAACTACAGAAGAGCATCAAATGAATGGCGGTTTGGGTGACAGCATCGCTCAAGTTTTGGTACAGAAATTACCAGTGCCCATGGAGATGGTTGCCGTTAATGATCAATTTGGCGAAAGCGGAAAACCAGAAGAACTATTTGAAAAATATGGCCTCGGTTCGAAAAGCATCATAGAGAAAGCAAAAGTGCTCATGAATCGTTAAGACCATGGAAGATGAAAGGTCTAGCTTTTTAGATAATCACCTCGCCCAAACTACCCCTTACCCATTAGGTTTAAAGATAAGCCATGCCGATGGGGTTTATATTTACGATGAAGATGGCAAAGCTTACCTCGACTTAATAGCAGGAATTGCTGTCAACAATCTAGGTCACAACCATCTTTACATTAAATCTGCTATTACTGCTCAATTGGAAAAGCACTTGCACGTAATGGTTTATGGAGAATTTCGTCAAAAAGCTCAGGATAAATTAGCGAATGAATTGTGCAAGGTCTTGCCAGATTCTTTGAATACTTTCTATTTTTTAAATTCTGGAGCGGAGGCCAATGAAGCGGCAATCAAATTAGCTAAACGTGTCACTGGTAGACAAAAAATAATCGCCTTTAAAGGAGCTTATCATGGAAGCACAAATGGGGCCTTAAGTATTGGTTCAAATGAAGAAAGAAAAAGAGCTTTTCGGCCATTATTACCTGGCATACAATTTTTAGAGTTGAACAATAAAGAAGAATTATCTAAAATTGACCAAGATACCGCTGCCGTATTTTTAGAAACAGTGCAAGGTGATGCTGGGGTTCAGATTCCTAGCTTGGAATTTATGAAGCGTTTAAGAGAACGATGTTTGGAAACAGGAAGTTTGTTGGTTTTTGATGAGATTCAATGTGGAGTTGGTAGAACAGGGAAATTTTGGGCATTTGAGCATTATGATATAATACCTGATATTCTTACGGCTGGAAAGGCTTTGGGGGCTGGACTCCCATTTGGATGTTTAATGACTTCAAAAGAAAACATGAACACTTTAAGTCATACTCCTCAATTGGGACACATTACTAGTTTTGGAGGCCACCCTCTGGTTTGTGCTGCTGCGGCTGCAGGACTAGAAGTCATGCAAAATGAAAACATATTGGCTGGCGTTGCGAAAAGGGAACAAGTGTTTAAGCAACATCTTGAGCATAAAAAGATTGTTGAAATCAGACAAATTGGCCTAATGCTCGCAGTTGAATTAGAAGATAGCTCAGCTGTAGAAAAATTGGTAAAGACAGCACTTGAAAAAGGAATTATCCTTTTCTTTTTCCTCTCCACCCCAAATGCATTTAGAATCTCCCCTCCTTTAAACATCCCAGAAAAGGACATCATTCATGCCTGTAAAACCATATGTGAAATACTAGATTCTTAACTATCGTAAAGATGACGAAAGTATTAAAGGCGATTCCTTAATTTCATGCCAACAAAATATACCATTATGAAAAAACTATTATTTGGATTAATCGGAGCATTCTTATTTGCTTCTATAACAAGTCAAGCTCAAGAAAAACCAAAAAGTCCAGCAAAGTCCGCTGAAGGAAAGATTGGTAACACAGAAATTGTCATTACCTATAGTTCTCCATCTATGCGTGGCAGAACCATCTATGGAGAGTTGGTTCCCTTTAATAAGGTTTGGAGAGCTGGCGCTAATGAAGCCACTACAATCTCTTTTAGCAATGATGTGAAAGTCAATGGAGAAAACTTAAAAGCTGGGAAATATGCTTTTTTCTTGATTCCGAATGAGAAAGGAAATTGGGAAGCAATATTCAATACCGAAAGCAAACAATGGGGAGCTTACAAATTGGATAAATCCAAAAATGCTTTGATGGTTGCAGGCGACACCAAGACCATAGATGAACAAGAAGGCATGACATATTCAATTGGTGATGGAGCTATCCATTTAGATTGGGAAAAGACAAGATTTAGTCTCAATATTGAAGAATAGAGTGGTATTGGCTATCAAATTAATTGCCTTTAAATTTGCCTAAATTTGAACCCAAGCCTGTTGCTTAACAATTTCTATACATGACATTTTCCGAATTTAACTTGAGCGCCGAAATATTAGAAGGTTTGGCGGCCATGAATTTCAACGAACCTACACCAGTTCAAGAAGAATCCATTCCAATCATATTGGAAAACAAGGATTTGATAGCGGTTGCACAAACCGGAACTGGGAAAACGGCTGCTTATCTTTTGCCTGTTTTGGATAAAATCACCAAGCAAAATAGCCAAACGCTAAACACCCTAATCATTGCTCCAACTAGAGAGTTGGCTATGCAAATTGACCAGCAATTGGAAGGATTCTCTTATTTTACCGGCAGTTCATCTATTGCCGTTTATGGCGGTGGTAGTGGATCTTCTTTTGATGCGGAAAAAACCGCCTTAAGTGATGGGGCCAACATTATTGTGGCCACACCTGGTAGATTGTTATCTCATCTCAATATGAATTATGTGAAACTGGACCATCTCCAGCACTTTATTCTAGATGAGGCAGATCGCATGCTCGACATGGGCTTTAGTGATGACATTAACAAAATAGCCGAACATTTACCGAAGAAGCGACAAAACATAATGTTTTCGGCAACTATGCCTCCAAAAATTAGGCAATTGGCTAAGAACATCATGCACCAACCCAAAGAGGTAAACATTGCCATTTCTGAAACAGCAGAAGGAATAGTTCAGGCAGCATATTGCGCCTATGATCCACAAAAAATACCCTTGTTATCCAGTTTGCTTACTGGCAAAGAAGACCTTAACAGCATAATCATCTTTACTGCAAGAAAAGTGAAGGTAAAAGAAGTAGTTAGAGCCTTAAAGAAAAATAACCTACAAGCTGATGGCATCTCTTCAGACTTAAATCAGGAAGAGAGAGAGGAAGTTTTAAGACAATTTAGAAACAAACGATTAAGGATATTAGTAGCTACTGATATCATTTCTAGAGGAATAGACATCGATTCTATTGATCTTGTTATTAATTATGATGTTCCTAAAGATCCAGAAGATTATGTGCACCGAGTAGGTAGAACTGCAAGAGCAAAATCTACAGGTGTGGCCCTTACTTTTATTAATGATCAAGACCAATTTGAGTTTAGTAAAATTGAGCGATTAATAAAAAAGGAAATACCGAAGTTGGCATTACCAGGAGATTTGGGAGAAGGACCAAAATACAATCCAGGCAAAGGAAAATCTAGCCATTATAAAAAGCCTTTTAAAAAGAAAAAATTTTACAAAAAGAAAGGGACTTAACATTCAAACTCTAAGCCTTCTAATGCCAATTCAGTTTTTTCAAAAATAGATTTGGATTCTTTTAAGAAAAGAGATTTATCAGGATATCGGTTAGAAAAATGGCCGATTATTAGTGACTTCACTCCTGCACTCTTAGCAATCTTTGCAGCCTGAATTGTTGTACTATGATGCGTCTTTTTGGCCCTGTCTTTATCATACTCTAAAAAGGTAGTTTCGTGGTACAATAAATCAACTCCTTTGATGATGTCTATCAAGTTTTCTGAATAGGCAGTATCTGAACAAAAGGCATACTTCTTCGCTTCTGCGATTGGATATGCCAATACCTCATTCTTTATGAATTGCCCATCCTCTGATTGATAGTCCTCCCCTTCAGCAATAGATCTTCTTTTGTGCTTAGGAATAGCATATTTTTTTAATGCTTCTGGAATTAATCGCCTTAAGTTAATTTTCTCCTCCACTAAAAAGCCTGTACAAGGAATTCCATGTTTTAAAGGAAAACTGAAAACTTTATAATCTTTCTCTTCACAGATGAGCTCAATCTGCTTGGGATTATTATTGCTAAAATGAAGGGGAAAAGCCAATCCACCTCCTCCAATATTGAATTGTATTCTAACTATTTCCTCTAATCCTGAAGGGCCATGAATCCACAAATCACTTTTTCTCCCTAAAAGATGCATCGTTGATAGGAGACCAACTAATCCAAAGAAATGATCTCCATGGAGGTGTGAAATAAAAATGTGATTAATGGCTTGAATTTTAACTTTATTCTTTCTCAATTGAACTTGAGTGCCTTCACCACAATCTAAAAGCAAATTATGATTTGCTATCTGGACAATTTGTGCTGTTTGATTGCTATTTTGTGTTGGAAGTGCTGCTGCCGAGCCAAGTATTAATACCTTGATTCCTGGCATTAATTAAGATTATCGTCTAATCCATTTAAGCCTTTTTCCAATTCATCCATGTAAATAAAATCGATGGCTTCATTTCTAGTAGGAGTAATATTTAGAACAGGTGTCAATTGAGAAATATCAATAAGTTTAGAAACGGCAGAGCTTAGATTACATATCACTAAAATTCCTTTGTTCTCCTTGCAAATTCTATTGGCAACAAGAATAACACTTAGTCCAGAAGAATCGCAATAGGCTGTTTTTTCTAAATCAAGAATAATGTTCTTGGTTCCTATGCTATTGAGCAAAACCAATTCAGTTTTTAAATCAGGAGCAATTCGTGCGGTGAACTTTTCTTCTTGTAATTCTATCAAGGTATATTTTTCCTCTTGTACGATATCGTATGAAACTTTGCTCATCTATTTTTTTTTTAAAATTAGTGATTTATCTGTACCGCGCTATTCGCAGCCAACAAATAGATTACTGCCATTCTTATTGCTACTCCATTTTCTACTTGATTCAAAATAATGGATTGTTCGGAATCTGCAACATCAGAACTGATCTCAACGCCCCTATTAATAGGCCCAGGATGCATAATGGCAATTTCTTTATTCAATTTCTCTACTCGATTTTTTGTTAAACCATAAAGTTTGTGATACTCTCTAATGCTTGGAAAATAACTTGGTTCTTGCTGGGATTTATCCCCTTGGCGTTCCAGTTGTATTCTAAGCATCATGGCTATATCACACCAAGCCAAAGCTTTATCTAAATTTAATTCGACTTTAACACCTAAGGATGCTATGTATTTCGGAATTAAGGTAGGTGGACCGCAAACACAAATTTCTGCACCAAGCTTTTGAAGGCAATAAATGTTCGAAAGTGCTACTCGAGAATGAAGAATATCTCCAACTATTAAAACCTTTTTTCCAGCCACTTCACCATACTGCTCGCGTATGCTATAGGCATCTAATAAGGCCTGGGTTGGATGCTCATGCGCCCCATCTCCAGCATTGATAATTTGAGCCTTGATGTGCTTTGAAAGAAAGAGGCTCGCTCCAGGATTTGGGTGCCTCATGATGACCATGTCTACTTTCATGGCCAATATATTATTTACAGTATCAACAAGTGTTTCTCCTTTTGATACTGAAGATCCAGATGCAGTAAAATTGATTACATCAGCAGACAGTCTCTTTTCGGCCAATTCAAAAGAAAGCTTAGTTCTGGTTGAATTTTCAAAGAATAAATTTGCGATGGTAATGTCTCTGAGTGAAGGAACTTTTTTTATTGGGCGATTAATTACCTCTTTAAAATTATCAGCGGTCTCAAATAAGAGCGTAATATCGTCGGCCTTAAGTTGCTTGATTCCTAGTAAATGCCGAGTTGATAGTTGATTACTCATTAGAAGCACCTTTTAAATACACTTGATTAATGTTTTCTGTTTCTTCCCATTGCACCTCTACCCTTTCACTGCTAACGGAATCGATGATAGTGCCAGTGTAATTTGGCTCGATTGGTAAATGTCTACTCAATCTTCGGTCTACTAAAACCAATAATTCAACTAGACTTGGTCTTCCATAAGCAAGCATGGCATCCAATCCAGCTCTAATGCTTCTTCCGGTATACAATACGTCATCAATTAAAACCACTTTCCTATTTTCAATAATGAAGTCTATCTGGGTCTTATTCGGAATTAAAGGATTGTCTCTTCGCCTAAAATCATCTCTAAAAAAGGTGGTATCTAAAGTGCCAAAATCAATGTTTTGATTAGGCAAAATTTCTTTTAATTGAGCATGAATCCGCTTTGCAAGAAATACTCCTCTTGGTTGTAAACCAAGAAGCACTGAATTTGAGAAGTCGTTGTGATTTTCTATCAATTGGAAACAAAGACGCCTAATGGTTAAATCAATTTGGGTTTGATTAAGTATTAGCCTTTTATCTTCCATGAATCGCGGCAAATATAATTGTTTTCATTTGATCAAATAAATTGAATTGAGAATTTAATTGGAAGCACTATAATCACAGACTATCTTCCACTGTCCATCAATTCTTTTCCAAAGCAAAGCATAATGACCTTCAAGATCTCCCTTTTCTCTTGTCAAATGCCATTTTCCCACAACAAAAGCATTTTCATTATTGAGTACATCAATCTTGATGTTGCTAAATTTTAATTGCCCCATGCTTTCTTGATCTGGATATGCCTTAAGGTAATTTAAGTAGGTTGGAGTCCAGCCATAAGTTGGGCCCTTACTTCCAATAAATAGTAAGGAGTCTGACCTCCAATAGGGCTCCATAAAAGCTTCAATCTTACCTAGGTTCCAATGTTGCTCTTGAACCTTCATGATTAAGTTTATTTTTTCCTTTTCATTCTCCAAATTAATTTGGGCAAATCCTAATAAGGCATCGAATAAAAGAATAAGAGAAATGCTCTTTTTTAACATCCTATTTTAATGGGTTTAATTGGTTGTAGGCTTGTAAAACTGAAATCAAACTATGCGTTCGTTTACCTTTTCGCGCATTTGCTCTTTCCATCAACATTGGCTCCTTTTCTAAAAAAGGCAATAAGTTTTTCTTAGAAAGTGGATAAATGATTCCAGTGCTCATGTCCATAAATAATTGTTGCATTTCCCTAGTTTGCCGAGTAACAGGAAAACCAAAAGAATCCATGGTGACATATTCCGTCAAAACCACAGCAGAAAAATGAGCCAAAGTGCCTAGATTTAGCACTTTCCAATATTTTTCTTCATATCTCAAATACAATTGAGACCCATTCGAATATCCCCAAATTCTATCACTTGCATCAACCCAACCAAGGCTGTCGTCTAATCTATATACTTGCTCTCTTCTTCTTTCCACACCAACAAATGGTTTAGAATCATTTGACAAAAACGATTCGTAACTGTGATAGTATCCCTCTTTCAATTTTAAATTGGGTTCATCTGAATAATACAAATCATCTGCCTGACCGAGAAGGACATTTGACCCAGTGATTATGACAATGAATAGTACTATTCGAAAAAAATTAATCATTTAAACTCAAGAGGTTTATTGGCAGGTGAATTCAATATTTGAGTAAATTTAACCATTATGAAAAACTCCATCCGAATTAGTTTAAGCTTTGTTTTTTGCTTTCTATTTTTTAGTTCTTGCGGACAAGATTCTAAACTGAATGAATCTGAGAATCATTCTTATGAATATGCTAAAACTGAGAAAGAGTGGAAAGCGCAATTGACTAGTTTAGAATACAAGGTATTAAGAGAAGAAGGAACAGAACAAGCTTTTACTGGAGAATATGTCGATTGGAAAAAAGAAGGAACGTTTTTATGCAAAGCTTGCAAACACCCCTTGTTTGATTCAAAAACCAAGTTTAAATCTGGAACTGGATGGCCAAGTTTTTATGCTCCAATGGGTGAAAATTCTTGCTTGGAAAAGACTGATAATCAATACGGTTGGAACCGAATTGAGGTTGAATGTAAACGATGTGGATCGCATCTAGGCCATGTATTCGATGATGGCCCAAAGCCAACAGGCTTAAGGTATTGTATAAATTCTGTTAGCTTAGATTTTAAAGAAAAATAATTTTTTTAGTTCTTAAAAAAATTTAATCTTTGGGCATGCACAAATTGCTTTGCATTGCCCTTTTCTTAGTTTCTCTTGGTCTCTCAGGGCAATCCAATCACTTTTTAGATTCGCTAGAAAAGGACGTAAGAAGACAACCAAACCAATACATTGACAAAGTATATTTAGATCAATTTACTGGCCTAAATTCCCTTGAGAAAACTTATTTAAAAGTGCTTTCGCTTGAGCTTAAAGGAGATTATGATCAAGTTTCGGCAATTACAAAGGGAATTTTAGATTCAGCAAATTTCAAAAAGGATTCTATTCTTTATTCGAAATTCTTAACAGTTCTTGTCGACCAAAATAAAATAACTGACAATTTTGAAAGTGCGCTGAAGTATTTGTATCAAATCATCGAAATTCAATCTAGGGGTTTAGATACTTTTAATTTAATTAACACCTACATTACTACAGGTGAACTGTATCGTGCAACAGAGAACTTCGAATTTGGTTTAAGCTATCTAAAAAAAGCAGAAGGATTAATTAAGCAGAGCAATCGTAAAGAAAAAAAATCATTATTGGCAAGAACTTACAATCGCAAGGCAGCCATTTTGATGCAGCAAAATGAACATAGAGATTCCGTTGAAATCTACTCCATAAAATCCTTAGAATTGGCCAAGGAGGTAAATGACAAGGATCTAATAGCCATTGCTTCGAATGAATTGGGATACTTGTATTTAAACCAAGGAAAAAAGAAAGCAGAAGGTTATCTAGAATTGGCCATAAAAAATTGGGAAGATTTGGGTTATGGAATTTATACCATTAATGGAAAATTGAATTTAGCTAGGTATTATGAACAATTTCAAGAATATGATAAAGGGATTGCCTTGCTTGAAGAAGGCCTATTGGAAATAAATGAATCAGATTGGTTATGGGAAAAAGGAGCATTTTTTGAAATTCTTGGTCGATTGTATGCCAATACAGGCCAATATGAAAAAGCATTTCTAACCACCCAAAAAGCAAAGAATTATTTATTAGATGTAAACGAAGTTCAATACAGTAATAAAATTGCTTTACTCTCTCACCAGTTAGAATTGGATAAAAAAGAGTCAGAGATTTTTAATAATCTTCAAGAAATCAGACTGACCAAAATAGAATTGAATTCTGAAAAGAGTATTCGCATAGCATTAATAGTTATTGCCTTTTTCCTTTCTTTGGTTATTTTGATCATCTACCTCTCCTATTCTGGAATGAAGAAAAAGAGAAACTCGCTTCAAAGTCAGAAAAGCATTAATTCTAAAACCAATGACAAACTTCAACAGGTGATTTCTCAAAAAGAAGTTCTATTGAAAGAAATCAATCATCGGGTAAAAAACAATCTCAGTATACTTTCCAGCTTGCTTTATCTTCAAGAAAAAGAAATCAGTAATGAAGAAGGCCAGATTGCTCTTAGAGACAGTCAAATTAGAATACATAGTATTGCTCTTATTCATGAAAGCTTATACCAAAGAAACGATATGGAAAAAGTTGATTTTGATGACTTTTTGAATCAACTCAGTTTTCATATCAATAGCATTTATGGCAACAAGGGAAAAGAGGTAGATTTTGACATTAATATGCTAGGTTTTAATTCTGATTTAGCAACTTCTGTACCCATTGGAATGGTTCTAAATGAATTGATTACCAATAGTTTAAAATATGCTTTTGACCAAGTAAAAACTCCACAAATTAGAATCTATTACCAAAAAGGTAAAATATACTATTCAGACAATGGCCCAGGATTTAAAAGAGAAGAAGTGAACCAAAATCTAGGCTTAAAACTTATTGACATATTTACCAATCAAATTGGAGCAACCCTAGAATGGAACAAGTCTAGCAATTCCATTTTACTCAACCTAAACCAATCACATGACAGTTAATAACACTCAAGTTCTTATTGTAGAAGACGAAGCTATAATTGCATTAACCCTAAAGGAAATGTTAAAAGAGTTAGGCTATTTCAATGTTAAAATAGCAAATACTGAAAATCAGGCTATTGCTCAAATCAACAACAACTCCTTCCAGTTGGTGATTTTGGACATTAATTTAAATGTTGGCGAAGAAGGTATTGAGCTAGGGAAAATATGCATGCAAAAATGCATTCCCTTCTTTTATTTATCAAGCTACACGGATAAATCAACTCTAGATCGAGCCCTTGAAACAGCACCAGGTGCCTACATCATCAAACCCTTTCTTCCAGAAAATGTCTATACGGCTATCGAACTAACTTTAAACAAAGAAAGCGACTCAAAATGGGTTTCATTCAAAGATGGAAAAGACCTTATTCGAGTAAAATTGAACGACATCCTTTTCATTAAATCTGAGGGAGTTTATCTAGAAGTTCACACCCTTTCTAAAACTCATTTGTGCAGAACAAGCCTTCAGTCTTTTCTAGAAAAAATAGATGAAGGAAATATTGCTCAGGTTCATCGTTCCTATGTAGTTAATTTAGACCATGTTAGCCAATTCAGTAGCGATAAATTAACGCTGAACGAAAATGAAATTCCTGTGAGTAGAAGTTATAAAAATGACTTGCTCTCCCATTTCAAGAATTGACTCCTTTTTGCAGTTCATTTACAAAAAACTGCATTTCATAACATTTTTTAACATCTGCTATCCAATTTAGATACTTTGGACACGGGCAAATTATGCCCTGTTACTAGATATTAACACAACTAACTGATTAATAAACATTTAACTACCGCAAAAATGAAAAAGCTAAAACAAATCGGATTATTTATTGCTTTGATCTTTATTCCCTTTGTAGGAATTAATGCGCAAGCATTGACTGAATACCAAAACTGGACTTCATTTCCTGATTCTCCAACTCATTTAGAAGTTTCTTGGAAAACCTGTAACTGCCTCGCTATTCCTGGCAAAGACGAAATACGATTATTAATTTTTAATGAAACTTCGGAAGCAAGAACAGCCGATTTCACTTTAACCATTTCAGATAGCGGACAGACTGATGTTACTCATGTAATTTCTGGATTACCAATGAGTAATGGTCAAATGGAAGAAGCAGAATGTGGAAAGATTGCAAGACCAGAACTTACTATTCCGGTTCCAGCAGGCTTTAATCCAAGCACACTTACAATTACAATTACTTACCAATCCTAATTTAATTCATTCAACTAAATTCCCCTAACATTTAAAGAAAATGAAAAAGATACTACTCACCTTAATTATTCTTGTTACTGCGGCGGCCAATGTGCACAGTCAATGTTCTATAAGACCTATCATTAATAATTTTAGTCCAAACACGGGCTTTATTGGCTCTACAGTAACGATAACTGGTGCCAACTTTGATGCTACAACCATCACCAACAATGTGGTGTTTTTTGGAGCTACGCAAGCTACTGTTCAAAGTGCAACCTTTGGTTCTTTAGTGGTAACTGTTCCAGTTGGAGCAAGTACAGCACGTATTGCGGTAACCAACCAATGTAATTTAACGGCCTACTCAAGTGCTCCATTTAATGGAATATTTTGTCCAACGCCATTAAATACTACAACTTATAACAATACAGATTTCACCTTAAGTTCAACTGGTGCATACAACATGCTAGCCGTTGATTTAGATGGTGATGGTCGTTCGGAAGTAGTATCGAGTGGACAAGGTGAAGCAATGACAGTGGCTAGAAATACCAGTGTACCAGGTTCCATGTCATTTGTTGAGCACACATTCTCAGGTAGAGGTGGTGGATCCATATATACTGCAGATTTTGACGGTGACGGTAGACAAGATTTAGTATCTAGAAATAACATTTCAAGAAATACAAGTACAGGGCCTGGTAACATCTCTTTTGCTCCAGTAGTTAGTGCAAATACGGTGAGTAATTATCAAATTGCTGCTGGTGATTTTAACAATGATGGAAAAATTGATATCGTTGGAGAAAATTCCAACGTTATCTACCTTGCTTTAAACACTAGTACTGGACCAGGAAATATAAGTTTTGGGCCGCGTCAAACCATTCAAAATGTAGGCAATCGCTGTAGGGGTATTATGGTTGCCGATTTAGATGGTGATGGCAAAGATGACATCATGGGAACCCAATTTGGTTTAGATCGTGCAGTAACTTTAAGAAATACAACTCCTGATGGTTCAACCACCTTCTCATTTGAGACTTTTGAAACATGGCCAACAAATGGTGATGGGCCATACCGTTGTCAAGTTGCCGATTTCAACAAGGATGGTAAAATGGATTTAACCACTTGTAATTATTATGCGCCTGCAAACACTGCAGTATTTATTAATAACTCTACAGTTGGTGACATTAGCTTCAACACTACCATTAACCTTCCTGCCCCAACAAGTAATTATCGTATTCAAGTTGGTGATGTTGATGGTGATGGTTATGCAGATATTGTAACCAAATCAAATACAATCAATGTATTCTCTGTTTACAGAAATACTACAACCACTACATCAAACACTAGTTTTGCTCCTAGAATTGATTATAATTCTTCAGATAGGGCTGAAGTGAGCGGTTTAGCAATTGGTGATTTCGATGGCGATTTTGTTCCAGACATCGCAACAAGTGGAACTGGAAGTAGAACAATTCGTTTTCATAGAAATACAAGTTCTCAAGTGGATAACACTCCACCAACTGCCATTTGCCAAAATGTAAATGTTGGTTTAAGTCCATCTGGATCTGTAACGGTTACTCCAGCACAAGTTGACAATGGTTCTTCTGATGCCTGTGGTATTGAAAGCATTACTTTATCACAAACCACCTTTACTTGTGCAAATATTGGAGACAATACTGTAACCTTAATTGTAACAGATTTAGCTGGTAACATCGATTCTTGTTCTGCAATTATTAATGTTCAGCCTGCTGCCATTATTGTTGCCGGACAAACAACAGTTTGTTCTGGGCAAACCATTCCCTTAACAGCTAACGCTGGTGATACTTACCAATGGAGAAGAAACGGGGTTGATATCCCTGGAGCAACATCTCAAAACTTTACTGCTTCTGTAAGTGGTGATTATACTGTTGTGGTAACGAATGCTGGTGGCTGTTCAGGTGAATCTGTTCCAACCACATTAACAATTAGTACTGGTTCTAATGTTTCAATTAGTCCTGCCAATGCAACCATTACATGTGGAAGCCCAACTATCTTAACAGCAGGAAATGCTGCCTTATTCCAATGGCAGTTCAATGGAGTTGATATCCCAGGTGCAACTGTTTAAACTTATAGTGCTACCAGCCCAGGAAATTATTCAGTAAATGTTACGGATTTATTTGGTTGTCCTGGCACCTCAAATACAGTAAATTTAGTTCCTGGCGCTCCCGTTGCCTCAACTATGGATGCCACTGTTTACCTTGATGCCAACGGAAATGTATCCATAAGCGTTGCTGATGTAGACAACGGAACAGTAAGCAATTGTCCTAATGGAACTGTAACTGTTTCACCTAATTCATTTACTTGTTCTGAAGTTGGAGCAAATACGGTTCAATTAATCGTAAGTGATCAAAGTGGTAACTCAGATACTGCAACTGCCATAGTTACAGTAGTTGATACGATAAGTCCAAATGCATTAACACAGCCTGTCACGATTTTCCTAGACCAAAATGGTCAGGCTACTTTAGCTGCTGCAGACGTGAATGACAATTCAAGTGATGCCTGTGGAATTGCTTCAATGAACCTTAATCAAACTAGCTTTGATTGCACTGACTTAGGCGCGAGTAGTGCTGGCGGAGGTACGCCAGTTAGCGGTACTTTTGTTACTTCAGTTGCGCAATTTAACCACAGTCTAGGTTCTGGGTACGACCCCAACACTAATGAATTTTGGTTCCCCACCTGGGCTGGAAGCACAGTAAATAGATACGATGCCACTACGAGAGCATCTTTAGGAAGTTTTAATGTTCCAAGTCCAGATCAATTGATGCAAGTATGGTTTGATAATACCAGCGGTACAGATTATTATCTTGCACATTGGAGTGGATATTCTGTAACCAGAAGAAACGCAACTGGGGGTATAGTATGGACATACAATTTAGGATATCTTGGTGCTGGTGTTACCACAGATGATCAATATGTTTACACTTATGCCTATAATCAAAACTATATACGAGTTCTGGATAAAACTACTGGAGCCTTTGTTTCTAATATTTCTGTAGGAGGCAATATGCAATGTTATGGTGGTTTGGTTCATGCCAATGGCCGATTATACATTGGTGGATATGTCGGATTTGGAAATCACCCAAACAACTGGGCTGCTGTAACAGTAGTTGACGCTGTTACAGGTGCTTTTATCGAATCATTCCTATTAAGTACATCAACCTCAAGCAGTGGTTTGGCCTTTGATGGTGAAAACCTATGGGTAGGCAATGGTTCAACTAGTTTTGCACATCAAATTTCTGATGGAAATGTCTTTGGTGGTGGAGCTGGTGCTGATGTTCAATTGGTTGTAACTGATGTGAATGGAAATACCGATACAGCATCTGCTGTTATTACTGTAGTTGATTCTCTTGCTCCAACAGTTATAGCAAATGATGTTACTGTTTCCCTCGATGCCAATGGCAATGCATCTATTACTCTTGCCGACGTTAATGGAGGAGTTAGCGATAATTGTATTATTCAAGATGTTTATCTAAGCGGAAATGCAGCATTCAATTGCTCGCATGTTGGCGCAAACGCAATTTATGTGGTGGCAACGGATAGCAGTGGAAACATTGATAGTTCAATGGCTACAGTAACCGTTATTGGTTCAGATAATGATGCTGATGGAATTCCAGATGTTTGTGATTTAGATGATGATAATGATGGAATTACTGATTTAGAGGAGTGTCCTCCTGCTGAATTCTTTTGGTCTAACCCTCCTACTTTGAACGGAAATTCTGCAACTGGAACAATTAATGGTGTTAATTACACTTACAATTCTAGTTCTACTGTTCAAACTGAAGCAGGTTACCAGAATCATGGAATTTTCCCTGCTTCATTTGCTATTCCAAATAATAATCCAATAATGAATTTGGACGCTACCAATAATACTTTGGTGTTTGATCAGCCTTTGTTGAATCCAACTTTAGCGTTTGCATCAATCGGAAATGCTTCCTTAACAGTAGCCGTTTCTTTTAGTGATTCAGTGGAGTTAATTTTTGCAAACAATACCACATTGACTGCCTTCAACCAAATATCTGGAACAGAAGGTCATGCAATAGTTCGTTTTGTTGGTGTTTACGATAGCATCTCCTTTAACTATTCTGCTTTCGAAAATCGAGTGAACTTCGGTTTTGGAGCAGATTTCTCAGGAGTATGTGATGCTGATGGAGATGGAATCCAAAATCAATTTGATTTAGATTCAGATGGCGACAACTGTGCAGATGCATTAGAAGCTGGCCACCAAGATGATGACAATGATGGATTACTTGGAAATTCTCCAGTAACAGTAGAT
Source organism: Vicingaceae bacterium (assembly GCA_965218715.1). Classification (GTDB taxonomy): domain Bacteria; phylum Bacteroidota; class Bacteroidia; order Flavobacteriales_E; family Vicingaceae; genus CBDCLY01. Next base: position 77,850 of record CBDCLY010000002.1, read on the forward strand.
GCTAATGGTTTAGTGCTTAACCAAGGAGGTTACACAGGAACAACAGCATTGGTTAATGATAGCAACCAGAATGTATGTAACCAGCCACCAGTTGCTGTTTGTCAGAACATTACCATAAACACAGGCGCAAATTGTGATGCTAGCATTACAGCGAATGATGTTGATGGCGGATCTTCCGATCCAGATGGAGATGTGCTTAGCTATGCAATTAACAATTCAGGACCTTTTGGTGTTGGCACACATACTGTAACTTTAACAGTTACTGATCCAGATGGAGAAAGCGATGCCTGCACAGCTACGGTAACTGTAGTTGATGCCACTCCTCCAACCGCTATTTGTCAGAATATTTCTGTTCAGCTAGATGCTAATGGGAATGCTTCAATAACGGCAGCTGACATCAATAATGGTTCAAACGATGCTTGTGGAATTGCTGCAATTTCGGTTTCACCATCTAGTTTTACATGTGCTAATGTTGGAACCAATACTGTAACATTAACCGTTACTGATATTCATGGCAACATTGATACTTGCAGTGCTACTGTAACTGTTGATGATGCAACTCCTGTATTTACCGTATGTGTTGATCCTGCAATAACTTATACTCAAGGATCTTGTAGTGCTGTTGTAACTTATCCTAATTCTGCTTCAGGCCTAGGAGTTACTGGAACTTATGTTCTAAGCGGTGCAACAACCGGCTCTGGTTTGGGAGATGGAAGTGGATTAACTTATAACCTAGGAACAACCATCGTGACCATTTTTGCAACCAATGCTTGTGGTGTAGATACTTGTAATGTAACTGTTGTTGTTGCTGATACAACTGCTCCAACAGCAATCTGTCAAAACTTAACTATTCAACTAGATGCCTCTGGAAATGCTAGCATTACTGCTGCAGATGTTGACAATGGTTCGAATGATGCATGTGGAATTGCTTCCCTTGCTATTGACAATGGTTCATTTACTTGTGCCAATGTTGGTCCGAATACGGTTACTCTAACAGTAACTGATAATAATGGAAATACTTCAACTTGTACTTCTACTATAACTGTAGAAGACAATGTCTTGCCAAATGCAATTGCTCAAGACCTTACCATCCAATTGGATGCTAATGGAGCTGCTAGCATAACTGCCATTGACATAGACAATGGTTCTAACGATGCTTGTGGAATTGCTGCTTTAAGTGTTTCTCCAAGTAGTTTTGCATGTGGAGATGTTGGTGCTAATACTGTTACACTAACAGTTACAGATAATAACAACAATGTTTCAACTACTACTGCTACAGTAACTGTTGAAGATAATACTGCGCCAGTTATCACAAATTGTCCGGTAGACATGGTATTGAACAATACTCTTTCTAATTGCTTAAGCATTGTTTCATGGATGGATCCTACAGTTTCTGATAATTGTGGGGCCGGACAAGTTGCAATGAGCTACTCAGCACCTGGAATTAATATCATCACAATAACCAATGTAAGTTTTGCCAACTTCCCAGTTGGAACAACTACAGTAACGGCTACTGCAACAGATGCTAATGGAAATAGCACTAATTGCTTTTTCGACATTACAATTGTAGATGTTGAGGCTCCAATTATTACAGGATGCCCTGCAAGCGATGTAATTGTAAGCTCTGAAAGTGGCCAATGTGATGCTGTTGTAACTTGGCAACCAATTGTTCCTTCCGATAACTGTCCTGGAGTTAGCTTAACTGCTTCTCATTTAAGTGGTACAGTATTCCCTGTAGGAACAACTGTGGTTACTTATGATGCAGTTGATGCAGTTGGAAACACTGCTCAGTGCACATTTAATGTTGTAGTACAAGACAATGAAGCACCAGCTGCTATTTGTCAGGACCTTACTATTCAATTAGATGCATCTGGTAATGCTTCCATCACAGCTGCCGATGTTGATAATGGTTCTAACGATGCTTGTGGAATTGCTGCTTTAAGTGTTTCTCCAAGTAGCTTTACTTGTGCTAACGTTGGAGCCAATACGGTTACTTTAACTGTTACTGATGTTAATGGTAATGTTTCTACCTGTACTTCTACTGTAACAGTTGAAGACAATGTTGCTCCGAATGCAATCGCTCAAGACATCACTGTTCAATTGGATGCTTCTGGCAATGTTTCAATTACTGCTGCTGATGTGGACAATGGTTCTAACGATGCTTGTGCTATTACTTTAGCTGCTAGTCCTACTTCATTCACTTGTTCTGAAGTAGGTGCTAACACGGTTACTTTAACAGTAACTGATGCAAGTGGAAACGTTTCAACTGCTACCTCAACGGTAACGGTTGAAGACAATGTTGCTCCTACTGCAATTTGTCAAGACATCACTGTTCAATTGGATGCTTCTGGTAATGTAAGTATTACTGCTGCTGATGTTGACAATGGTTCTAACGATGCTTGTGGCGTTACTCTTGCGATCAACAACAGCTCATTTACATGTGCTAATGTTGGAGCAAATACAGTAACATTAACGGTAACTGATGCAAATGGAAATGCTTCTACTTGCACTTCAACAGTAATTGTTGAAGACAACGTTGCTCCTACAGCAATTTGTCAAGACATCACGGTTCAACTAGACGCTTCTGGTAATGTTTCAATTACTGCTGCTGATGTGGACAATGGTTCTAACGATGCTTGTGGTGTTACATTGGCGATCAACAACAGTTCATTTACTTGTGCAAATGTTGGAGCAAATACAGTAACATTAACAGTAACTGATGCAAATGGAAATGCTTCTACTTGTACTTCTACTGTAACTGTTGAAGACAATGTTGCTCCTAATGCAATCGCTCAGGACATCACTGTTCAATTGGATGCTTCTGGTAATGTTTCCATTACTGCAGCTGACATAGACAATGGATCGAATGACGCTTGCGGAATTTCAATCTCTGCAAGTCCTACTTCTTTCACGTGTGCTGAAGTTGGTGCTAACACAGTTACTTTAACAGTAACTGATGCTAACGGAAACGTTTCAATTGTTACAGCTACTGTTACAGTTGAAGACAATGTTGCACCTGTAGTGATTACACAAAATGCAACAGTTTATCTTGATGCAAATGGACAAGGGTCTATTTCTACATCAGATATCGATAATGGTTCAAATGATGCTTGTGGCATTAGCTCATTATCTTTGAATCAAACTTCTTTTGATTGTGCTGATGTTTCAGGAAACTGCAACGGTTCATCTAGCAGTTTATATTGGAGTACAATTGGAAATTCTGGTCAGGTGATCGGCTCAGACCTTCAAGGAAACAATCAAACAGTTGTTGCAACCAATCAAACTACTCCAGTTGGAATTGCTTACGATGAAACAAATAACCTATTGTATTGGTCAGACAACCAAACAGGAAAAGTTTACAAAGCAAATGGAGATGGAACAAATGTTAGCGTTCTTGATTCTAATCTGCTTAGTCCTTTTGATGTGGCGATAGATGTTAGCACTCAAACATTATATTATTCAGATAATGTTGGTATCTACTCTAACAATACAGCTGGTACCGCTAGAGTAACTATAGTGGGTTCTCAATTTGTTACCGGATTATTCCTTGATGAGGCAAATAATCACTTGTATTACTCCAATTATCCAGTTGAGATTAGAAGAGTTGATTTAGACGGGACGAATAATATTCTTGTTGAATCAAACACGGCTGCATTTGATCTTTATTATATTTCAAGTTCTAGTGAGTTATTCTGGACAGATATTAGTACTGGTGATGTTTTTAGAAAAACAGGCACCAACCCTAAAGTTTCAATTGCTAACAATTCAACTTCAGGTGGAATATTTTACGGAATCTTTATTGATGAAGCTAACAGTCGCTTGTATTACACAGATGTTAATTCTCAATTGGTGATCTCATCAGAATTGGATGGAACTAATCCAATCACAATTTATGATGGAAGTGCTCAGTTTGCACAACCGATCTATATAACGCTTGGTAACAATGGTGGAAGTTCTTGCAACACCAATTCTGTTAGTTTAACTGTTACCGATGTGAATGGAAATTCTAGCATTGGCAATGCAATAGTAACTGTTGTAGACACAATCGCTCCTGTTGCATCTTGCATGGACATAACAGTTCAATTGGATGCATTAGGAAATGCTTCAATTACCGCGGCTGATGTTGACGGTGGTTCGAGCGATGCTTGTGGAGTTGATTCAATAGCAATTGACGTTACAAGCTTTACTTGTGCTAATGTTGGACCAAATACAGTAACATTAAGCGTATTTGATGTAAATGGAAATAGTTCAACTTGTACAGCAACAGTAACTGTTGAAGACAATGTTGCTCCAATTGCAATTGCTCAAGACATCACTGTTCAATTGGATGCTTCTGGTAATGTTTCAATTACTGCGGCTGACATAGACAATGGTTCTAATGATGCCTGTGGTGTTACATTAGCTGCTAGTCCTACTTCATTCACTTGTGCTGAAGTTGGCGCTAACACAGTAACCTTAACTGTAACGGACGCAAACGGAAACGTTTCAACTACTACATCTACGGTGATTGTTGAAGATAATGTTGCACCTACTGCAATCTGTCAAGACATCACAGTTCAACTAGACGCTTCTGGTAATGTTTCAATTACTGCTGCTGATGTAGACAATGGTTCTAACGATGCTTGTGGTGTTACATTGGCGATCAACAACAGCTCATTTACTTGTGCAAATGTTGGAGCAAATACAGTAACATTAACTGTAACAGATGCAAACGGAAATGCTTCTACTTGTACTTCTACTGTAACTGTTGAAGACAATGTTGCTCCAATTGCAATTGCTCAAGACATCACTGTTCAATTGGATGCTTCTGGTAATGTTTCTATTACTGCTGCTGACATAGACAATGGTTCTAATGACGCTTGTGGAATTACAATCGCTGCTAGTCCTACTTCTTTCACTTGTGCTGAAGTTGGTTCTAACACAGTTACCTTAACAGTAACGGACGCAAACGGAAATGTTTCAACTACTACCTCAACAGTAACGGTTGAAGACAACATTGCTCCTACTGCAATTTGTCAAGACATCACTGTTCAACTAGACGCTTCTGGTAATGTTTCAATTACTGCTGCTGATGTGGACAATGGTTCTAACGATGCTTGTGGTGTTACATTAGCGATCAACAACAGCTCATTTACTTGTGCTAATGTTGGAGCAAACACTGTAACATTAACGGTAACGGATGCTAATGGAAATGCCTCTACTTGTACTTCCACTGTAACAGTTGAAGACAATGTTGTTCCAAATCCAATCGCACAGGACATCACTGTTCAATTGGATGCTTCTGGTAATGTTTCAATTACCCCAGGAGACATTGATAATGGATCGAATGATGCTTGTGGAATTGCTTCATTAGCAATTGACTTATCTAGCTTCACATGTAGTGAGGTTGGTCCTAACACGGTAACCTTAACGGTAACTGATAATAATGGAAATGTATCTACCACAAATGCTATTGTAACTGTTGAGGATAATGTTGCACCAATCGCAATTGCTCAAGACATCACTGTTCAACTAGATGCTACTGGTAATGTTTCAATTACTGCTGCAGATGTTGACAATGGTTCTAACGATGCTTGTGGGGTTTCATTAGCCGTTAGTCCTTCTTCATTCACATGTTCTGAAGTTGGCGCTAACACAGTTACTTTAACTGTAACAGATCCTAATAGCAATGTATCTACTACAACTTCTACAGTAACTGTTGAAGATAATGTTGCACCAGCAATGTTATGTAACAGTTTTACAGCTACCCTTGATAATACCGGAATGGCTGTGATTACAACTGCTCAAGTTGATGGTGGTTCAAGTGATGCATGTGGAATTGCTAGCATCAGCATTGATAAAACAAGCTTTAATTGTCAAGATGTTGGAAACAACGTAGTTACTTTAACTGCTACAGATGTTAACGGAAACGTTGCTACTTGTACAGCTATCATTTATGTTGAAGATCCAACTTTACAATTAGAAATGAGCGATTGTCAGGATGACATCACGCTTACTTGTGAAAATGCAACAGATACCGTTTGGTTTGATGCTCCAACAGTGAGATCGATCTCGAATCTATGTGGAATCTCTTGTTCACCTGCTGACACATTAATTTGTAATGTTAGTGGACATGGAAATGGTCACGGACATCACATTCATGGACACCATGATGATGACGATGGCCACGGACATCACGATGATGATGATGGAAATGGACACCACGATGACGATGATGGTCATGGACATCATGATGATGACGATGGCGGAAACAACTGTAGTTCAAGTCATGGACACAATTCTAATGGCAATAGCTGTCATGGAAACAGACATGGACATGGTGGACATGGAAATGGACACTACAGTCATGGAAATGGACATGGTTATGGACATTATAGCTGTCAAACTGTTTGTACATACGCAAATCCAGCTGATCATGCTATTCCAGGTTACACTTTCTTAGGAAGGTTAGGTGATAAGAAATATTATGTTTCTAACTCTAAATACAATTACTGGTCACAAGCTGAGGCTTTAGCAAGTAATTATGGAGGTCACCTTGCAGTAATTAATAGTCAAGCTGAAAATGACTTCATCGAAGATGCAGTTGATAATGATAAGGTTTGGATTGGTCTTTCAGATCATGTAACAGAAGGAAGCTACAATTGGACAAATGGAGATCCATTGAGCTATACCAACTGGGACAAAAATGAACCAAAAGCTTATACTTCTTCAAGCAAGACAGGAAAGCGTGATTATACTGTAATGTATAAGAAAGGTAAGTGGAGAATGAAAGATTACAACAGCCGTTACAAATACGTTATGGAAGTGCCTTGTAATAATTCAAGATTATCAGTTAGACAAATCGCAGGATTGCCAAGCGGATCAGTATTCCCAGTTGGAAATACAACTGTAAGCTTTGTAGCCCTAGATAGTGCTAGCGGATTATCTGACACTTGTAGCTTCGTAGTCTCAGTTGAAGCTGACATTACTGCACCAACTATCAGATGTAAGGATGCCATTGTAACATTAGATGCTACAACAGGCTTAGGAAGTCTTCCTGCAAGTGCTATCCACAAATGGTCTTACGACGATTGTAGTGGTGTTGCTAGTATGACGGCTTCTCAAACTTCATTTGACTTAACAGACGTTGGAGTAAATCAAATTACATTAACCGTTACTGACTCAGCAGGAAATGCTGCAACATGTATCGCTGATGTAACTGTAATTGATCCAAATGCGATCAGCTACTGTAATGCTTCAGGAAATAGTTATTACGAATGGATCCAATCCATAAGTGTAAGTGGAAACACAAATAATTCTGGAAACGATGGTGGATATGGTAACTACACCGCTAGCCCAATTCAGTTAAATACAGGTTACAATAGCCTGACATTAACTCCAGGATACCGTGGAAGATCTTACAAAGAGTATTGGAGAGTTTGGATTGATTATAACAATGATGGAGATTTCAATGATTGGGGTGAATGTGTTTATCAGAAAAAACGCAAGAACACTGTCTATGGTAGCTTCAACATCTCTAGCTCAAAAGCTGGTGGTACATACACCATGAGAATTGGAATGCGTTATGGATCATATCCTAACCCATGTGGATACTGTGGTTATGGTGAATACGAGGATTATAAAGTTACCATCAGTGGTGGTCAAGGTAGAGTTAGAAATGGTGGAGAAACCTTTACTGCTCTAGAAGATGAATCCATCAAAGAGGTAACTCTTTATCCTAACCCTAACAACGGTAACTTCAGTCTTCAGTTTGAAGGCGAGTACACTTCTACTATCCAAGTGATTGTGCGCTCTGTAGATGGTAAGTTGGTTTACAACAAAACCATTAGCCCAGAGTCCTTTATGAACAGATTAGATATTGATGTATCTACTCAAGCTAAAGGAATGTACATCATGCAAATTAGAGAAGGGGATTATGTGAAAACCATGAAGTTTAACAAATTCTAATCTTAGATTGCCAAACGAAACAATTAGTTTCAAAGAAAGAGGTGCAGCAATGCACCTCTTTTTTTTTGCAAGTTTCTCTGGATAATGTAATTGACCTAAAGCAATCATTAATCAACAGGAAAATTTTCCTTTAACTCGCTTAATCTTTAAAGACTGTGCATATCGATATAGTTCGCTATTGTTCACACCTTATTAGATAAATGCAATTGTGATGCTTTAATCATTTTAGGAATGGCTTTAACTCAGTATTCTTAAGGCTAGCAGACTACTACTCTACTTCACAGATAAGTTCAAAGTATAGAGATGCTTCCTTGGCATAGTATTTAGCTATGCTATCTCAATTGCAACTATTAAGAAAGGGGGACAAAAACCAATATTGACCTATCGAATCAATAAAAGCTTTCTGCTAAGCATTTGGTTTTGGTATCGGAATCGAATAAAATAAACTCCTGGTTTCAAATCCGAAAGAGAGATTTGATTTTGTTCTAATGGAGTATTTTTAATAAAACGCCCGGACTGATCATAAACTTGAACGTTCTTTATTTCATGGCTTGGAACTGAGCAACTCATATTGCCATTACTTGGATTAGGATAAAAGAAAGTTTGTTTCTGCTCTACTTGTTTTTCATTTAAACCAGTGTGAATAATTCTGACACTGTCGTGAAAAATTTCAGTTGATCCACAATTAGTTACGCGATGACTAACATAATAAAACCCAGTATCAGAAAAGGTGTGCGTAGGGTTTGCTAGTATGGATTGATTGCCATCTCCAAACACCCATAAATGTTGCCCTTGAGATTGGAAAGGAATAAATTGTACTTGAAGGCCAGCATGAAATGTTCCAAATTCAGCATCCAAATCATAGGCACCCACCTTCCATTTTAACAAACTATCAAAGGCAACAGCTTTAGCAGCAGATTTTATCTTCACCCAGTCGCTATTATGAATGCCAGGATTATATATTATCTGGTTTGGGTCTTTTCTCAGGATAACAGAATAGAAAGTACATGCCGCTGCAAAACTTCCAGACAAGGAAGGGTGACTTCCATCTTGTGCATACAATTCAATTTGTGGGTGATTACTTCTGATGTAATTCCAAACAGCTCCAACAGGAGAGACAACAGCATTGTTAAGGTCTGCCATTTGTCGGTACCTTAGATTCAACATGCTATCCATACCTTGATATGTGCATAATGGCTGAAAGAACTGGCAATTTTGAGCGTCACCATTTTTTCTTCCCCATGTCATGTAAAACATGGTTTCCGCGCAAGAATCGGCCGCATTTATTGTGCTATCTAATTTTCTGGCAAAAGGGAACACTTGTGTTTGAACTTGAGCGTTCGGAAATGAAGGCCTCTGACTTTGTTCTTGTAAAACAACAAAATCCCAACCACCTTGATTGATTAAATTAAGGCTTGGATTATAGTTGCTATGCCCTTGTAAGGTATACCCACCTGGTGTTACTTGTGAGTTGATTATGGTATCTCCCGTTGAGTTTGCACAACTCGAAATCATATTCGGGAGATTGTTAACATTGGTATATGAGTTTCCAAGAAACAATACCTTTTTCTTTTGGGCAAAGGTCTTGTTTCCTATTCCAAAATACAGGATTCCAGCCACTGCCAAACAAGCAATCTTTTTCATAAAAATAGTTTTACCAACTTCCGCCAGCACCACCGCCGCCAAAACTTCCGCCACCGAAGCCACCAAAGCCGCCTCCACCAAAATTGCCAAAGCCTCCGTTACCAGAACGAAAATTTTGATACCGGCCATGATGTCTATTGCTTGACGAATTTAAAAGCCAAAAGGCTGCCCAAAAGCCTAAATTATTTGTTTTTGCATAGTGTTTGGCATTACTTGCAAAGCGAACAATCATGAATAGAATCGCAAAAAACAAAAAGATAATGGGAAAGACTGGTATCGATTTTTTACTCTTTTTATGGTAAGAATCAGCAGTGTATTCACCTCTGCTTACCTCCATTATAACATTTAAGGCTGAAGATACTCCAGTAAAATAGTCGTTGTTTTTAAAATGAGGAATCATTTCTTTGCTTACCAAGCGTTTCAAAAAAGCATCAGGTAATGCTCCTTCTAAACCATATCCTGTAGCAATAAACACTTCTCCCTTAGAAGAGCTAGTTTTAGGTTTTAAGAGAACCACTACACCATTGTTGAATTTTGCATCTCCAACACCCCATTGTTCGCCAATCTGATAAGCATATGATGAAGGATCATATCCACATAAATCCAAAATAGTTAACACTACAATTTGTGTAGAAGTTTCATTATTAAAAATGCGCAATTCCTTCTCCATTTTATTGGACTGATTGGAATTAAACACTTTCGCAAAATCGTTGACTAATCGTGGTTGATTTGGCGAATCTGGAAAGCAATCCTTCGCTGACAAAGAATTGATTGAAACAATTCCAACAAGAATAAATAGAATAATTTGGAGCTTCTTTCTAATCATTGCCAAAAGAAACATCGTCACTTAATTCATTCTTGTCATCACTTGCCAAAGGAAAATGTTCGCCAAGTTGTTTACCTGCCTCAATTACTCCTTCAACTAGACCTTCAGTAAATTGAGCTTTTTTGAAGAAATTCAACATCAAATTTGAAACTTGGTCCCAAAATCCATCTGGAACTTTAGAATTGATTCCAATATCACCTAAAATTGCAAATTGTCTATCCTTAAGAGCCAAATAGAAAAGTACGCCATTTCTAAGATTGGTCTTGTGCATTTTTAATTCCTCGAAAATATATGCTGCTCGATCTAAAGTCTCGTCTTTACAAGTATTTTCTATGTGCACCTTTATTTCTCCTGAAGTGTGCTTCTCCGCTTCCTGAATAGCAGTTCTTATCTGAGCTTGCTGCTCTTCTGTAAATAAATCTTTTGCCATGATTAAAATTCTACTGTTGGGACTTCCTCTGCTCCTGCTTCGGCTTCAAAGTAACCTTTCTTCTCAAAATCAAACCAAGAAGCATACATCACTCGTGGAAATTGTTTGATATAGGTATTGTAATTTTTTGTCGCATCATTGAACTTCATACGTTCTACAGCAATTCGATTTTCTGTTCCCTCCAATTGAGCTTGTAGTTCTAAGAAATTTTGATTTGCTTTAAGATCCGGGTAACGTTCAACAGTGACCAACAACCTAGACAATGCGCCACTTAACTGACTTTGGGCTTTCTGAAACTTCGCAATATTCTCCGGACTTAAATCCTCGGAACTGATGTTAATTGATGTAGCTTTTGATCTTGCTTCAATAACTCCTGTTAATGTTTCCTGCTCAAAATCTGCATAACCTTTTACTGTGTTTACAGGATTAGGAATCAAATCTGCCCGTCTTTGGTACACATTCTCAACTTGAGCCCACTGGCCATCTACTGATTCACTTTTTTCTACCATAGAATTATATCCGCATGAGCTCAAAAAGAAAGCTGCAAATAATAGTAGGCTGATTTGTTTTACTTGTTTCATTTTTTGTTTTTTAGTTTCAATGTTGGATTAAATTAATTCAACACTTCTTTTAATAAATTTACTTAGGTCTTCTCCCTTCAATAGGTTCTGAGATAGAAGGGCCAAATCACTTGCTTGTTGAGCCATTTCTTTTTGTTTACTCTCATCCTTCTCACTTAAGATCTTACCAATTAATGGATGATTGCTGTTTACCGACAAATTGTACATTTCTGGCATTGCACCCATTCCCATCATACCTCCGCCACCAACAGCGTTCATGTCTTTCATTCTTCTCATGAATTCCGCTTGCGTAATGGTCATTGGTTGGTCCTTTTCACTTAAACTCACAAAATTTACTGTGAACTTTTCCTTTGGAACTACAGACTCAATAACGGGTTGAAGTTTCTTCTCGTCATCCTCAGTAAGTTTAGAAGGTATCTCCTCATCTTTTTGAATCAATTTGTCGATAGTATCTCCATCAACTCTAGTAAAGCTAATGTTTTCTTCCGACTGTTCTAACTTACCAACCAAATGGGCTGATAAAGGGGTATCCATTATCAAAACATCATAAGATTTGTCTTTTGCAGCACTAATGTAACTGTGCTGATCTTCTACATTAGAGGTATACAATACCACCAACTTCTTATCCTTATCCGTTTGTAGGTCTTTAATGTGATCTTGATACTCTTCAAATGTGAAATATTTGCCCTCTACATTTTTGTACAGCGTAAATTTCTTGGCCTTCTCTGCAAATTTTTCATCTGAAAGAATTCCATACTCGATGAATATTTTAATGTCGTCCCATTTTTCTTCAAATGCTTTACGATCATTTTTGAACAAACCTTCTAATTTGTCTGCAACCTTTTTACTAATGTAATTGGAGATTTTTTTCACATTTCCATCACTTTGCAAATATGATCTTGAAACATTTAAAGGAATATCTGGAGAATCTATTACACCGTGCAACAAGGTTAAAAAATCTGGAACAATTCCTTCAACTGAATCAGTTACAAAAACTTGATTACTATACAATTGAATTTTATCTTTTTGAACCTCTAAATTATTTTTCAACTTAGGAAAGTATAAAATACCAGTTAAGTTAAAAGGATAGTCAACGTTCAAATGAATATTGAACAAAGGCTCTTGAAAGTTCATTGGATACAACTCTCTGTAAAAGTTAGTATAATCCTCATCACTTAAATCGCTTGGTTTTTTGGTCCATGCAGGTGAGTTATTGTTGATGATGTTATCCAAAACTATTGTTTCTTCTTTTTTGTCATCTTCTTCGCCTATGGTTTTCTTTTCTTCCTTAGTCCCAAATTTTATTGGAATAGGCATGAATTTACAATACTTGTTCAGTAGGGTTTGAATTCTAGCCTCTTCCATGTACTCCATTGCATCATCAGACAAGTGCAAAACAATAGATGTACCTCTACTCTTTTGAGTCTTGTCTTCTTCAAGGCTAAAATTTGGGCTACCATCACATTCCCATTTAACTGCCTTAGAACCCTCAGTATGTGAAAGTGAAAAGATCTCTACTTTATCAGCCACCATGAAGGAAGAATAAAATCCTAAACCAAAATGACCAATTATACTTGCCTTGTCTTTGTACTTTTCTACAAATTCTTCTGCTCCAGAAAATGCAATTTGGTTGATGTATTTTTCAACCTCATCAGCAGTCATTCCAACACCTTGATCAAGTATGCTTAATGTTTTCTTCTTCTTGTCGATCTTAACTTCTATGCCTAGATCCTTTATTTCACCTTTCACTTCCCCTAGATTACTTAAAGTAAGTAATTTCTGAGATGCGTCTACTGCATTGGAAACCAATTCTCTAAGGAAAATTTCTTGGTCTGAATATAAAAATTGCTTAATGATTGGGAAAATATTTTCCGTTTGTACGTTAATCTGTCCTTTTGCCATGTTTAATCTATTTTTTCTGTTTTTTAAACGATTTTGCCCTGTTTTCAAATGATATGCCAGACGAATTAGATGACAAAATGTCGTATACAAATACTAAATTTATCAGATGATAGAATTAGAAAACTCTGATTGGATAATTAAAGATGAGCAGTTGTATGCAAAATTTAATTTCAACTCATTTAAAATTGCAGTGGAGTTCATGCAAGGAATATTTCTTTTAGCTGAGGATCATCAACACCATCCAAAATTGATAAATACTTATACTCATGTTGAAATATACCTATGCACTCATGATTTGGGCAATCAGGTTGGGGAGAAAGATTATTTGTTAGCAGAAGCCATTTCTAAACTTAAAAATCAGACTTGAAAAAAATAAACCAAAATGAAATATAGAACTACCATAATTAGCGCAATTTGTATTTGCATACAATTTTCTGCGATCGCTCAATTGAAAGTTGAGCAATATCAATTAGATAATGGCTTAACTGTGATATTGAATCCGGACTATTCGGCAAACAATGTTTTTGGAGCGGTGGCTGTAAATACAGGAAGTAAAAACGACCCAGAAGATGCTACTGGCATGTCACATTATTTGGAGCATCTCTTATTTAAAGGGACTGACCAATTGGGGACGATTAATTATGAAGCAGAAAAAGTGCACTTAGATTCTATTCGGGCATTGTATGACGAATTAGGCACAAAAAAAGATGCTGAGGCTCGAAATGCCATTCAACTAAAAATAAATGAGCAGTCTTTGCTTGCAGCAAAGTATGCCATGCCAAATGAATTTGACAATTTATTAAAAGACATTGGAAGCACTCAAGTAAATGCCACCACAAGTAATGACCTAACCATTTATTTCAATGCTTTTCCATCTCATCAAATAAATAAATGGCTAGCCCTATATGCTCATCGTTTTCAAAATCCTGTATTTAGATCTTTCCAATCTGAACTAGAAGTTGTTTATGAAGAGAAAAACAGGGCAATGGACAACATGCAACGAAGACTCTTTGAGGAATTTAACAAGGAGTTTTACAAAGGTCATCCCTATGGAGATAAAGGAACCTTAGGAAAAATTGAACATTTAAAGAACCCTTCTCTAAATAAAATGTATGCCTATTTTGATAAATACTACATTGCAAACAACATGGCATTGATCTTATGCGGCAACTTTGATCCAGATAAAGTAAAGCCATTTATTGAAGATCAATTTAATGCCCTTAAGAGAGGGATAATTCCTCCCAAAAACATTCCAGAACCTAGACCTTTTAATGGTAAAGAAGTTCATAATAGTAGACTTACACCAATAAAAGTTGGAATGATGGGGTTTAGAACAGTTCCTCACTTTCATCCTGATGAACTTTCATTGGATGTAGCCACCTACCTATTGCAGAATGAATCTGGGACAGGATTTCTTGACGAGATGATGAATGATGGGAAAATTATGCAAGCTTGGTCATTTGCAGAAAATGAAGATGAGGCAGGCAATCAATTTTTCATTTATATCCCTAAAATATTTAGCCAGTCATTGAAAGGAGCTGAAAAATTAATGTTCGAGCAGATTCAAAAACTAAAAGATGGAGATTTCACAGATGAACAATTGCTTGCGATAAAGAATGAAATGTATAAAAATCATCAGCTTAACCAAGAAAACATTTCAGGTAGAGGATACACCTTCGCTAGGATGTACCAACATGGTAAGTCTTGGACCGAAATAGGAAATTACCCAGAGCAATTACTTAAAATAAGTAAGCAGGACGTAATGCGTGTTGCCAATACTTATTTTAATGAAAACTTTATGGTACTTAATTCTAGAACGGGTTTTCCAAAAAAGAAAAAACTGAAAAAACCACCCTTTGAAGGATTAAAGGTAGATCAAAGTCAAACATCTGAATTTGCAGAGGCATTTAAAAAGATGGAAAGCGAAAAAATTAAAAACAAATTCATCGATTTCAAAAATGACATCAATTACTATGCGTTGGCCGGAGGCCATCAATTGTTTGTCGCAAAAAATCCATTGAACGACATTTATGAACTAAACATCAATTTCCATTATGGGTCATTTATGAACCCTGATATCGAAATATTGAGCTCATTAATGAATTATGCCCATCCTGAAGGAATTGCATTATTAGATTTCAAGAAAAAGATAGCGCTTTTGGGCTCCAATTACTACTTCTCTAGTAATCCGAACTTTTTCACCTTAAATGTTACAGGAATTGAGGCTAAAATGGGAGAGGTCTTGAAAGAAATCAATGCGCTTCTAATGAATCCTATTGTTGAGGAAAAAAGCATGGATGTTGTGATCAATCAATTCAAGACAAATCGGAAAGCTGAAAAGGAGGAACCATTTTTAATTTCTAGGGCAATGGCGCAAAAGGCCATATATGGAGAACAATCAGGCTCCTATAACAGATCAGGCATTAAGGAGATTAAGAAAATGGAAAAAACAAAAGTGATGGACATATGGGAAGATGTTAAAAAATATGCCAGCTCTATTCATTATTCTGGAAAAATAGTAGGATTAGAATTGAAAGATAAAATCACCTCTATTTTAACCCTATCGCCTGAAGCCATCAAAAATTTCCCACATCCAATAGATATTATAAAGCATCAAGAAGATCAAATTGTATTGTTAAATAATTCGAAGTTGTTGCAAAGCAACATCTTCATGGTTAGAACAAGTAAACCCTTTACAATGGATCAGTATCCTAAAATTCAATTGTTCAATACTTACTTTTCTGGTGGATTCAGCGGAATATTAACTCAAGAAATTAGAGAGTATCGATCTTTGGCCTATTCTTCCTCAGCAAGGTTTAGGTACCATATACATCCCGAAAAAGAAAGCTATTTCTTTACTTACATTGCTTGTCAGGCCGACAAAACAAATGAGGCCGTTTCAGTAGCACATGATCTAATTCAAAATTTACCTGAAAAGCCAGAACGAATGGATAATGTTAAAAATAACCTAATATTATCCCAATCATCTAATTTCCCTAGTTTTCGGAATTTAAGCAGAGAAATTGAAACTTATTTAGCAAAAGGAATTGAAACAGACCCGAATATTGATGCCATTGAAGCCTATAGAAAATTGAATTTCCAAGACTTAAAAAGTTTCTATGAAACAAAGATAAAAACTCAAAAAAGCATCATCAATATATATGGTGATTTGAAAAGACTTGACAGAAATAAATTAGAAGAGATTGCACCTGTTAAGGAATTGAAACTAAATGATTTCATTCAATTTTAGTTGAGAAGAATTTCACTGGCATTCTTATGTTAATATTTTTAAAAATAAATCATTGGAAAGTGCTTTTTTTCCCTTTTATTTGTAGCTTCTAGACACAAAAGCATCTTATGAAAAAAATAGTATTTGGATTATGCACTTTTTTGCTCCTAATAGGTAGCACTTTTGCGCAAACAGAATCTAGCCGTTGGGGTATTGGTATAAATGCCGGTGTTGCCCAATATAACGGAGAAGTTGAGAATCAATTCTTCAGTTTCAGCGGACAAGATTACAATGGTTTAGCAGGCCTTTCAATTCATCGTTTTTTAAGCAATCACTTTGACTTAGAATTGGACCTGACTATGGGTGACATTAAAGCTAAGAAAGAAGACGGTTTAAATGATTTTGAATACAATATGGGGACGGCAAATCTTCATTTAACGTATAACTTCTTCAAATATGAAGATGTAAAGTTTAGACCATTTATTTTCGCTGGTGCAGGAATGTTGATCTTTCAGAGCTTTGATAGAGATGAAAATTATTTAGCACTACCAGCAGCTGGATTAGGTGTGAATTATAAATTGAACGAAAGAATCAACATCAAATATCAAAACACTTATTTTCTTGCCAGTGAAGATGATATCGATAATCAAACCGGTGGCGGAAATGATGCTTTTTTACACACAACAATTGGAGTTTCAACTGCAATTGTAAGCACTAAAGATGCGGATGGGGATGGAGTTATCGACAAGAAGGATAAATGTCCTGGAACTACTCCTGGTGTAAAAGTAAATAACGAAGGATGTGCTGTTGATAGAGATGCTGATGGGGTTCTTAATAAAGACGACAAGTGTCCAGATTTAGCTGGTGTTGTTGATCTTGATGGTTGCCCTGACACCGACGGAGACGGCATTGCTGATGCTGAAGATACTTGTCCAGAATTGGCTGGTTCTGCTGAATTAGGCGGTTGTCCTGATACAGATAAAGATGGAATTGCTGACAATGTTGATAAATGCCCAGAAATTGCAGGTCTTGCTGAATTAGAAGGTTGTCCAGATGAAGAAGACAATTACGCAATGGGAATCTACGAATACAACAAGCTTCCTTTGAAAAATGGAACATTGGTCATCTATGACGAAAACAATGTTGCTATCGATACCATCTTAACAGATGAGAATGGTGTGTTTAGATACAAAGTATTGGATCCAGATCAATATTATTCTATCAAACCAATTGGTTTAGATGGAGATGTTGATAATGTTGAAATCTACTTGGTGGATGAAGACATGAACAGAACAGAGGATACACGCAAATTGGATAATGGAGTATTTGTCTTTACTAAAGCAGATAAGAAAGATCCAGTTGATGACACTAAGCCTAGCTTAGACATTCCTAAAGACCTGTTAACCAACTTGAACTTTAATTCTTCAAGTTCTACCATTAACATCAAGTATTATGATCAATTGAATAGATTGGCAATGATCATGAACAAGAAAACTGGAATTAATATTAATGTGAATGGTTATGCAGATAGTTCTGGACCAATTGACTTTAACAATAGGTTATCTCAGGCTAGAGCAGATAGAGTTAAGCAATACCTTGTTAGAAAAGGTGTAGATGCTAAACGCATAAGCGCTAAAGGTCATGGAATTGTAAGACCTATTGGAAGCAATGAAACAGCTGAAGGTAAAGCTCTAAACAGAAGAGTTGAGATTAAGCTATAATCAAGATGAATTAAAAAAACCTCTAGCAATTGCTAGGGGTTTTTTTTTGCCCTATTTTTAAATAAGAAAAATAAACTCCAACAAAATGATAAAGTACAATCCTAAAGAATGGTTCGGATTAATTTTTAGATTTCACAAGACAGATACCTTTCGAAAAATGTTATGGGTTCTTTTAACCTATGCCCTTTTTACAGGAGTATTTGTCTACGTTGCTAACAAATTGAAATCGGTTGAGGCATTCTCAAATGCCATCCAAGTTCACTCATTATTAGGTTTTGTTATCGGATTGCTATTGGTGTTTAGAACCAACTCAGCCTATGATCGTTGGTGGGAAGGAAGAAAGCAATGGGGCATGCTTGTCAACAACATTCGCAATTCAGCCATTAAATTATCAAGCGCTGTTGAGGTTCCTAATCAAGAACACAATAATAGAGTATATGGACTATTGGTAAACTTCCCTTTTGTTTTAAAAGAGCATCTTAGGGAAGGAGTTAAAGAAAAGGACTTCGTGTACCCAAAGGGCATCTCAACTTCCA
The DNA here is from genome assembly GCA_965218715.1 of Vicingaceae bacterium. GTDB lineage: Bacteria > Bacteroidota > Bacteroidia > Flavobacteriales_E > Vicingaceae > CBDCLY01. The sequence continues at coordinate 96,666 of CBDCLY010000002.1, forward strand.
GCAAACAAGCCAAGCACGTTCCTAATGCAATTTCAAAAGAGCTTTATCAATATTTAAATGAGCTCTATCACTCCAAAAAAATTAGTGGAGAACAGCTAATTAGCTTAGATGCAGAGTTGAAATCTTTATTAGACATCACAGGAGCCTGTGAAAGGATTAAAAACACACCGATACCCTACTCTTACAATTTATTCATAAAGAAATTCATTTTTGCCTATACCATGACCCTGCCCTTTAGTTTGGCACTTCAGTTCCAGTATTGGACAGTTGGTATTTGCACTTTTGTGCTGTATATTTTTGGTAGCCTGGAACTATTGGCCGAAGAGATTGAAGATCCTTTTGGGATGGATGATAGTGATTTACCAACGGATGACCTGGCCATTAAAATTCAAGGAAATTTACAGGAAATATTAGAGCAATAAAAAAACGGAAACCATTGCTGGTTTCCGTTTCAGTTTTATAAGAAGTGGCTATTCTATTTTGATTCGCCTTTTTCTAACTCATCTTTCAAGTTTGCTAGTGCATCTAAATCTCCAAGAGTAGTTTTCTCTTGTTTATCATTCATAGATTTAATTGCTTTAGCAGTTGCCTTCTGATTAGATTTGGATTTCGCTTTCTTCACAGTACGCTCATCATCTTCAATGTCTCTATGAATTTGAGTGTGTGACACGCTAATCTTACGAGCGTTTTTATTGAATTCCATTACTTTAAAGTCTACCTCTTCATCCTTTTCGATGTTCTTTCCATCTTCTTTCACTAAGTTCCTCTTAGTTGCAAAAGCTTCAACACCGTAAGGCATAATCACTGTGGCTCCTTTAGCATTCACTTCAGAAACTGTTCCTTTATGGATACTTCCAATTTCAAATACAGTTTCGAATGTTTCCCAAGGGTTTTCTTCAAGTTGCTTATAACCTAGACTAAGTCTTCTGTTTTCTTTATCGATCTCAAGAATTACGATTTCCATCTCTTCTCCAACAGAAGTCACTTCTTTTGGATGATTGATCTTTTTAGACCAAGATAAATCAGAAATGTGAACCAAACCATCAACACCGTCTTCAAGTTCAACAAATACTCCAAAATCAGAGATGTTTGTTACTTTACCAGTATGTTTAGTTTCTACTGGGAATTTAACTTCAACACCTTCCCAAGGATCAGTAGACAATTGTTTAACACCAAGAGACATTTTTCTTTCTTCTCTATCCAATGTTAAAATCTCTGCTTCTACTTCATCGTTCACTTTAAAGAAAGCTTGTGCTGGTTGCAAGTGATTAGACCAAGAGATTTCAGAAACGTGAATTAAACCTTCAACACCAGGCTGAATTTCAACAAACGCACCGTAATCTGCAACTACAACAACTTTTCCTTTTACCTTATCACCAACTTGTAATTTATCATCCAGCTTTTCCCATGGATGACCTTCAAGTTGTTTCATTCCAAGAGCAATTCGTTTTTTCTCATCATCAAAATCAAGAATTACAACTTTCACTTTCTCGTCAAGTTGAACTACTTCTTCTGGATGATTAACTCTACCCCATGAAAGATCAGTAATGTGGACTAATCCATCTACACCACCAAGATCAATAAATACTCCATAAGAAGTAATATTTTTAACAGTACCTTCAAGTACTTGACCTTTCTCTAATTGAGAGATAATTTCTTTCTTCTGAACTTCTAACTCAGCCTCAATTAAAGCTTTATGAGAAACCACAACGTTTTTAAATTCCTTATTGATTTTAACCACTTTAAATTCCATGGTTTTGTCAACATATACATCGTAATCTCTAATTGGCTTAACATCAATTTGTGAACCTGGCAAGAATGCCTCGATACCAAATACATCAACGATCAATCCACCTTTAGTTCTACATTTTACATGTCCCTTGATGATTTCTTGCGTTTTCAATGCATCGTTTACTCTTTCCCAAGCTCTTAAAGCACGAGCCTTTTTATGAGAAAGTATCAATTGACCATTTTTGTCTTCTTGACTTTCAATGAAAACTTCTACTTTATCGCCAATGGCTAAATCTTGACGGTATCTCAACTCAGATTTTCCAATAACTCCATCAGATTTGTATCCAATGTTTACAACAACTTCTCTTGGAGTAATGCTAACCACTTCCCCATCAATTACATCTTGTTCTGCAATTGACATTAAAGTCTCTTTATACATTTCTTCCATTGCCTTTTGATCAGCATCAGAATACTTGTCATCATACTTTCCTATTGCATCCCAATCGAAGTCGTTTCTAAAAGCTTCTAACTCTTTAGCTCTTTCTTCTCTTGTTTTAGGTTTTTCAACCACAACTTCAGCAATAGCTTCTTCACTAACTTCTTCAGCAGCCTTTTTCGGAATTCTTTCCTTTTTCTCTTTTGCTGGCTTAGGAGCTTCTTCTGCTTTTGCAGTTGCTTCTTCAGCTTTTTCCGCTGGAGCAGCTTTCTCTGCTTTTGCAGCTTTTGGAGCAGCAGCCTTCTTCGCTTTAGGTGTAGCTTTTTCTGCTTTTACCTCAGCTTTGTCAGATTCCTCTTTACTAGTTGTTTCTTTTTTTGCTGCTGGTTTAGCAGTCTTTTTTGCTGCAGGCTTTGCTGCTGCTTTTGTTTCTGCTGCCTCGGCAGCCTTGTCTTTAGATTCAGCCATTAATGACTTGTTTTTGTATTTCGAACATAGTCGGAATGTTTCGAAAGTGGTTAAATGTGCCCAATTACCGACTCTGAGGGCTTAAAAATGAGGGCGCAAAGATACAATTTATTCTGTTTGAGTTGATTAATGGATGAGGATAATATTCTTATTATGGAATCTAGCTGAACTTCTATGTGTATTTTTGGTTTTATACTGGAATGAAGAAATTTGATATACCCAATAGATACAAAAGTTCTTTTATTAGCGAGATAAAAGAACTTAGAAAAGAAAGTGATCCAAGAAAAAAGGACTTTTCTCCAAGCATATTGGATTTTGGACCGGTACAGTTTCACATTGCAAGGCATTTTGGATTTTGCTACGGAGTAGAAAATGCAATTGAAAGAGCGTATAAGGCGGTAGAAGAAAATCCAGGAAAACGAATCTTTCTTTTGAGTCAAATGATTCACAACCCTACAGTGAATGCAAATCTGCAAGCGGTAGGAATAAAGTTCATCATGGATACTTCAGGTAAGCAGATCATTCCTTGGAGTGATTTGAAAGCTGATGATCTTGTTTTAATTCCTGCCTTCGGAACTACTCTGGCAATTGAAGAACAATTAATCAAACTTGGAATCGAGATTAGGGAGTACGATACAACTTGCCCCTTTGTCACCAAAGTCTGGAAACAATCAGAAAAACTAGGCAAGCAAGACCATACCATAATTATTCATGGAAAACCCAATCATGAAGAAACACGAGCTACTTTTTCACACAGCAATGCCCATGGGCCAGCAGTAGTTGTTTGTAATATGGAGGAGGCCATTTCATTAAGCCAATACTTAAATGGTAAAAAAAACCCAAAAGAATTTAAGTTGGAATTTGGACATCAGGCAAGTGAAGGTTTTGATCCCGAGACGGATTTAAAAAAGATAGGCGTAGTCAACCAAACTACAATGCTGGCTCAAGAAACTCAAGCGATTGCTGATTTCTTTAAAACAAGCATGATTGATACCTATGGAAATGAAAATTTAAATGATCACTTTGCCGATACCAGAGATACTTTGTGTTATGCTACCAATGATAATCAACAAGCCACTTTCGGACTTTTAGAAATACCTGCTGATTTAGCCATCATAGTTGGTGGTTACAATAGTTCAAACACTTCTCATCTTGTAGAGTTGTGTGAAGAGAAACTTCCGAGTTTTTTCATTTCTGGGCCTGATGAAATTCTTTCTAAAACTGCAATCAAACATTATGATTTCCATAATGATACAATTAATGAAACCAAAAACTTCCTGCCAGAAAAATCAAAGGTAAAAATCATTCTAAGCTCTGGAGCTTCTTGTCCGGATGCAATTGTTGACGAAGTGTTGAGTAAACTTTTACGTTTTTTTCCAGGTGCTTTTAGCCAAGAAGAAGTTTTGGCCAAATTGCAAATTAATTGAGCACATTCAATTCTTTTAGCCATTGTAAAACAAGGCTCAACTGCTCTTTCTGATTTAAGTTGCTGTTGTCTAAAACACGGGCATCTTCAGCTTTTATCAAAGGATTCTCCTTACGGTGAGTATCATTGTAGTCCCGCTTAGCGAGGTTAGATTCAACCTCTTCTAATTCTATTGCTGTGCCATTAACTTTTAATTCTTCAAATCTTCTTTTGGCCCGGATTGCTGGTTCTGCTGTCATGAAAATTTTGAGCTCAGCCTCCGGAAAAACAACACTACCGATATCACGTCCATCAATCACCAAGGACTTAGACTTTCCAGCAATCCTTTGCAAATCAATCATTCGTTTTCTTACTGTTTTAACTTGACTAAATTCACTGACTATTTCTGAGACCTCTTTCCCGCGTATTTCTTGTTCAACAAGTTCTTCATTCAAATAGGTTTCGGTTTTTTGCAATTGAGGATTAAAATTGAATGAAATGTGCACCTCATCAATGGCTGAATTTATCTCCTCTTCGCTCATTTCGAAGACATTCAAACCCATCCTCATGAAGTATAGGCTAAGCGATCGATACATTGCTCCTGTATCCATGTAAGAGTAATTTAACTGTTTAGCTAAGGCTTTAGCCAAGGTGCTTTTGCCACAGGAAGAGTAGCCATCTATTGCAATGATTATTGCCTTCATCAGTCAAATTTACACAATCATTTTACTGAATTTTTACAAAAAATCTGAAAGTCGAGTACTTACCGAAAAGGTATTGGTTGCTCCAGCTTGATGATAGGATGAGCGACCATAAGAAAGGTGAAATTTAGAGACCCGTATTCCAAAACCCCAACTCATTCCTACAATCCCTAACTTTTCATCAATGAGCAATTCTGTTCTTCTCAAATAATTGTAACCGAAGCGAATATTGAAATTGTCTGAAACTAAAAATTCAGCATTGAAGATAAGATGTCTTGCAAAGTTTTCTAGAAAACCATCCTCCTTTTTTTCTTCTGAAGATTCGTCTCCCAGAATACTACTTGTTTGTTCCTCATCCGCTGGATTGTCATACAGAAGGTCCCAATTGTTCAAATTATGAGCAATAACGCTAACTCTCAAGGGTACTTTTGATAAGCGTTTAGAAATTCCAAACTGAATCTCAAAGGGTAACTCGTCTTCACTATCCTCATGATAAGTTTGTATTTGCCCCCCCATATTCTTCCCTAACAATGAAAGGCTTAATCCTCTTCGTTCTAAAGAATAATTAATTCCTAAGTCTGCAGCTAGACCTAATGACTCGTAATCATATAAAGATGAGTATATGGTTTTTAAGTTGATGCCAACGCTAAAATTTGAATCTAGGGCCCTACCATACCCCGCAATGAAGGCATATTCCCCGGCAGTAAATGTTCCCAATTCATTCCCGGCAATATCAGTCTCGGTAAATGTGCCATAATCAACATATTTCAATCCTAAACTAAAGGTACCAAGGCTATCAAAGTGTTTGGTATATGAAGCAAAACCATAGGAAATATCAGCCAAATAATCTACATAAGATAGCGCGAGCTTATTGTTCATCTCTCCATTCAACAAACTTGGGTTTTCTGCAGCTAGGAATGGGTCATTGTCTTTTACAGTGATCTGATTTCCTCCTAAGGCAGCTACTCTAGCAGAAGAATTAAGGTTGAGAAAACTGTAGCTTGAATTTCCTCCTAACTGAGCAAAGCCATTTAGGCCAAGGGCCATAAAGAAAAATAGGAGTGTTAATCGCATTTGAAATATTAAGAAACACTAAAGTACCTTAATTATTGCTCAAGAATAAGAATTTTGATGAAGGATAGTTTAATATCAGGAACTTGACAATCTCTTCTTTATAAAAAGCAGTAACTTGCAGTAAAATAATTGCCATGAAAATACTCACTTCTACTCTATTCTTCTTGCTATTGTGTTTCAATTTCAACCTTAAATCACAGTGCGTTAGCAACACTTCTAACATCTACAGTTTCAGCACCAATGGAGTTCAATACGAGCTAATAAAAGAAAACAAGAACTGGACTTCTGCAGCTAGTTGTGCCACAAGTAGAGGAGGTTTTCTAGCAGAGATAAATAGCGCCACAGAACAAGACTCAATTTATGCAAACTTGCTACAAGCAGGAGTGAACAATTCAAGTACCATTGCTCAAGATGGCGGTGGAGCTGCCTATGTTTGGATTGGTGGAAATGATATTAGTTCAGAAGGAAGGTGGATTTGGAATGGTGACAATAGCGGAGCAGGTACTCATTTTTGGCAAGGTGCTCGATCTGGGAATGCCATTGCAGGTTTGTATAACAATTGGGGAAATGAGCCAGATAATTTCAATAACAATCAGGATGGATTAGGTATCGCACTTAGCAATTGGCCCTTTGGCACTGCAAGTCAGTGGAATGATGTAAATACTAGCAACTCCCTGTATTATCTTATTGAATTTAGCAGTTCAACTGGCTTATTAGAAAACAAGAGTAATTCTTTTGAATTGTACCCCAACCCAGTTCAAGACTTCATTTACATTAATGCCACGAAGCGTTATAATGGAAAGAAAAGAGTACGAATGGTGGATATTAATGGGAAAGAAATCCTAGAAAAAGCCCTTGAGCCTAGCCTTGATGTTAGTGAAATTAGAAGTGGTACTTATTACTTACAAATTACCGGGAAAGAAGGAGTAATTTTTGAAGAATCCATAATCATCCAGCACTAAAAAGCATGAAGGACCTGATTGAAATAAAACAGTTCTTAATTGATTGCATCAAAAAGCATCAAGTTGTTTTGCAATTTGATGAAAAAGAAAATCAATTGGAAGCCAAAGGAACTTTACCAGCCATGCAAGGAAAACAAAAAGTGGACGGCTTTTACTTTGCGAGCATAGTGCCTAAACCTAAAGATGTTCGTTTGTATTTTTTTCCTCTGTATACTCATGCCGATCAATTTAAATCAAAATTATCTGCACCATTGGCGAAGATGTTGAAGGGAAAGACCTGTTTTCATTTGAAGAACCTGGACCCAGAAGTTCAAAAGGAGATTCAAGAAATGATAGACAATGGAATAAAAAGCTATCAAAAAGATGGATTATTGAAAGCTTAAAGAACAAGAGCAGCCCTTAATTGTTTAATAGGAAATGACCTTTATTGAATCCTTACAAAATTCTTTTAATTGGCTAATCGCCAATGTATTCTTCATGGTTCCCTGGTATCAAAATTACTTTTGGGGATTAATTCTAATCAGTTTAATTGTTTGGACCTTAGAGATTCTCTTTCCTTGGAGGAAAAATCAAGGCATCATTAGAAAGGATTTTTTCCTAGATCTGGCCTATATGTTTTTTAATTTCTTTGTTTTCTCCATTGCAATAAGTGGAGTCTATGATTTAATTGAACATGCCTTTTCAAGCCTTGGAATACAGAAATCAAGTTTGCAAATCATACAATTAGAAAACTATTCGAACCTTAGTCAACTTATTATTTTCTTCATTTTATTGGATTTTTTCCAATGGATCACCCATGTAGCTTTGCATCGCTTCAATTTCCTTTGGCAATTCCATAAGGTGCATCATTCTGTTGAAGAAATGGGATTTGCAGCTCACCTTCGCTACCATTGGATGGAAAACATCTTTTACAAACCTTTAAAAACAATTGGATTGATGCTTTTGGGTGGCTTTGAACCAGAACAAGCCTATGTTGTTCATTTTGTTGCCATAACTATTGGGCATTTAAATCATGCAAACCTTAAGCTGAGTTACGGTCCTTTGAAATATTTAATCAATAATCCGGTCATGCACCTTTACCATCATGCCTATCATCTTCCTAAAGAAAAACGGCATGGTGTAAATTTTGGTTTAAGCTTAAGCATTTGGGATTATTTGTTTAGAAGTAATTACATTCCAAAAGTTAATCCCGACGAAAGGTTAGGTTTTGAAGGAATGGAAGAATTCCCAAAAGGATTCCTTGCCCAGAACTTGTTTGGTTTCTTTAAAAAGAAGAAATAAGTTAAACTATGCCTGCTGACTTGGACAAACAAAGTCTGTTATTGGCATCCCCAATTCCTTAATGGCATTGTAACCCCCTTCCACATTGATTAGGTTGTGGATTCCTCTTTTCTTTAGGATTGAGCCTGCTATCACGCTACGATAACCACCAAGGCAGTGCAAATAGAAATTGTCTTTCTCGGGAAATTCTGTCAGGTGCTTATTGATAAAATCAAGGGGACTGGTATTGGCATCCTCTAAATGATCTGCCGAATATTCTCCTGGCTTTCTGACATCAAATACCATTGGTTTTTCTGAATCCCATATTGCTTTGAACTCCTCAGGACTGATGCTTTCCATCTGTTCAATTTCCTTGCTTTCAGCTTTCCAAGCATTAAATCCACCTTTTAAATAACCCAAGGTTTGATCAAAACCAACTCTTGACAATCTGGTAATGGCTTCTTCTACTCTATCCTCTGGAGCTACAAGCAAAATATTTTGCTTTACGTCTGCAATTAAGGCTCCTACCCAAGGCGCAAATCCGCCATCTATTCCAATAAAAATTGAACCAGGTATAAAGCCTTTTACAAATTCATCCTGATGTCTAACATCTAATATAATGGCTCCAGTTTCATTGGCTGCTGCTTCAAACGCATTTGGGCTAAGCGCTCTTGAACCTCTTTCTAAAATGTTCTCTATGTCTTCATAACCTTCCTTATTCATCTTCACGTTCAATGGAAAGTACTGAGGTGGAGGCAACAAACCATCGGTCAATTCTTTGATAAATTCCTCTTTGCTCATGTCTGCTCTCAATGCATAATTCATGCTCTTTTGATTTCCTAAGGTATCAACAGTTTCTTTCATCATGTTTTTACCACAAGCTGATCCAGCTCCATGAGCAGGATAAACGATGACATCATCTGCTAGAGGCATGATTTTATTTCGCAAACTATCATAGAGCATTCCGGCTAAATCTTCCTGACTAAGACTGTCTACTTTCTGCGCTAAATCTGGCCGCCCAACATCACCAAGAAACAAGGTGTCTCCTGTAAATATTGCATGATCTTTCCCTGCTTCGTCTTTTAATAAATAAGTGGAACTCTCTAAAGTATGTCCTGGTGTATGAAGAACGATGATGCTGATTTTTCCCAATTTAAATTCTTCTTGATCTTCAGCAATTTTCACTTCAAAACTTGGATTGGCATTGGGGCCAAAAACAATTTGAGCTCCAGTTGCTTTTGCAAGGCTAATATGGCCACTGACAAAATCTGCGTGAAAATGAGTTTCAAAAATGTATTTAACTTTTGCATTGTCTTTTGTTACTCTTTCTAAATAAGGCTTCACCTCTCGTAAAGGATCAATAATCGCAACCTCTCCTTCACTCTCTATATAATAAGCTCCTTGAGCCAAGCATCCAGTATAAATCTGTTCAATTTTCATCCGCAATTTTTTTTCAAATTTAGTCTAAATTTTAGGCATTTTTTACTTCACAGCCGACGTTCCCTTAGGCCAATTCTTTCCAAAGGATATAAAATGCCATCATCAAAACAAAAACAGCAAAGCCTTTTTTCAATTTTTTCCCGCTGATGAAATTGCTTAAGTAAGTTCCAATAAGGATTCCCAAAATGGATAAACCAGTAAAACTTAATAGCAAGTTCCAGTTCATTTCTGTTTGTCCGATATCGCCCAAAAAACCAATCAATGACTTTACACTAATAATTAATAATGAAGTTGCAACTGCTTCCTTCATGGGCAACTTGGCAAGTAGCACTAAAGCTGGAATGATTAAAAAACCACCTCCTGCTCCAACAATTCCTGTTAAGACTCCTACAAGGGCTCCTTCAATCATTATTAAAGGATAATTAAGATTCTGTCCTTTTAATTCTGAATTCGACGATTCTTTCCTTTTCCGCATCATGGAAATTGCGGCAGCAAGCATAATCACCGCAAACAGCAACATGATTCCTGTATTCTTATCCAATACAAAGAAATTTGTATTGATGATTTCATTAGGTATCGCAGGCAAGATAAATCTTCGAGCCACAAAAACAGCAATGAAGGCAGGAATAGAAAATAAGACGGCAACTTTTATGTTTACAATGCCCTTAGAAAGGTTTTTAATCGTCCCAACTAGTGAGGTTGTTCCTACAACAAATAAAGAATATGCAGTAGCTGCAATGGGATTAATTCCTAGAAGATATACCAATACTGGAACGGTTAAAATTGAACCACCGCCACCGATCAATCCCAATACGATTCCGATGAATAATGCTCCAATCCAAGCCAAAATTTCAATTCCTGTCATAGCTAAATATTAACACAAAAGTAAGGTTTCAAGAAAGCACCTTTGAAAAAAGGAAAAGATAGGTTTTAAAATCAAGCTTTGTCACCCTATTTAGGCCTATGTATAGCGATTCAATTATTCAATATCTAGGGTGAGTTTGAAGCGAAGCAAACGGCCATTTCCAGCATCGGCAACATACAATACCTCATCTTTAAATGCAACACCCATGGGCTCATTGAAATTATTTGGACCTTGCCCTGTTCCCCCAAATGAGGTTTTTACAAATTTAGTTTCTCCTGAAGCAGGTGGGGGTTGAACGCCTTCCAACCCAGTTGCTGTAAACTGATATAAAGAATCTTTGAGTTTGTCTACAACAAATATATAATTGCTTCCACCACCTGCGAATTCAATTCCACTAGGTTCAGAAAAGCGATAGGGTTCGGTAATGAAATTATCAGCCAAGCTAGTGTCGTTGCTCCAATCAATCTTAGGTAGATAGATACTTCCATCTTCTGAGGATTGATTTTCAATGTATTGCACTTTCAAAACTGCATTATCATCCATAGAGGTATACACAAAGTCTCCCCTTAAATCTACACTCAACTGTGGTGGTTTTGCTAGTGTGCTAATGGCAAAAGGCTGCTTAAAATAATTATTAAAAATTCCTCCTTGGGCATTGGAAACAATTACTGGAGTAACATAAACATCATCTCTGTTAAAAAATAAGATGGCATCATCTGGTCCACCTGCTTGGTTGGGATCATTGTTTGGACCAGAGCGCGTTACATAATAGGTATTATCACCTAAGACACTCACTCGGTTAAAGAACACTTGCTCATCCCTACTGATAGAACTTGATTTGAAATAGAAGGGATGCATAATGGAATTCACTATCTGAGCATATTGCAATCCATAACCTGCATCTTGAGTTAAATCTAAGCGATACAAGCAAGATCTATCCACAATTTTTCCTGTTGGGGTGGTATCTCTTTTAGTTCCAATAACCAATAAATCTAAACTCCGGTCTTGTGCAATTCCTTTAGCTCCTTGAATTCTCATTCTAGCCAACTCTCTCCCACTCTCATCCAGAGCGATAATTTCTTCACTGCCTGCATCAACAACATAAATCAATTCATCAAATCCTGCGATTACATCAGTTGGGTAAACGAATTGATTCAATATGGGTTGCACTGGAACGTAAGCTACCTCTCTATAAGATTGCTGCGGAACTTCAATGAATGACAAGTCAGTTTCTTCGCCTAGGTAATTTTCACAGGCACTTAGGGCCGATAAAACAAATAGAAGAGTCAATATTTTAAAAAATCTATTTCTCATCTCTCCCCTTATTATTGAAACTTACTGAAACCCCTACATTGTGTCTTAAGCCGAGGAATTCAGTTGGATTTACACCATAACTAATGCTTAGTGGATGTGCGCCTGTTCGATGTCGAATTGCAAACCCAAAGCTAGGATATGCTTGTCCTTCAACGTTCACTTTAATGCCTGTTCTCAAGTAAAGCATTTGATGATAATTGTACTCAAAACCCAATCGGTAATTCTCTGCGTTATCGGTTGGATGATTCAACTGGGCCGCAATTAATAAGGATTGTTTTTCCTTTTTCCAAGGGACGATAGATGCACCTATACTAAATACAGTTGGAATAGAATATTCGTCTGGTTCAATTGGATCTGGTCGATTGTAATCACTTGGCAAATCTTCTCCTTCTAAGGATGAACTTCCACCAAAATTCTGTACCAAAACTGCAAATTTTAAATCTTTGAAATCTGTGTAGTACAAGAAGCTTAAATCTGCAGAAACCGTTGAATTGCTGTAAGTATCTATTGTTTCATTGATGTATTTTAAACTAATTCCAGCCGAGAACATGTCGGAGAGCTTTTGAGCATATGTTCCTGCTACGGCCAAGTTTTTGAACGTAAAATTTTTCTCCTGTTCCATTGGGTTGGAATTCTGTTCTAACTTTCATCGGTCCTGAGTTGAGAATGTTCAGGGATAAACCAAAGGCAGATAATTTGTTCTTTCTTGGGGCAATCATCGAAACAAAAGATTGCTGCACTCCTGCTCCTAAAGAAAGGTTACTCAAGCTGATATTGAATGACTCTACATCTGTAATGGCAGCTGGGTTGGTATGAATAGAAAAACCGTCCCCAGACAAAGCTACACTTGCTCCTGAAAGAGCTGATGATCTTGGGTTAATGTCGTTTTTGAGAAAAGACAAAGTAGACAAACCTGCTCTTTGTGAACCAAAATTAGGAATGAGTTGTGCCTTTGCAAACAAACTAATTAGCATTATGCCAAGTGCTATGTAAATGCCTTTCTTCATTAAAATTTAAAGCTTATTCCGTAGAGTATTTGTCTAGGTGATAAATACCTTGCTGGGTTAGTTGGAGGAACACCTGCCTCTTGTGGTCCAATGTATCTTGGATCACGCCATTCGTTCGGAACATCGTCTCCATCCTCATAAGCTTCACCAGTTATCGGGTTTACAATTACTGAGTTTTTGATGTTCAATAGGTTACGAATTTCGATACTGACAGTAATGCCTGTCTTTTCTCCGGTTATAAAATTCTTAGATATCTTTAAATCCGATTGCAACCAATGCTTGGATACCTCATCCAAGTAGCGATCATCCAAACGAACAAACAATGGTCTCCCTAAGCTATTTTCTCCATCTTGCTCATAGGGGGTATACCTAAATCCTGAGACATAATTGATGGAAGCAAATATTCTAAGACCGTTTATCCTTTTCCCTCTTATCTTGAAGGTAGAATCTGTGCTAAATACAAAACCCATTGTGATGTCCCAAGGACGATCAAAAGCAAGGTATTGCTCAGAAGACAATTCTACTGCTCCATTTTGTTCAATTTGCAAACCTGATTCTCTTGCTGAATTAGATTTACCCCTAGCCACTTGGTAGGTAACATTCACAAAACTTCTATAATACTTTTTAAATCGAACAGATACTCCCACCTTCTATTCCAAAGATTCTAGCATAATCTTGATTGATAAACATCCTTTTGGTAACCGGTCTTCCTGTTTGGTCTTCAACAATTACACTCCGCTGAACGATGTAATCAAATCGATTGTTATTGAAAGCCGCAACGGTTAAACCAATGTCTTTTGTGATTTGTGTTTTGTAACCGATCTCATAAGAAATGTTCACTTCAGGATTGATGTCTGGGTTTCCTAGATTGGATAAGAAAGATCGATCCTGATACACTGGATCCAAACCTGCATAAACGAATCTTGGGTGAGGCAATCGCATAGAGTGGCCGTAATTGAAGTACAATACATTGTTTTCAGTCACTGGAAAGGATACATTAATTTTAGGCAATAGTCTCGCCTTTACCCTGCGACCAAACATTGCTGTTGTATTTTCCATGTAATCTTCTCTTACTTGATCAATCACAGGTGACAAGGGATCGTTTACCCGCATCGTCTGCAAATTTACCTGGAGCCCAATAATTGAATCGCATTCCAAGTGTTGCTATAATACCGCGGTAACGTATTTCATCACTGATAAAGAAACCACCATTAAAAGGATTCACCTTCCAAATGTCATTTGAAGATCCAACGCTTGTTGATGGGGAAATTACGCTGTCGTTTATTTGAATTGGTGCTCCTATCCATGGCTTGGTTACATCCACCCATTGCAATTCTTGGCTTTTATGTTCCCATCCAAAACTGATCTTGCTCTTTTTTGATTTGCTATATCTTGTGAACTTGGTGCTTAAGGTATATTCTCTTGCATAGTGATCATGCCATAAAGGAGTAATTCCACCATTGTTAATTAGGCCAGGGCCAGGCAAAACAAATAAAATTGGACTTCCAGGATTAAATATGCTAATTGGGTCCGTAACAATAGAGGCTTCATCATACAATTGATCTACAGTTTCTTCTCTAAAGGGTCTGCCATTGGCATCGGCTCGCAAGTTGGTGAATAGTCTTCCAACAGAAACATTGAACCACCATTGTTCATTCAATATCTTTTTAAAATTAAGAGCAGTTAAATTAGAGTGGTGGGTATAGGTACTAGCATTGTCGAGGTTTAAGCTTCTGTTGTACTGAAATCCAGGTTGCAGTAAGGCATCGAAACCAACAATTTGAAGCGTTCTAGTATTTTGATTGATGCTTAAACTATGCTGATTGGTGATTGTCAATTTTGAGCCCTTCTTTAACTTCCAACTGATTTTTGCTGTGTGGGTGAAGTTATTGTCTTGTCTTGGCGCCCAGAACGATTGGTTGTCGGGGAACAATGAACTCCTCAATTGATCTGCCTCTTCGCCAAAATAAGTATCTGTAAGTCGTGTAGTAAAATTGGTGAAAAAGGATAATTTCTTATTGGTTTTTGGGATGGGGCCACCAGCCGATAATTCTACAATATCAGTATTCCATGCAGTCCCTTGGTTTTTATTAAATCCTAGGTTATCTCTTTGCCAAGTTCCTGAAAACTCTAATTGGTCTCCCCCTTCTCGGATGGTTGTTGAAATAACACCAGAAGATCCATCGCCAAACTCTGCACCTACCCCACCAGTAATGATGTCAAGTTTTCCAATAGAGCTTGAGGCTACATTCACACCAAAACCAGTTCCAGCCAGAGGATCTTGAGCGCTAATTCCATCTACCATGTATTGAGTTTCATAAACTCTTGCTCCTCTAATTTGGAGTCCGTCTGGAGTTTTATTGATACCCGACTGCATGGCGGCTAATTCCTGAACATCCCGAACGTTCATGTCGGCGATTTCTTTTTGCGAAATGCTCACCTCAGATTTTGCAGATTCTAGGTTAACCAAGTTCTTTTCACCAACAATCTCTACTGCCTCTAATGCCTGGGAGCTCAGTTTCATTTCAACATCTAGCTTTTGAGCTGCGCCAGCTTTAACACTGACTCCATTATAGATTTTATCGGCATATCCGATGTAAGTGAACTTGATGGAATAATCTCCTGGCTTAATGTTTTCTAGCTCATAGCCCCCAACAAAATCAGTGCTAGTTGCTTTATAGGTTCCTACAATTATTATTGTGGCACCAATAAGAGTTTCTCCGCTACTGGCATCTTTTACAACACCCTTAATGCTTCCTGTTTCTTGAGCATAGCCCCAATTGCTTAGGAGAATAATTAATGATATGAATGCAATTTTTAGTTTCATTAATTGAATTCTACATTAAAAATTTGGTGAAATAGTTCTTCCAATTTAAGAGGGTCTCTATACAATTGGAAAATGGACATCCCAAAATAGACTTGGTTCAGTTTGCCATTGATTCTCCTTCCACTTGCAATGATTTTAGTATCTGTCCATGGTCGATTTGGTCTTTGATCAACTACCTCAGCATAATACAAGACTTCAGTGTCTAAGGTATCGATGGTATACACTCCAACACCTGAAATTGCAGAAGTTGGCGATGGGTCTGTTGGTTGTAAGGCTGGAAATGAACTTATGGGAGAATAGATGCTATCCGTTCCGTAAATTCTAGCCGTTCCATAATCTTTTGTCGAAAGTCCATTTAAGGGAAGCACTCCTTTAAAACCGTCTATGTTTTGATCATGATCAAATTTCGTGGTGATGAAATATTTTCCACCAAGGTTAGCATATTGTTGCAAGGAAGATGAGGCAAATTCTAAAAGCAATAAACTTGTACTCGTGTAAGGATTCAAGTAAGCCGTTTCATCTGAGTAAAAGAACATTTTATCGTAAAACGACAACTGAATCTTAAAAGTGATGTTCCATAAAAATGGCCGATACAAACCATTAGCAGCGATGAGATCTAAGAAATCGAAATCAATGTTGATATTGCTTAAGGTAGTGGTGTAAATTTGCTTTGCATTGCCACTTGCTCCACCAACTATTAATACATTGTTCTTTTTGTTTTTCATGAAAAACACCTTGGAAGTATCCACGATGCTTAATTCACCTGCTTGATCGGTAGCTCTAATGTATAGGTGATTGGTGTCTGACATCGACAATCCAGGAAGGCTAACATTAGAGGGATTATCTTCAGTGTTGTAATATATTAATGCCGTTGTAGTATCTGAAGAATTTGGATCTGCCGGCACTAAAGAAATGATGGATTTGGATTTATTGATGGACA
>CBDCLY010000003.1:0-2914 GCA_965218715.1 Vicingaceae bacterium
GAGCGGCAATAACCTCAGTAGGGGGTTATGTTCCAGAATACCGACTAACAAACAAAATTCTGGAAACCATGGTAGACACTAATGATGAGTGGATTACTAGCAGAACAGGAATTAAAGAGAGAAGGATTTTAAAGGGAGAAGGATTAGGCACTTCAGACATGGGTGTTGAAGCAGTAAATGAACTTCTTAAAAAAAGAGGCATTTCTGCAGATGAAATCGACTTATTGATTTGTTGTACTGTAACTCCGGACCTGGTATTTCCTGCCACAGCAAATATTATTACCGATAAAATAGGGGCAAAAAATGCTTTTGGATTTGACCTTATGGCAGCATGTTCCGGGTTTTTATATGGTGTTACAACAGGATCTAAATACATCGAGTCGGGGCAGTACAAAAAAGTGGTTGTTGTAGGAGCTGATAAAATGTCTTCTATTGTTGATTACGAAGACAGACAAACCTGTATCATATTTGGAGATGGTTGCGGAGCAGTTTTGCTTGAACCAACAGAAGAAGAAAATGGTATCATAGATTGCATTATGAAAAGTGATGGCTCAGGAAGAGTTCATTTACATCAAAAGGCTGGTGGGTCAGTAAAACCGGCAAGCCATGCAACAGTTGACGCAAAAGAGCATTTTATTTACCAAGAAGGACAAGCCGTATTTAAATTTGCGGTAACCAACATGGCAGATGTTTCGGCTGAAATCATGGAGAAAAACAACTTAAAAAGTGAAGACATTCGCTTTTTGGTTCCTCATCAAGCAAACAAAAGAATTATTGACGCGACAGCTCGCAGAATGGGTGTAGGTAGCGAAAAAGTAATGCTTAACATAGAAAAATTCGGAAATACAACAAGCGGAACAATTCCATTATGTTTATGGGAATGGGAAAAAAAGCTTAAAAAAGGCGATAACATTATTTTATCTGCTTTTGGAGGTGGATTTACCTGGGGTTCTATTTACGTTAAATGGGCATATGATTCCTAACTTGGTTTTATAAACCAAGATTTAATTTTATTTTTATTCGTTAAAACACAAAATCGAGATATATGAAATTCAGTGAAATTCAAGAACTCATCAAATTTGTTTCAAAATCTGGTGTAAGTGAAGTAGAAATTGAGGACAAAGATTTTAAAATAAACATTAAAACTCCTCCATATAGGAAGGGCAAAATGAATGAACCACAACAAATTGTTACTGTTGTGCCTCAAGGTCAGAATTTAGATCAAACAATGATGGCAGCTCCAGCCCAAGCTATGGCTCAAGCACCAGCACCTGCTCCAGCAGCAGCCCCTAAAACTGAAGCAAAAGATGAAGAGGCCAATTACATCGCAATAAAATCTCCTATGATTGGAACATTTTATAGAAAGGCAGCTCCGGACAAACCAGAGTTTGTTAAAGTTGGAGATACTGTAAGTGTTGGCGACACCGTTTGTGTGATTGAAGCCATGAAGCTTTTTAATGAAATTGAAGCTGAAGTATCAGGAAAAATTGTTAAAGTTTTAGTGGACGATTCAACTCCAGTAGAATACGATCAAACATTGTTTTTGATTGACCCAGCAGGTTAATCTGCAGCTTTTTTTCTTTTTATTCATCCTTAATTCATATACATTATGTTTAAGAAAATATTGATTGCCAATAGAGGTGAGATTGCTCTAAGAGTTATTCGAACTTGTAAAGAAATGGGCATAAAAACAGTAGCCGTTTATTCTACAGCTGATGCAGATAGTTTGCATGTAAGATTTGCTGATGAGGCTGTTTGTATAGGACCACCCTCAAGTACTGATTCTTATTTAAAAATATCAAACATCATGGCAGCAGCGGAAATTACCAATGCTGATGCGATACATCCAGGTTATGGTTTCTTATCTGAAAATGCAAAATTTTCTAAGATTTGTGACGAGCATGGAATAAAATTTATTGGCGCTTCTCCTGAAATGATTGACGGAATGGGGGATAAATCCTCTGCCAAAGCAACCATGATCAAAGCAGGTGTTCCAACCGTTCCAGGTTCAGTTGGGCTATTGAAAGACTTAGCCCATGCTAAAAAAGAAGGCAAAGCTGTTGGTTATCCTGTTATGATAAAAGCTACCGCTGGTGGTGGTGGAAAAGGAATGCGAATTGTAAAGTCTGAAGATGAAATGGAAGCCGCTTGGGAAAGCGCTAGGCAAGAATCTGCTGCAGCCTTTGGAAATGATGGCATGTATATGGAGAAATTCATAGAAGAGCCACGACACATCGAAATTCAAGTTGCTGGAGATCAGTTTGGAAACTATTGCCACCTTTCTGAAAGGGATTGTTCAATCCAAAGAAGACATCAAAAGTTATGTGAAGAAACTCCATCTCCTTTTATGACAGATGAGTTACGAGAGGCAATGGGAGAAGCATCTATCAAAGCAGCTGCTGCGGTTAAGTATGAGGGTGTTGGTACTGTTGAGTACTTAGTAGACAAGCATAGAAATTTCTATTTTATGGAAATGAATACGCGAATTCAGGTTGAGCATACCATTACAGAAGAGGTAATTAATTTTGATCTAATTAAAGAACAAATTAAGATTGCTGCCGGACATAAAATTTCAGGTGCAAATTATTACCCTCAAATGCATTCTATTCAATGTAGAATAAATGCTGAGGACCCATTCAATGGATTTAGACCTAGCCCAGGAGCTATTACAACCTATCATTCTCCAGGTGGACATGGAGTGAGAGTAGATACACATACCTATGCAGGTTATGTTATTCCTCCTTACTACGACTCGATGATTTCTAAGCTTATTACCGTTGCTCAAACAAGAGAAGAAGCGATTCTTAAAATGGAAAGAGCATTGAGCGAATACATTATTGAAGGAATTAAAACAACGATTCCTTTTCACCAACAATTGATGCAAGACGAAACGTTTAGAGCTGGTGAGTGTACT
>CBDCLY010000004.1:0-97105 GCA_965218715.1 Vicingaceae bacterium
GAACCGTATCGGAATGAAATAAGGCATCATGTTTAGCGCACAGTTCTCCAACCTTTTTCAAGGAAATCTTTGTGGCAATCTCGTTGTTGGCATGCATTAAACTCACTAATGTCTTTTCTTCACAATCCAACAGCTCTTCAAGATGAGCCATGTCAATCTTTCCTTTGTTATCTACCTTTACCAAGCTTAACTTAATTTTTCCTTGGATTTGAATCTCTTCTGCTGTGTGCAAAACTGCATGATGCTCCAAAGGCGAAGTAATGATGTGTTTTACACCTAAATCTTGCACTGCACATCTAAGGATCATGTTATCGGCTTCAGTTCCTCCTGAAGTAAAAGAAAAATTCAGCTGGACTAGCATTGAAATGTGCTGCAATACTTTTTCTAGCACGTTCGATTATTGCTCTTGAAGTTCTACCATCTGTATGAATCGAGGAAGGATTGCCATATTGTTCCTTTAAGATTGGAACCATTGCGTCTACTACCCTTTCATCAATTGGTGTTGTTGCCGCATTGTCGAAGTAAATATTTCTCATTGTTAAATGCTTTTCTTGATGTCTTTAATAATTCTTTCAGCTAAATCATTCGCATTCTGCTCTGATTTGCTTTCTGCATAAATTCGAATGATGGGTTCTGTATTGGATTTTCTTAAATGAACCCATTCTTCTTCAAAGTCAATTTTTACTCCATCAATGGTATTGATGTTTTCATCTTTGTATAGTTCTGCTATCTTTTTCAAAACCGCATCAACATTAATTTCTGGAGTGAGTTCTATTTTATTTTTAGAAATGAAATAATTTGGATAAGATGCTCTTAATTCTTTACAAGAAATTTTATCTCCATCCTTAGCAGTTGCTAAGTGTGACAAAAATAATGCGATGCCAACTAGGGCATCTCTACCATAATGCAATTCTGGTAAAATAACACCACCATTGCCTTCTCCACCGATAATGGCATTTTTAGCCTTCATTTGATTAACCACGTTTACTTCACCAACAGCAGCTGCATAATAGGCTCCACCTCTTGCTTCTGTTACATCTCTTAGTGCCCTAGTTGAAGAAAGATTGCTTACGGTGTTTCCAGGAGTTTTAGAAAGAACATAATCGGCAATAGCTACTAAAGTATATTCTTCACCAAACATAGATCCGTCTTCACAAACCATGGCCAATCGGTCAACATCTGGATCCACCACAAATCCTAAATCGGTACCTTCTTTCACCACCACTTCACAAATGTCTTTGAGGTTTTCGGGTAATGGCTCTGGATTGTGGGGGAAATGACCATTGGGTTCTGTATACAATTCTATGACGTTTTCAACTCCCAAAGCTCTTAATAATGGAGGAAGGAATATACCACCCGTTGAATTGACGCAATCTATTGCAACCTTAAAATTTTGCCTTTTAATGGAAGCCACATCCACCAAATCAAGGTCTAATATTGACTTGATGTGCTTTTCTAAATAGCTGTCGTCCTGGGTGCTAAATCCAATTTCATCAACTTCTGCATAGCGCATTTCACCTGATTCTGCAATTGATAATATTGCTGCCCCATCTTCTGCAGACACAAATTCGCCTTTTTCGTTCAACAGCTTTAAAGCATTCCCATTGCTTGGGGTTATGACTGGCTGTTAGAATGATTCCACCTTGCGCATTCTCCATTGGTACCGCTACTTCAACTGTTGGAGTGGTTGAAAAACCTAAATCTATTACATCAATTCCAAGGCCCATTAAACTGCCCTGCACCAATTGATTCAACATTTGACCGCTAATTCTAGCATCTCTACCCAAAACGATGCGGCATCTTTGTCCAGAATTTCTTGACCTTATCCAGGTTCCATAAGCGCTAGCAAATTTCACAATGTCTTCCGGACTTAAGTTCTCGCCTGCCTTTCCTCCTATGGTTCCTCGTATTCCAGAAATTGATTTTATAAGTGTCATGTGTCAAATTTTGCTTAACAAAAATAGCAAATTACTTGCGCTAAAAGCTGTTAATTTCTTTGTGGAAAATAATACTTATCCGACCTTTGTGCAACGATTATTTTATCAATCTTTGTCTAGTACTCAGGCCTAATTTATGGATAACGAGTTAAACGCTCCCTTAGAAAATTCTTCTGCCTTAGCAATTGTTAAGCGATATGAAGACATGTTGATGTCAAAACGCTCCTACTTCTTTGATGTAGACGAATTTGAGGAAATCATTCAACACTACAACGAAAAGAATGAATCTGCAAAGGTTCTTGATGTTATCGAATATGCATTTGAATTGCATCCGAATAATGCTTCATTATTGGTTCACTGTGCTCAATTGTATTTATCAATTCACAAACCACAAGAGGCTTTACGATATTTAAATATGGCTGAAAGTTTTGAGCCTTTTAATATTGATTTATTCTATACAAAAGGAAATATTTTCACACAATTAAGAAAGCCTGAAAAGGCTGTTGAGCAATATAGAAAAGCCTTGAATCATGCTGATGCAGCTGAAAGAGAGGACATTGCTCTTCAATTGGCCTTCGAATTAGAGAACTTAAATAAGTATACCGAGGCTATTGATTGTTTAAAGAAAATACTTCTATGGAATCCCGACAATGATACTGCTTTGTACGAAATAGGATTTTGTTTTGACGCGTCTCAGCAGATTGCTGAAGGAAGAGAATTCTTTCAAGGCTTTGTTGATCTGCATCCCTACTCTTACATAGGATGGTATAATCTAGGAATAAACGAATGGTAAATTAAACGACCTAGAAACTGCAATTTCTTGTTATGAATTTTCAATAGCAATAAAAGAAGATTTTTCCTCTGCTTATTTCAATAAGGCACATTGTTATAGTCAACAAGAAAATTACCATGAAGCTTTAGCCTGTTTTAATGAGACCTTAACTTTTGACCCTGATGACGCCCTTAGCCATTATTACATTGGAGAATGTTTCGAAAAACTAAAATCATATGATAAATCCATATCATTTTATAAGAAATCACTAGAATTAGATGAGTTTCTAGCAGATTCTTGGTTTGGTATGGGAAGTTGTTATTTTGAGCTAGATCGCTACTTGGATAGTCTTTCTTGTTTAAAGAAAGCGACAGATATGGACCAAATGAATCCTGATTATCACTATCTATTGGGCGATGTGCAAGCCGAATTGGGATTTCTTTCTGAAGCCATGACCTCTTATGAGGAAGTGCTCTCAATAGATAAAGACTGTGATACGATTCTCATTGATATCGCCAACCTAGCTGATGAAATGGGAGAAACTGAAAAAGCAATGGATTGTTTTTGTCAGGGTGTGAAGCAAAGCCCCGTAAATGGGAAGTTATTGTATAACTTTGTGGGCTTTCTTCTAAAAAAGGGAGACTTAATTAATGCCATGTTCTACTTAGACACTGCATTGAAAAACCATTATGAAGACCGATTCGAATTGTTTGAAGCTAATGAAGAGGCAAAATTCAATAAT
This sequence comes from Vicingaceae bacterium, assembly GCA_965218715.1. Classification (GTDB taxonomy): domain Bacteria; phylum Bacteroidota; class Bacteroidia; order Flavobacteriales_E; family Vicingaceae; genus CBDCLY01. The sequence goes on from CBDCLY010000004.1 coordinate 3,452, forward strand.
CAGGTAATTGAACTAATAGAATATTACAAAAAATAGTAATGAATTTTAAACTCCCACACATTCCTGAAAGGACTGCTGTTCCTAGAGATTCTGGTCTAACCATTGATGATGGATAAAGGCTTAAGCCTAAACGAAGCCGAGAATTTTGTTGAAAGCAGTGCTGCTTATACCGATTTAGTGAAATTGGGATTTGGCACCTCTTACATTACTCCCAATCTTGAGGAAAAAATAAAAATTTACCATGATGCAGGGCTCAAAGTTTATTTGGGCGGCACCTTGTTTGAAGCTTTTATCATTAGAGGAATGTTTGATGATTACAGAAAACTTTTAGAAAAGCTAAAGCTAAGAACCTTAGAGGTTTCTGATGGATCAATTGAACTTCCACATGAAGAGAAATGTAATTACATTGAGGCCTTGAAAGGGGAATATACCGTATTGTCTGAAGTAGGTTCCAAGGAGGAAGGAAATTTTGATTAGTCCAAGTAAATGGATCAACATGATGCAAGCCGAACTTGAGGCAGGTTCTTGGAAAGTAATTGCTGAAGCGAGAGAAAGCGGAACTGTTGGCATTTACCGTCCAAATGGGACTGCTCATGTTTCATTGGTCAATAAAATTACTTCAAAGGTGGACATGGATAATATTTTGTGGGAAGCTCCAAAGAAAGCGCAGCAAGTTTGGTTCATAAAGCAATTTGGAGCCAACGTAAACCTTGGAAAACATCAGTCAAGAAGAGGTTATTCCACTAGAGACCTTAAGAATTGGGCTTAGAGGCGATACATTCCATGATTACTTACCTAAAGATTAGTCATGCCTTATCAAGAAATATCAGCAACAGAGCTCAATAGCATTTTTAAATAATGAAACTCCAATTCGTTTAATAGACGTAAGGGACGAATTTGAATATGAAGACCGGAATATTGGGGGCTTAAACCTACCAATGAAAAGCCTGTTTGAAGCATTAAATACTTTTGAGGAGGATGAAGTCATTTACTTAGTTTGTAAGAGCGGGAAGCGCTCCAAAGCTGTTGCCTACAACTTAACGAGGCATTATCCGCACATGAACATTTACAGTCTAGCTGGTGGCCTTAACAACTACTTAACAGTGTTCAATGACTAGAAGTATAAAAAATTATTTCTTCCTTATGCTAAAAGGAATGGGAATGGGTGCTGCAGATATTGTGCCTGGCGTTTCTGGAGGAAGTATCGCTCTAATTACTGGGATTTATGAAGAATTCCTGAATGCCTTAAAATCATTTAGCTCAGCCTTCATGGTTTTGAAAAACGATGGAATTGCAGCCACTTGGAAACACATCAATGGACCTTTTCTCTAAGCACCTTAGCACTAGGAATTGGAATTTCTTTACTTAGTCTTGTGCAGTTCATCAAATATGCATTGCATGAGCACCCTATACTTTTATGGGCTTTTTTCTTTGGACTCATTCTAGCCTCTTCTTATTTTGTTGGAAGGTTGGTGAATAAATGGAATGTATCCAGCATTGTTGCATTAATAATAGGAGTTTTAGTCATTTATTTTGTAACCAGCTTAGCTCCTGTCGTGACAAGCAATTCTTATCCAATGATTTTTTTTAGCCGGCATGCTGGCCATTTGCGCAATGATACTTCCAGGAATATCAGGTGCATTCATCCTTGTACTGTTGGGAAAATATGTCTTCATCATTGAATCTTTAAGCGATTTAAAATTTGATATCATTTTCACTTTTGGCTGGAGGTTGCATTACCGGATTGTTGAGTTTTTAGTCATCTCCTATCCTACCTCTTAAAGAAATACCATGATTTTAGCATTGCTTTATTAACAGGATTCATGATCGGTTCTTTGAATAAAATTTGGCCATGGAAAAACACCTTGGAATGGGGACTAGACCGACATGGAGAACAGATGCCTGTGTTACAAGAAAATGTTTTGCCTGGAGGTGTTATCAATCAAGATCCCAACGTTAGGTTTAGCCCTTGTTTTTCTTGGAATTGGTTTTGTATTGATTTTTCTGATTGAATTTTGGCTAAAAAACTCAGTCCAGATGCCTGAATTTGGCCTCATTGGAAAATCAATTGACTATTCTTTTTCTCCAAAATACTTTAAGATAAGTTCAACAAACTAGGTCTTTCTTTTGATTATCAGATTTTCAATTTGGAAAGCTTGGATCATCTGGATGCTTTACTAAAAAATAATCAAGACTTACTTGGGTTTAATGTTACCATGCCCTATAAAGAGGAAATCATTCCTTATTTGGATTTCATTGATCCTATTGCAAAAAAACTTGGAGCCATTAATACAGTAAAATTGGTAAATAAGAATGGGAAACGAGAATTGCATGGTTTCAACACGGACCTCATTGGTTTTAGAAAAAGCATCAAGCCATTCTTTACTCCAAATCTAAATAAGGCATTGATAATTGGGACAGGTGGCGCTTCGAAAGCAGTTGAAGCGGCATTAAAGCAATTCAAATGTGTTTTGGGTTAAATGCTCCCGAAATCCTGAAGGTGTTAGTCAAATTGGCTATGCCGACATCAATCCTTCAGGATTGAAACAGTTTAAATTGCTTGTGAATGCAAGTCGGTTGGACAAAACTCCCAATACAGCTGTTTGCCCATTGCAGAATTTGGGAGGGAAATTGGGCCAGAACATTTGGTCATTGATATTAATCTACAACCCAAGTGAAACTCAATTGCTTAAAAGTGCAAAAGCACTTGGAGCCAATTGCATGAAGGGATGAACATGTTGCGATTTCAAGCCGATGCTTCTTGGGAGATTTGGAATAAAGAGGACAATTATATGATTTAATTCACGTTAATGGCACATGATTGCCACCAATAATGTCAAATCACTTTCATTAATCCTATTCATTTACGGCCTATCATCCTTCCTTTTTAGCCTATTCCTTTTTCAAATAAATGAACATAATATCAGTCAGTTCATTGGAATAAATTCTATTGGTTTTGAATTTAAACTAATTGGATTCTTATTGATTTGGGGCTCCCAAATAATTGTTTATAAATTACTGGAATACAACATAGATGAATTTAGCTACAAATCGAGATTAATAGTCGCAATTCCTTTTGCTATAGGACTTTGTTTAATGAGTCTATTGCTTGTCAATGTTAGTTTCAGTCTCCTGTTTTAACCTTGCATTTTTTAAACTATAACTCGTCACAAATAGAGAAATAATTACCAAAAAAGCACCAATTAAATAAGGTGCACCAGGAAAAACAACAATTGCATCCTCTTTAGTAAATTGATGAAACACATTGGTCATAAAAACTGGCCCAATGATGGAAGTTAGAGAAATTAGTGAGGTCAAAGCCCCTTGTAACTCTCCTTGCTCATTGTCATTGTACTCATTTGAAACTCTTCCATGCAAGGCTGGTGTTGCTATTCCTCCAAAGCAATATGGTAAAACAGATATTAACAATAGCCAGGTTTGATTGGCAAAAGCGAAGGCCACCAAACCAATGATCCAACAAGTAAAACCAATCATGATGTTTTTGTATTCTCCCCACCATTTCATGGTATGTTTAATGAATACACCTTGTACAAGAGCAACCACTATTCCTACCAGGGCTAAAGAATATCCAACCATTGATTCACTCCAATCAAACTTAAACATGCCATAAAAGGCCCAGGTAGTCTGCACAGAATGACTGGCAAGATAAAGTAGAAAAAAGGAGAAAGCGAGACCAATTACAAGGCTTGATCGTTTCAACAAATGGAAAGAACCTAGGGGGTTTGCCTTTTTTAAATCTCCTTTCCTTCTCTTCTCTTTAGGCAGCGATTCAGGAAGAATAATGAGTCCGTATAAAGCATTTAGCAAGGCCAAGCCTGCAGCAATGAAAAATGGTAGGCGCACATCGTATTCACCAGACAAACCACCAATCACAGGGCCTACTATAAAGCCAAGTCCAAAAGCAGCTCCAATGACGCCAAAATTCTGAGCCTTTTCCTCGGGCTTACTCACATCCGCAATGTAAGCGGTCGCAACGGTATAACTTGCGCCGCACATCCCTGCGAGTATTCTTCCTATAAATAGCCAAACAAGGCTAGGTGCATAAGCATGAAGAATGTAATCCAAACCCAATCCCAAAAGCGCCAGCAATAAGATGGGTTTTCTGCCAAAACGATCACTTAATGTGCCAAGCAATGGTGCAGAAAAGAATTGAACTATCGCATAAGAGAAAACCAGCCAACCTCCTATTCTGCTAGCCTCACTTAGACCAGTGCCTTGCAGTTCTTCTATCAAACTAGGAAGCACAGGGATGATTATCCCTAAACCGATAACATCAATTAAAATGGTTAGAAAGATGAAAGAAATTGAGGCTGATTTTTTCCCCTTCATTGAGTAAATTTTGAGCAAATAAAAGAAAAGCAATGCAAAGAACCGACTCTAGTTTTCTACCTTTATTAAAATTATTCAAATGAAAAAGAAAGTAACAGGAATAGGTGGCATATTTTTCAAATGCCAAGATGTGAACAAAATGAAAGACTGGTACGGCAGCAATTTAGGGTTGGTTACCAATGAGTATGGATCTGTGTTTGAGTTTAGATCTTCTGATGAGCCTCAAAACAAAGGCTACTTGAATTGGAGTCCAATGAACGAGGATACCAAATATTTTAAACCATCAGATAAAGAATTCATGATCAATTATCGAGTGGAAAACATAGAGTCATTAGTAGAAGAATTAAAAGAAAGCGGGGTAACTGTTTTGGATGAAATAGCGTCTTATGAATATGGGAAATTTGTGCACATTTTGGATCCAGAAAACAACAAGATTGAGCTTTGGGAGCCCATTGATGCAAGCTTTACACGACTCTATGAAGGAAAAACAACAAAATAGTTATTTGAAAATTGAGCTAGCCATTACCTGAGCATTTAAAAACTCTTCATGCTTCAGGCCCAAGTTTATTTTTTTCTCATCAAAATAGCTCACAAGGTTTTCTGTGGCCATATTGCCTGTTAATTGATCAGTTGCCATTGGGCATCCACCAAAACCCAATAGTGCTCCATCAAATTTTCTGCAACCATTTTCATGAGCAGCCACAACTTTTTCTTTCCATGTTTCAGGGGTAGTATGCAAATGCGCCCCTATTTCAACATCAGGAAAAGCAGGAATCAATTGAGAAAACAAGCGGCTAATGATGCCAGGTTCGGAAACACCTATTGTGTCACTTAATGCCATTTGCTGAATGCCCATTTCTGCTAATCGTTCGATCCAGTTTCCAACAACTTCTTCATTAAAGGGGTCGCCATATGGATTTCCAAATCCCATTGAAAGGTACACCAGTAGTTGTTTCTTATGTTTAATAGCAAGCTCTTGAATGCTTTCTATTCTTTTTAGTGACTCATCTATACTTGCGTTGGTATTTCTTCTTTGAAATGTCTCAGAAACAGAAAAGGGATATCCTAAGAAAGCAATCTCATCGAATGAACAAGCATCCTGAGCACCTCTTAAGTTGGCTACAATGGCCAATAATTTAGTTCTGGTTGTTGACAAGTCTAAATCCTTTAAAACGATTGCAGTGTCCTTTAATTGAGGAATTGCCTTAGGTGAAACAAAAGAGCCGAAATCCAGGGTATCAAAATCAACTTTTAAGAGTTGATTTAAGTAATTCACTTTGTCATGACTAGGAATGAATTCTTCAATCCCTTGCATCGCGTCTCTTGGGCATTCAACAATTTTTATTTTACTCATGGTGCTCTGCTAAATAAGAGTTAATCTTCTTTACCATTCCCGGTCCTTCATAAATGAACCCTGTGTATACTTGAACTAAGCTTGCTCCTGCTTTTAATTTTTCGAGGGCATCTTCGCCTGTAAATATTCCTCCAACGGCAATTATAGGGCAATCAGGACCTAAACGGCTTGAAAGGTAGGCAATTATTTCAGTCGACTTTTCCTTAAGTGGTAGACCGCTTAAACCTCCTGCACCTATTTGGTTTATATGATTTTGATCAGATTTGAGATTAGATCGATCAATGGTGGTGTTGCTAGAAATGATTCCGTCAATTTTAGTGGTTTGAACAATTTCTATAATGTCATCCAACTGCTCATGGCTTAAGTCTGGAGCAATCTTCAGCAATATTGGCTTTTGCTTCCTAAACTCTTTGTTGGCATTTTTTAAGGACAATAAGAGATCACTTAATGGTTTTTTCTCTTGTAACTCTCTCAAGTTGGGTGTGTTTGGTGAACTTACGTTTACTACGAAATAATCAACATGCGGGTGAAGGGCCTTGAAGCTTTTCAAATAGTCTTCTTCAGCTAATTCATTAGGAGTGCTTTTATTCTTACCAATATTGCCTCCTACAATTAAGCCTTTCGGCCGATTAACTAAACGATCAACAGCAGCATCGGCTCCTCCATTATTAAATCCCATTCGATTGATCAATGCCTGATCTTCTTTCAAGCGAAACAACCTTGGCTTAGGATTCCCTTCTTGTGCCTTTGGAGTTATAGTGCCAATTTCAATAAAACCAAATCCAAACGAAGCCAATTCTTTATACAGTTTTGCATCTTTATCAAAACCTGCAGCCAATCCAACTGGATTGGGAAATTCTAGACCAAAAAGCTTTCTTTTCAAATTATCGTTTTCTACTTGATACGCCCTGCTAATAATTGTTCTTAAACCGGGGAGTTTAAATGCTATTTTTAATGAAGAGAAGACAAAATGATGCGCCTTTTCTGCATCTTGAAGGAACAATAGTGGCTTGAGAAGAATTTTGTAAAGCATAGGGTAAAATTAAGCTATATCCTATGATTTGAATCACAAATTCTGCCCTATTCTCTATTTTAAAATGCTTTTTTAATAACTTCGTTGAAATGACCGCTGGTTCAATATATGAGCAATTAGAATTGAGTAAAGACCTTGGTTTTGCTAAGGTTTATTTACACAATGAACTCCCAATAATACTAGTTAGGTACGCAGCGAGAAGAACAATTGATTTAGAATTAGCAAAAAGCATAGTTGATGCAGTCTATGAGCACAACAAAGCAGGTTATTTTTTAGGAATCACTGATATTCGGGTCGATTTCCACGAAACAACTAGCGAGGCTAGAGCCTTTCTAAGTGACAACAAAAGCCTTAAACTTTATAAGGCACATGCTGTATTGGTAGACAATCTAGCCAAAAGAATATTGGTCAATATTTTCATCAAATTGAATAAGCCAATTGTGCCATTTAGAATGTTTTCTGAAGAAAAAGAAGCCCTAGATTGGTTGCTTAAATTTCAATCCTGAAAAACATGAAATGTATTGTCGGAGTAGAAAAAGACTATTTTTTGAATGGTTTTGCTGTCAGGACTTTTCTTAGTAATTAAATCTTCATTCTTCTCATCTGAATTCCTCAATCCTTCTACTGACGAATCATTCTCGATATTGACTTCTTTGGTTTGATTAGCAACTTTCCCAATTAGAAGCCAATTCGAATCTACTTTAGGAAACGCCTCTAGCGTCTTTTGGATAAACTCTAAACTAGGCTTATTCCTTTCAGTTAAAACATGAGAAACAGAAGATTTTTGAACACCAATTTTTTCTGCAAATGCGCTAGCATTTAATCGATTCAATTGCATTATGTACTTGATTCTCTTGGCTACATCCTTCATGTTACAAATGTAACAATATCAGTAGGCCCTTCTACCAGATAGCAAGGAAAAATTCAATCGATTAGCTATAAAATTTCAAATATTTAAAGAACAATAGGTTTAGTTAAATCCTGCAACTAATTGATAATGTGCTTTTTGATTTCAGCAATGGTGAATTTAATATATAGTAGAGCAAATTGGTATACAAAAGTGTAATAATTTAAGGATTCGCACAATTAATATCTCTATTCTTTGTTCACAAATGTATTATTTCGGAAGTCGGATACTAATTCCAACCGAATGGTAATTCATGATTCTGTCTACACCCCAACCGTAAGAGTAATCCAATTGAATGTTCTTTTTTAACAAGAAAGTCATGCCAGCATCCATATTGGTTTCCCATTCTTCAAAATTCACATAATCACCAAAACCTTCAAGGTACACCCCTATTCTATCTGATAAACTGTGACCATACACGATGGTGTAGGTGAAATTGCCATCTTGCACTCTTTGAACCTCTCCATCAGTTAATTCAAGGTCGAAATTATTGTAGCCAAAATTGGCACTTATGTTTCTTGTATCGTCCAAATCATAGGAAAGGTTGATTCGACTAAATATTCCATACAATTCATTGCTAATCCCTTCTGATCCTGTTGGCAGAATAGCATGAGCCAAAGCTCCTACTACTACCTTACTGTCGCTAGAAGTAATTTGATACTTAAAACCAACTTGCATGTTCTCTGTTCCGTTTAACTTGGAGCTGCCTGGCGCAGCTAAAAAATCAGTTTTATAAGAACTTACTTCATTAACTATTCTTAACTCTAAACGATTAACCAAACCTATTCTAAATAAATTGGTTGGATATACTGTTCTCGACTGAGATACTCCAGTGCGGAGCCTAGTTCTTTCAAATAAAAGACCTGATTCTATCTGTAAAACTCCAGGGTCTACTGAAATTGGTGACTCTGTCTGGTCTGGTCGATCTGTTACTATTTCTTGGGCACTTAATGCCATTGAACTGAATAGACCGAATGCAATAAATAATTTTTTCATAATAAATTTTAGGCTTGTCTAAATAAATATTTAGATAAATGTAATTAACTTTGGCGCGAAGATAACAATATGATTTCGTTAGCAGAAGAAAATTATTTAAAAGCCATTTTTAGTTTATCACAAAGTGATGAGTTGAAGGCTTCAACGAATGCAATTGCAGAACGACTTTCTACAAAGGCCTCTTCCGTTAGTGACATGCTGAGGAAATTGAAGCAAAAGGGTTTAATTCATTATGAAAAATATCAAGCTGTAGAATTGAGCCCAGAGGGTGAGAAAATTGCCATAGCAATAATTAGGAAACATCGCCTATGGGAACACTTCTTGGTTGAAAAATTAAACTTTGGCTGGGATGAAGTGCACGATATTGCTGAACAATTAGAGCACATCAACTCTCCAAAACTTACAGATGAGTTGGATCGTTTCTTAGGCTTCCCTTCATTTGACCCACATGGTGATCCAATTCCTAATAAAAATGGTGTCTTCCCTACTCGATTCTCCAAAACTTTGGATCAACTTGCAATTTCTTCCACTGCAATCATTACTGGAGTAAAAGATCATCGACCTAGTTTTTTAAACTTCTTAGAAGAAATCAACATCAAATTAGGTGTTGAAGTAAACATCATAAGTAAAAGAGAATTTGATGGTTCTCTTGAAATAAAAATCAATTCTAACACGGTAAACATTTCTAAAGAAGTGTCCGCTAACCTATTTATACAATGAAAAAAAGCTCAATACTAATTGTCATTATCTCCCTATTCTTCGCTTGTCAGGTAACAGATAAGTCTGAATCTGCGGTTAAGGATGGCCCATTAAATATTGTTTGTACTACTGGTATGCTTGGAGATGCGGTCCGCAATATTGTAGGAGAATCTGCTGAGGTTAAAACATTAATGGGGCCTGGAGTTGATCCCCATCTTTATAAAGCCACACAAGGTGATTTGGAATTATTGTCAAATGCGGATATCATTATTTATAATGGTCTTCACCTAGAAGGAAAGATGGGCGAGATTTTTGAAAAGCTCTCAGAACGCAAAACAATCCTAGCTGCTGGTGATGCCATAAAAAAGCCACTCTTGATTAATAATACAGATTTTCAAGGTGCTCATGACCCTCACATTTGGTTTGATGTCTTATTGTGGAAAAAGGTAGTCTTGTTTTTAGGCGATAAAATTGAATCGCCAAGTGATAGTTTAAATAAGGTTTTTAAGAAAAATGCTAGGTCTTATGCTGTTCAATTGGATTCATTGCATCAGGAAATTAGCCTAAGGATTAAAGAAATTCCAGAGAAAAATAGAATTTTGGTTACAGCACATGATGCATTTGGATATTTTGGAAGAGCGTATTTTATTTTGGTAAAAGGCTTACAAGGAATTTCCACGGTTTCTGAATATGGTCTTCAAGATGTAAGTCAATTGGTGCAATTCATTACCCAACATGAAGTGAACGCTGTATTTGTAGAAAGTTCTGTACCTGAAAGGGCATTAAAAGCAGTTATCGAGGGATGTGAGGCCAATGGTCATCAATTAAGCATTGGAGGCACTCTATTTAGCGATGCTATGGGAGAAGAAGGAACGCCAGAGGGAACCTATATTGGAATGGTTCGCCATAATGTAAACCTTATCGTTTCTGGCTTAAAAAAAGAGGAGAATTAGATGGAAGTCAATAAAATCGCTCTTGAGACACATAATTTAACGGTTAGTTACAATAGAAGACCTGTACTTTGGAACATTGATTTTAGCTTACCCAAAGGGCAAATCATTGGAATTATTGGCCCAAATGGCTCTGGGAAAACTACTTTATTAAAAGCAATCATGGGCTTGGTGAAAACAAGCAGTGGCTATGTGAAGTTGTTCGGAGAGCCATTAGATAAAGTAAGGGAGCGAATTAGTTATGTACCCCAAAGAGAATCTGTCGATTGGGATTTCCCTGCCACTGTAATGGATGTTGTTTTGATGGGCCGTTATCGAAAAAGCAATCTTTTCAAAAGAATTAAACAAAGCGATAGAGATCTTGCTGCCGCTGCGCTAGAAAAAGTCAATTTACTAGAATACAGTGATCGACAAATAAGTCAATTGTCCGGTGGTCAGCAACAACGCGTTTTCATTGCCAGATCTTTAGCTCAGGGTGCAGACCTTTACATCATGGATGAACCTTTCGTAGGTGTAGATGCAGCAACTGAATCAGCGATACTCGACCTATTAAAAGAGATGAAAAATCAAGGCAAAACGGTTATTGTTGTTCATCATGATTTACATACCGCTAAATCATTTTTTGATTGGATAGTCTTGTTGAATACCAGACTAGTTGCTGCAGGTCCAAAAGAAGAAATCTTTAAAAAAGACCTACTCCAAGAGGCTTATGGAGGAAAATTAAATGTCTTGAGTCAAGTTGGTGAATTGATTAAAGAGAATCAATTTGATGTTAGAGAAAAACCATGAATAGTTTCATAGAATTCATAAGTTTCTCTGATCCTAATGTGCGTTTTGTATGCTTTGGAACCATGATTCTTGGTGCTACAGCAGCTCTGGTTGGTTGTTTTTCTTTCCTTAGAAAACGTGCACTTGTTGGCGATGCAATTGCACATTCTATTCTTCCAGGGATATGTTTAGCATTTATTTTAAGTGGAAGCAAAAACCCATTGCATCTCATTATCGGCGCCACCATTAGTGGCTGGATATCTTTACTCTTGATTGATGGCATTTCAAAGCACACCAAATTAAAAGGTGATGCTGCTATAGGCATTGTTCTTAGTGTGTTTTTTGCTATTGGGATTTTATTGCTTACTGGAATACAACAAGCTGGAAATGCCTCTCAAGCTGGTTTAGATAAATTCCTTTTTGGGAAAGCTGCTTCCTTAACGCAAGACGACTTATGGGTGTTTAGCAGCATTGGTGTCATCTTAATGCTAATTGTCGGACTTTTTTACAAAGAGTTCAAGTTGATTTCTTTTAATCCTGATTTTGCGCAATCAATAGGGTTGCCTGTTCGGTTTCTTCGTTTCGTATTGAGCACAATTACAGTTCTGGCAGTAGCAACAGGCATTCAAGCAGTTGGCGTTGTACTTATGGCTGCTTTATTAATTACACCTGCCTCTGGTGCAAGGTTTTGGTCACATCGTTTAGAATTAATGATAGCCATAGCCATGTTGTTTGGTGCGCTATCAGGATTCTTCGGGTCTTATATAAGCTATGTTGCTCCATCAATGCCAACTGGACCTTGGGTGGTGATGTGCCTTTCTTTTTTTGCAATCATCTCCATTTGGTTTTCCCCAAAAAGAGGAATGCTTTCAAGACACCTTAAGCAATTGGGGAACAGTAAGAAGATGGAAATAGAAAACGCCTTAAAGCGGTTCTATCATATTGGTGAAGACGACCAAGATTTTTTTACACCAAGAAGTTTTGATGATTTATTGACCAACCGAGACGGGTCTGCAATTGCATTAAAGAAAGCATTGTATCGACTAAAAAAGAAAAATTGGCTGAGATTTGAAAATGAACAGTACATCATTACAAAAGGAGGTTTGCAAGAAGCCATGCGTGTCATTCGTTTGCATCGACTTTGGGAGATGTACCTCAATCAACGATTAAAATTAGATCCAGACCATGTGCATAATGATGCTGAGGCAATTGAGCACATCATTACCCCAGAAATCGAACGACAATTAGAAAAGGACTTAAATTACCCTTCTATTGATCCACATCATCGTAAAATACCTTATTCCGCAAGCTAATGAATGCATTTTGGATAATACTCTGTGGTTCTTTAATTGCCATCTCATGCGCTTTATTGGGTTCTTACTTAGTGCTCAGAAAAATGGCCATGGTTGGCGACGCAATTTCGCATGCTGTTTTACCAGGAATAGTTGTCGCTTTTTTATTATCTGGCTCTAGAGAAACTCTTCCCATGCTAATTGGAGCAGCATTGTTAGGTGTTCTTACCACCGTGTTGATCGAATTGTTTTACAAGAAAGCAAAGCTGCAAATGGATGCCTCAATTGGAATTACCTTTACTTGGTTGTTTGCGGTTGGAATTATTTTGATTTCCCTTTTTGCAGATCAGGTGGATTTAGATCAAGATTGCGTGCTCTATGGCGAAATCGCTTATGTACCACTAGATTTGATTATTACAGACTCAGGATTAAGCTTTGGACCAAGACCAGTTTGGATAGCTTCTGGCTTATTGTTGATTGTAATCAGTTTCATTTGGATCGGTTATAAAGGATTATTCTTAACTACATTTAATCAAGAGTTTGCGATATCCATTGGTATTGGAGCCGGCTTTTGGCATTATGCTTTAATGTCTGCAGTTTCCTTAAGTACAGTGGTGTCATTTGAGTCTGTAGGAGCAATTATGGTGGTCGCCTTCTTAATTGTTCCTCCTTCAGCTGCTTATCTTTTGTGCGATCGATTAAAACCTATGCTTTTACTCAGTTCCCTTTTTGGGGTCATTAGCTCATTCTTTGGTTACTATCTTGCAAAATGGCTAAATGGCTCTATAGCAGGTGCCATGGCTAGTGTAAGTGGAGCCATTTTCTTTTTGTGCTTTTTATTCGTCTACTTAAAAAAGAAATTCGGAGCGAAATCAATTGATTATTCATTAAATTGAAAATTGCAGCCAACAATTTAACTACAAACTCCGTCTTGTTGTTATGTTAATGAGATTATTGCTTATCGCATTTCTTTTTTTATCAAAATGTCTGTTTGCACAAGATTATTACCTCAAAACAGCAAGCCCGCATTCAAGCATTAGCAGTTCTATTTTTTTGCAAACCACTTCAAGTGGTGAGCAGTTTTCTGCTTCAAGTGTTGCTAACACTAGTGGTCATACTCAACTGCAAATCAGCAATTTAAACAAATGCGGAAATGTGGTTTGGTCCAAAACATTTGAGCATCAAAGTTTTCCATTGAATTTGGTAGATTTTAAGCTCGACAAGGACAATAATTTGATCTTGCTTGGTCATTTAGATCAAACCAATTTAAATCCACATGCCTTTTTGCTAAAAGTGGAACCTGATGGAGATTTAATCTATTTTAAAAAGTTGGATAGCGGAAACGGGAAAAATGAATTGACCTATAGTCTTTCCATTGCCCCTAATGGCGATTATCTAATTTATGGCTTATACGATTATCGTCCAAGTCCGCCTGATGTAGCTGAAATTAGTTTAATGCGCCTTACAAAGGATGCCAGCATTAAGTGGTTTAAATCCTATCCATTCAGCTCAAGAAGTTGGGGAAGAATGATTGCTACTTCAGACAATGGAGCATTGGCCAAAACTAGTAACCAATTGTTTAAGGTGGATAGTCTTGGCAATGTTGAATGGGCCAAGGCATATACCGGACTTGGAACACTTCTTCCTCATCTGGAAACAGATTCTTCTTATGTCTTTTTCATGTCTTATATAGGAGCAATTGATAGGGCACTTTTGTTTGCTACTGATAAGCTAGGCAACATTAAATGGAACAGTAATACCTTTTACAACTTCTACCCTAGAAATGGCCTTTACTTAAGTGATTCTAATCAGATTGTGTTCTCTGGTTTGCAATATGGATTCACAGGGAATAGCCCAGCAATTGGGAAATACGATGCTAGTAATGGGGACCTAATTCGATTGAGTCATTATAAATCTCAAAATGTATTCAATTCAATTGACTGGCATGCCATTAACCTTAACCCTGATGGAGGCTTTAACACAGCGGGGGTCGATTCAAGAGGCATATTTCAACAATTGGCATTTGGGAGATACAATGACACCTTAAGTTTATTGAGTTGTGAGGATACACTTGCCCCTGATGGCATGCCAGATTGGAGTGTTTCCAATTCTAGTGATCTTAATGTTCAGCAAAATGTAAGGTCGAGTTCAGTAATAAATGAGGCCTTAACTGAATTGAATCTTAGCCTTCCTCAAATGAACGTCGAATGCAGTTTTACAAGAAGTCGAGGAAATCATCTTCTTGGAAACGATACCCTTTTATGTCCGAAAAGCATCATTATTCTTGGAGATGCACAAAGTACTTTTGATCAATACATTTGGTCGACAGGCGAAAACACCACTACTATTTTAGTTAATAGAGCTGGAGATTACCATTTAAGTGTGATTTCTGCTTGTGACACACTCAGAGACACCATTAGTGTAAGTTATTATCCCAACATAGGCTTAGACCTTGGCAACGACACTAGTATTTGTCATGCAGATAGTATTTTATTAAGCCCTAAACAATCTCATAGCAATTACTTATGGAACAATGGATCTACCACTTCTAGCATTTGGGCAAAACAAAAAGCCTGGTATTGGGTTGAAACTCAAACCAATTGCGGAACGGTTAGAGATAGTATTTATGTTGATATTTTTGATCCAGTTCTAAATTTAGACTTAGGTCCTGACACAACGCTTTGCTTTGGTGATTCCTTACAATTGAACCCTGGGGCTTACGATAATTATTTATGGTCAACTGGAAGCACTAATTCTTCAATTAACATCAAACAACAGGGTGAGTATTGGTTAATGGCTGGAAACGCCTGTAAATCAGTAAGAGACAGTGTTATTGTAAATATTTATCCAGAAATTGTAGTTCAGATTAGTGATTTGCCTGAAACTATTTTTAGCACGGATACCTTCAATATCATTAATCTAAGCCCTAACCTACTTTCTAGTTCTTGGTATTTTGAAAATACATTATTAAAACATGGAAATGCTTTGAAGCATGCTTTCAGTCTCGCTGGAAATTACTCCTTAGAATTAAGAATGATTAGCACAGATGGCTGTTTTCACTCATATTTCTTTAATGTTGAAGTAAAGCCCAATCCAATCCAAATTCCTAATATATTTAGTCCGAACTCGGATGGCATTAATGACGAGTTTAGTCCCCTAAGTCCAGACCTTAAGCAATACAAAATGAGAATTTTCAATAGATGGGGGGACTTAGTATTTTATTCCATTAATACTGCTTGGGATGGACGACAATCTGATGGTCTCAATTGTGAAATTGGAAGCTATTTCTATTTATTGGAAATGCAAATATTTGATGATGAGGAAATTAAAAGAACAGGCTTCATTCAATTGCAACGCTAATTAGCTATTTGTAATTTTAGCTGATGGGTTTGTCTAAGTCATTTGTTTCAATCGTTTTATTAGTAGCCAAGCTCTCACTATTTTCACAGGACTTTCAAGTTTGTAAATCTGCCAATAACTTTACTTTTTTCGAGGCGAAGAATAAAAAGCTCACTTCTAAGTCCATCGATGTGAAAGGATATCAATTGAATTTGGTTTTAAACCCAAGAGTGAATTATATTCAAGGAAATGTTGGTATTTCCTTTGAGTCTTTGGAAGACAGCCTAGTAGATTTGAAAATTGAGCTTAAATCCCCAATGATTTTAGATTCAGTGATGAACAATGGACAGCTCCTCCCCTTTCAGAAACTCGATCAACTCTTCTGGGAGATCAACTTATCTAGAGCATTATTCTTAGGTGACAGCTTATCTATGCAATTGTATTATCATGGGACACCTGATACGAGTGGATTTGGACCATTTGTTTTGGATAGCAATCAATTTCAACATCCTATTTTATGGACGCTTTCTCAACCCTTTGGATCCTCCAGTTGGTGGCCATGTATAAATTCCATTCAAGACAAGGCAGATGCTGTAGAAATGAATCTTCAAATCCCCTTAGAATTTCAAGCAGCAAGCCTAGGTAAATTGATTCTAATAGATACGATTAATGTTAATGAACATGTTTTTAGCTATAAAAGCAATTATCCTGTAAGCCCATATTTGATTGGAGTTGCAGTTGGAAAATACGACAGAATAGAAGAAATAAAATCAGTAAATGGTTCCAATCTGCTTTTTCAATACTTCCTTTATCCTGAAGATAGCTTGAGTTTGAAGCAATCTTTAGAAGTGACATACCCATTTATGGAGTTTTACGATTCCATACTAGGACCCTATCCTTTTATGAATGAAAAATATGGCCATGCTTCCTTCACCTTTGGAGGAGGAATGGAACACCAGACATTAAGTTTTATGGGAAACTATGGAGGAGAGCTCATAGCGCATGAGCTTATTCATCAATGGCTAGGAAACAAATTAAGTTGTGAATCATGGACAGAAATATGGTTACATGAAGGATTTGCAACTTATTTAACTGCCCTCAGCTATGAATTTGGCATTTTACACGATCCTATCTTTTTTCCAGGCCTTATTGATGATTTTCACCAGGCAAGTTTTGCTCATCCACATGAATCAGTTTATAGAGAAGACACTAGTTCTGTGGATCAATTATTCAATGCCTTAACCTATAAAAAAGCAGCTGCTGTCATTCATACCCTAAGGTTTAGTGTTGGGGATAGTGCATTCTTTCAAGGGCTAAGAAATATGATAATGGATAGCAGTCTTGCCTATCATAATTTTAACGCAAAAGATTTGAGAAGGCATTTAGAGATAAGTAGTGGCTTAGATTTAAAAGAATTCTTTAAAGACTGGATCAATTCCAAAGGATTTCCAACAGTATACAGCAATTGGGTGCAGAATGGAAATAGTTTAAAATTGAGTGTTTTTCAAAGGCAAAGTGACCCTTCAGTGTACTATTATGACTTTATACATCCTTTCAAAATTTATGGCGCAAATTGGGATAGCACCATCAATTTTCAGCCACGTTATTCTGGGGAGAGTTTAAGTATAGAAATCAGAAATCGTATAGATTCCATCGTTTTTGATCCAGAGAATTTCATTGCAGCAAAATCCGAATTTTCAATAGGACTTAAAGAAACAGAAAGAACTCAAAACATAGCTAAAGTATATCCTAACCCTAGCACATCCTTTTTAAGCTTTGAATTTGGAGAAGAATACCAATTAAAAAGCTTGAGTTTAGTGAACACGAAAGGACAGGAATTTTATTTTCCCCTACAACAAAGAATAAATATGGAGCAATTCTCTCCTGGACTTTATTTAGTGAAATTGGAATTCAGGAATCACATTGAAGAACACATCATTTCTAAGCTTTAACTGACAAAACGACTTACCAGTAAGGGTTTTAGCTTATTTTAAGCTGTTTTCCATGTCAATATTTCATGTTTTAGCAAGCTTTCTAAAAAGGAAGATTTATTGCTATGGGCACAGAAATTTAAATTTTTAGCCATGAATTTTAAAAATTATACCATCAAGTCGCAAGAGTCTATTCAAGAGGCCCAAAACTTGGCAAAAAGTGCTTCAAATCAAGCAATAGAAACTGGCCATCTTTTTCTAGGAATTCTAGCTGTTGATGAGAATGTAAGTCCTTTTCTTTTCAAGAAATTAGGAATCAACCTTGAAGGAATAAAATCGGCAATAGAACAAATCAATAAAACCTACCCAATAGTTAAAGGAGGAGAATTATACCTTTCAAGAACTGCAAATGAAAGTTTAAGTAATGCAAGTACAGTTGCAAAAAAGATGAACGATGATTTTGTATCCATCGAACATTTGATCTTGTCATTATTAAAGAACAAAGACCAAATTGCGCAAGTTTTAAAGGATGCTGGGGTCAATGAAAAAGAATTGACAAAAGCGATTGAGTCCTTAAGAAAAGGGTCTAAAGTAGATTCTGCCAGTGCAGAAGACAATTACAATGCATTGAATAAATACGCAATCAATCTGAACCAAAAGGCGGCTGAAAACAAATTAGACCCTGTCATTGGTAGAGATGATGAAATTAGAAGAGTGCTGCAAATAATTTCTAGAAGAACTAAAAACAATCCGCTATTAATAGGAGAGCCAGGAGTTGGCAAAACCGCTATAGCAGAAGGCTTGGCCCATAGAATAATTGCGGGAGATATCCCTGATAATTTAGCTTCTAAGCAAATCTATTCTTTAGACATTGGGGCTTTGCTTGCGGGAGCTAAGTACAAGGGGGAATTTGAGGAACGACTCAAGTCCGTAATTAAGGAAGTGCTAAGCGCTGATGGAGACATTGTTTTGTTCATTGATGAAATTCATACTTTGGTAGGAGCTGGAGGCGGTGAAGGTGCAATGGATGCTGCAAATATTTTAAAACCAGCCTTAGCAAGAGGAGAATTAAGAGCAATTGGAGCTACCACCTTGAATGAATACCAGAAGTATTTTGAAAAAGACAAAGCCTTGGAAAGAAGGTTTCAAAAAGTATTGATTGATGAACCCAATACAGAAGACGCTATTTCTATTTTAAGGGGAATTAAAGAGAAATACGAGACTCATCATAAGGTGCAAATTAAAGATGAGGCAATTTTATCTGCTGTTGAACTTTCTCAGCGGTACATCAATGATCGTTTTTTACCTGACAAAGCCATTGACCTAATTGATGAGGCTGCTGCAAAACTTAGAATGGAGATGAATTCTAAGCCAGAGGAGCTGGATGAATTGGATAGAAGGGCAATGCAGTTAGAAATTGAAAGAGAAGCAATTAAACGTGAGAAAGACCATGCAAAATTAAAATTGCTTGGAGAAGAATTGGCGAACATCAATGAAAGAAGAAATGCTTTAAATGCTCAATGGCAATCGGAAAGGGCTGTTGTTGAAGGCATTCAAAAGTCAAAAATTCAATTAGAAAATCTCAAACATGAAGCTGAACAAGCAGAAAGGGCCGGAAATTATGAATTGGTTGCTGAGATTAGGTATGGGAAGATAAAAGAAGAAGAATCCAAATTAGTTCAGTTAAAATCTGAACTCCAAGGGATTAAATCTAAATCGACCTTAATTAAGGAAGAAGTAGACGCTGAAGAGATTGCGGATGTTGTAAGCAGGTGGACAGGCATTCCTGTTAGTAAAATGTTGCAAAGCGAACGAGAAAAACTTCTTAAAATGGAAACGGTTTTGCATAAAAGAGTCATTGGGCAAGATGAGGCCATTTCTGCAGTTTCAGACGCTGTTAGAAGAAGTCGGGCAGGTTTACAAGATGGAAATAAACCAATTGGTTCATTTATCTTTTTAGGAACAACTGGAGTAGGAAAAACAGAATTGGCAAAAGCCTTAAGTGAATATTTGTTCAATGATGAAAATTCCATGACAAGGATAGACATGAGTGAATATCAAGAAAGACATTCTGTATCAAGGCTTGTGGGAGCTCCTCCAGGTTATGTCGGGTATGACGAAGGGGGACATTTGACGGAAGCAGTTCGCAGAAAACCTTATTCTGTTGTATTATTGGATGAGATTGAAAAAGCACATCCAGATGTCTTCAACATTCTATTGCAAGTATTGGATGATGGCAGATTGACTGATAATAAGGGTCGAGTGGTTAATTTTAAAAACACCATCATCATCATGACATCCAATTTAGGTGCTGAAATTATTCAAGAGAAATTTGATGATTTTGAAGAGAAGCATTTAGATCATGTAATGGAAACTACGAAATTGGAGGTTTTTGGATTATTAAAGCGGAGTATTCGCCCAGAATTTCTAAATAGAATTGATGAGACCATACTATTTACACCTTTGAATAGAAAAGAGGTTAAAAAGATTACTGGGCTGCAATTGGACAATGTAATTGAATTGGCAGCTGATCAACAACTGGATTTAAGCTATTCACCTGAATTGCTTAATCATTTAGCAGAATTGGGCTATGATCCACAATTTGGAGCTCGTCCAATAAAACGATTGATTCAAAAAACAGTACTCAACCAATTGTCAAAAGAGGTTCTTGCTGGCAATGTTCAAGCAGGAGATTTAATTGTGATGGACGTGTTTGAAAAACAGTTGGTTTTTAGAAAACCATTGGATGAGGAAATTAAACAAGCAGTAAACAATTGATTAAATGGGCCGATTATTCGGCCCATTTTTTTACCTTCGTTCAAAATAAACAACATGAAAGCATTGAAATGGATAGGAATTATTGTTGCCGCATTAATTCTAATAGCAGTAATTGGGATGCCAATTGCTAAAAATCAAACGAAGAAACATAGCCCTGAGCAAACAGCCGAATTCAAGGATGGAAGCATGGAAATGTCACTTTTTTATTGCAGTCCAGCAAAAAATGGAAGAGAAATATTTGGAGGTCTAGTTCCTTATGAAGAAGTATGGAGAACGGGTGCAAATGAAGCCAGTACTATTACCTTCAATAAAGAAATTGTATTTGATGGAGTTGTAGTTCCAGCTGGAACTTATGCCATATTTACCATTCCTGGTGAGGCAGATTGGACAGTAATCTTAAATAGCAAAGAATATGGTTGGGGTTTAAATTTCGATCAAACTTCGCCGAGAGAACCAGAATTTGATGTAGCGGTTGTTAATGCTGCAGTGATGCCCTTGGATGAGGTAGTAGAAAACTTCACTATGGATTTAGAATACATGGTAAACTTAACTATGGCTTGGGATAAAGTAAAAATTAGTGTTCCTATTGCTTATGAGCCTTAGACGCTAATAGGTCAATTTAAATTCTACCCGTCTATTTTGAAATCGACCTTCTTCGGTAAGGTTGCTTTCAATGGGTTGACTCTCCCCTTTTCCACTGTGAACCAGACGACTAGATTTTATTTGTTTGTCTATAAGGAAATCACGAACTGAAATTGCTCTGTTTTCAGAAAGTTTTTGATTGTCAATTTCACTACCAATATTGTCGGTATGTCCAATGATGTTTACTTGTAAACCATTCATGCTTTTCAAAATGGAATGCAATTCATTCAATGGGCCAAAGGAGGTGGACAATATTTCAGATTCATTGGCATTGAAGTTAACTTTAATTGCAAATTTAATCTCTCCATTTTTTTCGATTTCCAAATCCTCAATAGAATTCACTTGATTTTGTATCATTTGGTAAACAATTGAATCTGCTTTAGGAATTTTCTCACCAGAGGCTCTCATTGATTGGGCCTTAAGCAAAACAGCAGAATCATAAAATCGATCCCCAACATCTGCTAAACACATTTTAAAATGATACTTTTTTCCCTTTTTTAATCTTGCAGTTGCTTTCAAGCGTGTGGTAAATCCATCAAATTCAAAAATCTTTGCCCTCATTGCCATTCTAGGATTTGCACTCCAATATTCATAATCGTGACTCGATAAAAAATCAGATCGAAGAAAGTATTGAGCGTTTCTTTTATGATTGACATTGTCAATAGAAACAATTGTTCGTTGATCTGCTAATCTTGCAATGTTTCTAGCTCGAATAGCTCTTCCATCAATTTCGAAGAGAAAGAAGCCAAAAACATCATTTACGCCTTTATCAACGTACTCTGGGTATTCTTCAGATGCAAAGTGATATTCAAACTCTATACTATCTCTTAGCGCAAGCATATCAAAAGAGAGCACTATCGCATCAGTTACTCTTCCAGTGGCAATTTGTTGAAGATCTAGTTCGCTTGCCCCAGAAGAGCGTTTGCCAGTATTCTTGGCTTGATTGGGCCCTTTTGCATCGAATACTTCTCCTGTGCTCATCAAGATGCCCTCGTCAATCAATTCTTCAGGGCTTTGATTCTTAAATGCTGCTATAGATGAACGGCTCCCAATAATTTGAACATTCTCTATTATTAAATCGCTTTGCCCTTTTAACAAAACATCATAAACCAATTGCTCGGCACTTTTACTAGTGTCGAGCAATAATTGGCAATGTGCGCTTAAGCCTAAGATTAGGCTTAATAAAAGGGAAAAACTTCTCAAGAGGCTTTAGTTTCCATTAAGAATAATTGGAAGACCATCTCCACCTCCACCGATAACAATGACTTTCGCGTTGCTAGACTTTGCCAGTTCTTCTGTTGCAGAAATTCCTTTTTCTTTTAGAATTTTATCTGTGATTGAAGCACTTAAAATAAGGTTGGCTGCTGCTTTTCCTTCTGCATCAATCTTTCTTCTTTCCGCTTCCTTTTTCTCTTTTTCAATTAAGTAATCGTATTTCTGAGCCTCTTGTTCAGCGGCAAGCTTAGTTTCAATCGAAGTTTTAATGGTTTGCGGCAATTTGATCGATCTAAACAATAGCGCTTTTAACTCGATGTAATTCTCACCTAAGATTTCTCTTGTGTTTTCTTCTATCTTAGATTCAATCTCTTGTCGCTTTGTTGCATACAACTCCTCTGGCGTATACTGGCCAATGATTTTTCTTACTGCAGATCTAAGTTCAGGTCGAATCAAGTTTTCTACATAAGAATTTCTAAATGAACGGTATAAGTATCCAATATCATTAGGAACTGGTCTAAAACGCAAAGAAACATCGATACTAATTGATAATCCATCTTTGGACAAAACATCCATTGTTTCTTCAATCTGTTGTTCTGCTATTTGGAAAACAATAACGTCATTCCATGGAGCGATAATGTTTAAGCCTTCACCTTTGATGTTTTCTACATCTAGTCCGCTTGTGTATTTTTTAAACACTACTCCCCTTTCAGTAGGCTCTAGTATTACAAAGGTTTTAGAGAAAAAGATTAAAAGAATTACTAATCCTACTCCAAGGAAAATAAAGGGTTTTAATTTTCCAGCGTCGATAGATGGTTGTTCAAATTGATTCATGTTTGAGATTTTATTTTAGTATTAATTTTTGAGTTGTTGATTCTTTATTGTTTTGAATATTAATGTAATACAATCCTGATTTTAAGTGGTTTAAATCCAACTTTATGGCCTTTTCATTCCCATTGTTGAATGCATTTTTCTCATAGACCAATTTACCCAATGCATCTTGAACAATGATTCTTTTCAAGTTGAAGCTACTATTTAACCAAACGATCCCATCACTTGGATTGGGAAACAAAGCTAGGCTATTCAATTCTTCTTCTTGATCAAGTGCCAAAGGGAAACTAACAGTAAAATCGAATGAAATGCCATCACCAAAATCTGGGTTAAAATTCTGAATGGTGCTTCCATTTAAATCCAATAGTCTAAACCAGCCAGTACCTGCGCTATTTGCAAAAAATGACAATCCATCATCATTTGAATCGTAAAGGTTAATTCGGTAACAACCTGGGCTTAGGCTTATGCTATCTACATAGTTTTGATTTGGGTTTAGTCCCGATTTTTGAAAAATAATGTTTCCTAAGTCATCTCTAAGGTCATAACTAGTTTGGTTAGAGGCAACATTTGTTCTTAGGCTGATGTAAAAGTTATTAGGCAAAACTGCAGGCAGTTTGAAATAAGACTGTAAGGTGTCATTATGAATGTATTGATCTGCTCCTCCATTTACACCTGCAATTCTAGCATAGAAAGAATTGCCAGCCCCTTGTATGTTTGTCCAGAATCCAGCAGGAAGGGGCAACACTATAGTTGCTTTATCCATAAAATTTAAAGATCCTGACCAATTGTAGGTTTGATGAGTGCCATTGTTTGCCCAATAATCTATTACTGCTGAGCTTAATACAGCAGAGCCAGTATTTTGAATGACTATTTCGGGTGCATGACAGCTCGGGTTAGTTCTTTCATAAGCAATGTTAGAATTTGGTTTTAAAATTTCAATCACTCTCGCATCGTTCATGAAATTGATATCTCCATAAGAAACAATTTGCTGGCTAACAATGTATCTTGAATCACCTGTTGCGGCTGACATTCCATAATCTACTAATAAAGAGTCCTGAGCAACATAAGCCGTAACATCGTGCTCTCCAATA
Organism: Vicingaceae bacterium; assembly: GCA_965218715.1. Classification (GTDB taxonomy): domain Bacteria; phylum Bacteroidota; class Bacteroidia; order Flavobacteriales_E; family Vicingaceae; genus CBDCLY01. The sequence continues at coordinate 27,628 of CBDCLY010000004.1, forward strand.
TCTGTGGCCATTCCTGGGCACCATCCTGCTCTATCATAGATCCAAGTCCCCCCTTGCGGGTATACAGGGTTTTCTGCACATTCTTTCCAAACTAAACGGTTGAATACAGCAGCTCCATTGTTGATATTGATAAAATGATTTCTAGGAATGAATTCACCCTCCTGACCATGCCCAGTTATAGAAGATCTAATTTTAAATCGTTTAGAATTTGGATCCAATCGAATTGTTCTAGGTTCATAATATTGATTGCTATTGATTTGACTGTAGTTTCTTTGGTCTACTCTCCAAATCTGTCGGATATCATGTTGATCTGCGGGAGGTGTTCCAACGATATAGAAAAACTGTATGTCCATTTCTTCTTGATTCTGACCACCTCTTTCTAGGCTAAGTCTTTTAGCACCTTTTAAAACTGGAGCAAAATCGCTGACATCAAACCACCAAGCTTTCCCATCAACCCCAAGGTCTAAATTGATACCATAAGGCGTTACAAAAGACATTATCTCAAGCTTAGAGGCTTGTCGATGAATATAAGGAAGAGTAGAATTCACTAGGGTTAATGTACTAGATGAAGGATTAGAACTGGCAACATTACCAGAGAAATCATACACTACATTAGCCTCTGGCCAATAGTTGAAAATTTGTGTGCCTATGCTATCCGGGTAGATAGTTCCTGGTCTAGAATAAATAGTGTTCTCAGTGACCACAAAAGGATTATTTGGAATGGTATCATATAACGTATCCAATTGAACAGTCATGTTGTAAGAACCCTGGTAAAAATGAGCATTTGGCCTGGCGTTATAGGACCTAAGGTTTTTAAATTGTTCAACTCCTTTTAGATTATTGAACCTAGGAGCCCCATTGAATTGTGCATCATTGGAATTGCTACTTAAATCTGAAATGGTCATTGAATTTCCTTCATTTTCATAATGAAGCGCTAGACTAGCATAATTCGGGTGACTGCTGGTAATCGCACTGTACCTCCAATTTCTTACAGTTCCTAAAGACAAAGCAGCTTCCCATACTCTAACTCCATCAATTTCTCCATTGAAATAGCGATTATGAAAACCCCTAGAAATTTCGAAATTTCTTGAATTTCCAGTATTCATGGGTTTAGTGGTTACTGAGCTAGGAAAATCCCATGCACCATCAATGTAAAATATGACATCGTACATGTTTTGTCCACTAAATCGATAGGCGACATGATGCCATTTACCATCGTTTATTGACTTGGTTCCAACAGTTGAGCCATTACTAACTTCAAGTCGAAGCTGTCCAGAACCATTCACCATAAATGATTGTTTCTGTCCAGTACTGTTCGTGCCCCATGTAGTGATTTCGCCTGTACCTGTGGTTTTTATCCATGCTTCAACAGTTCTATCGTTATTGCTAGGAATTCCTTTGTAAGCGTTTGCGGTAACATAATTTCCTTGAAACAAATCCAATGTAAAGTCACCTCTTGAATATAGTGCACCAGTTGAAGAGCCCGTTGAACTTGTCGCCAATTCTACATTTGGACCATTGGCTGTTCCATCATAACTTATTTCAACAAGAAGGTTACCATTCCCTGTCCAATTGAAACTTTGATAAAACTGGATTCGGTTCCAACCCAGGCTAAGTGAGGTATTATAAAAGTATACCTCTTGTAAGCCATTGAAAAATGAAGTGTCAATAGAAGCAATATTACTGGCACTTACCTCTTTAAGTCGAATTCTAAAATTCTTTAGAATGGCTGCAGAATTGGTGCAATTAAAACTTAAGCCATCAATTCCTCCTGAAACCAATCCGGCATTACTCAATTCGGCTTGTGTATAAATCACAAGTGTTTTTCCATTCTTAGCAGATGCAATAAAATTTGTATCTCCAACTGTCCCTGAACCTATTGATGCAGTATCTTCATTTAAAATGGAGTTTAAGTTGACGTTTTGTTGAGCGCTAGGATAGGCACTCCAAGTTTGAGTTTGACTGTAATTGTTATTGGGGTTGGAACTTGGATTTACAACATACCTTTGAACACTTGCATCAATAGAATCAATTCGTGAAGAATCTTGAACGTAAGTATTGCAAGAGTAATCCCATTCTCCACAGCCTAGATTTCTTTGTGAACCGGAAGAAACCAAAGCGCCTTTACATCTCATAGCATAACGCATTAGGATCTTTTCGTACTTCACATTTGGAAGATTAGGAAAGATAATGGTGCTGTCTCTAGAAGAACTACTGTATTTAAAAGCCTGAACTTTAATGGTATCGCCAATTGCTTGTGCGGAGGTTTCATTTTTGCCAAAAAGGGCAAGAATAAATAAGAAGAATATAATTCGCTTCATTGTATTTATTTAGGACCTCTAAATTAGGCTATTATTGGCTATTTAACGGTGTCTAAAATGAATTCCAATAAGTTTTTCAAATCAACAAAATATTGGTCTTTGGTTTAGTGTTCTAAACGATTAGCCATTTACAAGATTATCAAACGAAAACACTAGGGGTTTGTAGTTTTAGTTACTTCATGAATTTCTTTCATTTGAGAATTCATTGGTTTTTTCATCTGAATTCAAAAAGAATAATAAGAAGACCCAAAGGAATGGCAAATAGGCAGATTTTAGTCTTGCAAGGGCACCAAAATTACTTACAGAAACACCTAGACCTATAGAAAATGCTAAACTATAAACAAGGCAAAACAGAACAAAAGGATTTCTGAAAACTTGCAACAACAATCTTGGATGTAAAGCTGTTCTTATCATTGCAGCAGCACTTAATAATAGAAAGATAAAATTCTCAATTGCGTTAGCCAGGCTTAATGGATTCCAACTATCCCACAGATAGGGCTTAAGATTAACATCCCATATGCGGCTCATTAAATCGCCAAATGACCAGGAGAATTGACTTTGAACATCCGCTTCTCCAATTCTTTTATGAGGTTCGCTAACTTGGTCGAACCCTTCTCTCATTCCTTCAGCATATTCAAGTAAGTTAGAAAATTTACCATATTCCCCAAGGTGGCTTTGTCCCAATTTTACCACCGCAACTATCATTAGAAAAACCAGAATGAAAATAAATGGGCTGATTAAAAAAAGAAACAGGCGATCTTTCAATCCTTTTAAATAAGCCAATAACATCCAAAAAATGCTGGCAGGAAAAAGGACCAGAAAAACATAGGGTTTAATTAAGATTAAGATTAAGATACAAATGGGAACACCTAAAATTAAATCGAAACTCAATTTCCTTGTTCTCAACCAACTGGCTAAAGAAGAAATGTAAAAGTATATGGCTGCTAGAATTACTGTATCCTTTAAAAACCCGCTAGTCCAGAATAATAGTGATGGAATAAATAGAAAAGCAAAAGCAAAAGATTTATCCATTCCTGGGATTAATTGTTTAATTGATTTGAAAATTTTCCAGGATAAAATGAACACCAAAAAACCAATCCAACAACTTGCAGCATAGAAATTTCCAAAACCAAGAAATACGAATGGAATTAACATTCTAGTTAGGTTCCATTGGTAATTCACATTGTAATACTCATTCAGGCTTCCAAATAACTCCAATTGATATTTGTTTCCATTTGATGCCGCTTCTGTAAACAATTCAAAAAATAGACTCGGTTCGGTCCAAAACAATTCAATTAAATCTTTTGCTCCTTCAAAATACAAAAGCGCATCACCACCTTGGTAATAAAGTTTATAAACCAGGCAAAAAACTATACTTCCAATTAGTTTTAGGGCAACCCCAAACAGATAATAATTTCGTTCACTATTCGAGTCATAAGTTTGAAATTGGCCGTATAGAAAAATGAGACCAAATAAAAGGACTAGGCTAATGCTTATGCTTAAAAATCCTAGCATTAATCAATAGCTAGCGTTAATAATCATTCTACCCAATCGGTCTATTAATGCTTCTCCTTCCCTCCTTTCTTGCTGGATTAACACCCTAATCTTTATGTCATCCACAAGTAATTCCTCCAATATGCTTCGGTGAAATTCATTCTCTACAAGGGCTAAATCTCTCTTTAAGATGGCCCTATATATTGGCACCGCTGCGAAATAATAATCTTCTTGAAAGGCACCACTTTTTATTAAAATTTTATCAATGTTTTCAAGAGCTAGATCATATTGACTTAAATTGTAATAAATGATTGCCAAATTAATTCTTGCTAAATAATAATCTGGGCTAATTTTCAAGGCTTTATTAAAATACAATACTGCAGAATCAAGTTGTTTAACAGCCACAAAACTTCCAGCTAAATCATTGTATAAGTTACTGTTGTAAGGACTTAACTTAATGGCCTTTCGAAAATTCAGTAGGGCCTTTTTGTCCATTTTTAACTGATGAAAAGAAGTGCCTTGGTACCACTGAAGCGGAAAGCCCAAGGGGTCTATTTCAACAGCCGTGGTTCTTTCTGCCAATTCTGCACTTTTTTGACAGTATTGCCAATTGTTGCTTCTTTTTGCTTCAAAAGTCTGATGAACTAATTCTTCTCCTTGATTCCGCTTATTTACCCACCAAATGGATCCTAATAAAAACAAAATGGAAACAACTGGAATAACAATTTGAAAGGATTTATTGTTGATTGGTCTCTTTTTAGTTTGAATCCTAGCAACCAAGATGGCCATGGTTAGCATCAACAAAATGGAGGGAAATATTCTTTCAGAAGGATAAGATAAATTTGCTATGATGAAATAAGAGATGAGTCCAAATAAGCTGAAATAAAGGCCTAAGTTTTCCTTTACTAGCTTATAGTGATTTATGGTATAAACAATTAGGTAAGCAAACATTGAGAGATAAAGGAGCAAACCCATTATGCCCAATTCAACGAAAATCAATAAGAAATCATTGTGTGGCCTTCTAAACTGCACTACTCCTCTATTTAAAAAATTGTTTCCTCCTGCTCCAACTTTTGCAAATGCTATTGGCCAATTACTAGGACCTATTCCAAGTAAGGGCTTTTCTTTTGCCAATGTCATGCTGTTTTTCCACATTAGGTAGCGCTCGTACTCCGAAGCATTTCTGCTCGGGTCATCAGGGTCAGCATCTTTAACAACGATGCCTTCAAGCGCATTCCATTTTTTCTCTATTGGGTTTCCGGAAAAGCAAAGCGAAAATAGGGCAAGAAAATAAAGCAAAAAGGAAGTGGTCATTAGACCTCGATTCATTTGCTTTTTAAGAAACAGGCTCAAAAGTAAAAACACAGTCGCAATAAAAAAGCCCATCATGGCTGATCTCCCACCGATAAAGAAGATAACAAATAGCAAGAACAAGGAATTTAGGCTTGCTAAAATCTTCCAAAGGCGACTCAATTTTAAGAAAAAGAGGATTCCATTGAATGGTAAAAGCAGAAGGCAAACGATGGAAAATAGATTGGGATTAGCGAAATACGCTTCAACACTAACGCTTCCATACCATGCATAATAAGAATGTTTTGCAACATCTTGTTCCAAAATAGGTATTTGAACTGCTTGATAAAGACATAGTATGGCTAAGGCTGGTGGTAAAAAGGCAATTATTTTATAAAATGTAATTCTGATATTCTCATTAGCAAGAAATGCAGCAGAAATACTGAGTAATAGAAAATAATTGAGATGCTTTAAAAACACAAAAATGGCCTCTGTTTCAACTATTGCTGAATTCACTCGAACTAACAGATACAATAGAAATAAAAAATACAGCCATATTGCTGGAAATTTTATTATTTGCATAAAGGCATGTATTCCCTTTTTCGTGAAAAGCAATAAAAAGAACAGAACCACATTCACTGCATTCAAAAGCAACAATCGACTGGCAACAACTGGGTCTAAATGCTCTGCATTATAATAAAATGGCAAAACAATAACCAAGATTCCTAAACCTAGGGAGATAAAGATATTGATGATTTTTGATTTCATCAATTCCATTTATTTAGGGCTACTAAAAAATTGAAAGTACTGCTTGTATCGCTGGTTAATCGCAATTAATAAAACCTGCAAAAAGACACAAATGATAAAAGAAACTAATAAAAGCCAGATGACATTGAATGCTGATTGTCGGTTTTTAGGAGTAATTTCTTGGGTAAGGTACGCCTGCTTGGATTTTATCAATTCCATACTCAACTGATCATTCCTTAGGTTCCTAAATTCGTTTTCTATTTCATTATTAATAGAATTCAATCGATCTATTACTAACTCCAATTCTCTAATTTCTGGCTGATGTTTGTTTAACAGTAATTCCATCAAACTCAGCGTAGAACTTTGACCTAAACTGGGGTTATTGATTCTAATCAATGCCTCCTCCACTTCTTTGGATTGCCCATAAGCCTTTATTTGTATGCTCAATTCTTGAATTTTAGATTTTAGCTTGGCTTTATTTTCCTCTAGTAAAGCTATTTGCCCCTCTCTCGCTTTTATTTGATCATGTTTAAAACTTGCTAGGAAATCATTGTTCAATTGGTTGATAAAGAACATGATTAAGCTTGATAATTTTTTCGCCATCTCAAGGTCCGGATGCTTTGAATGAACCTCAATTTCATTCAAATGACTTATGTCAACCTGATAGTATTTAATCAATTGATAATAGTCTTCAGAGCTTTGGCAACAAGAAGGGGTTGTTTGTAGGCTTAAGGATTGTAAACTATCACAAACTAGCTTAGCTAGATTATTCGAATAAGCAAAACTTTGAATTCTCTTTATCTCTGAAAGGTTTACCGAGATGTCTACAAAGTCTTGTTCTAAAATGGTATTATAATTTGCAGTCCCGGAGGCTGTAATGTAGAACCTAAGCTGGCTATGGAATTTATTAAATACAAAAAAATAACAAGAAACACTGACAATAATAGCAACTAAGAATGAAACAAGACTTATGCGTTTTCGCTTATGTCCAATTTCTTTAATCAGCTGACTGGCATTTAAATCATCCATACATTAACGAGGCTTAATGAGCAATGATAAGCTTTTTAAGAACGCTTTCTTTTCCATTGTTAAATTTCATGTAATAAATCCCATTTTTTAAATGCCTTACATTGTATTGAAATTTATCTTTCCCATTAATACTAAACTCGTCAATTGTAGCTCCATCAAGACCAAAAACTTTTACATTGGAATTGGAAGAGTTTAAAAACCTAAATTGAACAATGTCTGAACCTGGATTAGGAAACACACTAATATTATCTGTAGCCTGTTTCTTTTGATTTAGGCCAACTGGTTGTTTGACCTCAAAACCTTGACTTAAAAATGCGGTATCAGCTCCAGTTGTGTCATTGGTGTAAAACACATCCCAGAAACCGAAAGCGGCATTAGAGCCCAAAACTAGCTGTCCAGTAACAGGAAAATTGGATATATTAAGGTTATTGATTCGAATATTAGTGTTTCCATTATTAATCCAGGCCTTGTTCATTGTTCCTGAACTTTGCAAGTAATTGTAACTGCCGGACATGAGCAAAGTAATTGTGTCACCTTGAATGCCACAGTCTGGACTAATTTCAATTGAATTAAAATCGATATTAACTGCATCAGTTACAAATAAGGTATCGAAAATGAGGCTATCGAAAATTACCCCAAAATCATAAACCCCAACATTGGTCTGAGGAGGTATTACAAAGCTTCCAATTACTGTATCATTATTTAATACTACAGCATTTCTAAGTGGTATTTCAACAGTATCCTTTTTTATGAAAAACTTTGCTCTTTGCCCTAATTTTCTAAAATATTTATTTTTTTGAAAAGTTGTTAGTTTCACATTAGTAGAATTTCCTCTAAAAAGAACAGAAGGATCACAAATAAATGGTCTTCTTACATAAAATTGGTTAAAGTGGGAAAATGCAGTTCCATTGCTTGAGTCTGACCAAATCATGTTGAATGCCCCATAGGAAGAAACACTTGGTATTACTACCGTTCCAGTTCCAGAGAAGGAGTCAATTCTTACTATATTTTCCATTCTAAAAGAATCCTGACCTTTTGTAAACTCAACCTTATTTAAAGTGGCTGTATTGGTAATAAATCCAGTGGTTTTTATAAAATAAAGGCTTATGGTATCCATTGGATAACCACTATTACTGCTAATGAATGTTGGTGTTCCAACAACTCTAAAATCAAGAGGTTCATAGATTGTGTCAGTTAAATTACTATCTAAAATAAGGTAAATATCATATTCACCAATAGGAATCGTTTTTGACACCCTAAAACTGGTCTCAAATTCATACTGATTGATGAAAGTTAAAGAATCCAAGGCCATCACATTTGACCCATTTTTGACATAAGCCTTGGCTCTTCCAGTATTGGTAAAGCGAGTTCTTCCACTGGCATCTAAAGTTCTTTTATTAAGCAAATAGTACACGCCTGATGAAGAAATACTTAGTTCTTCTCTAATCCTAAATGACCCATTTACCGACACGGGTGTATTGATAAGCGAGTCAGCAAAATAGATTATTGAATAGCTTTGGCTTCTTCTATTTTTAGGTATTATGACGGTTCCATATAATCTACTACCGTTTGAATTTAGATATAGTCCTTTTACTTTTAGTGTATCACCAGATTTATGCATTATTACTTTTCTTCTTATTTCATTTTGAGAAAAGGAGCCGGAAAATTTATAGAAGGATACTTGAACTGTATCTCCTCTATAACCATACCCGTTTGATACTCCAACTTGACAATAAACTGTGCAACAAACAAAAAGAGTTAATACTATTGAAGAAAGTATTTTATAAAACATAAGGATCTGGATCAGTGCGCAATGATGACTTTATTAATCTTCCCTTGGTAAGAAATAAAATATAGGCCATTTGGAATTCCGCTCATGTCGAGGTTAATAGAATTCTTATCCATTTTTAGTTCAAGCAACAATTCGCCAGTTATGCTTTGAATTCTTAAAAGGTCTCCCAATTGGGTTTGTTCAGATAAGTTCACCACTAGATTATCATTTGCAGGGTTTGGATAGCTTTGTAATCCGTCCAACGCCAATATATGTTCATTAAGGCTTGTTACAATCACACAATTTGAAGTATCACTACAACCATTAAAATTTACTATTACTGCATAAGAACCCGGAACTGCGCTTGTAAATGATTGGTTAGTCGCCCCGTTTATTCCTTGGTTTCCATTGTTGCAATCTATCCATTGGTAGGTTCCACCTGTTTGTGCAGACGTAAGTACACCTAAATTTTGGCTAACATTTAAATTCACGGTATCTAAACTTAAGTTTAATGTAATTGTAGAATCACAACCACTTGCATTAGTCATCACAAATGTTGGTGTATTTGTAGAGGTTGTATAGGTGTTGCCATCTATCCAAGTATAAGAGTTACATGCTGTAACGCTTGCTGTTCCTGTATTGCTATTTCCAATTCCAACGAGAACGGTGTCTGTGGTAAAACAGCTAGATGATGAAGTTGCTACTACAAAATATTTTCCAGGTTTGTTAGCATAAATACTTTGGGTAGTATCTATGAATTCTAGACCACTATAAACAGCAACTCCTGGGTAAAGCGGATTATTTTGGCCTATATTGTAAGTAATGAAGAAATTGCCATTCTGCACAGCCAAAAAATGCCTCCTGTAATTCCCTGACATCCCAATTATGGTATCTGAAGTAAAATTAGTCCAAGTGCTTCCATCAAATTGATGAACTGTGAATTGATTACCCCAAGAATTAATTGATAAGGACGGAACATAGAGGTAATTGTTTTCGTCGACTATTGTATTTAAGTAACTAGTACCTGGCAGACCAAGAGGGATACTTGGCATGGGTGCCCAAATATTGTTTTTAAACTCCATTACTCTGGTTCCACCATTGTCAACATCTCTATAAATTAAAGTTGGAACTCCACTGATGATGTGAAATTGAACATCATAGGCTCTTCCGCTTGTAATGCTAACAGGTCCAACATAGGTCCATCCAGTTAAGGAATCATATCGCTTCACCGATGCTTTATCTCCATTTGTTTGTCGATCATTATAAGCAACATAGGGTGTACCATTGTCAACGTCAAAACTTAAAAATATGGGTCTAGTATTGGGTGCAATGGTATCATTGCCAACAAAATTCCAGTTGCTGCCATCAAACTTCTTTACACTTAGCGAGTTAATTCCAAAGTTTAGGTATGCCACATAAAGCTCCCCATTATCTATTTCAAGATCTAATAGATGGATACTTGGTCCTACACCTGGAATCCCAACAGGAATCCATGTATTCCCATCATACCTGCTAACTGCAAGTCTTCCATTTAACCGGTGGGCCAAATAGGGTTCGCCATTTAAAAACTCCATGTCGGAATAGGTAGAACCAACTAAATCCTCAGAAATATAAACCCATTGAGAACCAACCAATTTATAAACGTTTAGAGGACCGCCCTGTTCAACCATGTAAACATCATGTCCATTGGCAAAAATTAATCGCTCTTGATTATAAGTCTTGAAAGTGTTTTTGCTTAAGTCACTCCATATTTTTACGCTATCATTAAAATAATACCACTCATGAAAATTAGAAGGATTATTAAGGCTTAGAAGGGCAGAATCTCCATCACAAATACTAGTTGTAACACCTTGTGCGATAGTAGATAAAGGAGTTGGATTTATTCTCAAATTCAAAGCAATTATTGAATCCATTCCTTGAGAACTTTGAAGGGTATCGTAGTAAAAACCAGAATTGGTATAGGTGGTTCCATTTTGAGGCCAAGTGTATTGATCGCAATGAATTTCAACTTTTTTGACTGTAAAGGATGGAAAAAATCGAATAAATGTTTGCGCTAGGGTATCCTCTCCCCTAACCGACCATGTTCCAGGCAAAGTATTAGGGCTTAAATAAACTGTTGCACTTGCAGAATCTTTAGATATTGGATTAAAATTTTGAAAGGGAATTGAAGTGCCTCCACTTTTATTCAACCAAACCTTATTGATGGTTCCTGAACTTTGTAAGAAAAAATCTGGACCTGACAATAAAACTTGCAAGGTGTCCCCTTGGTAGCCTTCTCGTGGCGACATAGAAACGGAAACTTGTGCAATGTTAATAAAGGGGATACAAATAAATGTTGCAAGTAGTAATAGTAGATTTTTTCTCATGATGCTAGTAAAATTGATAAATACAAAATAAGAATTAAAATGCAATAAAAAAAGCCCTACTGGTAGAAGTAGGGCTTTTGAAGTTTAGTTATATATCTACTATTTACTTAGTGCAATCTTTTTCCATTGGTCTTTATAACGCACTAAATATAGTCCATCTGCAAAGGTGGATAGGTCTACCTTTACTTGATTGGTAAGCAATTTCTTTTCATAAACTAATTTTCCATTTGCATCGTAAATCCTTATCAGATCAGATTGACTTATTTCTCCTTTAGCTAGAAGTGTAAAGCTTCCTCTGGTAGGATTAGGGAATACATCTATGCTTAAATTGGATGCAAAATCTCTATGATTCAACTGACTAAATTCTGGGATTATGGGAGCTTTAGTTTGAAAAAGCTGAGAAGCAGACCACTTATTTCCGGAAGTTGTTCCGTAGGCACAAACACTTTTTATTTGCCATTCATAATTAGTAGATGGACTTAATCCCGTTAACCAATTTAGATTCCTTGGATGCTGAGCAACATCGGCAATCCAAGTTCCACTTCCAACTTCTCTATACCTTATTCTATATTTAATTGAATTGCTTTGTGTAGTCCAATTCATTCTCGCTTGAACATCTTGAATAGGTCCTGTGCTTAATCCTGTAGGATTTAAGCAAGGATTAGCCAAGGTTTTGAATTTCACAACATAAGCTAACTTAGTCCAGCCAGATGGCATTCTTGCCATCACAGACCAAACGTACTTTGTATCTGGACTTAGATTATCGACACGATAGGTGCCAGCATTTGCATTTCTAAAATATACATTGTCCCATGGTGGCGAACTAGCTTCTCTAATGACCACCTTATAGGAAATAGCACCAGAAACTTTTGTCCAAGATAAGGTTGCTGCTGTATCCTGAATGAACAAAGTTCTTAAGTTCATTGGAGCACCACAAGTTGGATCATCTGTCATGGTAGATGAACTTACCGAAAAACAGCCATTATTATCTGTCAGAGTTAAGGTATACACTCCATTTGATAAGCCTGAAATTGAAGTTGAAGTAGCTCCGTTTGACCAAGCGTAAGTATAAGGTGATATTCCACCACTAACTGATGAGGATATCTTTCCATCTGCATTTCCTATGCAGGTAACAATACTATCTACAGAAGTTAATAAAGCAATTGCCATTGGTTCGCTAAGAACTATTGAACTTGATGCGCTAGAACAGGTTCCTGATGAAACAGTGACCGTATAGGTCCCAGCAATTAAACCAGATGCATTTGCATTTGTTGACCCATTACTCCAGAGGTAGGTATAAGTTCCATTGCCACCACTTCCTTGAGCAGTTGCGCTTCCTGTTGAATTTCCAAAACAATCTATATTGGCTTGTGAGCTAAATGAAACACCGACACTAAAGGAATCCACAACAGTTACTATAGCAGAACCTGTTGCCATGTTTGCACTTCCATCACTAGCGGTTAATGTAATTGTATTGGCACCTATATCAACACAAGTAAATGCGCTTTGATTCAAACTTAAACTTGGAGCACCACAATTATCTGAGCTGCCATTGTCCACATCTCCAGCAACAATACTTGCACTTCCGGTACCATCAAGATAAACCGTGATGTTTTGGGTGGATGCTGTTGGCGCTGTTGAATCTACCACAGTAACTGTAGAAGTTGCCGTACTCATGTTGGAATTGGCATCAGTTGCAGTAAGTGTAACTGTATTGCTTCCAATGTTTGCACAAGTAAAGCTATTGATGTCAATGCTTAAACTAGTTGAACCACAATTATCGGCACTGCCATTGTCTACATCATTTGCTGTAATGCTTGCATTTCCAGAACCGTCTAAATAAACCGTAATGTTTTGTGCACTAGCAGTTGAGGAAATGGTATCCATTACCGTTACAGTTGAGGTTGCAGTACTGGAATTTGAGTTGCCATCAGTTGCGGTTAAAGTCACCGTATTGGCTCCTATATCTGCACAGGTGAAGCTGTTAATATTTATTCCAAGACTTGGTGTACCACAATTATCTGAACTGCCATTGTCTATATCACCAGCAGTAATGCTTGCATTTCCAGTACCATCTAAATAAACGTTGATGTTTTGAGCACTTGCTGTAGGGGCAGTACTATCGATAACGGTCACCGTTGCAGAACCTGTTGCCATGTTTGCACTTCCATCACTAGCGGTTAATGTAATTGTATTGGCACCTAAATCAACACAAGTAAATGCGCTTTGATTCAAATTTAAACTTGGAGCACCACAATTATCTGTGCTACCATTGTCTATATCTCCAGCAACAATGCTTGCACTTCCGATACCATCAAGATAAACCGTGATGTTTTGTGTGGATACTGTTGGCGCTGTTGAATCTACCACAGTTACAGTAGAAGTTGCCGTACTCATATTGGAATTGCCATCAGTTGCAGTAAGTGTAACTGTATTGCTTCCAATGTTTGCACAAGTAAAGCTATTGATGTCAATGCTTAAACTAGTTGAGCCACAATTATCTGCACTGCCATTGTCTACATCATTCGCAGTGATACTGGCATTTCCAGAACCGTCTAAATAAACCGTAATGTTTTGTGCACTAGCAGTTGAGGAAATGGTATCCATTACCGTTACAGTTGAGGTTGCAGTACTGGAATTTGAGTTGCCATCAGTTGCGGTTAAAGTCACCGTATTGGCTCCTATATCTGCACAGGTGAAGCTGTTAATGTTTATTCCTAGACTTGGTGTACCACAATTATCTGCACTACCATTATCTAAATCATTGGCTGTAATGCTAGCATTTCCAGTACCATCTAAATAAACGTTGATGTTTTGAGCACTTGCTGTAGGGGCAGTACTATCGATAACAGTCACTGTTGCAGAACCTGTTGCCATGTTTGCACTTCCATCACTAGCTGTTAATGTAATTGTATTGGCACCTATATCAACACATGTAAATGCGCTTTGATTCAAACTTAAACTTGGAGCACCACAATTATCTGTGCTACCATTGTCTATATCTCCAGCAACAATGCTTGCACTTCCGGTACCATCAAGATAAACCGTGATGTTTTGTGTGGATACTGTTGGCGCTGTTGAATCTACCACAGTTACAGTAGAAGTTGCCGTACTCATATTGGAATTGCCATCAGTTGCAGTAAGTGTAACTGTATTGCTTCCAATGTTTGCACAAGTAAAGCTATTGATGTCGATGCTTAAATTTTGCACAGAACAATTGTCTGCACTTCCATTGTCCACATCTCCAGCAACAATGCTTGCATTTCCAGAACCGTCTAAATAAACCGTTATGTTTTGTGCACTAGCAGTTGAGGCAATGGTATCCATTACCGTTACAGTTGAGGTTGCAGTACTGGAATTTGAGTTGCCATCAGTTGCGGTTAAAGTCACCGTATTGGCTCCTATATCTGCACAGGTGAAGCTGTTAATGTTTATTCCTAGACTTGGTGTACCACAATTATCTGAACTGCCATTGTCTATATCACCAGCTGTAAAGCTCGCACTTTCCAGAACCGTTTAGATAAACCGTTATGTTTTGTGTACTAGCAACTGGAGGGATAGTGTCATTTGCTATTAAATTGGCTGAAGCTGTATCAGAGCATCCACTCGCATCAGTAATGGTAACTGTATAATTACCAGCCACTAAATTGGTGTCAGTTGCATCGGTTCCACCAGAGCTCCATAAAAAGGCATAGGGCATAGAGCCTCCAAAACCATATGCGATTAGGTGGCCATTATCGTCTCCTGCACAAACAATTTCTTCAACAATAAAAACATCAGCCACCAAAGAATCTGGCTCAGTAATCGTTACAGAATCAATAATAGTTGCAGAGAGAAAGTCTGTTATGGTAAGGGTATATGTCCCAGCAGATAAATTCGTATTGTTTTTTGTGCTAGGACCATTACTCCAGGCATAAGTTAGTGGTGCAATTCCATTGGAGACAGTTGGAATAATGGAACCATCTATGATCCCATGGCAAGAAATATTATTTACTGTGAAGGTTGCAGCTAATGGACCTGCTACTCCTATTTTAGCACTGTAAACACCATAATCACTACCATCTAGTGTTGATGTAGAATTCCTAAATCCATCAGCCCAAACAAATATCATGCTGTCAGATATCACCTTTGCTGCAATCGAAGGAAATTGTTGAAATGAGTTGCTCCTATACTCAATTTGATATTCTAGGCCATTTTGTGAGCCATCTGAATGATAGGCTTGAGCAAATGCACCATCATAATCACTAGATTGATCATAAGAATTCCATCCAATGGCCATGGCACCTGTCTTCGACATTCCAATTGAAGGATAATTCTGAAATCCTGTAGTGTTGGTATTTACTTGAAACTCTACACCATTAGAAGATCCATCCGCAAAATAATGCTGACCATAAATTCCATCACCGTCACCATCTTGCCCTGCACTTGTCCAAACTACAGTAAAATTCCCAACACTATCCATGGCTACATCTGGAGCATACTGATTTCCTGTAATTTCTGTATTCACCAAGGATTCAGAACCTAAGGATGTAAAGATTTGATCCAATCGTTCAAGCATTATACCATGGGTCCCTGTAGTATCAGATCCTAAGGATTGCCAAGTAATGGCCATGTCTCCACTTTGCTCAACGGCAATTTTTGAAAAGCCATTGAAACTATTGTTATTGTCATTAATTTGAATGGGGGATGATGTAGCAGAACCATTTGATAATCTTTTCTGCACAAAAATGGTATAGGTAGAATTGTCATGGGCTACCTGAGTCCACGTGATAAAACTTGTTCCGTTGGCATCCATATCAACATCTGGCCATCTTTGTTGACCACTTTGTGTTGATCTAATTGTTGTTCCAGAAACAACAGAACTATGCGAATCATCATATGAGCTAAATTTTAGGGAAAATCCACTACCGTCTTCCTCCTCTTCTTCCCAAACAATTATTGAGCTTCCATCCTCTCCTACCGCAACAGCAGGATTGCGTTGATCGTGTTCCGTAATGGGGTTCGCTTTAAAACTAGCACCATTTGAAGTTCGGTCTGCGTTATACCACTGACCATAAACTCCCCAGCCGTCGCCATCCTCATCAAAACTTTCCCAAACCACTAAATAATTGCCATCATTATCCATGGCAGCTTTGGCATTCCTTTGTGAGTTGAGTGTTGTAGTATTGACCCTAGATTTTTGGCCAACTCTTGTTATTTGGGCAAAATTTAAATGCGAAAAAGAAAATAGGAAAAGGAAAAGGAAAAGTGATTTTCTTAATGGCTTTAAGGGACTTGATTCAATTGTATAAGAATTCATAAGGCTAAATTTAAATTGAATCAATTATTTAGACGCTATTGCATTATCACTCTGAATGTTGTTAAGTTTTTGCTCCATTTCACTTAGCCTAGAATCTACATTCCTTAATAAGGCTTCGTATTGATTGATTTTATTTTCTTGCTCACAAAGCAATTCTTGTTTTTCTATTAGCAAGCGATCAGCCATTAACTTCTCTTCCTCCAAGACTTTTAACCTGGCATCCAATTCCTGAATAGATTTTACCAAGGGCACCACAAATTCTGCATACCTTAGACCATAGATCTCTTTAGTCTCATCACCAGGAATTTTAACACCACTAAAGTCGTATCCAGATTCTTCTGCAGCTTGATGAACTTCTTGAGCAATGAAACCTGAATACTGTACTTGTTTTTGAGCATCATATGCTGCTCTTAAATCTTCAGGTACATCTTTTCCGAAAAATTCTTGAATGGCCTCTCCACTTAAGTTATAAGACACTGGTCTCAATTCATTAATAAAATCTACCCCAGGAATGTTTTCTTGAACATTGCTTTTAAATCTTCCATCAGAAGTTGCTGTCCAGTTTACTATACCACCAATAGATGCCATTGCATTGTTTCCAATGTAGGTTTCATTTGCTGAAGAAACGCTGGCCTGGTATCCAATTGCAATTGAATTATTGTCGGTTGCTGAGGCTTCAAAGCCAATTGCAACAGAGGAAGTAGAATCACATTCTGCAGACAGCCCAATTGCTACCGAGAAGGATCCTTCACAATTTGATTTAGTACCAATTGCGACAGAAGAGTCAGCGCTTACAGAAACTTCTTTTCCTATTCCGACAGAATTTCTCCCGCTTACTTGAGCATCATAGCCCATTGCCATGGCGTCTGTATTTGTAGCATCAGCAGAGTAGCCAATTGCCCAAGCTCTAGTTGAAGTTGCTTGCGCTAAATAGCCGAAAGCAAATGCATCAGCTGAAGTTGCATCACTATAATTCCCAAATGAAACCGCACGATTTGCAGTTGCTCTAGCATTGAAACCATAAGCCATACAGTCATTGCTATTTACATAGGAGTCCTGCACCAACAAATGTATTTCTCTCTCTTTGTGTTCCACCAAAATCGGCAAATGCCCCTACCCCAACATTGTCTTCTCCTTTTCGATTGGAATAACCAGCTCTAGCTCCTAAGTAGGTATTACGTTCTGCATCAGAAGTACTATTTGTTCTATTGTTGTCCCAGCCTGCATAAGCACCAACGAAGGTATTGTAATCTGCATGTTCTGTCGCGGCTCCTGCAGCAGCTCCGATCATTGTATTGTGATGTCCCGCACCCATATCGGTTCCGGCCGAATCTCCTACTGCTGTATTGTGGTCTCCCGTGGTATTGTCATAAAGTGCTTCGTTACCAACTGCTGTGTTTCTATAACCAGTGGTATTTGATCTACCAGCTGTAGAACCTATAAAGGTATTATCACTAGCAGTTGTATTGTTATAGCCTGCATCTTCACCAATAAATGTATTGTCGTCACCTGATGTATTATTATATCCACACTCTTCTCCAATAAAAGTATTGTCAGAACCATTGTTGTTATTGTACCCAGCATGAACACCAATTATGGTAACATCTGTACCCCTTAAATAGTATCCGGCTCGTTTTCCAATTACAACATTGTCGACACCGTCAACACTCAAGCCCGAAGGATTACCACCTCCTGCTTCAGCCCCAATAAAAGTATTGTCAGCATCATTGGTCCAACCATGTCCAGCTTTAAAACCAATAAATGTCCCATAGCTACCAGAAGAATTGCTGTAACCCGCAGAATCTCCAAAATAGGTATTGTAATCTCCAGTGGAATTGTTTGAGCCAGCCCCTTGTCCATCTTTATGAACATTGGTTTGAGCTGATGTGCTTTTTGTTAGCAACGCAGCAAATAAAAAGATTAGAAGTTGAGCGGGAATTCGAAAGGTAGTTGTTTTCATAATTGGTAAAATAAGATTCACAATTTAGTCTTTATTCGCTTAAAGATTTAAAATTCATTCAAATTGTTAATAACAATAGACCTATTCTCCGCAAGTGCGGAAACATTAAAAAAATATACGGAAACTTGTGAGGTAAGGATTCAATTTGTTAATGATTAAAGTAAATCCGCTACATTAATAAAAAAGAAATGGCATACAATATGGAAAACAAGATTAGAAAGGCCCCGATTATACTTGGCACCTTGTTCTTTCTTTTTTTCCTTTTAGGAGATCTCTTTCCAGATTATTGGTGGGCAAGTCATGCCATTCATTTTTTAAGCCTACCTCTTAAATTGAGCTTTTATATATGCTCTATTCTTTTCATCTATTTAGGAGCTAAACCTGAAATGATTGAAACTACTTTAGATAAAATCAATCAACAACAAATAAAACAGACTAATTTTTGGCTTATAGGAATTAGCCTCTTAATGGCAAGTTTATTTTATTTCTTTCCAATTTACGCTGATTTCTATGGTGAGGCCACTTTATTGAATCCGCATTTGGACACAACAATTACTAGTATACCAAAAGGAACTCATGAAGGATTTTTAACTTTTAGTTTAAGGCCTTGGGGCGGACAAATAACAGTCTTAGCCATCATCACCTACTTGACTTATTTTACTGGCTTAAGTTATGGTGAGGTATTCGTGTACTTTGATGTGTTCTTTGGCTTTTTATTTGTTTTTACCTGGCTAAAGTTTGTCAATGAACAATTGAGCATTCGACCTTGGAAAATTATGCTTGGAATCATAGGAATCAGTTCTCCATTTTTACTCAATTTCTACGGTCATATCGAAGTGAATGCTCCAGTTTATTGGCTTAATCTGCTATGGATGACCATATTCATAAATTATTTCAAAGAGAAAAAAACAAAACATTTATATTGGCTAGCTGCTCTATTGTTGATCTGTTTAAAATTTCATGCAGTGGCCTTGATGTTTGTCCCTGCATATACATTTTTATGCATTTCACATTTTAAATCGGGTTTTATCATCACTTGGAAAAAGGTACTGACTTATGCCATCGTTCCCATTTACAGCATTGGAATGTTTTGTTATTTCTTCGTATTCAAAGATTATAAAGACCTCAGAACTGTAGATTTTGATGTGATGGAGTACGATCGACTTTTTCTGCCGATTATTAGTCCGGAAGCGCCTCTTGATAAATACAACTTATTCAGCTTCAATCATTTATTTGATTACTTTAATGAAATGCTGTTATGGTCGCCAGCAGCATTATTCCTAATTCTAGTCATAGCCATAACACAAAGAAAGACCATCAATTGGAATGGTCCTGTATTAATATTAACGGCTTGCTCCCTATTCCTTTTTGCAAGTTTATTTTTTGTGGTAAACCCACTTCTAACCATGCAAATGGATTGGGACCTATTCGCCTTTCCTAGTCCCCTTTTATTAGTATTAACATTGGTATTGGTGAAGCAAATTGAGTCGAAACAAATCCTTAATCAGGTATTTAGCATCAGTCTGGCCATTAGTTTAATGTGCGTCCCCTTTTTTATTGTTCATCAAGATAGAATCATGTTGTCGAATCGATTGGAAAAATTGGGGATCAGAATCTTTAGAACCTATTATGCTTGGTCTGCACAAACATTCCATCAATCACTTTCTATGCTTGGAGAAGATCGTGCAGCCCAAATTCAGAAAGTGAATGGGATTTTGGATGAAATTGAGCAAGATGCTAATTTTGGTTCAGATCAAGAATTCGCAACCCTTTTGAGAAAAGAAGGTTTGATTTATTACAATTTCGACAAAGATTACCAGAATGCGTATCACTATTTAAATGAAAGTCTTGACTATAGCAAAGACAATTGGGTAGCCAAATACCATCTTTTACATACTTGTATTGTACTTAACCGGCCTGAAGAAGCTTATGCTTTAAGTTTAGATCTATTAAAGGATAGCTATCCAAGCTTGGAACAAGCTTACGTTGTCTCCTTGCAATGTGCAATTAATGCTAAGAAATACGCTGAAGCGCTCAAACATGCTCAAGATTATCTGAAGCATGACCCTAAGAATGAATTTTTCATTTTGATTGTTAATCGAATCGAAAGCAATGATCGGCTTGACGAATTAATCGAATTATTCAATACAGTAAGTTAAATTCCAAGAGCGTTTAAATACCATTGTGGTAGAACGTAATTTCTACTAAGGGCCTCTTTTGCCGCCCATTTAGCATTGTTTTCACTCTTCAATTCAAAAAGGATGCGAGATTTCCAATACCAGGCTTCAGCAAAATCAGGGTCTATTTTAATGCATTCGTTGATTTGGTTCAGCGCTTCATTTAGTCTGTAATTTTTAAAAAGTAGAACGCTTTTGAATTTATAAGATAAGGCATAATTGGGATCCAGTGCAATGGCTTTGTTATATTCCTCGAGGGCAAGCATTGTATTTTCTTCAAGTTCATTTAAGACTCCAAGATTCAAATGAGCCTTAATGAAATTTGGACTCAATGCTAAACAATCTTCAAAATCCTTTCTTGCTTGAAAAAGGTTCTTTTGATTCATGTATATCAGGCCTCTATTCAAATAAGCTAAATGGAAGTTTGGGTCAAGGGAAATCGTCTTGTTAAAATCTGCCAATGCTTTTTCTTGTTCATTCAGAAATTGAAAAACCATTCCCCTATTGTTCAAGGCTAAGGTATAATTCGGCTCTAATTCTAAAGACTTGTTCAGGTTATTTAATCCCTTTTCAAACTCCCCCTTTTTGGCAAAATGGGCTCCCCTCTTGAACCATACAAAATAGTCTGAAGGATAGGATGCAATTGCCTTCGACCAAAGGTTTTCATCATTGTTAAAACTTAATGAATGTTGATGAGAAATCAATCCAAAAGAAAGTCCAATTGAGAATAAACCCAAGCCAATTATCCACCTTAATTTGCCCTTCCACTTGAAGATTAGTTTTTCAAGGAAATAGGAATAAATGAAGAATAAACCAATGTAACTCAAATAGGAAAACCGCTCACTGATTAAAGAGTTGCCCACAGCAAGGATTTGAAGCACAGGAGCAATTGAAAAAATGAAAAATAAAAATCCAAATCCAACTGCCCTGTTTTTTCTTCCTTGGATAATGGAGAAGATCAATAAACTTATAAAGGCAATTGAAGAAACCAATACGGAAACTGGTATTACTCCACTTAAATACGAAGGGTAAGGGTGGTAAACGGACAATTGAAAGGGAACAATTGATTTCATTAAATACAAGACACAGCCATGTATCCCCATTAATAATTGCTCATGAAAAGGGTATTTAGAATAGCTTGATACGGCATTTTCATCCGCCTGAGCCCAAATGGCAAGTAAGCCAAATGCAAGGCTGATGATAAACAATGGAGCTTTACTTAATAAGTTTCTCCAATCCAACTTTCTAGATTGGAGAAAATCTAGAGAAAGCAATATCATTGGGAAAACTACTGCCATTGCTTTGGATAAGATGGCTAGGATAAAGCAGAAATACATTAGAATTAAACCCTTTTTGGAATTCAATTTTTCTTGCTTAGTCAACTCATAGGCAATAAGGCCGATTAAAAAATAACAA
Source organism: Vicingaceae bacterium (assembly GCA_965218715.1). Lineage (GTDB taxonomy): Bacteria > Bacteroidota > Bacteroidia > Flavobacteriales_E > Vicingaceae > CBDCLY01. Next base: position 49,498 of record CBDCLY010000004.1, read on the forward strand.
GTAAATAAAACATCCTTTCTAGAACTGATCCAAGTTACTGCTTCTACATGCATGGGATGTATGGCAAAAAGTAACGAGCAAATGATGGCTTGCCATTTATTCCTAGTGATTAGGAATACAAATCCATACAACAATGCAACATTCATTAGGTGCAATAAAAGGCTATGCACATGATACAACATGGGCTCCTCGCCTACTATTGAATAATCAATGGCCAGACTTAAGAAGCTTATTGGTTGGTAGTTGCCTACATAATTAAAGGTGCTAAACAATTCCTTTAATGAGCTTATGTTCAGCTCATGAATCATGGTGTTATTTAGCACATAATTGGGGTCATCCCAATTGATCCAAGAGTTGGATAAGGAAGAAAAAAAGCAAAAATAAGTTACTGTCAACACTAGCAGTAACAAGTAATGTTCTTTGCCTTGTTCTATAATTTTTTTCATCAATGAGAATTCAATTGCAATAATGACCTATTTTTATTTCTTGTCAAATAGAAATTTGGAATTTATTAATGATAGAATTAGTCGAAGTTGAACAAATCTAAAATAAGCAAACTACTAGAAGGTGATTCTTTTTTGCCATTATACTTTGCCCTATTTGTAATTGGGTTCATTGTATTTCATCCTTTAATCAATAATGGTTTTGTCAATTGGGACGATGATCAATATGTACTCAACAACCCTTTATTAAAATCTTTGGATTGGAATGGTCTAATTTCCATTTTCTCTAGTCCTAATGTTGTTGGAAATTACCATCCCCTTGCAGTTCTATCCTTAGCATTTGATTATCAATTTTCTGCGGACAAGGCTAGTTTCTATCACCTTCATAGCCTAATTCTACATCTAATCAATTCTTGCCTAGCAAGCTATTTAGTAAATGCGCTATTCAAAAATAAAAGCTTGGCTTTTTTTGTTGCTCTGCTCTTCTGCATTCATCCTTTGCACCTGGAGTCTGTGGCCTGGATTTCCGCAAGAAAAGACCTTTTGTTTACCGGATACATTTTGTTGGGATTAATCTCTTATCTGAGGCACCTAAACTTCAATCAATCTAAATTTCTATATGCCTCCTTCGGCCTATTTTTATTGGCTTGTTTGTCTAAGAGTCAGGCCATTGTTTTTCCATTCTATTTACTATTGATCGATTACCTTAAGGAGAGAAAAACAAGCATTAAAACACTTTTAGAGAAGGTCCCCTTCTTTATTATAAGCATTATAACCGCTGGGCTTGCCATCTATTCACAAAGCTTGGAAAAGGCAATTAGCATTAGCACTGCTCCAGATCTTTTGAAAAGAATTGCCATAGCCTGCTATTCCATCATTTGGTATTTGGTAAAGGCAATTATTCCAAGTCATCTTTCTTCTTTCCATCCTTATCCATTCCAAAACCCAGTTGATTTCCCAGGATACTTTTATGCTGCACTCCTTTTCATTCCTCTTTTCTTTTTTATGCTTTGGGTAGTATTGAAAAGAAACAAAAGAATATATCTATTCTGCCTCCTCTTTTTCTTGGTTTCCTTAATTCCAGTCTTGCAAATTATCCCGTATGGAAGGGCAATGCTGGCTGAACGTTATACCTACCTAGCCTACTTTGGGTTGTTTGTCATTCTTGCCTATGGAATTCAAGAATTATTTTTAAAACTGAAAGAAAGAAAAACGACCGAGTTGCTAATTAAAACCTGTTTAGCTACTTTTTTCCTTTTTCTCTCAGTATTTACATACAACAGAACTAAAGTTTGGGAGAATGGTGAAAGCTTATGGACAGATGTAATTGATAAATACCCGGATGATTATTTTGCCTATTCTAAACGCGCTGAATATTATTCAAATGAGCAAGAAATGGATTTAGCAAAACATGATGTAAATAAAAGCATAAGCCTCTATTCAAATTACGTTATTGCCTATCATTTAAAGGGCAAAATCTCAAAAAAATTAGGCCAAAACGCAATAGCAAAATCTGCATTTTTGAGTGCCATTAATCTAGAATCAAGTTTTGTTCCTTCTTATGCGAATTTAGCATTCGAATATATTTCACAAGGTAATGTCGACAGTGCATTTTATTATTTATCACAAGCAATTGAGCTTGATGACAACTACGATATTGCCTTTGTAAATCGGGCCATTATTCATCAGAATAAAGGTAGAAATGAACTTGCATTGGCTGATTATTCAAAAGGCATCGAACTAAAGCCAAATAATGGAATTTATTATCGCTACCGCGGTGTTTTCTTTCTTTCTAGAAATAATTTTGAAAAGGCGCTTGCTGACTTTAATGAGGCAATAAAAAAATCTCCGAATGATGCCCTTTCCTACTTTTTAAGAGCAAAAGTGCTTCATCAATTGGGAAATGATGCTAAGGCCTTAAAAGATGCGCTTAAAGCACAAGAATTGAATTTTAAATTACCCGATGGATTTATAGAATCTTTAAATTGAAAGCAGTGATACTACTACTTATTCAATACAACCCTTTCTGTGAAGAAGCCTTCCTTGGTTCGAATGACAATTAAATAGACTCCATTCTGGAAGCTACTTAGATCGATCCCCTGCAGATTAAGCTTGGCTTCAGAAAGTAAGGCTCCTTGCGGGCTATAAATTTGATATGTGTCCATCAAAGGAAAATCTCCCAATACCTTGAGTCGTCCACTTGTTGGATTAGGTACAATTCGAATGTCTTCAACATTATTGGTAAGTAAATTAGTTGCGCCTGAAACGCTTACAATGATAGTGTCCCTATTTAGGCAAGAAAAGGCATCTCTGGCTTCAAGTGAAATGTTGTGATTACCAAGACCAAGAGAGGAACCCAAAACTGTAATTTGATTACTAGTGTCTCCTGTACTCCAATTCAAATGGGTAAATCCATTAGCTGTTAAAACCAAGCTATCATTGAGTAAAATGGTGGTATCATTTCCTATATTAAGGCTAGCTTGCACTTGAAATGAAGAAACTTTTATTCGAGGCGACTGGCAGGTTCCATTTGGGTTAAAGCCATAATGATAATGCAATTTGCCTGAAAAATTCCTAGGATAATAAACTGCTCCAAATGTATTAGAGACTCCTGAACCACTAGTAACAGATAACTTAGGATTGGAATAAACTTTAGCTGAAGAGTTTTGATAGGATAAAGTTGAATTAGGGTTTTGTAAATGGAGATAAACGGCGAAAGTATCAGATGGCAGCAACTGAAGATCTGAATAGTTTATTGAAACCAACTCTCTAGCAGTTCCAACTTGAGCACTGTCAATGCCCCAATAGGTCCAACTTGCTGAATTTCCTTCGTGATTTTTATGACTCCCAATTCTGTAATAGGCCTCGACCTTCTGATTGCCTAATGAATTGATAGGTATTTCTAAACTATCTAGAATTAAGGTGTCATTCGGAATGATGTCAAACATATGTCCATTCCAATTTGTGGTAAGTGTTCTTGTAAGGTCAAAAACCTCATTAAAATGCAATGGACCAGCAACTGCCTCAACAAACAAATCTGTTTGATTGCCAGAAGGTAAAACACTGTAAGAATTGCCAATGTTGGAAGGCACTGTGCTATGAATAGAATCGTACCAAACCACCTTATTGTTTGAATTGCTAGAAGCTAAAAATGTAGCACTATCTGTTGGACAATGATTCGTATTTCCGCTTGATATAGAAGGAATTCCAAGTCTTGAAAATGCATGCAATAAGGAAGTGTCATTGCTAGCAATTGTATCTGCCGAGTTTAAATAAGCCCTGACTTGAAACGAGCCGCCAGAATAAGAGTTTAAAGGCTGCAAAACTGTATCAGAAGAACAGGAGTTTAAATTGGCTGGAATAACAATAGTATTGGTATTTACCTGCCCATTATTGTTGATCTCTATGTTGATAGAAATTGCACTTAAACTAGTTGGACCAAGGTTGGAAACTACAGCAGAGATTTGTTCAGCGCTGTCACCACATTTAGTCTCAGGGATGGATAAACGAATTGAAAAGTCTGGATGTAAAAGCGTGTCAATCAGATGGTTTGGAATTAATTCATTGATTACTCGTTGATTCAATTCACGGTGGGCCAATCCATTTAAGTGAACATTATCTCCAGAATTATAAATTGCTTTGATGTCATTGTTGCTATCGGCAATCCCATTCCAAAAGTCAATGGCATTTGCTCCGTATTGGGTCAAAACCGAATCTTTTACTTCTAATTGAATTAGCTTTTTTGCGGCAGAAAAACTTCTTGGCTGTGTTGTGCACACCCACAGTTTGATATTAAAGCTATCTGCAACTGATTTAATGGTTCTAAAGTTAAAAAGCTGCTCGCTGGCAACATATCCACGTGAAGCGTCATTTGAAGGCATGTTAATGATAACTGCATCGGCGCCTAATCGAACAGCTTGAGAAATGTTCTTTGTGGTATTTCTTGCAGGACGTGTCGTATCTGAGAACCAATCTGGCATGATGTTATAAGTGGTGGTTCCTCCAACTCCAAGATTCGTTACTTGATTTAGTGGATTGATGGATTGCAAGTGTTTTCTATAGCGATTGACCCATGCGCTATCTATTGAGCTTGGCCCAGCTCCTGCAGCAGTAGAACTGCCAAGAACCACAATGTGCATCGACTGGTTTTCTACACAGGCATTGTAGTTTTGACCAATTAGGGCAACTGGCAAGAAGATTATAACTAGAAAAGTGAGAATAAACCTTAGCATTGATTGAATTGATTGAGCTCATTCAAAGATAGAAGATTTAATTAAGGAAGGCTCCTAACTCAAAATTTGCTCATGATTCAGAAATCAAAATAGATTCAATTCCTTAAAAATGTTTAAAAACAGGTAGAAAATCTTTTACAATACTATCTTGTTTAAAACAGATTTCAATCCTCTTGCAAAATCCTCCAAAAAGAAATAAAAAAAGGGAACCGATTGGTTCCCTTTTTCTTTGCATTAATTGTTCTATTATTGAACAATTATTCTTTTAAATTGCTGTTCAGAGTTGCTAATAACAGAAACTAAATAAACTCCTTTCGCAAGCCCATTCATTTCTATTTGCCCTGTAGTTTCTCCTTTAGTGTTTAATCTACCTTCAAAGACACTTACTCCTGTTAAGTTGCTGATTTTAATTATAGCACTTTCAAGGTCTTCTCCTTCAACTATTAACTTAAAGTTCCCTTGATTAGGATTAGGATAAATTGATACACTCAATGGTATGGTTAATTCATGCTGATTCTCACCATTGAATGCAAATTGGCCAGAACTTGGATTAGGTCCAGTTGTAAATGTTTGTGTTGCACTCCATCTATTTCCAGAAGAGTTTCCAAAGTTACAAACCGATTTAATCTCCCATTCATAAGTAGTAGAGGTATTTAAACCTGTAATCCATTTAAATGAGTTCCCATTACTCACGTGTGTCTGATTCCATGATCCAGCTCCCTGAGCTCTATATCGAATACGATATGATTTTGCTCCAACCGCAGTTGTCCAATTCAATTTAGCTTGACTTCCTTGTACTGGCGAAGTAGTCAAGCCTGATGGGTTTAAACATGGAGATGCTAATGTTGTGAATCGCTCTCCTTCTGCCAATCCAGACCATTCTCCTGAATTGTATTTCACCATAACTGACCAAACATAACTTGTACTTGGACTTAAGCCAGAAACAGGGAAATAACCGTTTGGTACATGTTTAATTACCTGATTGGTCCAACCGTTAGTTCCTGCAACTTTCCAAACCACTTTATAAAGTTTTGCATTTGGAACAGTGTCCCATCTGTAAACTGCAGATACATCTTGAATAAAATGTGTTCTTAAGTTGGTTACTACATTGCATGCTGAGAAGTTCTTTGTTACATTGTAAGAACCAACATCTGTACAACCATTCGCATCACTTACTGTAACCATGTAATTTCCAACTACTAGGCCTCCAATGAAACTTCCTGTATCACTATTACTCCAATTGTAAGTGTATGGTGTCACACCTCCTATGCCAGTAACTAAAATTGAACCATCGTTACCAGCACAGCTTGTTTGAGTAATTTGAAATGGAGAAACTTGAACAGCGCTCCCTTGAGTGATTGTTCCATTTGCTGTAGCTGAAATCCCATTATTATCTGTTACCGTTACCGTATATGTTCCACCAGTAACTCCTGTAATGCTTGCTGTTGTAGCAGAATTACTCCAAAAATAAGTATAAGGACTTGAGCCACCACTTGCACTTGCTGTTGCTCCACCATCTGAACCTCCATTGCAAGTCACGTTGCTGTCAATTGCCATAGATGCCAATAGATTTGCCGCTGGCTCTGTAATTGTTGCAGTTGTTGTTGCTGGTCCACATCCATTGCCATCCGTTACACTTACCGTATAGGTGCCTGCTGACAAACTCGAAACAGTTGCGGTAGTTGCTCCATTGTTCCATGAATAGGTATAAACCCCTGTTCCACCAGATCCAGCTGCTGTTGCTGATCCATCGCTTCCCCCATTGGAACTTACATTACTTTGTGCTGTAATGCTTACAACTAATGCCGTTGGTTCTGTAACTGTTGTTGAAGATGAATCTGTACATCCATTTGCATCGGTAATGGTAATAGAATAAGTACCCGCTGATAAACTAGTTGCTGTTCCTGAAATAGAACCATTGTTCCAAGTGTAAGTATAAGGAGTAGTTCCACCAGTGGCTGAAGCAGTTGCTTCGCCATCTGATAATCCATTACAAGAAATTGCTGTTGTTGCTGCAGCAGAACTAACCAATGCCGTTGGCTCTGTAATAGTAACATTAGCGGTTGGACTTGAAGAACTTCCACTTGCATCTGAAACAGTTACTGTATATGTTCCAGCTGCAACACTTGAAATGTTTGCACTTGTTGAGCCATTACTCCATAAATAAGTATATGGAGTTGTTCCTCCTGTTACACTTACAGTTGCTGATCCATCTGAACCTCCATTACAACTCACATTATTATTTAATGCAATAGATACAGAGGCTCCTGAAATTAATGTAGTTGAATTACTATTTGTACAACCATTCGCATCAGTTAAAGTAATAGTATATGTTCCGGCTGATAAACTATTCGCGGTAGCACTGGTTGCGCCATTGTTCCATGTGTATGTATAAGGAGTTGTTCCCCCATTTCCTGTTGCAGTTGCACTTCCATCAGAACTTGCGTTGCTCGTTGGGCTTGTGTTGCTCACTCCTACGACCAATGCTGTTGGTTCGGTGATGTTTGATGAAATAGTTGACGTACAGCCATTGTTGTCTGTTACGGTTACGGTATAAGTACCTGCTGCTAAATTAGATGTTGTTGAATCAGTTGCGCCATTGCTCCATGAATAAGTGTAAGCTCCTGTTCCACCTGTTCCAACTGCTGTTACTGATCCTGCGCTTGTTCCATTGCAATCTACATTTGTTTGAGCAATAATCGATACTCCAACTGCTGTGGGTTCAGTAATTGTTTCTGAGTTTATTGCAGTTAAACCAGCATTGTCAGTAACAGTAACAGTATAAGTTCCTGCTGCCAAACCTGTTGCGCTTGCTGTTGTTACTGAATTACTCCATAAATAAGTATATGGGGTTGTTCCATTCGATGCTGATGCAGTAAGTGCCCCATCTGACATCCCGTTGCAAGTTGCATTAGAATTTGTTGTAATTGAGCTTATAAAAGGGCTTGCACAAGTAACATCAAAAGTATCTGTGATGGTAAAATAAGCTCTTGACCACTTTGCTACATGATTTCCTCCAGTTACTGTTGCTACTGTAAAAGGGTTTGTTGAAGCTATAATGCTTCCATTTTGTTCTAAAGAAAATGTAAATTGAGCTGAGCTATTAAAGTTGGGTATATTATCTAATGTCGTTGTACTTAAAATGTCTGTTCTTGAATTTACTCCATGAAATCCATTCACACTAAAATCAACCAATGTATCTGCAGAAATTCCTTCACATGAATTAATTCCCGTATAGTATGCCACTAAATTGGCATATTTAGGATGTGTTGACTCAATGGCTGCTCCCATAATTAGAGCTACCTCTGATGGGCTTAAAACCTCATTCCAAATGGACACTTCTGTCATTTCTCCATCGTAAAAATTCCCTTTAGAACTCCCAGAATCAAATTCTTGACCGATGGATATTTTGTTGTTTGCAGAGGCTGATTGTGAATTCTTGTATTTATCTACAATGACTCCATCAACGTATTGAAACGTTGAATCTGTGGTTTCATCATAAGTATAACCTACATGATGCCAAACTCCATCTGTAACCACTACTCCTGACCCTTGAGCATTTGAGCCATCATAAATTTGGAGTTGTTCATTGGTGCCAATTTGCAAATTGCAAACATTTCCATTTCCCGAAGTGTTAATGGCTACCAACATTTGAGAACTACCAGAAACTTGTGAAGATTTTTTCATCCAAGTAAAAACGGAACGGTTCGTACCAGCAATAGAAGGTGCTGTTTCGTTGATTTCTACCCAATCTTTATCTGTTTTAACCAAGTTCATAGTGGAAACATAATTGGTTTCTAAAGTATCGGTGTAACTGGCGCAAATGGCTGTATCTGGAACGAGTGATTGATCTAAAGGAGTATTAACCAAATCTAGGTTCAGTGCATAAATAGAATCATTAGCGCCATTTACAAGCACAGTATCTAGGTAGGAACCTGAAGCTGTATAGACCTTACCAGATGGACCCGTATAGGATGATGCATCACACAATGTAACATCTAATCCATCACAAAAATATCCAACTCCACAAGCAGGGGCAAAATCGAAAACTAAGTCGACTGTTGATGGACCTTGCGAAGTTTGATTATTATAATTGAAGAATAGAATATAATATTCTCCTGCAGGGATAGCCTGGGAGGGATCGTAATAGATGCCTTCATCAGGTTTACCCTGGGCACTAACATGACGATATTGTGGCCATTGATAACCTCTTCCTAATTGTAAACTGTCTCTAAATCCACAAAAATTCCCAGGATGACCAGATAAAAATGCTAAATCAGCAACTGAGGTTGGATTAGGAACAGTTGAAGTATATGCTATTATACTTCCTGTTAAAGCTTGAAATGGACTAACATCTACCCTAATTGAACCTGCAAATGGAGTAACTACTTTATAAACTAAAGTTGAGCAACAAGAAGCATAACAAGATGTTTGAGTTGGAACATTTGACCCTCCATTTAAAGATGTAATATTAGAATCAGTATAAGGGAAAGTATTAATCAACTTTGCAGTAGTTACTGAGGTATTCGTTTGTCCAAATGATTGGATTGAAAAACCCAAACAAGAAATTAGTAATAAACGGTAAATTTTTGACATGGTTCTGAATTTTACTTTTATTAAGCAAAACTCATGTACCTCAATTCAGTCTACAACTTTTTGTGCTGAAACTAGTTAATTATGTGCTGAAATTGATTTGAGATGTTCTAAGTTAGTTTGTGGCAATAAGAACAAGAATGGCATCCTTTGTTCTTAGTAATTCTTTAAATTCCATTTCCTTTCAATTAATAAGCTTAAGCCTTTAGGGCAGCTATTAATAAATTGATCTATTGACCTGGGGATAGAAAGTTGAAAATGTTATTACTGAATTCGGATACGTTTCATCAAGTCTTCTCTATAGTTTTTTCCAATAGGAATTTCTTCTTGACTAATATTGACAAACCTTGAGTTAATGGTATCCAAAAAATCTAGATTAACTGTAAAAGAACGATGGGTTCTGAAGAAGTTTCTAGGCAAACTGTCAGCAAATTCATTCATAGTGGTTCGAATTAGATGCTTTTTACCTGATTTAGTATGCAATTCAACATATACGTGTTCACTTTTGATGTATTTAATGTTTGAAAATTTTACTTTATGATACAAGTGCTTGTCCTTAATAAAAAAAGAGTCACGAATAATCAGATTGCCAGTCTCTTCTATAGTTTTGTTACTAGCAGTTCTCCCACTATAGTTGTGCAATGCCATTTCTATTGAAGTATACAAGTCATCTTTACTAAATGGTTTTACCAAATAGGCTGGTGGAGCGAGCTCTTTAGCTCTTCCAACTGTCCTAGGGTCTGCATTTGAGGTTAAGAAAATAAAAGGAATATTATAGTCTTCCTTTATCTTCCAAGCCAAATCTATTCCATCTTTGCTTCCAGCTAATTGAATATCAAGAAGGCATAGGTCCGGTTGTTCTTCCTCTAATTGAATAATTGCTTCTGAATAATTAATAACAGGTTCTAAAACATCATAACCCAAATTTTCTAGAATACTGCAAATGTTATCTGCTATTACTATTTCGTCTTCTACTACCTGAATTTTCACTTTTCCCATTATTGGACAAGTTTTCGTTGGTTAGTGTCTTTAAAAAACACCTTAAATATGGATCCTTTCTTGTAAAAGTACTCTGTCTTTCCATATAATTGCCTGCTTAAACGATGAACTAATCGAAGGCCTAAAGATTTCGCTTTACTAAGTTCAAAATTATTGTCCAAACCAAGTCCATTGTCATTCACCTCTAAACAATACTCGCCTTCTCCTACTTCATCTAATCGTATGCGTAACTTACCTTTAACTTCGTTATTTAAACGCATATTTGTAAGCATTGCTTATCAATTCGTTCAAGATCAAACCAACTGGAATAGCTGTATCAATATCGAAGTAAGTTTCTTTGCATAGTAACTCAACTTCAACTGAATTCTTTCCTTCATAAATTGACGCTAGATGTTTCACCAACTGATTGGCGTATTCTTCAAAAGAAATGCTGCCAACGTTCTGATTTTGATATAGGTTCTGATGAATAAGAGCCATAGCTTGCACCCTACTTTGTCCATCTTCCATGGCCAATAATGCAGATTCATCTTTAATATTATTGGTTTGTAAATCCAACAAACTGCTAATTACCTGCAAGTTATTTTTCACACGATGATGGATCTCTTTTAGGAGTAGCTCCTTTTCTTTGTTGTTTTTATCCAGTTTATTCTTTTGCTTATTGATCAATTCGTTTTGTTGTTTACCTATTCTAAACCGATAATAAATTAATCCAGTAAAGAAGAGAACTATAATAAGTCCAAAAGCTAATATTAAAAATCTTTGTTTAGCTTGCTTTTTCTCAACGTTTGCTTTAACCATGCGCAGATTTATTTCATGATTTTTTTCAAGTTGTATTATGCTATCCTTTGAGGCTTTAAGCTCATAAAAGTATTTTTGCTTTTTGATCTGCTAATGCCTGGTTTATCTCATCATCATTAAGGCTATCTGAAGCTGCCCTATGGATTTTCATGCATTTTTATGGCCTCATGATATAAGCCTAGTTTTTTTGTTGATTTTATACAATAAGTCTGAAGCATTCGAAATCCAGATATAATTATTATTGTTTTGTGCATTTTTAAGAACAATAAATGCATTCTTTTTAGCTGAATTATACGCTCCAATTGTAAATTCTATTTCTGCCAATCCTAGGTAGCTAGGGTTTAAATACTTGCTTTCTTTCGTTTTTTTCGAAAGTTCTATTGATTGTTTGTAGTGAAAGGAGGCAGAATTGAAATCCTTAATTTCAAAATAAACTTGTGCAATATTATTGTGGGTAAGGCTTTTTCCCCGGCAACCTGGCATCGAATCACAAATCCTCAAGGCTCTTTTGTAACTTAACAATGCCTTATCATTTTCATTTGCATTCCGGTAGGCAGTTCCGATATTATTCAAAATACTTATCAATCCAGTGTTGTTGCTCTTTTTTTCAGAATAAACTGAAGCTTTCTCATAATAGAAAGCACTTTGTTCAAAATCACTTTTTTCTGAGAACAAGTAACCCAAATTGTTTAAGGCCAAACTAATCCCAATGGTGTCTTTTATATTTTGATAGATTTTTAATGCACGATTTTGTAATTCAACCGCTTTTTTTGCTTCCCCTGTAACATAGTAAGCCATTCCCATGTTTGAGCAAATATCTGCTATCCTAATGCTGTCCTTAATGAGTTCACTAATGGGTAAGGCTTTTAAATGATTTTTGATTACATCATTGTATTTATTTTGGATTGAAAAACAATACGCTTTATTGGCAAGTGCTTCCATTTTATGGTAAAGCAAACTAGGCTTTTCAGATTCCTCACTATTTTTTATTAAGGGTTCCACCCTTGTTACAATAACATCACAGTAGAATAAAACACTGTCTAAGTTTTGGCCAAAATGAAATCCAATTAATTCTTGGTATAAATGCAAGGCAGAAGTATCATCTTTCGCTTCCTGAATTGCTTGGTGCAATTGTTCTAAGCTGTTATTTTTATTTTCCTGAGCATAACTTTTCGAAAAGAACGCATTAAAAAGCATTAGGCATAATAGGCAGTAAATGATTGAAAATTTCAATTTGGGAGGCATATAAATTTGGTCTTATTGATTAACTTTTTTTTGAAATCTTATTTAACTCCTAGACAATGAGCTAGTAATAGGGTTTTATCATTAAAATTGTTTTCATAAGATTCAAGCATTTTTCAACTTTTCCGTTTAATAAAAAAGCCTATTGAATAAGACCTTCAAATTTAAATTCTGCGCTTAAACTCGATTCAAATTTGATTATTTACCAAAGGGTTCATCAGAATGTTTGTATAGAATAAAAAAAAGGTAAAATAACTCAAATTAAGTACTTCATGAAATGTGTTATCTATATTTCAGAACATAAATAGTGCAATTCAGAACATTTTCATCATTTCAATAAGTTTTCAAAAAACATTTTTAATTACTTCCTTCATAATCCATTGAATTCTTCTCGATATTGAACAAAAAAAAACCTGCAACAATGTTGCAGGCTTTCCTTTCTTTGTCGGGGTGGCAGGATTCGAACCTGCGGCCTCCACGTCCCAAACGTGGCGCGATAACCGGGCTACGCTACACCCCGAGCTTTTATTTTTTAAATCAGTCTCGGTCTGATTCAGGAGAATAATCTCCCTACTTGCGGAGAGACAGGGATTCGAACCCTGGGTACCCTTTTGGGGTACGCTTATTTAGCAAACAAGTCCTTTCGGCCACTCAGGCACCTCTCCATTAGGGTTGGCAAAAGTAATAAGGAATTTTCAATTCAGGAAAGGAATTAATGCAATTTTTATTTTTTTTCGAATGAAGGATTCATTCAAATTTCCATGTTCTATATTTGTTAGAATCGAAATTGAAATTCTAAATGAAACAAGTTTTTTCTAATTGTCTAACGCTCACATTGTTGGTATTCCTGTTTTCTTGTCAAGAAGAAAAAGTAAGAAGTTCAAAAGAGCTTGTCATTTGCGTTAAAGCAGATGCAGAGTCGCTTTTCCCGCTTTATGTGCAAAGTAACTTCGACAATTATTTACTGTCTGCTCTTTATCAAACATTAATCTCCATCGATTACAATTCTGGTGAAGTGATGGGTGTTTTAGCAGAAGAAAGACCTGTATATACAAAACTTGACTCTGGAAAAGGGAAATACAGCTATCGATTACGGAAAGGAATTCGCTTTAATGATGGCTCCCCTCTAGACGCAAATGATGTGGCCTTTTCATTAAAACTAAACATTTGTCCTGCCATCAATACCACTGGTGCTGCCGCTTATTACGCTTTCATTGATACTATTATTACCAACCCAAATGACCCTCAAGAATTTAGTATCATCTGCAACAATCAATATTTTAGGAATGAATATTTAAGTGGAGATTGGTTCGTTTTACCAAAACAACAATACGACAGCAATAATGTACTTTCCTCCTTCAGTTTGAATCAATTGAGAGACGATTCAATCTTATTAAATAATCCGAATTTATTGGCCTATACCGAAGAAATCCTAAGGTTTAAAAACAATTCGGAGGAAATAAAATTCATTGGGTCTGGGCCTTACCAACTGGGAAATTGGGTCAAGGATCAATCCATACGATTAAGTAAAGTGGAAAATTGGTGGGGAAATGAGCTTAACCTCAACTCTTCCTACTTTGACCAAGAGTCGGATCAAATCAAGTTCATCGTTTTAGAAGATGAATTGAATGCAAGCACCGCATTTAAAGCTGGGAAAATTGATTTAATGGTCAGCATCGACCCCAAGCTATTCCTTCAGTTAAAGGAAGACAAGGAAAACCAATGTTTGCTTGCCGAAAAAAACAATTATGAATACATCGGATTTAACCATGATGACCCTTTATTGGCAAATCCATTAATGAGAAAAGCCATTTATCATTTAATTGATCGGGAATTAATCATCAATCAAGTGTTATACGGACTAGCAAATCCAACTAATGGGCCTCTTTCACCCTCCAGAAAATTAGAATACAATTCCGAAATAAACGCACCAGATTTTAATCCCGACTCATGCATGCATTTATTGAGCAGTATGGGTTGGAGCGACAGTGATGCAAATGGAATATTGGATTTTTCCATCAATGGTGAGCATAAAGAACTTGAGTTAGATTACATCTATAATGCAGGAAATGAGATCAGAAACAAAGTGGGCTTATTGTTAAAAGATCAAGCTGAAAAAATTGGAATAAAAATCAATGTGATTCCATTGGAATGGTCGCAATACCTTGAACGAATGATTAAGGGTGAAACTCAGCTATTCTATCATGCAGTTGGCTCTGCAAATATTCCACAAGATTTTGGAAGTAGCTTTCATTCTTCATCTGCTGAAAATGGTAGAAATGTGCTAAATTATCGATCAAGCAAAGCGGATAGTATCATCATGGAAATGAAGAATCCTATTCTAGACCAAGAACGAAACAAACTGACTCATCAATTCCAAGAAATCTTAATGCAAGATTATGCAGCAATTTACCTCTATTCCACCATGGAAAGATTAGTCTATTCAGACCGTGTAGAAAGCCCTAGTGTTTCTAATGTTAGGCCACATTATTGGGCTCCATCCATTCGAATAAAATAAAATGCTGAATTACTTCATCAGAAGAATCTTATTTACAATTCCAAGCTTGTTCTTATTCAGCTTAATTGTTTTCGGACTTCGATATTTAAGTCCGGGTGATCCCAGTTTAAATAAGCTATACGAAAGTAGATTGGATGAGAATTCAAGCTTGGACACCAAAATTCAAATTCAAAAAGATTGGAAGAAAAAATGGGGATTAGACCTTCCCGCATTTTACCTGAGTGCGCAAAGAAAATCCCAAGAAGGCATTCCATTAAATACGGTAGACAATCAGTTTAAAAAGACTCTCTCAAACATCAGTTATTCAATTGGTTATGGAGAAAGTGTTTATCAATATTATATAAAGGTAAAAAGCCTTGAAGGCCAACTTCCCAATAATGAATACCTCCAAATTTATTTAAAATTATGCAATGCTTACGGCATTGAGCAAATAGAGCACATTGTAAGTAATTCAAAACATTCGATAGTAAAAGATCGGCTTGCTCCTATGCTTATTAAATTGAAAAGCGAAACTAGAATTTGGTCAAGGTATGTACCGGTATTGACTTGGAATGGGGCTCAAAACCAATACCATCAATGGTTGCTAAGGACTTTAAAAGGTGACCTAGGATCCTCTTATCAAAACGAAGAAAAAGTTAGCACACTGGTGAATAAGGCGCTACCTTGGACCTTTTCCTTGGCCTTCTTATCCTTAATCATAGCTCTATTGATTGCAACACCCTTGGCGGTATATTCTGCATTTTCTCCAGATAAAATGAGTAGTCGACTATTTAGCATACTCTTTCAAAGTTTATATTCCATCCCAAGCTTTTGGGCGGCCACTTTATTGATACTATTCTTAGGCCAGGGTGGCTTTTTAAACCTATTGCCTACCTACGGAATAGGAGAAGTAAATGAAGGAGCGAATCTTTGGCAATCTCTATTGAACAAGATGAACCATCTTATCCTTCCACTCGTTTGTTGGTCGTATGGAAGCATGGCCTACATCTATAATCAGGTAAAGCTTTCGATGGAAACTGCTCTCAAAAATGATTATGTAAAAACTGCTAAAGCAAAAGGAATTTCGTCCAAAAGGCTTTTGTGGACTCATGTTTTTCCAAATGCTAGTTTTCCATTGATAACACTAATTGGCGGCGCAATACCAAGTTTAATCAGCGGATCATTCATCATAGAAAGCATATTCGGAATTCCAGGAATGGGAAAATTGGTTTTGGATTCTTTCTTTGCAAGAGATTACCCAGTAATACTTGCCGTATTAATTATGGGCGCCTTACTTAGTATCATTGGTTTATTGCTTTCGGATCTATTGTACCAAAAAGTCAACCCTAGTGTAGCATTCAATCAACATTCAAATGATTAAGATGAAAAGACGGTTGACAAATTTGGGATTGGCAAAAAGATTCCTTTTTGTCCTTTTTCTAGTGGCTTTGTTTGCACCAATACTCACCAATAACAAAGCACTATTAGTCATCGACAATGGGGTTCAATTCCCCTTTTTAAATCAGCAAAACAATGGCATTAGCGAAGGTTCGTTTTCCATCTACCCTCCTATACCCTATTCTGCTTCTAGCATCGATTACCTAAACATGCAAAGTGTTGGTCCTTTTTCAAAACAAAACATTAGCAGCAGCTATTATAGGCATTGGTTGGGAACAGATGAGTTGGGGCGAGATGTATTGGCTGGTTTAATTTATGGATGCCGAACCGCAATAGGAATTGGGTTGGGCAGCATGCTAATTGCCTTATTGATTGCCCTTATTATAGGAGGAAGTGCTGGGTATTTTGGTGATTTTCAATTAAAATTAACAAGAACTCAGCTTTTCATTTCTTTTCTACAAATTCTAGCCTTTCTGTATTTTATATTTATTTTATTGCCCTTTAGACAGGTAACAGCAGGCTTCTTAGACTATATTATTCCGGTATTGATCTATTTATTTATGGTGTTGATACTGAGAATGACTTCAGTTAGAATAAAAGGAAGTATTACATCAAACACAGTATTAATTGCTATACCCATAGATTTAATCCTGAGCAGGATAATAGAATTAGTCGATTCAATTCCAATTTTATTTCTATTGATTGCCCTTTCAGCAATTGTTCCTCCAGAGCCATTTTATTTTACCATCATTCTTGGTATAAGTGGATGGATGAGCATGGCCAAGTATTTTAGAGCTGAAGTACTAAAACTAAAAAATGAAGACTTTGTATTAAATGGAAAAGCATTAGGGATACCCAATTCTCAGCTAATTATTAAACACATTTTACCAAATGCCTGGGGCCCGGTTTTGATGAGCTTTGCCTTTGGTATTGGAGCGGCCATAAGCATAGAGTCTGCCTTGTCCTATTTAGGTTTGGGCTTAATTAGTGATCAACCCAGTTGGGGAAGTTTAATAGCTGCCTCAAATGGAAATTTAGAAGCTTGGTGGTTGGCAATTTTTCCAGGAATATTGCTCTTCTTAAGCATTTGGAGTTTTATTCAAATTGCCAATGCACAAAGGAAAAGATCCTACTCTGGATACTCTACCCGTACATGATAAATGCTCATTAATTTCTTAATGAACATCTTCTTCAATAAAGTCACATCCTTATAGGTAATGTCTGCCTGCACAAATTGCTGTTCAGCTACCTGATAATTGATGATTCCATTGACTAAATTGCTAATGGAATCTGCATCGTATTTCTTTAATGATCTAGAAGCCGCCTCTACAGAATCTGCCATCATTAAAACAGCAGTTTCTTTAGAATATGGAATTGGGCCTGGGTATTGAAAAACAGACTCATCAATATCCGCTTCAGGGTTTTCTTGTCGGAATTGCTTTAGAAAATACTGCGTTTTTGTGGTCCCATGATGCGTTCTAATGAAATCGATGATGATGTCTGGCAGCTTATTCCTTCTGGCAATCTCTATCCCATCAATGACATGACCAACTATAATCTCAGCGCTTTCTTCTGGTGATAAATCTGCATGTGGATTGTAATCAGAATTTTGATTCTCGATGAAATAATTGGGCATGTTCATTTTGCCAATGTCATGGTACAAGGCACCGGTTCTTACTAACAATGGATTTCCTCCAATTGTTCTTATGGCTTCCTCAGCAAGGTTAGATACTTGCAAGGAATGTTGAAAAGTTCCTGGCGCCTTTAAATTCAGTTTCCTTAGCAATTTCCCATTGGTATCGGCCAATTCCATTAGCGTTAAATCAGAAACAAAACCAAATATCTTTTCAAAAATGTAGATGAATGGATAAGTGAACAAACTCAACATAGCACTGCCAAAGAACCAAGCTAGGAATTTCCAATTGCTAGCTTCAAAAGAACCTTCTTGAATCAGTCCGATTGACAAATAACACAGAGAATAAACTATAAAAATCAATAAAGAGGAAAGAAACAATTGCGATCGATTTCTCAGGCTATTGATGCTAAATAAAGTAATCATCCCGGTTGCCATTTCTAGCATAATGAATTCATAGGGATTGGGTGCGATAAAGCCAACGATTAAGATGCAAACCAGGTAAGTAAACAATGCCACACGAATGTCGAAAAAGGTTCTAATGATCAAAGGCAGCATAACAAATGGAACAAGATATATGCTCACATTTTCAACACTTATGGCCCACTTTGCGGCGGATACATAAAGCACAATTTGAAAAAGTAAAAAGCTTATTTTCAAATCACTTTGCATGATTTCTTTTCGGTAGGTCATTAAGAATAGAACAAGTGATAAAATCATCAGCGCAACCAAAACACTTTGACCCAGTATTATGTATATCTGTTTACTTTGACTGCCAGAAAGAAGTTCCGTTTCCTTCTTTAAGGATTCAACCAATTGAAATTTGTTTTCATTTAACAAATCTCCATTGCTAATGACTCTTTCTCCTTTCTGAACCAATCCTTGTGTAGGAGATATCTTTTCTAGTGCTTCTTCTAATGCTAAATCATTGGTTGCTTCATCGTATTGGATATTCTGTTTCAATTGTTCTTCTATGAGCTGTATCAAAAACAATTGATCCACTTCATCCACCACCTTTACTTCTTTCTCAACATAGTCATAGGCCTCTTGAATAGTATAAAGGTCTTGCAAGGCTGCATCTTGAGCTTCATTGCTTTCCAATACACTAATCACATAATCCTTCGGCTGATCTGAAATGCTTTCATGCAGGGCCACTATCCCTTTTTGATAAATGTGATTAATGATCTCATCCCCTTTCTTTTGTAAACTGGCTTTTAGGCTCTGTGTTCTTAAGCGGATTCCTTTTCTTTGATCTAAATGCGATTCCCAAGAATCATCAAAAGCAAGGTAGAAATCACTTAGAGCAATTGCCTTTTGTCCAACATTCTTAAAAAAGTAAGTTTTTTTCTCTTGCTCAATGGCCTCTTTTTCATCATTTAACTGGGCCTTAGATTTATAAATGGGATAATCAAAGGGTGCGATTAAATCCTCATGTGGCCATGGTTTTCCTTTAATGAATTCGTACTTAAACTTGCTTTCATGTGGAAAAATATACACGATAAAAGCCGTAGCCAATAAGAACAAAAAGGCCTTAAATAACTGACTATGAAAGTCTCTAAGGTAAGTTAAAATGGATTTCATTTTGCTGTTTAATAAGTACGAAAATACGTTAAAGTTGAAAGAAATACACGCATTGATTTAGCTAGTATAAAACAGAATTCAATAAGCAGGCTTTTGTTTAATTTTGTACCTTATTTAAAAGCCGATTATTTTATGAAAGAAGTATACATTGTATCAGCAGTTAGAACTCCAATGGGAAGCTTTAACGGTACATTATCTGAAATTTCAGCTCCAAAACTGGGTGCTGTAGCAATCAAAGGAGCCTTGGGAAAAATTGGGCTTGATGCAAGTGAAGTTGGAGAAGTGTTTATGGGAAACGTGTTACAGGCAAATGTTGGACAAGCTCCTGCTAGACAAGCTGCTATCTTTGCAGGATTAGGTAACAATGTACCGTGTACCACTATCAATAAGGTTTGTGCTTCTGGAATGAAGGCAGTGATGTTGGCCGCGCAAAGCATACAATTGGGAGATCAAGAAGTGGTAGTTGCTGGCGGAATGGAAAACATGTCACAAGCTCCTTACTATTTAGAAAAAGCAAGAAATGGTTATCGCTACGGAAATGGTGTAGTTACAGACGGCCTTACCAAAGACGGTTTGATTGACGTTTACAATAATTACCCCATGGGAAATGCTGCTGAATTGTGTGCAAAAGATTGCAACATCAGCAGAGAAGAACAAGATGAGTTTGCGATCAATTCTTACAAAAAATCTGCTGCAGCTTGGGAAGCGGGTAAATTCAATGATGAAATTGTACCTGTTGAAATTCCACAAAGAAAAGGAGACCCTAAGATATTTGCTGAAGACGAAGAATACAAAAATGTATTTTTTGATAAGATCCCTAACCTTAGACCAGTATTTGACAAAGAAGGAAGTGTAACAGCCGCCAATGCTTCTACCATTAATGATGGAGCATCAGCTTTGGTATTGATGTCTAAAGAGAAAATGGAAACCCTGGGTTTAAAACCTTTAGCAAAGATTGCTTCATATGCAGACGCAGCTCAAGCGCCAGAATGGTTTACTACTGCTCCTGCCCTTGCCCTTCCCAAAGCGGCTGAAAAGGCTGGAATTAGTTTATCTGATTTGGATGCAATAGAACTAAATGAAGCTTTTTCTGTAGTTGGTTTAGCCAATACCCAGCAAATGGGATTGGATCCAGCAAAAGTTAATGTTAATGGTGGTGCAGTTTC
This sequence comes from Vicingaceae bacterium, assembly GCA_965218715.1. GTDB lineage: Bacteria > Bacteroidota > Bacteroidia > Flavobacteriales_E > Vicingaceae > CBDCLY01. Next base: position 70,080 of record CBDCLY010000004.1, read on the forward strand.
TTTGGGTCATCCTTTAGGAAACTCCGGCTCTAGAATTTTGGTTACCCTTATTCATGTTTTGAAACAGAACAATGGTAAATTAGGTGGCGCTGGCATTTGCAATGGAGGAGGCGGTGCTTCAGCGATGATCCTTGAAAATTGTTAATCTTTCATTCCTAAATGAAATACGGAATTGGCCATTTAAGCGTAGTACCCTGTCGCGCAGAAGCTTCTGATGCAAGTGAGCAAGTCACTCAATTGCTTTTTGGAGAATGCGTGAAGGTTTACGAAAAGAAACGCTCATGGTATCGAGTTAAGACAGCACACGACAATTATGAATGCTGGATGGATGAAAATCAATTCACATTTATTAGTCAGGCCCAATTTGAAGAAAACACAAAAAAAGGCCTTCCTGTATTAGCAGATTTAGCTGAACTGATTTCAGATCCTAAAACAGGACAACGATTGACAATACTCTTAGGAAGCAGTTTACCACACTTAGAAAAGCAAAGTTTGAAGATTGGTGAAACAGAATGGAATTGTGAAAATGAAATTCAGACGGCTCCCATAGAGGGACAAAAATCCAATATTGCAGAAAATGCCCTCATGTTGTTAAATGCTCCTTACCAATGGGGAGGCCGATCACCATTTGGGATCGATTGTTCTGGTTTTGTGCAATTGATGTACAAACTGAATGGAATTTCGCTTCCAAGAGATGCCTCGCAACAAGCAGAAAAAGGACAAGCATTGTCTTTTATTGAAGAAGCTGAAGAAGGTGATTTGGCATTCTTCGACAATGAAGAAGGTAAGATTACACATGTGGGAATCATCTTGGATCAAAATAAAATTATTCATGCCTCTGGCAAGGTTAGAATAGATAAATTAGATCATCAAGGAATATTTAACCTCGAAAAACGTGATTATACGCACAGACTTCGATTAATTTGTAAAATCATTTAAACACGGCAGCCTTTTTGTTGTCAAAAAAATAAAAACATGAAAAGAACAATGAGTATCCTCAGTTTATTATTAGCGATTTTTATTTCTAGCGCTTGTAATTCTCAAGACCAATTAAAAGATGGCTTGTATGCCAAATTAACTACTACTAAAGGGGTAATCCTGATAAAATTAGAGATGGAGAAAACGCCATTAACGGTAGCTAACTTTGTTGGATTGGCAGAAGGAAAAATTCCTAACAAAGCAAAAGAAGCTGGAGTTCCTTACTACAATGGTTTAACCTTTCACCGAGTAATTGCCAACTTTATGATTCAAGGTGGAGATCCTTTTGGAAATGGAATGGGCGGACCAGGATACGCTTTTAAAGATGAATTTCATGCCGACTTAAAACACGACAGAGCTGGTACTTTATCCATGGCGAATGCTGGCCCTACAACCAATGGAAGCCAATTTTTCATTACTCACGGCCCTACTCCTCATTTGAATGGAAAGCACAGTGTTTTTGGTTATGTAATTGAAGGACAAGGAACAGTTGATCTTATCCGCAAAGGAGATCAAATTAAAACAATGGAAATTATTCGTGTTGGCGACAAAGCCAAGCAATTTAACGCACTTGCAGTATTCAATAAGCTGCGTTAATTAATCGATTCAATCTGGTTCACTAAATGTTCAGTCGCCTCAATGGCGGCTGACATTGAACTATTGACAAAAACAAGATTGCTTTTAAAATGCAATTTTGCCTCACTCATTTCTGGACTTAATGAAAGCAATGCCTGATTCAGTAATTGAAGGCTAACGATCTTTTGTTTGAACTTTCTCACTAACAAAATAAGGAACAGCATTTTCTTTCTCACTCCCAACAAGCTGCTCAACTCACCTTCTTTAGCATCATAGGCGCTCAAACATTCGTTGTAGTGTTTTATCATTTTCTCCACCAACTCATTGAACTTTTTCGCATCTAGGGCTCATTTCTTCATTGAAGCCCAACATGGCATTTAAAAAGCCAGCTGCTTCTTTTTCCATCTTTCCGCTTCCATCCCCCAAAGAAATATCATCCTCTATATTGGCCAGTTCCTCTCTAAAACGATCTGCAGTGTTTTTTAAATCATCAATTAAAACAACATTGTTCTTGTAGATTTCATATAGAATTACACGTTCAGACTCCGCTTGATTAAGACTTGTGCTAAAGAGAGGTTTTGTCATATTGGCTTTTTTTAGGTGCTCTTTAAAGATAAAAAAAAAATGTCATGAAAAAAACAAGACATTAATAAGTTCCAGCAGATAGCATGACCAAGGTGCATGCGTCTACAGTTTCAATCTTTTCCTTGTTTAACTTTTCAATCAGATCAGCATTCCAAGTACCTGGGTTAAAGATCACCCTTCTTGGTTTCAAGTTGATAATGTAATCTGTGTATTCTTCTTGATGCTGGGGACCAATGTACAATGTTATGGTGTCAATATCATTCAATTTTTGTTGTTCCTTTTCTATTACAATGCCATCGATCTGACCTTTTCTTCTTCCCAACAAAGCAATTTCATGTTGATGTTTTAGCAATCGTTTTGCCGCCATATTTGCGTAACGATCTGGATTTTCACTTGCACCAATAATTAAAGTTCTATTTCTGTCCATGAATCAAAATTAAGCTGCTTATTTTTAATGCCATCATTCCTTAAAAAAACAATAGCAAAAAGCAATCATGAAGACATTTCTATTATTAGGATCTGGAGAATTAGGCAAAGAATTTACCATCGCAGCTAAGCGATACGGCATGCGCGTAATTGCCGCAGACTCTTATGAAAACGCACCAGCAATGCAGGTAGCAGACGATTTTAAAGTAATCAACATGTTGGATGGAGATGCATTGGAGAAAGTAGTTGAACAACATCAACCAGATTACATAGTGCCAGAAATTGAAGCCATACGCACCGAGAAATTGTATGAATTTGAGAAAAATGGAATTGTAGTAGTGCCTTCTGCTAAAGCAACCAATTTCACCATGGATAGAAAAGCCATTCGAGATTTAGCAGCCAAAGATTTGGGATTAAAGACTGCTAAGTACGCCTATGCCTTAACTGAAGATGAATTGGTTCTGGCCGCAGAAGAAATAGGTATTCCTTGCGTAATTAAACCATTGATGTCTTCTTCTGGCAAAGGGCAAAGCATAGTTAGGAGTCATGGCGATTTAAGCATGGCCTGGCATTATGCTCAAGAAGGTTCACGAGGCGATAAAGTAGAAGTAATCATAGAAGAATTCATTCCTTTTGATTCTGAAATCACCTTGCTGACCGTTAGTCAGAAGAATGGACCAACATTATTTTGTCCGCCCATCGGGCACCGACAAGAACGCGGAGATTATCAAGAGAGTTGGCAGCCTGCCGTAATTAAAGGAGCACACTTGAAAGAAGCGCAAGAAATGGCTGCAAAAGTTACAGCAGCATTAGGCGGAGCTGGTTTATGGGGCGTAGAGTTCTTTTTGACAGAGGAAGCTGTTTACTTTTCAGAACTGTCGCCAAGACCCCATGATACAGGAATGGTAACACTAGCCAATACTCAAAATTTTAATGAGTTTGAATTGCATTTAAGAGCCATATTGGGTTTAAGCATCACCAGCATAGAACAATTGAGATACGGTGCCAATGCCGTTATTTTAGCGGATAAAGATGGAAAAAATCCAATCTATTCTGGTCTCGAGGAGGCAACAAATGTTGAAGCAAGTAATTTAAGGCTGTTTGGAAAACCCACTACCCGACCCTATCGAAGAATGGGAATTGGTTTGGCCTATGGAGAATTGGGCTCAAGCCTAGATGAATTAAGAGCAAGGGCCAAAAAAGTAGCCGATTTGGTGAGCGTTTATGCTGAGGATCTGGATGCTTAATTGTGCTAGACTAGTCCTACTTTACTAAGCTTGGAAAAATCTCAGCCATCATGCAACGAATTCCACCACCTGCAATGTGCTCAATGGTGGGAATTTCTATTGCTAGAATTCGAAGCTGCTTTTCCATTTCTTGAATTTGTTCATTCGTATAGGCAGCATAAGCTTGTTGGGAGCAGACTAAAAGAGCTTCTCCTCTATTGTTTTTGAGTTCGAGGCAATTGGCTGCAAACGCACGCATTTGAGAGAAGTTTAAAGAAATTATTTTCTTGCCAGACAGTTTGAGATGATTCTTGACTTGATACAAGTCCTCAGAATTAGGAATGCTTTCTTCAACTAGAAAAGCCAATTGTTCACCTATCGATAATATCACATTGCTGTGGTAGATGGGGTTTTGATTTTCGTCTAGGCTGTGAAAAGGAATGCATTCATATTTCATGACATTGCACCAGTGCTTGGCCAATTCAACATTGCTTCTGGAAGAAATGGCAAGATAGGCTAGCTTAGCTTTTCGATCTAAAACCAAACTACCGGTACCTTCCAAAGCCAATCCATTTTGCATCTCTTCTAAAATCAAGAATTTTTGAATGCCCAAATTTTTCTTGTATCAATTGAACGATGGGAAAAATCCACTTCTGCTTGTCTGTTTTTATTGAGCATGGGATAAATGCAAATTTCACCAGAGGGGTGTGTACTCATCCAATTGTTAGGAAAAATAGCGTCTGGCCTAAACTGACTCTTACCCTCTTGCCAAATGAAAACATCAATTCCATTCAGTTTTAAAAGGCCAACAGCAGCATCAAATTCTTTTAAGGCTTGCTCATGCACCGTCTCAGAATTGCCGTCAAGATTCGAAAACTCATTACTGACGGCCGTTTCTGGATTAAAACCAAAAGCTGCTGGTCGAATCATAAAAACGTGTTTGCTGCATTGCATTAGAGCGAAGGTAGAACTATTGTTGGGATAAAATTATGAAGGACCTTAGGCTTTAAGCCTCCTACAGCTTCACAAACTTTTTAGAAAAACTTACTCTTTCGTTATTGAATTTAAGGAAATGAATTCCAGGTTGAAGTGAGTGAATGTTAAGATGAATGACCCTGCTACTGGATCTGATTTTTTGCCTCAATTGTGTTTGTCCTAAAACATTGGTAATTACTATTTCTCCCTCATCAATTGGTTCATCCAACTCCAATTTCAAAACGTCTTTTACTGGGTTGGGGAAAATTTGTATACTGGATCTAAACTCAATATCCTCTTTAATTCCTACACTTAAATCATTGATCCTTACAATTGGTTGAGTGGGCTGGCCATCCCATTTTAGGAAATCACCTAAGACATAATAGCCCCCAAGTTTAGACTTAATAATATTCCCAACCGACGCCCAACCACTTCCAAATAATAATGAACTGTCAGGACCAATGGATGTAAAAAAATGAGGTTCAACTATACCTGCTGAATCTACCTTTGCAATATTCCGTTTGGAGTGACCCTGATATTTATCAAATCTCCCGCCTATTAAATATCCTCCATCTATAGTCTTCGTTACGCAACTTACTCCTCCAAAACCAGGAGAGGTTATTGCCTTAGGGGTATCCCAAAAATTAAAGCTACTATCAATTTCACCATTGGGTTTTAGTTTCACGATATGGCGCACTTTCAAAGTATCACTTTTTAGATAGAAATTACCCACCAAGAAAAATGATCCATCTTGATCTATTTCGTCTATTAATATTCCTTGACCTTGTCCTGTATTCCTAATTGGGCTGCTAAAAGTTGTGTCCAATTGCCCATTATAAAATATTCTGCATAAGCCATTTATTACATGACCGTTGTAGGTTATGAGATCTCTTGGTTGGCCAAATACCAGCAATCGATTGGTGTCATATTGAAAAATTCCATTTGGCTGATAATCTAATGCAGGAGTAAATGTTCTGTCATACTCCGCATTGGGCTTTAGTTTTAACAAAAATTGTTGTGGATAAGTAGATGAATCCAAGCGTATATCGCATGAACCAGGCAAACCTCCTTGGTAATTAGGCATCAACGAAGAACCATCCTTAAAAAAGTAAGGGTAATTTCCCGTATAACAAGTACTTGTTCTTAGCCTTTGGTTCTGCCATGCCGTGTCAAGAATGTTTCCAAAAGTATCTATTTTCACAAAGCGTCCTTGACTAGCTACTAAATGACTTGTATCACTAATTTTTATAATGGAATTGTTCGCGTTGATTCCAAAAGAGTTATAACCGGGCGTTAATGAACCATCTCTTAAAGTGCTTGTCAGTCCTCCATGAGACCTACCGGGGCCAACGATGAACCTAAAACTGCCAACCAAATAAATTTTACCTGAAGGATAATCCTCAATCAAAGAATAGGTATCACCCTTCCCTGGCCCAGTCCTAATGTCAAAAAAAGGTTGAAAGGTGGGGTCTATAGCAAATGCTTGACTAAAAACACTTAGGTGAGCACTAAAAAAAATAAATACAATGAAAACTTTTTTCATCAGGGTTAAATTACAAACTTTCAGCTCACAGTAGCGCACGATTTGATCACAGGTGTGATTTTTTGTCTCCATCCGCTTAGAAATAGGATTCCCTTCCTTCAATCGGGCATCCCAGATTGGGGATCCAATAAGCTAAATCATTACGCCTTAAAGCGCAATACTGATTTTTTGTTTCTACCCGCTTAGAAATAGGAGTCCCTTCCTTCGGTCGGGCATCCCGGATTGGGGATCCAACAAGCTAAATCCTTGCGCCTTAAAGCGCAATACTGATTTTTTGTTTCTACCCGCTTAGAAATAGGATTCCCTTCCTTTGGTCAGGCATCCCGGAAGGAGGAACCAACAAGCTAAATCCTTGCGCCTTAAAGCGCAATACTGATTTTTTGTTTCTACCCGCTTAGAAATAGGAGTCCCTTCCTACGGTCGGGCATCCCGGAAGGAGGAACCAACAAGCTAAATCCTTGCGCCTTAAAGCGCAATACTGATTTTTTGTTTCTACCCGCTTAGAAATAAATTTCACGCGGTTGGAAACAAAAAATCCCCGCAACCAGGCTGCAGGGATTTTGCTTGCGGAGAAAGAGGGATTCGAACCCCCGATACCTCTCGGTATGCTAGTTTTCAAGACTAGTGCATTCAACCGCTCTGCCATTTCTCCGCGCCAAAATTAACAAAGCAATTTCAGATATCGCATAAAAATTGAAACAAAATTTCACTTTCCTGTGTCTACATTGTGTAATTTGGAATTATGAAAAAAGCAATCCTCTTCCCTCTCCTCTTATTGCTAGCTTTTAGCGCATCTGCTCAATTGGATTTTATTATCGATCATGGCGCATATTTTACGCCAGAAGGCAAAGCTTATTACGAATTTAACTTATCACTCAATGGAAGCTCTATTGCTTATGAAGCAAATGCGAATGGAAAACATCAAGGAAAAGTTGAATTTACCTACATCATCCAAAAAGGAGATAGCATAATCGCCTTTGAGAAATTTCAATTGCTGAGTCCAGAATATGAATTGGGCGATATCCCTTTTGACGTAGTTGATCAAAAAAAGATGCTGGTGCCGCCCGGAGATTATCAATTTGAAGTGCTTGCCAAAGACCTAATTACTCCGGCAGAAAGAACTGCTAGCATGCAATTGGAATCAAGTCTTCTTGCCTCAGGTCAATTGGGCATTTCTACCCTATCGCTATTGGATTCTTTTAAAACTGATACACCCAATTCAACATTTGTAAAAAATGGTTTGGCCTTTTTCCCTAATTATGGTAGCTTTTTCAAACAATTTCACCAATCGCTATCGCTTTATTTAGAAATCTATCAAAGTGAACAGGTGCTTGGTAAAAACGAAGCCTTCCTCCTTTCTTATAGTATAGTGGGTAGCGACAAAGAAACGGTGGTCAACAACATTAAAGGATATAAACGTCTTAACACTGCTGGAATCATTCCTTTTGCACAAGAAATTCCAATTGAGAACCTTCCTTCTGGAAACTATTATATCAAAGTAAGTCTCAAAAACAAACAGAACGAAACCTTGGCAAGTAAAATAAAGGGCTTTCAGCGGAGCAATCCTAAACTATTAGATTTCTCTGTAATTGATGCTTCCAATAGTTTTGTCGCAAACATCACTTCAGTAGAAGAAATAAAAGAATACATCAAAATGGTGGGACCTATATCCAGCTATGATGAACTCCAATTTGCGCAGAACCAATTGTCGTCAAACGATCTTTCTTTTATGCAACGCTATTTCCTTAACTTTTGGAAAACAAGAGATCAAAATGATCCAGAACATGCTTGGAAGATGTATAAAATTGAGGTGGATAAAGTCGATAAAGAATTTGGTTATGGCGGTATCAAAGGATATCAAACAGAAAGAGGTAGAATCTATTTACAATATGGTGCTCCTAATGCTAGACAGAAAGTGCCTTATGAGCCGAATACGTATCCTTACTCCATCTGGCAATATTACAAGATCAATGGACAAGCCAATAGAAAATTCATCTTTTACAGTCCAAGCATGGAAATGCTAGGTTATCAATTGCTTCATTCTAATGTTCCTGGAGAAATTAGAAACCCCAATTGGCAATCCGCCTTAGACAACAAAACAGTGAATAGAGGGAACACCTATGAATTACAACAAGGTGAAACCCTAAATGAGCGAGCAAAAGATCTTTTTGACAATCCTAGGTAGAAAGTATCCGTATTTTTGCAGCTAATTTTCTAATTGGTGGATGTAGCTTTAGTCATATTGAATTATAATGGTAAAAACCATTTAGAAACCTATTTACCAAGTGTAATTGCATATTCTAAAGAGTCCAATATATATGTAGCTGATAATGCTTCTACAGATGACTCCCTCGAATTTCTAAAGCAGCATTACCCTCAAATTAAAATCATTGTTAATGAAAGTAATGGTGGCTATGCTCAAGGGTACAATGAAGCATTAAAGGACTTAAAGGAGTCTTATTTCATATTATTGAATTCTGATGTAGCCGTTACAGAAAATTGGATTGCTCCTATTATTCAATTTTTCGAATCTCATCCTTCTGTTGGAATTGCCCAACCAAAAATTTTGGATGATAAAAAGAAAAGCCATTTTGAATATGCTGGAGCGGCAGGAGGATTCATCGATTTCCTAGGTTATCCTTTTTGTCAAGGAAGGATTTTTCAAGAGTTGGAAGAAGACCGTGGACAATACAATGAAGCCAAGCCTATTTTTTGGGCCACTGGGGCCTGTATGTTTATTCGTTCCTCCTTATTTAAGGAATTAGGCGGCTTTGATTCCAGGTACTTTGCCCACATGGAAGAAATCGATTTATGTTGGCGGGCGAAACACCGCGGTCAAGAAGTCTATTACCTGCCAGAAAGCACCGTATATCATTTAGGTGGTGGAACAATGAAAAACAGCAATCCTAGAAAGACCTTTTTAAACTTCAGGAACAGTTTGCTCACACTTCATAAAAACGATGCATCAAATTTCACCCGCTCAAAAATCTTTGTGCGTCTTATTTTAGATGGATTGGCCTTTGTAAAACTATTGTTTGAAAGTGGCTTAAGTCATGCCATGGCAATTCCAAAAGCACATTTCTCATTTTACGGAATGAAGAAATTCAAAACAGTAGATCGGAAAAAGGACGTGAATGGCATTGTAAAGTCAAGCATTGTCTGGTCTTTCTATGCCAAAGGAGTAAAACGCTTCTCTCACTTGAAATAAGGCTTCATTAAATCGAGGAAGAATGCTGGGGGCCGACAAGGCCTTGCGTCTAAATCCATAAAGAACAGGGTGGTATCTGCTTCTATCAACAATTCATCTCCTCGAAAAATTTCATAATCGAAACGAATGCGATTGCTCGGCATCTCTTTTACCTTGGTTACAATTTCCAATTCATCATCGTATTTGGCTGCCTTAATGTAATTGATGTGTAAAGTTTTAACAGGCAGCATGTAGCCTTTTTCCTCCAAGTCTCTATAAGAGAGTCCAATTTTTTTCAAGGCCTCTACCCTACCAATTTCTAAATATTGTGGGTAATTGCCATAATAGACAAAGGTCATCTGATCTGTTTCTGAATATCGAACCCTAATTTTTATTTTTGCTGTAATCATAAAAAGTTTACTTAAATCCACATTAACAGGCAGTTAAATTATTTATTTTCAGTTGAACATTAATTGAGAATAATTTTTTTAATTATCAAGGGTAAAAAAATTTTTTATTTCACTTTTTTCTTCAAATATTTGTCTGGCATTTAACAAGGAGAGTTATTCAGCTTACACCTTTGATTATCAGCAAATTAAGTCCATCACACTTAATTAAATAGGAGAAGAAAAAAATCCGAATAATTGTTGATTAAATCTTGTAATTGGAGAATATTTTACTTAAGTTATTGCACTTAAAAAATAATTAAATCTACTACTAAAAATGAGTAAAGACTTTAACCAAGTTTGGCAAAATTGTTTGTCAGTCATCAAAGACAATGTTAGTCTTCAAAGTTATAAAACCTGGTTCGAGCCCATTACTCCATTGAAATTAGCCAATCAAGTATTGACTATTCAAGTTCCCAGCCAATTTTTCTACGAATGGTTAGAGGAGCATTACATCTCTTTACTCAGGAAAACAATTAAAAAGGAATTAGGCACAGAGGGGAAATTGGAGTACAGCATTATTATGGAGAATAACCTTAATAATCCTAAGCCTTATACTGTTAAGATTCCTACTACCAATCGCCAGGCATTGAAAAATGATCCTGTTGCTGTTCCTATGGATGTAAGTGGAGAAAAAGGAATTAAGAATCCTTTTATTATTCCTGGGCTTAAAAAGGTAAACATTGATTCGCAATTGAACCCCAATTATTCTTTTGATAATTTCATCGAAGGTGATTGCAATCGATTGGCTAGATCTGCAGGATATGCAGTCGCAAAAAACCCAGGAGGCACCGCCTTTAACCCTCTATTAATATATGGAGGTGTTGGACTAGGAAAAACCCATTTGGTTCATTCCATTGGAATTGAAATCAAAAACAATCACCCTAGTAAAACGGTATTGTATGTTTCTTCAGAGAAATTCACGCATCAATTCATTGATGCCGTAAGAAATAACAATCAGAATGATTTCATTCACTTCTATCAAATGATAGATGTCTTAATCATTGATGATGTACAGTTTTTTAGCGGGAAAGAAAAAACACAAGATGTATTCTTCCACATTTTTAACCACTTGCACCAAACTGGCAAACAATTAATCCTTACTAGTGACAAAGCTCCTGTTGAGTTGCAAGGAATGGAGCAACGTTTATTATCTAGGTTCAAATGGGGCTTATCTGCCGATTTGCAAAACCCTGGTTTAGAAACAAGGATTGCGATTTTAGAAACAAAAATGTACAACGAAGGCCTTGAATTGCCTAAAGAAGTTGTAGAATATTTAGCCTATAGCATTACCACCAACATTAGAGAATTAGAAGGTGCATTGATTTCCCTTCTTGCTCAATCATCTTTGAACAAAAAGGCCATTACTTTAGAGTTGGCCAAGCAGATGATCGACAAGTTTGTGAAAAATACTGCAAGAGAAGTTTCCATCGACTACATTCAAAAAGTAGTTTGCGACTATTTCGATCTTCCAATAGAACTGTTGAAATCTAAAACTAGAAAAAGAGAAGTGGTTCAAGCCAGGCAAATAGCCATGTTCTTTGCTAAGAAAATGACCAAGTCTAGTTTAGCAAACATTGGAATGCACTGCGGTGGTAAAGATCACGCAACAGTATTGCACGCTTGTAAGACTGTCAACAACTTAATTGATACAGATAAACGCTTTAGAGGTTACATCAGCGATTTAGAAAAGAAAATTAGTATTCAGTAATTCTTAAAGGAGCTTTTTGCTCCTTTTTTTTATATGAAAATTTTAGTCGTTTGTTTAGGAAACATTTGTCGCTCCCCAATGGCGGAGGGACTGTTTCAAGAAAAGATCAATCAAGCTGGGTTAGATCATGAAATTGATTCTGCTGGCACTTCTAGTTATCACATTGGTGAAGCACCCGACCAAAGGGCCATAGAAAAATCAGCTGAATATGGAATCGACATTGGCAAATTGGCAGCCCGTCAGCTGGTCGCTGAAGATTTTGATTTGTTTGATCACATTTTGGTAATGGATAGTTCCAATTATCAAAACGCCGAAGCTTTGGTGAATAAAGAAGAACACTTGAATAAATTGGAATTGATGCTAAACTATAGCTTCCCAGGTGAGAACCGATCTGTTCCAGATCCATATTTTGGCGGAGAAGAAGGTTTTGAACAAGTGTATCAACTTTTGAATCATTCGATCGATCAATTTCTAGTAAAACATGGCTAATCGTGCTAAGATTTTTCTCATTCCCAATACTTTAGGTGAAGGATCGGATGCAAAGGCAGTTTTTCCAGCAATCAATACAGCAATCATAAAAGACCTGCGTCACTTTGCGGTGGAACATGTTAAGGATGCAAGGCGATTTCTAATTTCCATCGGATTAAAAGAGCTCATTGATCAAAGTGAATTTATTGAGTTGAACAAACGCAGCAGCAATGAAGAGGTCAATCATCTGATCCAATTGGCAAAAGAAGGCCATAACATTGGTTTATTGTCGGATGCAGGCTGCCCGGGTGTAGCCGATCCAGGTTCAGATTTGGTCTTATTGGCCCACAAGAATAAAATCAAAGTGGTTCCTTTAATTGGCCCCTCCTCCATTCTTTTAGCCATGATGAGTTCTGGTTTAAACGGACAAAATTTTGCGTTCAATGGCTATTTGCCTAGAGATCCAATGAAAAGAAACAAGCAAATTAAAATGCTTGAAAATAGATCCAATAAAGAAAATCAAAGTCAGCTTTTCATGGAAACGCCGTATCGAAATGAATCGATGTGGGAAAGCCTTTTAAAGACCCTCCAAAACAATACTTTGTTATTAGTGGCTTGTGATTTAAGCTTGAGTTCAGAATTCACTTCTTGTCGTAGCGTAGAATCTTGGAAAAAGGAAAAGAATTTGGCCTTAAACAAACGACCCGCTATTTTCGGAATTCACTCCCCTTCTGAGTGATACAGAGCCATTCCTGCGATTGGCTTTTCTAATATTGTCCCAATTCTTACTCCATGTTTTTCTGCAACATTTCTCAAAATGTCTTCATAATAAAAGGCAACAGAACCAATTAAGTTCAAATCAAGTTTCTTGGCTTCTGGATGCCGTAAAACTTGAACCTTAAAATAGGCATCAAACGATTTCAATATTATCGCTTGAATAAATGGATGTGCTTTATGGTGAAACCCGAACTGACTAAATTTAGCCATGAATCGATTGGGGAAATCCTCTTTGTATAAGGCCTGAAGAATCTCATCATAAGAAATTTTGTATCGCTGATCAAAAGCTTTGATTAATTCCTCTGGAAGATTTCCTTCTATCCATGCCTTAAGCACTCTTCTTCCAATGTCTACTCCGCCGCCTTCATCACCTATGGAATACCCTCCGGATCGAAAAGAGCGAAGGATCGTTTTTCCATCGTAGTAACAGCAATTACTGCCGGTTCCTAAGATACCTGCTAAACCAGGTCTTTTGCCACAAGCTGCTCTTGCAGCACCAAGTAAATCATGCTCAACTTGAACATTAGCTTTAGGGAATACTTTTAAAATGGCTTGATTTAGGAAATCCCTTTTCTCTAGGCTAGAACATCCGGCTGCGTACAAGATGATTTCATCGAGCTGACAATCTTCCGGTAGTTTCATCACCTTCATGGCATTTGAAATCGATTCTGAACTATGAAAGTTTGGGTTTAAACCTGGACTTTCCAGTTGTTGTAAAATCGTATTTCCCTGAATGAGTCTCCAATCCGTTTTGGTAGAACCACTATCTCCTAGCAACAGCATAAATATTCTTTATGTTGTTAAAAATAAGTCTTCTTGAAATGCATAACCTACTAAACCTGCAACATTTTTGATATTTAGTTTAGCCATGATGTTTTTCCGATGCGTATTCACTGTATGAGCACTAATGAATAGTAAATCCGCTATTTCTTTATTGGTGTATCCTTTGGCAATAAAGCGAATGATCTCCAATTCCCGTTCAGTTAAACTCACTCCTTCACAATTCGCTTTGGCCTCTTTTTCCATGCTCAAGGCCTCAACTACTTGTCCGCAAAAAAACTGCTTACCCAACAAGCTACTTTCTATGGCCTCTTTTATTTCTTCCGCTCCACAAGATTTCAACAAATGACTGCACACTCCATAAGAAAGGGCTGTTGTGGCTGTTTTAATGTGAATTTGATCTGTAATTGCAAGTATCGGAACTGCAATGTTTTTATTCTTTAAATCCCTAAGAAATTCCAAAGCGCCTTGCACATTGCAATAATCAATTAAAATTAATTCATACTGTGAAATCATAGACAAGTCAACATCTTCAAGAGATGTTTTAATTTTCAATTCATGTCCAGTTGCATCCTGCTCTAGCATTCTAGCAAGACCTTGCAAGGCTATTTCATGTCCATCAATTATGAGAATCTTCATCTATTTAGATTTATTCTAAATAAGCAAATATAAGCCTAATTGAAGCAATTTAAAATTATTTCTTGAGGCCACCTTCCTTCTAATTTTATCGTCTAATAATCGTTGAGAAATCAATAAATTTACAGGGAAGATGCTTCGCAATAAAACGACAACATATACCACCTTAGTCCTCCTTCTATTTTTAATGTGTCCAAATTTGAGTTACGCGACTGAATCAGAACATCCATTTGTAAAGAACAAAGGACAGTGGAATGAAAAGGTTCAATTCAAAGCCAATTGGGGTTCGGCAGTGCTATTCCTTGAAAAATCAGCCTTTCATTATCAATTCATTGATTATCCTGATGTTCATGATCATGATTTCAAAATGAAGAATGAAAATGTGGAAGGACATACATTCAGGGCTGAATTTGTTGATGCAAACGAAGCGGCAGAAATTTTTGAGAAGAATCCCTCTTTTAGCAATTACAATTATTTTTTAGGAAACGACAAGAGCAGATGGAAATCTGATGTAAAGGCCTATCAAGAGGTCCACTATCAAAACCTTTATGATAAGATTGATTTAAACATTTACCAAAAGGAAGGTGGAATTAAATATGATTTCATCCTTGAATCTGGAGCAGATGTAAAAGACATATTGATACATTATAAAGGAGCAGATGCCCTTAAAATAAGAAACGGACAATTGTATGTTTCTCATAGCCTAGGCAATTTGATTGAGGCTCAGCCCTATGCCTATCAAGTGGTAAATGGACAAGAAATTAAGGTAGAATGTGATTTTTTTATCAATGAGCTAGGTCAAGTTGGTTTTAGCCTTGGTGAATTTGATGATAGCAAAACGCTCATTATTGACCCTGAGTTAATCTTCTCTACCTATTCTGGATCTCGCTTTGGAAACTTTGGAATGACTGCCACTTATGATAAATTGGGGAATGGTTATATGGGTGGAACCATATTTAGTACTGGATACGACACCACATTAGGGGCCTTTCAACGCGCTTTTCAAGGTGGAGCTTCAGACATTGTAATCAGCAAATTCAATAGCGATGGTGATCAATTGCTTTACGCCACCTATATCGGAGGTTCTTCAGCAGAAACGGTGAATAGCATGGTGGTGGATGATTCCTTAAACCTTAGCATTTTTGGTGTAACGGGTTCAGCCGATTATCCTACAACTACCAATGCATATGATACCAGCAAAGAAACATCACAATCCATAACTTTCCAGGGCTACAATGTAAACTTCCCTAGTGGAACAGATATCATTGTCACCAAGCTTAACCCTAGCGGCTCTCAATTGATTGGTTCTACGTTTTTTGGTGGAGACAAAACTGATGGATTGAATATTAGCCTCTCCAGCCAATCGAACAACAACATCAACCTTGTTTACAATTATGGTGATCATTTTAGAGGAGAAATCATTGCTGATAGCACTGGGAACATTTTTATTGGCACTTCCACTTATTCTGATTCTCTAGGCAATTCTGTTTCACCTTTTCGTGGAAGTCAGGATGGAATTGTCGCCAAATTCAATGCAGATTTGAGTCAGCTCGTTTGGACCTATTATTTGGGTGGACAAAGCAGAGATGCCATTTACTCTCTAAAAATCATGGACGATGGAAACATATTGGTTGGTGGCGGAACACAAAGTTTTATTGACTTCCCTGTCAGCACCAATGCTTACCAAAGCACTTCTGGTGGAGGAAGGTCGGATGGATTCATCAGTAAAATAGCGGGCGATGGTTCGGCTTTGGTGAACAGTACCTTTCTTGGCACCAGCAATTACGACCAAGTCTATTTCATTGAATTCGACCGATTTGGGGGCATTTATGCACTCGGACAGAGTTTTGGAGGCTTATTTCCTTTAAAGAATTCGAAGATAGCAGATACCTTGGCAGGGCAATTCATTATCAAATTGGAAAACCAGTTAGACAGTGTAATTTATTCCACCACTTTTGGAGATGGATTAACAGGAGGAGCCATCAACATCTCTCCTACTGCCTTTTTGGTCGACCGTTGTCAGAATGTTTATGCTTCAGGTTGGGGTGGTCATTTGCAAGGTGGAGGCACTAAATTTCTGACCAACAATATGCCCATTACTAGTAATTCTTTTAGAAACTCAACCAATACAGGCGATTTCTATCTGTATGTAATGCAGAGAAATGCCGATAGTTTATTGTACGGTTCTTATTTTGGCGGAACAGGTTCGCATGATCACGTAGATGGGGGAACCAGCCGTTTTGATAAAAATGGAATCATTTATCAGTCTGTTTGTGCTTCTTGTGCTTCGGGTTTAACAAATTCTGACTTCCCCACTACCCCAAATGCCTATCATCCAACAAAAAGTATTGTTACTGGAAATGATTGCAACAATGCACTCTTTAAATTCGATTTTGAGATTCTTCCTACAGCAAAAATCAAGAGCAATAAACTGGTAGTGTGTGCACCAGACTATGTTCGCATTCAAGATTCTAGTCTTAATGCGAAGCAATTAACTTGGGATTTTTATGGAACTCCAAGTTCAACCCAAGATTTAGATACCACTATTCTTTTTAGTAATCCAGGAACCTATAAAGTAACATTGATTGCCAAAGACACCATTTGCAATAGTTTTGACACCACTTTTATTAACATTGAAGTAAAACCCAACCCAGTCAGCTTAGTGCCTATCTCTGATGTATTAACCTGTGATACCACTAGCTTAGACTTAACAGCAATAACTAATGGTACTGCAAATTTCTTTTATTGGTCGAGTAATCCTCAATTCTCAGATACTTTAAATGTTATTCAAGATTCAACCCTAGCAGTAAAACCAGGAATCATTCAAAAAACATATTACTTGCTCACATTAGATACGTTGGGTGGTTGTGGATTACGAGATACAGTAAACGTTAGGTATTTTCCACTATTAGCCGCTGCAAGTATTTCTTCAGACACCATCTGCGAAAAGGAAAATGTGCAGCTCAACTCTAATTTTGTTAATGCGCAAGAATTCAAGTGGGACTTTGGCGATGGCAGATTGGATTCAAACAATTTAAACCCCAGCATCAGTTTCAACCAACCTGGTATATATCAAATTAGTGTTGAGGTTTCCAATTCTGCTTGTCCTAGAAGGGATACTGCATACCTAGACCTTGTTGTAGATACCAATCGCTTAGAAATTTTAGGACTATTAGACACCACCTATTGTGGCGCGGACACCTTGCTTCTAATCGGAAACTCCAGAGGAAGCTCAGACTTATTCATTTGGAGCAGTCAGCCTGGACTCATCGATACATTGAATAATAACTTACAAGATTCCACTTACAAGATCTTCAATTCTTTCAATGGCAACTTGTATTTTCATATTGAAGACAGACATTGTAAATTAAACGATGAAGTGTTTGTGCAATACGAACCATATGATGTTAGCATCAACACCATACCTGATTCTCTTTGTTCACCAGGAGCTCTAAGTATTAATACCACACAAATTGGAGTAGACCGTTTCATCATAGACTTTGGAAATGGGCAAATCGATTCTATTAATCAAAACCCAAGCAGCAATTATTCTCAGCCAGGAAAATACTATTTCTCATTTCTAACTGAGAATTTCACATGCATCCAACAAGATGTATATCGAGATAGCATACAAATTGAGCCCAATGTTAGTTTAAGTTCATTAAGAGATACCATGATTTGTTTGGGTGATTCGGTACGGCTAACTGGAAATAGCTCGGGCAGTGCAAGTAAATTCATTTGGTCTGACGACCCAGATTTCACGACCAATATCAATCCTTCTGGAGACAGTAGCATTATAGTTAGTCCAGATATTGGCTCTAACTTGTTTTACCTGTTTGGGAGTCGGTCCATTTGCTCAGATTCAACAGTGGTTGTTGTGGATGTTCTATCCACTGATATTGATGTTGATGATGTTGCTTCCATCTGCATAGGAGACACGATCGATATTGTAGCCACCAATTTTGGCTTTGGCACATTTAGTTATACTTGGTCGCCAAACGATAGCATTATTAGCGGACAAGGAACTGGATCAATTGAAGTTTCACCAAAAGGTGATTTGTTTTATTACATTCATGCGCAGAATCAAATTGGTTGTCAGGATAGAGATAGCATATTGATACAAGTGTTTCAGCCAGCCTTTGATGATGCCTTAATAACAAGCAGTGTAGATACCGCTTATTTAGGTCAGCAGGTATTTTTAAACACCAACAGAACCGGATCTAACTTACAGTATTTTTGGGAGCCGTTTGATGGAGTGAGTGATCCCAATTCTGCAAACCCCATCATTACTCCAAACCAAACAACAACCTATAAAGTAACCATAACCGACCTCAATACAGGTTGCCAGGTTTTTGCTTTTAAGCGGATTGTAGTGTATGAAATAAATTGCGGCGAGCCGTCCATTTTTATTCCTAGTGGGTTTACGCCCAATCAAGACTTTATCAATGATGTGTTGTTTGTTAGAGGGCCAAACATTAGCGAATTGGATTTTAAATTGTTCAATCGTTGGGGAGAGTTGGTTTTTGAAACCACTAGTCTAGACCAGGGTTGGGATGGTAAATACAAAGGAAAAGAATCTGACCCAGGGGTATTTGTGTATCATTTAAGTGCTAAATGTTTAGATGGACAAGAATTCTTCAAAAAAGGAAACATCACATTAATAAGATAGCCTTGAAGAAAATTGTATTGGCCATATTTGGATTGTTTTTAATTGCTACACTGCAGGCACAGGACATCCATTTTTCTCAATTCAATGCCTCGTTTTTGAATTTAAACCCTGCTTTAACTGGCCAGTTTGATGGAGACTATCGATTCAATGCGAATTATAAGAACCAATGGGCCAGAGTGTCTGAACCCTACCGCACCTTTTCTTTCGCTGGAGATGCCCGAAACTTAATCCGGAAAAACAGAGCAATTTCATTAGGCTTGGTGCTTTTTAACGATGATGCAGGTGAAGGAGGTTTAAGAACCACACTATTTGGATTAAACGTGGCTTATGCTAAAGCCCTTAATCAAGATTCTACTTGGGCCTTGAGTGTTGGAATCCAAACAGGTTTAATCAACAGAAGCATACAATTCAATCAATTGAGCTTTGACCAGCAATACCAGAGTGGCTCCTTTAATGCTAGGAGAAACACAGGAGAAAACTTCGATCGGAATTCTTACAGCCATTTTGATTTTAATGCTGGCTTTTCCATTCAACATCAAATAGCCCCACGAAAAAGTGTTCAATTTGGAGTGGCAAGCTTCAACTTAAATTCGCCAAATCAAAGTTTTTTAGGCGATAACATTCCATTAGATAATCGCTGGAACATTCATGCCCAAGCAGATTGTTATTTAGCAGAGGATTGGGATTTACTTCCGGCCCTACTCTATTCTAGGCAAGGAAGTTTCTCTGAATTGCTATTTGGAACAAACGCTCGGTACCGATTGAGCAGGAGTAATTTTTTCAAGCGCAATGTTTATACGGGTTTATGGTATCGTAACAAAGATGCTATAGTTGTTTCAGCCGGAATGGATTATAACCAATGGACAGCAGGATTAAGTTACGACATAAACTTATCAGATTTAGATAAAGCTAGTAATCAACAAGGCGGATTAGAAATTTCTATTGTTTATATCATTAAGACTTATCAACCCATAAAAAAACGCTTCAAGCGATGCCCAAGATACCTCTAATCGCATTTCTTTTCTTGGGCTTAACATTGGCTCCAAATCATCTGAAAGCCCAAGCTTATCAGCAACTGATTGATTATGCGCAAGAGCAACATGATAATAAAGATTATTTTGGGGCAAATGATACCTATCGACAACTGATGGCATTGGACTCTTTAAACCCAGAGATTTTGTACCATCATGCTAAAAATTTAAATGCATTAAACAATCCAGATCATGCGGCAAAATATTATTACAAAGCCTATTTGATTGACCGTGGAAAAACCTATCCACAATTGGCATTTGAATTGGCCGAAGCCTATAGAAATAGCGGTCAGTACAGAAAATCTAGAAGCTATTACAGCAAAGCCATTCGGCCCTTCCGTAAAAACAAAAAAAGCCCCTTCTATCGCATCATCACTCAAAAGAAAAAGGCTGCTGCTTGGGCTAGTCAGCAGCAAAAAAAAGAGAAGGATTTTGAACTCAATCCATATCCATTAAGCCAAAACTCAGGTTCTGCAGAATTTTCTGGAAAGAATCAATTCGGTTTTTTTACTTACACTGCTATGCGGGCGGATAGTGTTGGTCCAGGAAACCAGGTTTTTGATCAGGAGTATAGAAGTGAGTTGTATAGTGTAAAAGAGGGCAAAGCAGAAACAAAAAAGGTAATTGTGCAACCCAATCCTGGAAAGGATATGGACTTAGCCAATTTGTTTTTGTTTGAGGAAAATATTGCATTTTTTAGCGTTTGTGATACCAATGGGAAATGTGCGATTTGGAAGGGAGATTGGAACAATGGCAACATTAAGAATGCAAAGGCACTTAATGCTAACATCAACCCTGAAGCGCATAACAATACTCAAGCACAAGCCTTTAGCTTAGACGGGGAAGAATACCTATTGTTCAGTTCAAATCGCATACGCGGCTTTGGAGGAATGGATTTATGGTTAAGCAAAAAAACAGACTTTGGATATGAGGCTGCGGTAAATCTTGGCGCTAACATTAATAGTTTGGGTGATGAAATCAGTCCATACTACAATCCCAAAAACAAAACCCTATATTTTAGTTCAACTCACCATTTAGGCTATGGAGGTTTTGATATTTTCAAGGCCAAGGGTGGTCCACTTCAATTTGAAAAGCTTGAAAATTTAGGAACTCCTTACAATAGTTTGTCAGACGATAGCTATTTCTTTCCCTTTGATCATCAAGCATTAATAAGCTCAAATAGAAGTCTGAACAATGCTTCGGGAAATTCTTCCTGCTGTAACGACCTATATCTTCACCCATTTGAAGAAGATGAATACATTGAAAATGATCCTGAAAAGATTGATGTAGACATCAATGTGTTGAACCAATACCTTCCTATGGATCTTTATTTTCATAATGATGAACCAAATCCAAATACAAGAGATACTAGCACCCTATCCAATTACATGGATCTTTCAAGATCTTATCAAACACTGAAGACAGACTATTTAAAAAACTACCTTAAAACACAAGCAGATAGTTTAGAAACTGAAGCTGAATTGGAAATTGATCAGTTTTTTAGTGAAATGGAGGATGGTGTGAAATCGCTAGAATTCTTTTTACCGCTTTTGTTAAAGGAACTGCAAAAAGGCAGTCACATTTCTTTAAACATTAAAGGATATGCAAGTTCATTGAGTGGTTCAGATTATAA
This sequence comes from Vicingaceae bacterium, assembly GCA_965218715.1. GTDB lineage: Bacteria > Bacteroidota > Bacteroidia > Flavobacteriales_E > Vicingaceae > CBDCLY01. The sequence goes on from CBDCLY010000004.1 coordinate 91,727, forward strand.
CCTTAACCTAACTCTAAGAAGAATTGAAAGCTTAATTAATTACATGAAAGCTTATGAGGGAGGTGTTTTAGCCCCTTACTTGAATGCTAGCAACACTGGCGGAGGCCAATTGAGCGTGCACAAGATGCCTTTTGGTGAATTTGCAAATGCTAGCGAAATTGACCCTAAAAATAAACTATTGGCGATTTATAGTCCAGAAGCTGCCAGGCAAAGAAAGATAGAAATTGTTGCGGTTACCGAGGATAGCGATTCAGTGAATGCTTCATCTACTCCTAAAATTGCATTTTCAAGTAATGAGGTGGATATTGACATAAGCATTGATCAATTACCAGTAATTAAAGTGAAAAACGAAGGCAGTGCCGATTTACAGATTTATGCCATAAGCGCCAATGCAAAAGGAATTGATTGTCGTTTTCCCAAGACCTTAATCCCAAATGCGGTTGGAGACATTCTAATTGAATTGAATCCTCAAGAACTCAATGGGGCAAAAAAAATAGTGTTGGAGATATTCTCCAACACTAGTCCTAATATTAATAAAATTACTCTTCGCTTAAACTAGGCTCTTCCTAGGGTATGAAGCATTTTTCCATGATCAAATAAAGCACCTAAAAAGGTTTTATATGCAGTATAAGGCACATCAAACTCTTCTGCGGTTTTCTTTACGATTGGGGAAATTTTCTTGTAGTGGATGTGGCTAATGTTTGGGAACAAATGATGCTCGATTTGAAAATTCAAACCTCCCACAAACCAAGAAAGGATACGGTTATTATTCGCAAAATTCAAAGTGGTGTTCATTTGATGAACAGCCCATTGATTCAATACGCTTCCATCTACTGGCTTTGGATATTTAGCATCTTCCATAACATGGGCCAACTGGAAGATTACCGCTAAGGTTATTCCTGCTGTAAAGTGAACACTTAAAAAGCCAACTAAAATTTGATACCATGCAAAGTCTAAAACCAACATTGGAATTACCAACATATAGATGAAGTAGATGATTCTAGTGACTATAATCAATGTTAGCTCCTTCTTAAAGGTTGTTTTTAATTGGGTATACAATCCCATTTTATTAAATCGAACAACATCTACGAAGTCTTTGCCAAATGTCCAAGATAATGTCATTAAACAATAGAAAAACCAAGCATAAATGAATTGGAACTTGTGAATCTTCAATAGATTAGTGTGAGGAGAAAACCTCAAAATTCCCGCAGGATGAATGTCCTCATCATAACCATCAATATTGGTATAGGTATGGTGCATGATGTTATGCTGCGCTTTCCAATTGTTAACGTTTCCACCTAAAAAGTTTAGTGAGAACCCCATGAAGTTATTGACCCATTTCTTTCTCGAAAAGCTACCATGATTGGCATCATGCATTACACAAAATCCTATTCCTGCCATTCCTAATCCCATCATCACACATAGCAACCAATTGGCTAATGAGGATTCAACCGATGAAAATAGTAAAGCAAAATAGGGCACTGTGTAAAGTAACAACATTACCAAAGCCTTTATCTTTAAATGGAAGTCCGCCAGATTTAGGAAGATTATTTTCCTTAAAATAAGCATCAACACGCTTTCTTAGCGTTTTAACAAACTCTTTTTGTTCTTGGTTTTTAAATCTTACTGGAGTAATCATATTCCTTGTATGTTTTTAATAACTCGGCAAAGTTAAGCAGGAATCTCTCATGCCCAAAATATATCGGAGGCCTTTATCCATAATCAATTGTTGATAGCTAAAGTGCTTTTCTTAAATTGGTCCCAATGAAGCCAATGAACAATCCTGTTTACATTAAGATATTTCTTTTTCTATTTGCCTTTGTGCTATATGCTAACACATTAAACCATGATTATGTTTTAGATGATTTTTCAGTAATCAAAGAAAACATCATCGTAAAAAAAGGATTGGATGGGATTGGTGAAATTTTTAGCACACATTATAGGGCTGGTTATGGTTTTGCCAATGGCAATCTTTTTCGCCCCCTTAGCTTAAGTTTGTTTGCTCTGCAATGGGAAATAGCACCAAATCAGCCCAGCTTAGCTCATTGGTTCAATGTTATCTTGTTTGCAATACTAGGTCTTCTACTCTACCAATTCATTTATGTTTTAAGCAAAAATCAATTGCTTTCTTTAATCACTAGTTTATTGTTCATTGCTCATCCAATTCATACCGAAGTGGTGGCTAATATTAAAAGCGTTGACGATATACTTTCCATGTTATTCAGTCTTGGGGGCATGCTAATCCTCTTCAAACATCTTTCTGCTGATGTAAAAGACAAGAAGCTAATTCCATTAAGTCTTCTTTTATTCTTTCTGGCCTTCTTATCAAAAGAAAGCACCATTACCTACATTGGCTTGGTTTTCTTTATTCTGATTCTGTTTTATAAAAAACCCATCCTAGATGCTGTAAAAATCACAGCCCTTTTCCTTATCCCTTTCTCAGCTTATTTATTGCTAAGAATAAAAGCATTGGGCAGCATTTCAGGCGCCAAGACCATTGCTAAAATCGATAATCTATTATTGGCCGCTCCTGATGAAGCCACTAAAATTAGCCACTGCAATAAAAATCATGGGACTTTATTTATGGAAATTGGTTTTTCCTCACCCTTTAATGAATGATTATTCGCTTCCTCAAATTCCCTTGAACGGGTTTGACAATGGCTATACTATCGTTTCATTAGCAATTTATTCTGTGTTGATTTTTTTAGTCTTTAAATTTTGGAACAAGAATAAAATCTTGGTTTTTGGAATATTGAGCTTTCTAATTGGGCTTTCCTTGTACACCAATATCTTCATTACCATAGGCACTTCTTTTGGTGAACGTTTGTTGTTTAGTCCATCAATTGGCTATTGTTTAATCCTAGGACTTGGCATCTTATGGATTTTCTAAACAATTCCAATCCAAAGCGAGAAAAAATGAAGGGCTGATGGCATTATCCATCTGTGCAAGCATATTACTGGCTTATGGTTTCAAAACAATTGATCGAAATGCAGCTTGGAAGGACAATTATACGCTTTACACCACCGACATAGAGAATTGTAGCAATAGTGCAAGGTGCCAATATTATTACGGACTCGGGTTAATGAAAGAGAAAGCAGTAAAACTTGCAGAAGGCCCAGAGAAAACTGCTTTAATTCAAAAAGCGACAGAGGCATTTACTCATGCCATTTCGCTTTACCCTGGTTATTCCGATGCGCATGGACAGCGAGGACTAGCCTATTACCGTTTAGGTCAATTTGAAGCAGCTGCTTATGATTATCAAGAAGCAGTAAAAAAACAATCCTAGGAATGCAACCGCATATTCCAATTTGGGAACTTTGTACTTTCAAAACAAACAATACGATGCAGCAAAAAGCGCTTTTGAATCAGCCTTAAAGATCAATCCCAATTTCGAAGATGCTCTTTCTAATTATGGCGCAACCTTAGGAACAATTGGAGATTACAAACTCCTCCATCACCTATTTCAAAAGAGCAATACAGCTGAATCCTAATCAGGCAAATTATTATCAATTCATTGGCATAAGCTATCAGAATATGGGCAACAATGAGATGGCCTCAACGCTATTTTTTAATCAGGCGAAACAATTGCAATAGGAATGAATTTAAAAGCACAATTGTTAAAAGAGCATTCCAAGGCCAATAGCAATTTGATTCGAGATTACATTGCTGATGATTCATCAATATTTAAAGAACTAATGGATCTTCTCTTTTTAGACGTTTATCGTGTTAGTCAACGGGCAGCAATGGTGGTTTCGGCTTGCGCGGATAAAAGGCCAAGCCTTATTCTCCCCTACATTGCTAGAATGGTTTGATTACTTAGCAGAAAGAGATTGTCACGTTGCCATTAAAAGAAACATTGTGCGATTACTGCAATTTCAAGAAATACCGGAAGAAAATCAATCCAAGCTTTTCGACCATTGCATGCAATTCATAAGATCCCCTGAAGAGCCAATAGCTATAAAGGCTTTTAGTATGGGAATAGTAGCAAATTTATTTCGCCATTTCCCAGAATTAAGTCAGGAAGCAATCATTTGCATTGAAGACCTCTTAAGTCTTGATGTTTCTCCAGGAATAAAAGCAAGAGGAAAAGGAGTCTTAAAAAAGTTATATGTGCTTAATGATTCTCTTTTAACAGATGAGGGAATTTAGCCTGAAAACGCTTCAATCTTGGGATAGACACATTTTGAACATAAGGATTCTCTGGATTGAGGCGCTCGTATTCTTGGTGATAATCTTCTGCGGGCCAGAATATATCGAACTCTGCTACCTCAGTAACAATTGAAGAAGAAAAAAGCCTTGTCTTTTTCCAATTGATCAATTTTGCCTTTGATTAAGCGACAATTCTTTTTCATTTTGATAAAAGGCGATTGACCGGTACTGCGGACCTCTATCTGGCCCTTGTCTATTCAAAGTAGTTGGGTCATGAGAACCAAAAAACACATCCAACAAGCTTGAAAAATCAACTTTCATTGGGTCGTAAATTACTTGCACTGCCTCGGCATGTTTAAGTTGACCACTACTAATTGCTTGATAGCTTGGATTCTTGCTTTCTCCTCCAGAGTAACCTGAGATAGCCTCTTTTACACCATGTACACTTTGAAAGATTGCTTCCACACACCAAAAGCATCCACTGGCAAAATAAGCGGTGTCTGTTTTAACATCTTTCCAATCTTCGATTTTCATCTTAGAAGGATTAGAAGCGGAATTAGGAGGATTTCCGCAGGCGAAAAGACTAGCGCTAAATAATAAAAGAACAAGGTGTGAAATGATCTTTTTCATATTGGAAATTAAATTAAAGAAAAGCGAATTTCTTATTAATACAGGAAATTCCATGTCAATTCATCTACAATTGTGGATATTTACGTGATTCTATGCAAAAACGATTACTATTTCTTATTCTTTCCTTTGTAATTGGTCATTTACTTCAAGCACAGGAAGAAAAATTAATCTGGACAGATGAAACTGAAAGTGGCAATTTTGCAAAATATGCCATTTATTTCGAAGACGAATCTGGTGAATTGGCATTGGAAGACATCCTTGATAAAGGTTTTGATCATCCTGATTTTCAGAAAATTGAACAAGACATTCCTTACTTTGATTTTACAAGCTCTGCTTATTGGGCTAGCTTCAAAGTAGAAAACAAAACCAATCATCAACAACGCTTATTTCTTGAATTGGCTAGGCCACTGACCAATAAGGTTGGAGTCTTTCTGTTTGATAACAAACAGAATTTGCTTAATTCATATGAATCAGGAGACGTTTTTGAATTTGATCATCGATTTTATGAACATCGACTGTTCATCTTTCCTTTGAATATAGAATCTGGACAAGATGTAAGAGTAGTGATTCATGCTGAGAGTGACGGAGAGATCCTGAAA
>CBDCLY010000005.1:0-49191 GCA_965218715.1 Vicingaceae bacterium
CTCATTCCATCTTAGTGTATTGGTTAAAGCTTCAGGATCAGATTCAACATCAAGCAATATTGTTCTACCAAAATTAGAGGTATCAACTGGCCCGCCACAAGTATTCTCTACAACAACTCTATAGAAGTAACTGAATTCATCGGTAGAAGCAGTATTATCATAATACCTAAAAGTAGAATCCAATACATTGAACTTATCAACACTTCCAATCACTTCCATTTCAGATTTCGCTAAACCACGGTAAACGATAAACTGTCTGATATTGCTCCAGACGCTTGTGTCTGGGTAAACTTGAACCTCAACTGTATTTGGTTGAACAACTGAGCTGTAGTGCTGGTAAGTATACCTTGGGGTATCTTCATACAATGCTGTTTCACTTGCTCTATTAGAGCTTGAAACATAATTGCTAATTGAGCCTGGACCAGTTGGTCTTGCATTTACGTAAAAGGTCATTAACAGTCCTGTAGTTCCTACCGGCATGCTTTTGTCCACCTTAAATTTGTAACTAAGATTCGTTGTCCAGTCATTATTTGCGATAGGGTTGGTAACACTTACAGAAGTATCCCAAACGATATCATACTCTATCCCATTTCCAACATTAAAGCCTTTGTATGGAGTCCATGAAATCTCCATTAAGGAATCACATGCATTCCAATAAACATCTACATCCATGGTAGTATGATAATCCCACTTATCAGTCTCATCATTAGTTTTTAGGCAGGCATCTTTAGGTTGAACAGAATAAATTTTAAAGGTATCAACAACATCAGTTAAGGTATTTGGAATGGTATAACTTCTAGTGGCATTGAAAAACCTTGCAATTCCTTTTGGATCAAACCCTATTGGAGAATTATCTTCAACAATGATTAAAGAATCAATATCACTTGCAGCTGGTTGCGACCATTTAATGGTAACACTATGATCTGGATTTACAGTAACAAAATCAATAGGCTGCACAGGCGGAGGGCTATCGATGAACACATCGCTTGCGATATTAGATACACTAGAGTCTCCTGTAAGAGGATCTGTTTGCCAAATTCTATAGAATCTAGGCTCGTCACAAGCATTTATATTACTAACATCAGTATAAGTTGTTACGGTATTGTTCAATGGAGCAATTAACAATTGCGCAGCCATGTTTCCATTTAAATCATCTTTGTATAAATGGAAATTCCCTTTATCTGTAATTCCCGTTAAATTCCAATCTACTTCTCCAGTTTTATCCGCTTTAGCGGTTACATCTAAGAAAATTGCATCGATAAAGCTTGCATTGGATCTAACAATTCCAGTACAACCTGAAAGCGTTCTTGCTCTAACTGTGTAGGCTCTAGATTGCCCCAAAACACCGGTAAAAGTTATGGTATTGTCTGTATAAACCAAACTCGGATTTTGAGGATAGTTGGTCCAGGAGTTTTGCCCTGTTTCAGATATTGCAAATTCATAATTTTCGAAATTTCCAGTAGTATCCTTAGGAGGCAACCAAGTTACTGTGATGTCTCCGTTTGGTTCTATTCTAATGCTACGAATATTTGGGGAAGGAACTATTTCATTGGATGGTTTATCTCCAATTACTTCGGTATATACAGCAGATATGTTTACTTGGCCAACATTGTTTTCAGCCACTACATAAAAATCATAAGTGGTATTCGACGAAATATTATTGATAGTATGATTAGTTGCTGTAAGATTTCCTGCAATTTGATTATAAGAACCTCCATTAAATCTCATCATCACTTTGTATCTGATGCCACTATTAGCAATTCCGGTTGGAACTGACCAATTTAATCGATAATTCCCCACACATGGATCACCTACCAAGCTTCCACTTGGCGGCACAGTATTGTAATTGAATGAAGTATCTCTAGCCGTGTTATCACAGCGATCAATTGATTCAACTGCATACAATAAAGCAGAAGCCGAAGTTGCATTTGCACCAACATGAACAAAGGAGTCAAGAGGCGCTGTAATGCTTCCTACTTGAACCAATGTGCCACCATTATCTGCAAAGAAATTAAAGGTTCCCGCAGTTCCTGCAGTTCCTAAATCTACTCTAAAGAATACATCTCCATTACTTAGCACTTGTATAGTATCCAATTGCGGCGCTGGAACATTACCAGGCGTTTTCATTTGAACTTGCTCCATAATACTGAAGGTGCTATAGGTTAGCGTATCAAATTTTAATTGGGTTGTTCTAGTCCCTTGCTTATAAGTAATTACTGTATCTCTAGCTTCTACTCTAAATCCAACTGGATCATCACAAACTGCAGAATTTCTAACATAAGTAGTAGCACTTGTGTTGTCGATGAGTATCCAGTTATTAGGATCTCTTCGGTCTGCTTGTGTGGTCATGTTCTGGTTTTCATAGATGTAGTAATGAGTGGGTGACTCATACTCAAAGTAAGCTTTTGTAGCTGCATTTGCAGGCTTAGGGGCATTCCAATTTAAGGTTGCCTGACTAGCTGGCACAACAGGACCAGTAAGTGTGGCATCAATTTCCATCACTTGAACCACCTCAGACCAATCGGAAGGAACATCTCCCGAACATCCAGACATTGCACGCAAACGAACAAAATAGTCTTTATTTGGGGGGAATGGGGTGTATAAATTTGTTGGAAATTGAACAATACCAGGAATCTGTCTTTTTGTTTGAAAGTTTGGAATTGCTCCGATATTCGTAAATGGTCCCGGATTGCTTGAAGCATTCACAGTAGATTGCTGCGCTTCGTATTCTTCAAAAGTTTCAGCTGAATCGATTGGAGGCGTCCAAGACAAGGTAACGCTTCCATCCAATCCAATGGATGCACCTTTAACAATTGGCTCTTTCAAAGCGATTGGCGGTTTCACAATAACGGTAATTGTAGGATAATTAATGGCCCTAACCGGACAATGGTCATCATAGGTTTTCATTACATAATTGAAAGTACCATTAGCAACATTAATTGCACAAGTGCCAGCAGAAGCTTGAAGATGATTACAATCTGTTTGCCATCTAAATTCAGAACCTAAAACCAAACGATCAGACAATTGATATTTTGGTCCATTTTGAACTGGGGGCGGACTTAATGTAGCACAAGGCTTAACACTTGGATCTGAGCAAAAATTTGAATCTGCAAAGTTCTTTGAAAACAGGAAACCTGAAGGTTCTAGGGTAATTTCTTGAAATGCAGGGTTGGTTCCTGTGGTATTGTTATCGGAGGCTTGGAAACCGATGGTAATGAATTCTCCAGCAAAAACTTCTATATTATAATTTTTGGCTGGTTGCCCATTAATGTTAATATCTGGAGGTAAATTGGTTTGCCCAGAACCTGTTTGAGTACAATCAAAAACATAAAAAGGAATGTCTCTCCAAACCGAGGCAATTTTCGACCCACACCTGTAAGCATCTACACGAATACAGGTATTGTACTTTAATACTCCACTTCCACTGTAAATGGCCTGAAACATTTCTCCTGTCAAAGGATTCAATTGTGAAGGAATATTTGCTGCATTAAAAGATTGATTAGGCAAGGGGTTAGTTGCAGAATAACCTGTTTGAAATTGAACCAAACCTCCAGAAGTATGAACCGGCCCATCCCAAGAATAATTTGTAGAATCTAGATCAGGGTCAGCTGCATTGTGATTAAAAGTAAATTCAAAACCTCTACAAATTAAATTGGCAGGGATTTCTGCAAATTGAGGAGAACTATCATCACATTGATTGGTGGTTTGGAAGCCAGTTCCACTTGGGTTTGGCACTCTATACATGGCAGCTCTAAGCCGCATATCACCTCCAGGCCTTAGATTAGTTACATTTGGCCTACAACAAGGTGAGTCCCATACAAATTGCCAACCAGCACCCGCAGGAGGGGTCCCATTTAGGTTTATAGGATCAGATTGAAACCAAAAGGCTTGTACAGCTCCAGGATCACCGCATGAAAATGAATTTCCATCACATTCAGGTGTAATGTCACCATTTCTATTGTTTCCCCATCGATTAGAATCTGGTTTCATCGAAATCGTAGAAATTACTTGATTGCTATTGTTCCTTGGCAAATTACCTCCCTGAACCTTGAGTATAGTATTTGAAAACGGGAAACCCGCTGTACTAGGACCACAATCTTTATAAACTGATAAGAAGAAAACGAATTTCCCATTTTGTTGACATTGCCAACTAACTTCTCCTCCCAACATATGGGTGGCTTTACTTGTTCCTATCAATCCTAATATGGCCAATAAGCCGATGATAATCTTTTTCATAATTCTTAAGTATATGCCCTTTTGACGTTCAATTCAAAAAAGGTTGCTTCAACATTTAACTTGTCCAGCAATTATTTCAATTCTTTCTTTATTTTTTAAATATTCTATTGCCATTTTTTGACAGATTTCTGGATTAAAATCTCGAATTGTATCGAATAACTTTTCATAAAACCCGTAATCAAGTCCGGCCTCATGGATGGTAATGAAACGATCCATAGCAACAAAAGCCCCATCAAAATTATGCATCATACTCCCTTTTACATAATTTTTTAGAACTGCAATCTCATAAATTGGAACTAATTCAGTTTTTTAATCGATCAATTTCAAGGTTAATTTGATGAACACTATCCTTAAAATGCTGCCCACCTACTTCAGTTTGTATACTAAAAACAGACTCCCTCTTTAAGTGATTTACACCGCAAGAAATGCCATAGGTATAGCCCTTTTCTTCTCTTAAATTTTTCATTAGCCTAGAACCAAAAAATCCACCTAATAACACTTGACATAGATAATAGTTGTGGTAATCTGGATGGTTTCTTTCGATTGACTTGTGCCCTATTCGAATTGCTGATTGAAGTGCATTTGCTAATGAAAAGTGTTCCAACCCATGGTTTGAGTCAGGGGAATCCTTAAAATTTAGAAACTTTTGATTTTCCTTGGCACTTGTTCCAAAACTATTTACAATCAAATCGATGGTTTCATTGTCTACCTTACCAGATGCATAAATTCTCATTTTAGTGTTCAGGTAATTTATCTCATGAAATTCAAGCAAATCTTTTCTTTGAATTTGATCAAAATCATCCAATTGAATAGTAGAAAAATAAGGATGTCCTTGAGGGAACAATTTGGATTGGAAGGCTTGTCTTGCTATGAAGGAAACTTTCTCACTATTCACTCTAAATTGCTGCTTTTGACGTAAGAGCCATAATTTGATCTCCTCTTCAGAAAAATTTGGAGAATTAAACATTTCAACTAAAAGAGGAAGGACTTGATTCAATTTTTCATGAATAACATGTATGGTAAATGAAGCGATGTCTGCCTGGCAAGTTTTATCAAGATAGGCTCCTAAATTGTCAATTGCTTCGGCGAATTCACTGCTGCTTTTGTGTATTGTACCTTCAAGCATCAATTGATTTGTGGCTGCAGCTTGCAATGCTTTATTTTTGATAGGAGTAACCTGCGTCAAAGTAAAATTCTAACTTGACAATTTCTTGATTTCCAGCATTGATATAGTGCAATTGGTTTCCATTCTCTAAATTCAATGAACTTGCTTTTAGCAATGGAAACTTGTCCGATAAATGAAAGGTCGGCGGTATTTTTCTATCCAACATAAGTTAAGCTTTGTGATAATTTAACTGACTTAAAGAATGATCACTCAATGTTGAAGCCACTCGAAGGATATCTTCTTCACTTACTGCTTTGTAATGATTTATTTCTTCATTTACCAAATTTACATCTCCCATTAATTTTGAAATGGCAAGGCCCATTGCTCGATTAAGAATGGAGCAATTTCCATATTCGGTTGCCGCAATTACTTTATTCTTCACCTTTTCCAATTCCTTTTCTCTTAGACCATTTTTCAACAGGTTTAGAATCTCTTCCTTAATTGAAATCAGAGCTTGTTCATGGCTTATATCTTCATTTAATCTGCCAGAAATTAAAAATAAACCTGGGTTTAAATCTCCACTCGTATAGGCAGTAATATCAGAAAACAAGCCCTTCTTTTTGACCAGCTCATTATGAAAACGAGAAGAAGTACCGCTTGCTAAGATATCTGATAATAAGTCAAATGCGTAATAGTCTGGATGGGTTCTTCCAAGCATTTTATATCCTAAATAGATTGCATTTAATGGGACATTTCCAGAAATTTCCTTTAAGCGTTTTTCATTTTGATCTTCTTCAGCTTGATAATTGTTCCTGTTTTTTTCTCCAGGCAGAATTGGACCGAACCACTTTTCGGCTAATTTTTTTATCTCCTCTACTTCAACATTTCCAGTTATCGCGAGGATGGCATTGTTTGGGTGATAAAATTTCTTAAAAAAGGATTTTACTTCATCCATTTTAGCATCTTCAATGTGACTGATGTCGGCACCAATCGTTGGCCACTGATAAGGATGAGATTCATAAGCCAAAGGTTTTAAATTTAAATAGGCATCTCCATAAGGTTGATTTAGATAACGTTGTCTAAATTCTTCAATAACCACTTGTCTTTGAACATCAAGGCTTTTTTCTGAGAAGCCCAAGCTCAGCATTCGGTCTGATTCAAGCCAAAATGCAGTTTCTAAACTATCTTTTGGTAAAGTGATGTAATAATTCGTTAAATCAGCAGAAGTAAAAGCATTGTTTTCTCCCCCAACCAATTGGAGCGGCGTATCAAATTCTGGAACATTAATCGATCCACCAAACATTAAATGCTCAAACAAGTGAGCGAAACCAGTTCTGTTCGGATCTTCATCCCTAGATCCAACATTGTAAACAAGATTAAAAGCACATATTGGTGTAGATTCTTCTTTATGTACAATCACCTGAAGACCATTATCCAACCTAAACTCTTCAAATTCAATCATTTATTTTTTAAATTTTTTTCGAAATTAAGCCTAATTCTTTTTAATAAAACTATTGATTTATTGGCTATTTTTACAAGCTTAACAGTATTTCCTTTATATTTGCAAACATGAAGCGTTTATTACTAGCCACATTCATTTCCTTAGGGGTAATTAGTACAAGTTCAGCTCAATACGGGATGGATTTTGGTCTAAGTGTTGGAGCAGCAAATTACCTTGGTGAGATAGGCGGCACCTCTGGAGAAGCTAAGCCATTTTTATTTGATTTAAAATTGCAGCAAGCTAATTTTGCTATCGGTGGTTTTTACCGTTATAGCATTACTAGAACACTTGCAGCAAAGCTTTCTTTTAATTATGCTAGAATCGGTGGTGCAGATAGCTTATCTGAAGAGCCAACAAGAATAGGTCGAAACTTGAGCTTTAGAACTGACATATTAGAATTCAATTTAACAGGTGAATACACCTTCTTCTCTTTCAATGACATGAGTAGAAGAAGTAGAGCTAGAATTGATTTCAATGCATTTGGGTTTGCCGGGTTTGGCGCATTGTTGTACTACCCTTACGCAGAATATGATGGAAAATGGTATTACTTAAGACCATTGGCTACGGAAGGTATAGAAAATACTTACAGTGAAATGACTTTTGCTGTTCCTCTTGGAGTTGGAATGAATTTCACCTTTGAAAGAAAATTTAGAATTGGTCTTGAAATGGGTTACCGTTTCTCCTTTACTGATTACCTAGATGATGTAAGTACAGATTACGCTTACAATTCGGAATTGCCATTTCTTGAATCAACAATATTTTCAAACCGATCTCCAGAAGCTTATGCTAGAGGGGATGCAGATTTACCAGACATTGGTTTTTATGATCCAGGTTCAATTAGAGGTAATCCCGACGGAAATGATGGGTACGTAATTGCTCAACTTACCTTCTCATATGTAATCAATACCAGCAATTCATTTTCTAGATCTAGATACAAAAGTGTAGTGAATAGAAGAAAGAAAAGAACGAAATTCTAATCACATAAAGAACAAAAACAAAAAAGCAAATTCTATTGAATTTGCTTTTTTGTTGGAATAAACTGTAGAATCTTTCGGATGGGTTTTAGGCTTAATGTAAATAATCCAGGATTTAAGCCGTTTATTCTCCAGGCCAATTTATCCTCCTTATTTCCCCGCAAACGGCTGAACAAGTTTAAATTACTCATCCCTCCTTCTCTCATCTTCACTAAAACTCTTGGCAAATAGGACAGTTTAATTTCAGACTTATGAATGAACCTTAACATCAGTTCATAATCAGCTGCGCTTACAAGGCCTAGGTTAAATTTCCCATAATTTAGATAACAGGATCTTTTAACAAAGAAAGTAGGATGTGGAGGCATCCATCCTTTTTTGAAGTAATTATCTTGATAAGGACCTGCTCTCCAAAAACGTTTGATTAGGTTCAAATTTTCTCTTCCGACATATACTAAATCGCCATAACATGCATCAGACTCATCCAATTGCATCTGATCCACTACATCTTCTATCACTTTTGAATCTGTATAAAGGTCATCAGAATTTAGAATTCCAATTATATCTCCTGAGCACAAATCGATTCCCCTATTCAAAGCATCGTACATTCCATTGTCTTTCTCTGAAAGGATAATTGAAATCTGATCCTTATATCGCTCAGCAATAGACAGGGTATCATCACTTGATTTTCCATCAAGTATAATGTATTCAATGTTTTGATAAGTTTGGCCAACAACTGCCTTTATGGTATCCTCTATTGTGGATGCACTATTATAACAAACCGTTATTATGCTAACCTTTGGATTCAACTCGACGAGTAATTAAGTAATTTTCTAAAACAAGGACATCCATTTGTGTTCTTAAGTAGCAAGCAAGTGCTTCTTTTGGGGTATTCACTATTGGCTCATTTTCATTAAAAGATGTATTCAATAAAATTGGAGTTCCTGTTTTTTGTCTAAAGCGTTCTATTAAATCATAATATCGATCTCCTTTCTCAACCGATTGAAGTCTCCCGGTGCCATCAACATGTGTTACGGCTGGAATCTCGGCATGCTTTTCCACTTTAATCGGATACACTTTTTCCATAAATGGAACCTTATCTGATTTTTCAAAATACTCAGCAACATATTCTTCAAGAATAGAAGGTGCAAATGGCCTAAAGCTTTCTCTTCTTTTAATCTTTGAATTCAGCAATTCCTTAGCATCATTTCTTCTAGGATCAACAATGATTGAACGGTGGCCTAAGGCCCTTGGTCCAAACTCTGCCCTTCCATGAAACCAACCTATAACAGATCCATTGATCAAAGCATCTGTAACTTGCTCAATCAATTCTGGGGTTGCTAATCTTTCGTATTCAACGCCAGCTTCTTTTAATGTTTCTTCTATTTCTTGGTCATTGGTGATATAGCCGGTATATGCATTGTAAACGGCTGGCAATCGATCTTTCTTCAAATCATTATTGTACAACCACAATGCTGAACCCATTGCCGTACCTGCATCATGTCCTGCAGAAGGAATGTATACTTCTTTGAAGCTTGTTCTTTCTAGAATCTTTCCATTGGCTACCGAATTTTGGGCAACTCCTCCAGCAATACAAACGTTCTCTAAACCAGTTCTTTTTTGCAAATGGTTAAGAATATGAAAAATTAATTCTTCTGTTAACCTTTGCACTGAAGTAGCAATGTCTTTGTGCTTTTGACTTAGTTCATCTCCTTTTTTTCTAGCCGGCCCTAAGAGTTTTTCTAATTCATTAGAAAATATTGATTCGATGTGCGGATCTCCGCCCTCCCAACTCATGCTAACTCCTTCTTTCGCATGGGTAAAAAATTTGGTATCTAATTCAAAAAGACCATTATCTTTAAAGATTAGAATTTGTCGCAGTTCTTCTAGGTATTTTGGTTCACCATAGGGAGCTAGACCCATTACCTTGTATTCATCTCCATAATGAGGAAAACCTAAATATTGGGTTAATGAGGTATAAAAAATTCCTGCTGAATGAGGATAAACCACTGAATCCAAAACTTCAATTTGATTTCCGCTGCCAGTAGCAATCATTGTTGAAGTAAAATCTCCAAAACCATCAATCGAAAGAATGGCAGATTCTTCAAATGGGGAGGCAAAAAAGGCGCTGGCCAAATGACTCCTATGGTGTTCAATTTGATGAATTTCTGCTTTAATTGAATCTTCAGTTATTCCAAATACTTGAGCCAATTCAGCTTTTGCACTGGCTACTTTTTTAGTATTTGCTAGTCGATCTTTCAAGGCTTTAATAGACACCAAATTTTTAACAGAATGCAAAATCTTTTTGTGCAAATTGGCGGAAGGGTTCCTTGAAATTGTAACATGATCCACTTGATGAATATCGATTTCTGCTTCTCTTAGGCAAAACTTAATGGCTTCACTAGGGAAACCTGCCCAATGTTTAATTCTGCGAAATCTCTCTTCTTCCGTTGCAGCAATAACTTTCCCGTCCTTTAAAATGCAAGCTGAAGAGTCGCCATGATAGGCATTAATTCCAAGTATATACATAGTTCTAATTAAAGGCACTAAATTATCATTTCATTCTGAAAAAAGAGGTCCATATTCTCTTTTATTACCTCATCATTGGTAAAGGTTTTCTGAGCATATTCATAACATGATGTTACCCATGTGGAATATTCATCCTGATTCATCTCATAGAGATTTTTTATTATTTGCTCCCATCTATTTTTGTCATCCAAAGAATTTTCATGACCAACTTTTGACTGCCGTAAATTTTTCCAAGGAGTGTTGTTGCTGATAAGTACAGGAACTCCACAGTTTATGGCCTCAACTATAGAATGGCCAAAATTTTCATTCAAACTAGGCAAGACATAAAAATGATATTTGTCAAGGGTAGGTTCTACTTCATTGGGTTTCAATATTCCCTGGTAATTAATTCGATTATCAGATTCAATTATCTCTTGGCAATCAGTCCAATAGTCTAATTCCTCTATGGGCCCAAAAATATCGAGTGTAAGGTTTTCCAAAGAATTTAAACTCCTGATAATTTGAAGAATAAATAATGGATTTTTCTTAGGGCTTATTCTTGAAATATAGACCAATTTTAAATTTCTTGATTCTTTCTGAACACTTTCAGTTGGCCTCAAATGAGCTGGACTACTTAAATTTTGGGCCAGTTTAATTTGAGCAGTCTTACCCATTGCTGATTTTATTTCCTTTGCTTCTAAGCGAGTTGAGGCATGCCAAATGATGCCATTAAATAGCAGGTGTTTAGAAAAAAAGATGAAAATGGTCTTTTTTAACTTCTTCAATTGAAGTGCCCCCTCTCCAAGCATACCTCGAGGAGCCAATATGATTTTACCTGGGTAATGTTGCTTTAAATAAATTAGTGGATATAGCGTATAAGACCATGAAAAGACACTATTGAAGTAAATCCAATCAAACTTATTTCCTATTAAATTTTCGCGGTAAAAAGCTGCAGAATTTATCTCCTTATCTATATAATAAACTATTGCTCCATTTAGCTCTTGAGCCTCCCCTATAGGCACATCTAATGTTGTTCCGTCTAAATCTTTATTTGAACAAACAACAGTAAACTCAATCTTATCTGAAAACTGCTGAATTAAATTTTTAATTGATTTAATTGGACCGCCTGCTTTATAAGCTGGCAAGAACCAATCGATAAATACAAGGACCTTTAATTTAGTCATCTATTTTATTCAATTCTAACCAATTCGACAATACTACCAGACTCCAAATCATTGTCCAATTTATTTTTGGATCTCCTTTTTTAAATGCATTCCAAACCTCTGATATGGCCTGCTGATTAAAGGAGGGGTGTGATTTTAAAGCATTTAATCGTTTCTCAACAAAATCTTTTAGATTGGTTTTTAACCAGACTTCCCAAGGAAAAACAAATCCCATTTTTTTTCGATTGTAAACCTCTCTTGGCAATAAATCACCTAAGCTTTCAACCAAAAGGGATTTCGGAAATGGCCCATTTTTCTGTTCATCATTTAATGATAGCATGAATTCTACTAAGGAATGATCTAAAAATGGAACTCTTATTTCTAGCGCATGTTTCATTCCCATTTGATCCGAATCTCTTAAAAGAACATGCTGCATGTAAGTCGAAATTTCTAATGCGCTAATGGAAGACATCTTTCCCAATTTCAATTCTTCAGAACTTAAAGCAAGGTTTTCCATTAATGAAACTACTGGCAATGCCAAAGGGGCATTGTTCAGTAATTTATTTCTCCAACTTTCATTGTATAATTGTCGAGAAATGGGATACAATGCCGCTAAATTAAGTTGCTTTGCTTTAAAGGCCATTGCCAACTTTTGCCCCTTTGCCCCTTTTATTGATTTCTCTACTAATGGAGCCAGTGGTTTTCTAAGTCCAAAAGGAAACTTTTTAATGAAATCCAAGTATTTGGAAGAAGATAACTGTTTAAAAACTGGGTAACCTCCAAAAATTTCATCACCACCTAAACCAGATAATGCAACAGTTATACCTGCTGCTTTTGTGGCTTTCGAAATCCAATAGGTGTTGATGCCATCCCCACTTGGGTGATCCATGGCGTTTAAGGCATTAGGGATTTCTTCTAACAAATCATTTGGCTTTAGTAGAAGCGTTTCATGATGCGTGTTGAACTTTTTCGCCACTATATTGGCGTACTTTTCTTCAGAGTACTCTGCCTCATCAAATACCACACTAAAGGTGCTTGGTTTTTGTTTTCCTACTTCACTCATTGCAGCAACAATTGCTGAAGAATCTATTCCTCCTGAAAGGAATGCACCCAATGGGACATCGGCCATCATTCGGCGCTCAATGGATTGATAAAACTTTTCCTTAATGCTATTTTTTAAATTTGATTGATCTGCTGCTACTTCTTTATAGTTTACTTTAACAGGATCCCAATACTTTGCCTTTTTTACCTCAGCATTTACAATGCTTAGAGTATGCCCTGGCTCTAGTAAATAAACGTCTTTAATTAAGGTATTTGGTTGATGAACAGTTTGGTAGGCCAAATACTCTGACAATACTTCTTTATTCAATTTTCGAGGCACCAAACCGCTTGATAAAAGTGACCTAATTTCTGAAGAAAACAGGAAGGTTTCACTTTGATGTGAATAATATAAAGGTTTGATTCCTAGCCGGTCTCGCGCAATAAAAAGCTCTTCTGTAGTATGATTCCATATTGCAAATGCGAACATTCCATTAAAATATTGAACACATTCTTTACCCCATTTAGCATAAGCTGCTAATACCACTTCGGTATCTGAATCTGTTTGAAAGGAATAGTCAGTTAACTGGGATTTAATCTCTTGAAAATTGTAGATTTCCCCATTAAAAACTAGGCTTAATTTCAGGTCATTATTGTGGAATGGTTGAGCACTTTCTGGCCTCAAATCAATTATAGACAAGCGTCGATGACCCAAGCCAATGGTTTCGGAACAATAGACACCCTGATCATCTGGTCCTCGATGAGCAATGCTTTCATTCATGGCATCAAGAGTGTCCTTTTGCACAGGATTCTTACTATTTAAGCTATATATTCCGCATATTCCACACATATTTAATCGGAAGTGTTCATGTAATTTTGTAATCGGCTAACAAATATATCGAAGCCAAAAGCAGCAAGCATCGCATTTCGAATGTTTTCCTTTTCAGTTGGACCATTTTCCAATTTTAAATGCGATTCTATTGCTTCTGAAATTTCTTTTATGGATGTTGGATTAACAAGGGTTCCAAGTTCTCCATTCTTGAGTGCATCTGCAGAACCATCCCTATTACCACCTATTACTGGTAGGCCAAAATACATGGCCTCAAGAAACACAATACCGAAACCTTCCTGAAGTGAGGGCATAACGAATAAATCAGCACTTCTATAATAATCAATTAAGGTTTGATCATTTACGAACCCACATAAAGTGACTTTATTTTCTAAGTGGTTTAATTGGACAAGCTGTTCAATCCTACTCTTTTCCTCAGCATCTGATTTTCCAATCAAATAATAATGAAAATTTTCATTTTCGAGTTTTACCAAAGCCTCAATTATCCTGTCGTAACCTTTATATGCCTCATTACTAGAAAGTCTAGCAACTGTAATAATTGCCTTCTTTTCTGTATCCTGTTTAAATCCTCTGGTTTCATTTCTTGTATTTCCCAGTTTTATTAACTCAGGGTCTAGTGTGTTCGGGAAGATTTTTATTTTTTCTTGCGGATACTGGTGCAATTCAACAATTCTGTCTTTGGTATACTGACTAACCGCCCAAATTTCATCAAGCAATTGAAAGTCTTTACTAAATCGTTTGGAGTTCTCATTCCAAACTTCTATTCCATGCGCAATTAAAATTATTCTTTTCTTTTTTTGGAAAAAGCGAATGAATCGAATTACTAAAACCAAATTAACATGTCCGATAATATAATGGTCGGTAGGCTTAAGTCCTATTCTAATCAAATGAACTATTAAGGTGATGTATTTATTTAACAGTTTACCTCTAAATTGATGGCAAGAGAAATAATTTTCATCGACTTCATTTTGTTTATCATAAAAGCTAAATGCACGGACTTTAAAGTTGATAGCCTTGAAAGCCTTAAGCAAAACTCGATTAAACTTTTCAATTCCCCCTTGGGAAGAGAATGCATTTAAATAAATAAAGGTCCAAGTGTTATTCACCTTCTTCAGAAGCTATTATTGGTTTTTGCTGTGGTACAACACTTTTCAAAAAATACAGAATTGCAATACAAACCATACCAGATTTAGTTAATTGGTTAAACATTGTGGCAAAATCATCTTCTGCCTTTACAACATATAAAAAGAGAAAAGGCATCCATAATATTATTTCGAAATTCTTAAAAGAAATTTTATTTAACCAGTTTAAGGTATACTTTAAAAAAGACCCCAGAATAAAAAGGAATACCATAGCCCCATTACTTCCATAATTAGCATAAGCCTCCCCAATTAACCCAAGGTTCATACTTGTGTCATCAACCAACTCAAGCCGAGTAAATCGCTCAAAGAAAGCACCTCCACTCTCCACCTTGTCAGGAACAAGAAATCGGGGTACAAGAGCTGCAAAAATTCCTTCATTTATTGTTTCACCTTCAGCATAAGGCTCGAAATGGGGAACAATTACCATAATTCGAGACACTATCCAACCTTGGTTCAATCGATCTACAACAGATTGAAAATACTCATCTGATAGCCCTTCATCTTCATATCTATCCTCAGCTACTGCTAGAATTGCTTCTGTACCTACTTCAGTATTCTCAACTCTAATTTCCTTCCGATAATCACCTTTAAAATATTGAACAAATAAGATTAAAAATAAGCCAGCCAATAAATAAATGAATTTCTTAAATACTCCAATTCTTTGAATAAATGCGATGACCATAAAAATGTAACCACCCCATAAAAACATGTCGTGAAAAATAGCACTTCCTTGTGCTCCGATTACAATCGGTAAAAAGGCTAGGACTAATAATAAGTATCTGTATTTTACTTTTGCTGCAAATAAATAAAAACTACCTACAAACATTAACTTAGCAAGTAAGAAAAAGGCAAATCTTAAGGCATTAGGAACAATAGATTGCAGTATTACACCAATAACACCAATAAAGAATAATAACATCCCACGCCTAATTAAAACAGGATTTTTAGGTGCATCTGTATAGAGGGCTTTAACATTGCTAAACTTAGTTTTAGAATTAAAATTTACACAAAGTGCTAAGTAGAAAACAAACATACTAGGCACCACAAAATTCATGTATTCAATTTCGGGTATCTGCATGTAAAAATCAGGAGCATCGGTAAAAAAGTGGTACGATAACACCGGAGCCACTATCCATTGAAGAGAAGCCACAAGAATGATTAACCTTTTAATTGGAATCTGTTTTGCCAATTGAGAAAAGAACTCAAAAAACACCCAAATAAATAAAAATATGCCTAACCAAGACACCAAAGGTATGTACCTCACAATGTTTGACATCGCCAGCACCACTACTAGAGTAATTGAAAAGAAAGCTAGTTTTCGAGTGTTCAGCTTCATTTATCCAAAAATGTATTACATGCCTTAATGATCATTTCAAATGAATATTTTTTATTCTTTGCTTTGATTCCTTTTTTAAACTTTTCCACCTTTTTTTCGTCGCTCAAAAACATTCTCATTTTCAACAATTGAGAAGTTAATTCCTCTTGATTATTTAACTCAAATCCCAAACCAGTATCTTCTTCAATTAGGTCTGGAAAACAACCGCAGGCAGTAGAAACAATAGCAGGAATTCCAAAAGAAAATGCTTCATTAACCACTAAGCCCCAAGTTTCCTCGTAATCACTTACAAGCACAAAACAATCCGATTGGGCGTATATCTCTTTTAATTCTGTTTGGTTCTTAAAACCTAATAACTTAATGTTTGAAGAACCTGAGCAAAGACTTTCAGCAGCAGCAAATAATTCTCCTGCCCCAACCATGTTTAAGCAAACATTTTCCTTGTCATTAAAGGCATTTTTAAATGCTCTTATTAATTCCAATGGGTATTTTTTCTTTACAAATTTCCCAACCCAAAGAAAGTTTAAATCATCTCCACTTTTTTGTGAATCCGATTTCCAGAAATTTTGATCAATTGCATAGGGTGCAAAAATTATTTTTTTAGCTGGAATAAAATAATGTCGAAGATAAGCTGTACTGCGAATTCCATTTGCCAAGAAAAAATCAAATTTATTTAGGAAAAAAGGGTAATAGATTCTTTTAATAATTTTCTTAAACAGTGACTGGTTATGGTCTATTTGATAATCTCCTCTTGCAGCAGTAATAATATTTAAGTTTTTACAGCAAGTCAAAGCATCTTGATATGCCTTTAAATACCAGCCAAAAAATAATGGCATGGCTAGGATTGAATTTTTCGCAACTCTTCTTCTAAGGTCAGGGTTCACTAATCCCATCTTTTGTTGAAAACTGAAGGGAATTCTTGCCGTATTTTTTCAAAAATTTTTGAGTCATAACCACCGAGTAAGATCGATGTCCCATTTGAAAGCTTGCCCAAAAACCATCTCGTCCTTGTTCTTCAGCTGAAGGATTGTGACAATAAAAAAACTTTTAGCTCCATTGTCGCTGTCATTTGTCTAAACAAGGGAGCATAATACTGAACAGGATGACTAATAATTATGGCCAGCTTTTTCATGCAATTAATTAATTGTTGGACTAATGTTCTCCTTTAAATGCTTAAACACTTCATTTGCTCGATCCTGATAGGTGTTCTCACCTTTTGCAATTCGGTTATATGCATTTATTTTTAGGCGATACAACTCATCATCAGGCATTTGAATTAGCTCGGAAAGAATTTTTATGAGCTCGGAATCTGAGTGATAAAAAAACGCTTCAGATTTATCCATAAAAAAGGAAGCATGTTCATTACTGTAAGGCGCCACCATTATTCCGCCTATTGCAGGAATTTCAAAACTTCTCATATTATGGCTGCCAATATTGTGGGTTCTAAAAACATTTATATGAGCCAAGTATTGCTGAGCAGTTTGAGTAAAATCACTTTGGAAAACAGGAGGAAATGTTCTTGAATTTTCTTGTTCAGAAAGATGATTATCCCAATCAACACCATAAACATCGATAGGTATCCCTGCCTCCGCAATTTCTTTAACTAATGAAACTCGTTTCATATCAGGATTTCCAATAAAACAAATTCTTCGAATCTTAATTTCTTGAAGAGGTGTTTTATCATTAAAATAAGCAAATGGCAACCAAGAGGCATGCACCGAATACTTTGTCTTAAGGTCATTGCATATTTCCTTCGAATAAGAGAAATGATGATGAAAATGAGGTATACTATTTAAAACATTGGCATTTCCACTTCCTCTTGAAACATATTCGAAAGGGTGGTCAGGATTATAGTTCATAAGATAGACACCCTGCTTTCTTAGCAGTTTTAGCGTTGAGGGAAAAATTTCCATTCCCTTAAAAACCAAGACAGCATCTGGCTGGAAAATCTTTATCTCTTCCAATACCATTGCATTAACCTTGTGTAAAATCCTAGATATTCCTAATCTGAATAATATCTTGTTTAAAATTCCTTTTTGATAATAATTTAGAAAAGCACCATAGGAATTGATAAATTTTAAGTCCAGTTGATTGCTTAATCCCTCAACAAACTCATTTTCAATTGCCCAATTTGTACTGTTTCCCAATAGAGCTAACCTCATCTTTCCTCCAATTTATTCCAATAGGATTGGTAAATATTTTCTGCAAGGTACTTGTTTTCGAATGCCCTTTTATTGGATGATGGTAGAATGTTTTCAAGATCAAGAGTATCGAGCATGGAATAATCAATTTCGACTACCCTAGGGGTTTCATCATTCCTATACTTTTTAACTCCAATCATTTCTTTTGGATACCAAATATCAAGTCCGCAGGCCAGATATTCAAAACAATTTATTTGGCGCATTGTAAATATAGTTTTGTGTTCTTCCTCGGTATATAGAAATTAACCCTACATCATGCTAATTTCAAAACATGTCTGGCAATTCTTTATAACTGACTAGATGGATAACTTTTTTTACTTCAATACAGAATTAGATCCTTATTGTAATAAATGGTTTGGGAAATTTGAGTAGTCTTTGCAATAACAGTTAATCTGAATCAGGAATTGATTGCTTAGCTGCAAGGAATTCAACTAACTCTTCAATGAATGTGTCGTCTTTGCACCTAATGAATAGCCTATGAAAACCAGCGAGAGGACCTTCCATTGCTTGGTTCCTTCATTCTAGTCTTGAGCAAAATTTTGGGGTGGATAATTGGGCAAAACTCCCTGATGCTTTTCATTCTTTATGATCCCCTCATCTTCTAAAAATTTTTCTAATCTTGTTTCATTGGTTTGGCTAATGAATTCAATTCTTGAGTAAAACTTCTTTTCAAGGCGATAAAATATTCGATGAACAAGACTAATGCTTTTATGCTCTTTTGGACTAACGTATTCGTGAAAATGAACCATTATCCTTGCCCTTTTATTAAAAATTAATTTATAAACTAAAGCAGGAAAGGCTGAGATGGTTCCATAATATAAAACGTAATTGGGTTGGGTAATGACCAGTTGAATTAATGTGCCCACATTAAAACTAAGATAAGTCAACCATAAGTTAAGTTTACTATTCACTCTGCCCCTTCTTTTAATATCGACCGTAGGCGGAGTTTTCCAATTACTTTCAGAAGTAGATTTGGTAGAATTGACCAGAATTGAAGTAAAATTACCGCTTTTAGACATGAAATTAATCATGTTTTGAATTGGTGGATATCCTTCAATTGGCAGGAAATGAATTAATGATGCCTTCAAAATCATCTAAATTTATACATAACAATTCCCCTTAACCATAGCATAACAAAAGCCAATTTCCTCTTCACCGACAAATCATTAAGATGCAATTCTTCAAAAGAAATAGTAAAGGGCAATGTTAATTTCCTTAACTGATACGTATAAGCCAAGGCTTCAGTTTTAATAATGGATTTACATGCTTTAACTTCTGAGCTTGAAAGATTTTCATTGTATTCTAATTCCGATAGAAAACGCTTAAATAATGATAAGTTCAACTCCATTCTCCTTTCATCAGATTGTTTTGAAACGGATGGCTTATTAAATCGATTATAAATTGAAAAAACCCCTTGTACATATCCAAACTTAGCATTACGAAGGGCGGCCATGGTAAAGTATTCCCTATCCTGCCCAATTTTAGTGTCAGGGTTCCAGGCATTAATTTCATCCATTTCTTCGGCAATACTTCGTTTTAACAAATAGCTTAATGGCGGTTGCCAATTATTCTTCAATAATTCAATTAAATGATTCTCACTTTGCGACTCTTTTTTAAGCTCGGTTTTAATCAAATCATCGTCTAGATAGCTATCCAATTGCCAATCTGAATAAACGATGTCATAATCCTTGTGCTGCTTCAAAAAATTGGACTGAATTTCAAGCTTTTTGGGTAGGAGTACATCATCACTATCCAACCATTGTATGAAAGCACCGGATGATTTTGAAAAACCGAAATTCCTCGCTTGATTTCCACCTTTTTTTGGATTTTTAAAAGGTTTCACAACAAGGGGATATTTCGCTTGAAATCCTTCTAAAATTTCCCAACTATTGTCGGTGGAATGATCGTCCACCACAATAATTTCTATATTAACGTCTTCCTTTTGGTTAATGCATGATTGCAAGCACTGCATTAACCAGAAAGAATTGTTATAATTGGGTATTATTATAGAAATAAGATCACTTACTATTTTCATAATTCTTATTCAGCAAAATAAGTTATTGTAATTAACATTAAGCTTTTAAAATTGAAAAAAAACAAACCAAATTTAATCGTTGTTGGAGCCCAAAAAGCAGGAACGACAAGTTTTTTTGACAAGCTTTCGAGCTATCGGGAATTTTATTTGCCAAAAAAAGAAATCAAATACTTTCATCGAGACGAATTCTACAATTTAGGGGAGGATTGGTATTTGGAACATTTTGCCAACTATTCTGGGCAACGCTATATTGGGGATTTTACTCCAGATTACATGGCCTACTCTTGGACTGCAGAGCGCATGTTTAAAATGTTAGGAAAAGAAGTTAAACTAATTTTTGTGTTAAGGGACCCAATACAACGTTCATTCTCACAATTTAATTTTCATAAAATGTATGAGGTTGAAAATAGAGACAACTTCATCGAGGTGATTGAAAAAGAAGAAATAGATCTTAAGCAATCAAGTTTTAACTCTTGGCATGATCCAGAAAATTATATCAGTAGAAGTCTTTATTTTCTTCAAGTTGAGCGTTTTCTTAAGTACTTCGAAAAATCACAAATTCACATTATTATATTCGAGGAGTTATTTATTAAAAAAGAGGCGAAAGCGCTTAAGGACTTAGAAAAATTTTTAGAAATGGATTTACCTGGTTTTTTTGATCAAAACCAGCACAGCAACCCTAGCCAAATCCCTACAAAAAATCTAGCTTCAAAATCACTTTCATTTCTTAGAAATAAAGCTAAGTTTCTAATTCAACTTTTAAAGTGGATTTTTCCAAATAAAGCTTTCCAGAAGATAAAAGGAATAATACTAGACCGCTCTTATGATAAACCTTTAAAAATAGAAAAGGAAGAAAAGAAAAGGCTAACAGAAAAATACTTTAGAGAGGACATTTCCAAATTAGAAAACTTCATCGGAAGAAAAATAGAGGACTGGTCTTAAATGACTAAGCAGATTCAATTGCAGCAATTATTTTTTTTGCCATCAAGTCTAAATTGTATTTATGATTAAAGTTTAACAATGCCGCACTTTTTATCGACTCTCTTTTTTCATTATTCTCCCACAAATCAAACATTGCCTCGCCAAGGGCATTTGTGTCCTTCTCTTTAACCAATAGACCGTTTACATTATTTTCAATAATTTCTGGAATTCCAGCGTGATAAGTAGAAATTACTGGCAAGCCAGATCCCATTGCTTCTAGAATAGCGTTTGGAAACCCTTCAGAATTTCCCAGGTAGTCTATTCTACTATTTAAAATAAAAACATCTGACATGCTCAACTGCCTTAATAAATCAGAATGCCCCTGTGAACCAAAAAATTTAACCTCATCCTCTAACTTCAATTTCTTTACTAAGCTAACTGATTTATCATAATCTTCTCCATCTCCAATAATTTTGAGTTTAGCCTTTCCTCCATTTTTTAAGAATAGATGATAGGCTTCAATTAAATCTGGAACGCCCTTTTTTTCTGTAACACGACCTGCATGAATAAATGTAAAATCCCTTTGTTTCTCCTCTGATTTGCTCGCGGCTATTTTACTTCCATCTATCCCATAATGGACACAAACTGCTTTCGAAGAATCCAGTCCAAAAGCTTCGAGCCGTTTAATCATCATCTCTGCACAGCAAATGAATTTTTTTCCAAAAGAAAATAAACGAGGAAGCCTTTTAGTATACTCTTTTAAGTTCAAAAGTCTAGAGGCGTCATAGCCATGAAATGAGGCCAGAAGCTTCACACCTGTTTTTTCAGCTATAGGCAGAATTTTTAAGGCACTATTGCCAAAATGAACATGAACTATTTCAATGTTTTGCTCATCGATTAAGTTCTCAATCTTATTTTCCGCTGAAGGGGGCAAAAGAAAACGAGAACCATGAATTCTAACTTTAATTGAATGAGAAATTTTATCTAAAAGTCCAATTGGTAAATCATTTACAACAACAACTTTTACCTCCCTAGGCAAAGGGAAATTAATTTCATTCTTTCGCCGATGCGTAAGTAAAACCACCTCAAACCTATTACATAAAGCCAAAACTTGGTTGTAAACAAAAGTTTCTGAAAGTTCAAACAAGGTATGGTGGTAAATCAGAACTTTCAATTGTCTCTTCTTTTTAATAAACCTGTTAATCCAGTAATCATAACTCCTTCACTTAAATTTTCCGGAATTACATCCCTCTTATACAGCCATTTTATTACTGGCAGTCCCATGTACCTTAACAGGGCGGCAGGCTTACTTGCACCAAGATGACGATTCAACCACAAACCTAACATAACGGCTAAACTAGCATCGTAGCCACCTAAAGGTTTTAATTGTTCGATAATAAAGCCTGTTTCAATAAACTTTTTTTCCAATGCAAATGGAGTGTACCTATAATGATCATGAGGAACCTCATGCAATGGCCAAAGAAATGGGACGGTAAAGAATAATATTCCTTCAGGTTTTCAAGACACGAAAACATTCATTTATTACAAGCTCAGGCTGATGGCAATGTTCTAGCACTTCAGTCAGTAAAATACAATCAAAACTTGCGTCTGCTAAAGGCATTTTAACTCCATCCCAAACATGGTCTGGCTGTACTTCTTTATCATAAATTATAGCGCCCTCAATGTCTAAACCGGTATAAGTTTCTACTGCGGTTTCTTTTAAAATGTATTCACGGTAAGGCATTTTTCCGCATCCGACATCGAGTAGATTACCATTAAGCCTTGGAAGGGCCTCAATTATTGCTTTAAAAATTGATGACCGAACTACATAACGATCTAAATTTCTTACGCTTAGTTTAATTTCCCCAAAAAGGGTTTTTTTATTTTTTGATGGGTTTTAGTATCCATTTTATTGGCGAAAATAATTTATACCATTTCCGGTGCAACGAAGTTAAGTAATAGTAATAAACACCTTTGAAAAAAGTTCCTTTCAAATTATTGATTTCGTAACGTAAAAAGTTTTCAAAATGGAATGCTGCTTTTTTAAGAAATGCTCCTCGATCTTGCTTTGAAAAAAAATTAGAGAAAGCAATCAGCGCTTTTGCTGTTTGAAATTCTAGAACATGCTGTCTTTTTAAGCTCCATACTCCGCCGGGATGCATGCGATAGTTTGCCATTGTTTTAGGCAGCAGTTGAATGGGGCCTGTTTTTGCCGCTTTTAGAAATATTGGCCAATCTCCCATTGGACAATGTCTAAGTAGATTAAACAAATCATCATCCAAAATGTCTGCTTTAAATATTGCTGAAACAGGATGAATAATGTTTTTTGCTTGTAAATATTCAAATGAAATTATGCTAGGATCATTTTGATTAGTAAGCAATTGAAGCTCATCGTCCTTCATCCTATTGACTGGATGAAAACAAAGTGAAAATTTTTCATTTTTTGTAAGAAATTGCATTTGCTCTTGCAATTTATTTTTATCAGTCCAGTAATCATCCCCTTCGCAAATTGCAATGTATTTTCCCTTTGCTAATGAAAGTGTTGAGATGAAGTTTTCCATCATCCCTAAATTTTCTTTATGGTTAATTACCCGAATTGAAATTTGAGCCGGGCAATTTGATACTGCTGCAGCTATGACTTTATCGGTTTGATCGGCAGAAGCGTCATTAGCAATAATAAACTCGAACCTAAACTCCGTTTCTTGCATAAGGATGCCTTTGATGGCCTCCTTAATAAACTCCTCATGATTATAGGTAATCATGCAAACACTTAAGATAAAAGATTCCTCCTTAATCATTTAACTTTTTTCTAAAGCTAGCTGGGACGCCAGCATACATAGTATTTGAAGGAACATTTTTTCTTACCACTGCTCCTGCCCCAATGATAGAATTATCACCTACAATAACATTTGGAAGAATAATTGCGCCTGCTCCAATTTGGCAATAATTTCCGATGGAACAGTTTCCTAATAACTTTGCCCCTGGAGATAACTCTACATAGTCACCAATTTTAACATCATGGGTAATGCATACTTGATAATAAATGAGGCAGCTATTCCCAATTTTTGTTCTATTTGAAACAATGGCGCCTGGTAGAATACAAGTGCCCTTTCCTATAAGAACTTCTTCCTCACCAATTATAGCATGTTTGCTTATGGCTGAAGCAATTTTTCCACCCTGTTGTATGCTAATGGCTTCCATTTTTTCTCTAACCTCGGGGTTGCCAAGCCCTAAAACGAAGTCGTTTTGATTTTTTTCAAAATGCTTTCCTAATTCTTCTTTTGTTTTAAGCACTGGGTATTGATTAAATAAACTCCTTTGATCTGAGTACTTTTCTTCTTCAAAAAAGAAAATTTCCTCTGAATTAAATTGTTCTTTTATAACAGTAAGTAACTCAACTGCAAACCCTCCTGCTCCAACAATGATCATATGCTATTATTGATGATTTGAATGATTCTCATTTGGTCAGAGTTGCTTAAGCCATAGTAAAGTGGCAGACACATTACTCTTGCGGAGACACTTTCTGCTATGGGCATTTTTTGAGGATTCAGAAAATCAAGAGTATTTAAGGCAGGATAGAAGTAACGACGAGGTTGCACTTCCTGTTGGTTAAGTTCTTTCTCGACATGAAGTAATTCTTCTTCAGAATTAAAAAGAATGGGATAGTAGGCAAAGTTCCTTTTTGTTCCCGCTCTAAATTCTATCCCTTTAAGCTTTTCGAAATTTAAATTTTCATCGTAAGTGAGGCTTAATGTCTTTCTTTCCTCCACTATTTCACTAAAATAAGGCCAAATTGCAAGTCCCATTGCTGCTTGCAATTCGCTCATTTTCGCATTAATTCCTAAACCATGAAAACTCAACTTACCATTGTGCCCAAAGTTGTGATGGTAAAACAATTGATCATTGAGGTTTTGTGAATTGCAAAATAGCCCACCACCTTCGCCAGTGTGAAAAACCTTTGTTGCATGAAAGCTACAGGTACTAATGTCTCCAAATTTAAATATTGAAGAACCTTGATACTCCACCCCAAAACAATGAGCAGCATCATAAATTACTTTTAATTGATGTTTTTTGGCGATGGCCTCAATGGCTTTCACATCACAGGGGTTTCCAAAAACATGAGTTGCCATAATGGCACAAGTTTTTTCAGTAATTACTTCTTCAATTTTTTCTGGGTCCATGCACAAACCATCAGATTCTATGTCAACAAACACGGGTGTGCAATTCTCCCACTTTATAGAAGATGCAGTGGCAACATAGCTAAAAGGGGTAGTGATAATTTCTCCTTTTAATCCAAGGGTTTTTATTGCGATTTGTAAAGGGAGAGTACCATTGGTAGTAAGAAACATGTAATTAAGCCCATATTCAGACTTCATCTTTTCTTCTAAACGATTAACAAGTGCCCCTCTATTTGTAATCCATTGCTTGTTCCATGGCTCTTCAAGAATTTTGGAGTATTCATTTAGTGGTGGAAGGAAAGTTTTTGTAACTGGAATCACTTAATTGGACTTATTTGAGTGCACTTCAAAATTTTCAGAGACCTCTAAGTTAAAAAAATCACCCAATTTTATCCATTTTTTTGGGTCTTCTAAATTACAATGAAAAAGCCTTTCCTTTCCATAAGTATTAAAAAACTCAAGCACTTCTCCCATTATGTAGATTGTACTTTTTGAGGTAATGTTCTTTTTTCCCATCAAGACTTAGCAGGTTGTCTACTGGAAAAATGTCAGTTTTTAGAATCCCATTTTTTCTTTTGTATTCCTCAAATTCAATCTCTCTGCCATAAATTTTACAATGAATTTGGGTATTCCCAAGTGTCATCCCTTCTGAATGGCTTAACATGGAGTTGAACCATTTATCTTGATCTCGTGTAATGAGAATAAACTTGGCATTAGGAAATCTAAAAAACAGATACTTATAAAAATCTGTTGCCCACCATGGGTCATCTTCAAATACTTGGTGATTTTTAAAATCCTTTGACTTAAAAATTTTCTCATAATCCCCGCAATACCATGACTGAGTCCAGTTGTTATCTCGGGTGAACTTGTAGCCAGCAACATTAAATTTAAATTTCCTAAAAAAGTCACCTACTGAAGTGGTTCCGTTTCTCTGCAAGGAAATGCAAAAAATCAGTTTTCGCTGGTTGTTTAGATTAAACATATTCTTGTGTCCAATTAAAGTCAGGCTTTTAAAAATCCCTTGGTTTTACCCATCCAAGATCCTAATTTTTGAGCATCTAGTATTACTTGAAAACTCAAGCAGTCATTTTCGAGGAACACAACTCTTTTATTTTGACTAATTAAGCAATCAACATAGAAAGTGCCCTCATTGAAAAAATTAGGGGGAATGGATACTTTTACTTCAACCGATTTTAAGTCTTTACTGATTACTTCATCTTTGGATAAAACAAAGAGGTAATTTCCCTCCTCATCTTTAAATCGAAAAACAACACCATAAGCTTCTGAATTTTTTGGATTTAAGACAATTTTATAATCAATCTGATCTGAACGTTTAAAGGCTTCGGTAACCCTTCCATTGCTTTCTTCGATACTAAATTTATCTATAGAAAGTGATTCATTGTTTTTAAATATCTGTTGATCAAAATAATGAACTAAGCCTTCCTTACTGTTCATGTTTTGCTTTAGGTACTTTCCTACAGCAATGTCAGTTTCGCCAATAAATGAAATTTCACCCTTATCTAAAAGGATTGATTTGGTGCAAAAACTTTTAACTGCAGCCATGTTATGGCTAACAAAGAGAACAGTTCTACCTTGACTAGCAACATCCTTCATTTTACCCAAACACCTCTTTTGGAATTCTGCGTCACCAACCGCTAAAACCTCATCAATAACAAGAATTTCAGGTTCTAAATGAGCCGCAACAGAAAAGGCTAAACGGACATACATTCCGCTGCTGTAATGTTTTACTGGAGTATCAATAAATTTAGATACGCCAGAGAAAGAAACAATTTCATCAAACTTTAATTTTATTTCTTTTCTGCTCATCCCCAAAATGGCACCATTTAAGAAGATATTTTCTCTTCCTGTTAACTCGGGATGAAAACCAGTACCAACTTCCAATAAAGAAGCCACGCGTCCTCTAATTTTAATTTGACCATCTGTTGGGTAGGTAATTCTGGAAAGCACTTTTAACAGTGTGCTTTTACCTGCTCCGTTTTTTCCAATTATTCCAAGGACTTCGCCCTCGTTGACTGAAAAATTAATATCCTTTAAGGCATAAAAGAAATCTTTTTTAATTTTTTCCCCTAGTTTCATTGCCTTAAAAGAATCTGTTATAGAACTTTTCGCAATTTTTTCCTATTTGATACCTTTTACTTATGCCTGTTACTTCTATGACCTTTTTCATTGAATCGGAATTAAACTATATCAGCCATTACGCGCTCTACCCTTATTGAAGTAGAATATGGATGTACAAAATAAAATTGTAACAATAATCAGCGATAAAAGTGCGTATGCACTTGGAAGTGAGCCACCAACTATACACCACCTAAAGCCTTCGACTACACCGGCCATAGGATTCAAAAAATATAAAATTTGATAGGCATCTGGAACCTTGGATGCTGGGTATGCAATAGGGGTAGCATACAGCCCTATTTGAACAAAAAATGGTAAAACATGCTTAAAATCTCGATACCTAACAGTAAGCGCGGAAACCCAAATGCCAATTCCCAAACCAGAAATAATTGCGATGAGTAAAAAAGCTGGCAAATAAATTAAGTTGACCGAAGGTGTGAAACCGTAATAAACCATTAATAAAACCAACAAAAAGAAACTGATGCAAAAATCAATCAAGCCAACCACTGCTTTAGAGAGCGGAATAATGATTCTTGGAAAATAAATCTTCTTAATCATGTTTTGGGAGGCGATGATTGAGTTTCCTGCTTGACTCAATAGAAAGGAGAAATAAGTCCAAGCAACCATTCCTGCCTGGGCATAAATTGGGTAAGGCACGCTGCCAGTATCAATTTTTGCAACGCGTCCAAAAACCAATGTGAAAATAATAATAGTAGCAATTGGCTGAAGAAAAGCCCATAAAAAGCCCAATAAAGACTGAGCATATCGAACCTTATAATCTCGCCATGCTAAAATTCCTAGCAGGTCTTTATAATTTTTTAGATCTGTCCAAAACTGCTTAAGACTGTTTTGACCCTGACTATTAATTACTAACTCCGAATTCTTCATTTTTTATCCTCTTCATCATAATAACCATAGCCATATCCATAGCCGTAGCCATAACCGTATCCATACCCGTATCCATATCCGGCAAATCCTTTTTTCTGTTTCACAGCATTAACAACAATACCAACATTGGTGATTTTTTTATCTTGAAACAATTCTTCAATGTTTTTCAAATACTGCTGTTTTGTATAGTTATGACGTACAATGTACAAACTAGCATCAACGTATTTTGTCAATAGAAGGGCATCAGTTACCAAACCAATAGGCGGAGTGTCAATAATGATAACTTCATACATTTCTTGCAACATACGAATCAACTTATCCATGTTTTCGCTTTCAATAAGCTCTGCAGGGTTTGGAGGAATTGGTCCTGCCGAGATAAGGTCAAGATTAGAATGACCAGTTGGTTGCACAATCTCCTCAATACTTGATTTATTGATTAAGAATGAGCTTAGTCCAATAGAATTTGACAAATCAAAATCCATGAATATTTTTGGTTTTCTTAAATCTGCTCCAACTAGAACTGTCTTTTTCCCTCCTGCGGCATAAAGAGCTGCTAAATTGATTGAAGTAAAGGTTTTTCCTTCACCACTTATTGACGAGGTTACAAGGATTGTGGTGCGGCTCTTACCTCCAGAAATAAAATTTAAATTCGTCCGAACACTTCGGAAAGCCTCAGAAATAATTGATTTTAAATTTTGGGAAACAATGACATTGTTTTCAATTTTAACTTTGTGAGGTATTGTGCCAAGGATAGGCAAAGATGTGGTATGCTTTAAATCACTAGGATCAATGATTTTGTTGTTAAAAACATAAAACAACAATATTATTAAGATTGGTATCCCTAATCCTAGTGTAATGGCTAAAAGATAAACATTGACTGATTTTGGCGCTACAAACCTTACTCTGTAATAGTTAGCATAATCAACAATTGATGCTTTTGGGACACTAGAAGCCTTGGCAATACTAGCTTCGGATTTTTTAGTCAATAAGAATGTATACAAATCACCAAGCAGTTTATTTTCTCTCATTATGGTGAGGTACTCTCTTTGTTCAGATGGTATTTTTGAGACTCGTGTTTCCTCTTCGGAAATTCTAGACTTTAAAATGGACAATAAATCATTTAAATTTTCAAGACTGGATTCAGAAAACTCAAGCAACAAATTTCTTTGAGATTCTATTTCAGCATCTCTTGCCATCAACTCTGAATTGTTCCCTTTCAATTCATAAGATTGCATTAAACGCTCATCCTTAAGTGCCTGTAACTTCGCTAATATTTCGGTTAAATAAGGATCATTAAACCCAAAAATATTTGGGGAAGGGAAAGTCTTGAAAGAGTCAAGTTTATTTAGCGACGAAATGAGCGCTTTATAATATTCAGCCTGGATCATTCGATCAGAATATTGCTCTTCTAATTTAATTACACGTTCAATGTTATTTAGTTCTTCATTTGGGAAAACTTTCTCTTTAAAGTTATACTGTTTAAACTTCTCCAGTCTAAACTCTGTAATCACCAATGAGTCAGCAATTCTTGAAAGTTGTTCGTCAACGAAATTTATGGTATTGGATGCAATTTCATTATTTTGTTCAAGTCCCCAAGCAATGTAAACATCCATTAAAGCATTTAGCAAATGGATACTTTTTGCGGGGGTTTCACTAATTGTTGAAAGCAACAAAATTGAAGACTCTTTGTTTTCTACTCCAATTTTAAATGATGATTGCAATCGAATAGCCAATTGAAGGGGATTGAAATATTGAATGGCATATTTATCATCCCCTTTAGTAAGGTTCCTGTTTTTCAAATTTATCTTAAACCCAAAATCATCGATCTGAGCCTTTTCACCAAACTGGAAAACCTTTGAATCTTGCAATTCTT
The DNA here is from genome assembly GCA_965218715.1 of Vicingaceae bacterium. Lineage (GTDB taxonomy): Bacteria > Bacteroidota > Bacteroidia > Flavobacteriales_E > Vicingaceae > CBDCLY01. Next base: position 30,083 of record CBDCLY010000005.1, read on the forward strand.
CTAATGATGTTGCCGCTTTGAAATTGGATTCATTCAAGAAATCTAGGTAAAGTTTCCCTAAAGGAAATTTACCCTCCATCACTTCAATTTTAAACCCTGCGTCTGGGTAAATTTCAGTTTCCTTTATTTTTCCAATTTTATAATAGCTGAAATTCCAATTTAATTTTTTAGCTACCCGTTCCATCAGTGGCAGCGATTGAATGATCCCAATTTCGTTAATAAGGCGATTTCTGCTGCTTACCAATTCCATCCCTGGGAGAAAATACTCTTGCCCCCACGATGAAAACTCATCCTTGACGAGCATCCTTGAAGTTGTTTGGTAAGTTGGTTGAGTATACCGTATTTGATAGAAAGCAAATGAGGTCCCAGCTAGCAATCCTATAGCAATCAGGTACCAAAATCTAACCAAATAAAGTAAAAAGACTCGCGGTTCTATCTTGATGATATTGTCCTCGTTTAAGCCTTTCAAATCTGCCATACAGGTAGTTTAAATAGAAAGGGCAAATAAACGAATTTTATCAGTTTCTTTGTTTTTGAAATGCGTGAATTAAAAAGTACGATTAATAGGAACAGAAAAGGATTGCTGTTTATCTTAAAGTTAGTTTTACTTTATTCGATATTAATGATCCTCTATGAGCAGGTCATTTTGCCACACACTTCAATTGATCGGTGGTTGGTTAATAACATCATGTGGAGTTGCGAATCGGTTTTAGAAATGATGGGATTTGAGTTGCTTCCAAGAAATAGCATTTATCATAATCACATAGGAATCGATGGGAGCAGTGGGGTGGTGATTGGAAACCCTTGCGATGGAATTGAATTGTTTTTATTATATGCCTCATTTCTAATCTTATTTTCTGGCAAGATATGGGGCAAGTTTTTGTTTATTTGCTTCGGAATTATTTGCATTCATTTGCTCAATATTGCCAGAATAATTGCCTTAGCCATTATTGCCTTAAAGAGTCCAGAGAGTTTAGACTTTCATCATTCATATACTTTTACAATCATTGTTTATTTGTTGGTTTTTCTAATCTGGAAAACAAGAATTAGTTTTTACCGAAAATTCAACATTTAAGTAGGATGAATTGGCCAAGGTGGATTTTATTCTTTTTCATTATTGCTTTTTTTTCATATTTGAGGCAAACTTGGTTCTTATCCATTAATCAAGTAATTGCAGGGAATTCTCAATTTTATGCTGCTACCATAAGGTTTGAATTTTTACTTGACTTGGATTTAAGGACGCTTGTAAAAATCAAATACCTTTCATCAATTTTCTTTACAGTAATAATTTCAGGCTTAAGTGTTTGGGGTTTTAAAAAAATCATGTTATCCAATACTGCATGGCATTTGGGGCTGCTGTTTTATGGATTAGTCATTCTTATTCTTCTTATCCTTTTTATTCTTCAAAATATTATTTCTGATTCCGAAACCTTTTTCGAACTAAGCCGTACAATACTTCAATTCACACATAGCCCAATGCCATATGGATTTTTGAGCTTAAGTGTTTTTTCTTTTGAAACCAATACCAATCAATAGAAATTGCCTAATTTTACAAGTTAGAACTATTAGAATAGACATTTATGATTTTACGTAGGTTTTCCCTTTTGATTTCTATGTTTTTTGTTGCATCTTCATTAGCTGCCCAGACGGGTCCGGCTGGTATTGGCAATTCAACAAATAACCTCTCCTGGTTTATTGCCGATAGTTTAAATCTATCCAATACCGACCCAATTGCAACTTGGTCAGATATTTCAGGCAATAGCACTGACTTAAATCAGGTTTCAGCATCACTTCGACCAACATTTGTAAGTAGTGGATTAAATGGTCACGCTACTGTAGATTTTGATGGAACACAATACCTTATCTTTAATGATGACATTATTGCTGATGATATTAGTGTTTTTATAGTTTACAAAAATGATAACTCAGCAACAAGAGCGCTATACACTTTTGAAAAGCACATGGCAGCAACTCGAAATACTGCAATTGAAACCTATTACACTAATCCATTTCAACGAATAAGGGTTACAGATCAGACTGGAAATTTTTCGATTTATTCACTTACAACTGGATCTGCTTTAAGCGGAGTTGATGCTAAAGTGACAAACAGAGCCTCATCTCAAACGGTAACAAGAGAAGAATTTCAAGCAAGAGACACTTCTTCAATTGGATCAAGGTTTAACGGAACGAGTCATAGTTTAATTTTTGATGGAGAAATTGCTGAAATAATTGTTTACGATGAAGAATTAAGTTCAGCAGAACAAAATATCCTTACGAGTTACTTGCATGCTAAGTACGGACTTCTTGTAGTAAGTGAGTTTTATGCCCATGGTTCAACACATGGTAATGATGTAGTTGGATTAGGTCAAGAATCAGATGGATCAAATACTACTGCTATAGGTAAAGGCGTTTTCGAAGTTTCTAGCCCTAGTGACCTAGACGATAGTGAATACCAAATTTTTGGTCATGATGGAGCTGGTCTTGCAGCATCTTTTTCTGTCCCAGTTGGCTTTGATAGTCGATGGACACAAATTTGGAGAAATGATAACGAAGGTGATGTAGGAACAATTAATGTTGAATTTGACCTTGGTGCATTTGGACTTGGGCTTCCTAGCAGATATGTTGTATTGGTTGATACTGTTGATGGTGATTTCACAAATGGTGGAACTTTTGAGCACTCTGCAGGTTGGTTTTATGATGCAATAGGAAATTCGGTAAGATTTACTGGATTAGATTTACCTGATGATTCTTATTTCACCCTTGCACTTGCTTCAGGAAGCATAACAGCAACATCAACAGGAACTTGGGACACTCCTGGTAATTGGTCTTGTTCTTGTATTCCAGGAGCTACAGACATTGTATCAATTGGCAGCCCATTCGTAATAACAGTAGATGCTAACCAAGAAATTTTAGACCTAACAATTGAAAGTGGTGGAAGCCTAAGTATTAATAATGGAGATACATTAGGGGTTCTTGAAAGTTTAACAGTTGAGGGAACATTTACTCAAACTACAGGTACAATTGAAGCCAACTCAATTACAGGAGATCAAACATTTACCAATACTTCAGGTACAAGAGCAGATTTTAACAACTTATACATTTCAAGTGGTGATGACCTAGACCTTGGAACTGGTGGCTGGGGAATTGCTGGTAGCGTTCAGGTAAGCAATGGTAGATTAGATGCGAGTGGTGCAGACAGTGTGATGTTAATTTCTACTGCCTCAAAAACCTCAGAGATCTTAGAATCAATTGATGGTGCATTTACAGGAACATTTATTGTTCAAAGATATATTGGAACTAGAAATGCTGGTTTTTCTAATTTAGGTGTTCAAGTGGCGTCAACAACAGTTGAAGATTGGGACAATGAACTTTTCTTAAGTGGAGTTGGTGGACCAGATGGAAATGCACTGACATCACAAGGTGGTATTTTTTACTCTGTACTTGCATTTGATAGAATCAATGATAAACATGATACAATTTCGAGTACTGCAACCGTTTTAACTCCAGGAAGAGGCTACGAGGTTTACCTATCTAGTAATCTAACAACTTATACGGGAGGTGCTATAGATGTAAGAGGAACGCCAAATGATGGAAGTTTAACATTTAATGGCATAAATCAAGGTTGGAATTTAATTGGTAACCCGTACCACGCTTTTATCTTATACGATAGTATTCCTAAAAGTAAGTGGATTCCAGATAATTATTACATATACAACACTGATAATGGAGCTTACGATTTCTTTGATGGTGATGGAAAACCTGCCATTGCTCCTGGCCAAGGATTTTGGGTTAATAAGAGTAATGCTGGAAATAAGGTAATTACATTCGTTGAAAGTGCTAAGACCAGCTCATCAACTAGCGCATTCTTGAGATACAAAAAACAAGAGCCTTTTACATTAAGTGTAACAAATAATAATAGCAAGTATTATTCTAAAAGTTACGTCCATTTCAATACGGAAGCATTAAATGAAAGAGATAATTTTGATGTTCCTTATTTAGAGAGCCCATTTGATTATGTTCCTTCTGTAACGCTTTTAGCATCGAATAGTAAAGAACATTTAATTAAAAATGTAATAAGCCCATTAGAAGAGGCTCACGTGCTGCCAGTTCAAGCTTACAAAGGAAATGAAGGTGAGCTCGAATTAAAAGCTGACAACATTGATGAATTATATAAAAACTATTCTTGCGCTTACATCGTAGATAGAGAAACAAAAGAGTCGCAAGACTTATTTGTAGAACCAAGTTTAATTCTAGAAATGGATAAAGGAGAAACAAAAGATTTAGAAATCATTTTAAGTAATTCATTCACAACTTGTCAAAAACTAATAGAAAACCCTACTGAATTAGTTCAACATTTTGAAGAGAACTTTTCAATTAGAAATGCATACGGGGATATTTATTTGGATTATACATTAGATGGCAATGAAACTTCCTTTAAGGTTAGTGTATATAATTTGAACGGACAAGAGATGGCCTCGCCAATTATCTTCTCAGCATCAAATTCAGGAAGTATTCCATTGGATCACTTAGGTTCCTTAAAAGGCAACTATCTTTTACAGATCCAGTCTGACAAAAGTTTCTTAAATAAGAAAATCTATCTTCAATAAAAAAAGTAATATTACCACTCAATAACAAGCTCATGAAAAGATTCTCATCTTTACTAATTTTATTGGCCTTAATTATTCTGCCGCAGATTACGATAGCCCAACCACCAGACCCAGGCGGCGGTGGCGATAATAAACCCGGCTGTTTCCCTCCACCATGCGTTCCAATAGACGGCGGATTAAGTTGGCTGCTTTTGGCCGGAGCTGTTTACGGCGGTAAAAAAGTATATGATACAAATAATTTTGAAGAAGAGATTGACTAAGTCACTCTCTTTTTTCTTTTAAAGAAAAGAACCCAACTCTTTATGAAAGACCAAGCGATTGAAAACCTAATAAACCTAGAATATTCTAGACAGAAAGAAGGAATTGAGCTAATTGCATCAGAAAATTATGTTAGTCAAGATGTATTAGATGCCATGGGTTCTATACTTACTAATAAGTATGCAGAAGGTCTGCCAGGAAAACGATATTATGGTGGTTGTGAAATAGTAGACCAAATTGAACAATTGGCAATTGATCGTTTAAAAGAGCTATTTCAAGCGGAGTGGGCAAATGTTCAGCCTCATTCTGGAGCGCAAGCAAATGCATCTGTGATGCTCGCCTGTTTAAATCCTGGTGACAAAATTTTGGGTTTCGACCTTTCCCATGGCGGACACCTTACTCACGGCTCACCCGTGAATTTCTCAGGTAAACTTTATCAGCCTACATTCTATGGCGTTGAGGCTGATACTGGTCAAATTAATTATGAAAATTTGGCAAGCATTGCTAAGAAGGAAATGCCAAAAATGATCATTTGCGGTGCTTCTTCATATTCTAGAGATTGGGACTACAAAACTTTAAGAAAAATAGCTGATGAAATCGGGGCGATACTTTTTGCAGACATTTCTCATCCTGCTGGATTAATTGCAAAAGGAATTCTAAATGACCCTCTACCCCACTGTCATATTGTTAGTTCTACAACACACAAAACCCTTCGTGGTCCAAGAGGTGGAGTAATAATGATGGGAAAGGATTTTGAAAACCCATTTGGAATCAAGAACCCAAAAGGAGAATTAAGAATGATGTCAAGTCTTTTAGATTCTGGAGTCTTCCCAGGAACCCAAGGAGGACCATTAGAGCATGTAATAGCAGGCAAAGCCGTTGCTTTTGGTGAAGCATTAGAAGACAGCTTTATGGACTATGCTGTACAAGTTGTCAAGAATGCCTCAAAGATGGCTGAAGAACTAGTTAAAAGAGGATATCAAGTGATCTCTGGTGGCACAGATAATCACTGTATTCTTATCGATTTAAGAAATAAAGGCATAAGTGGAAAAAAAGCAGAACGACTGCTCGGACTTGTTGACATTACTGTAAATAAAAATATGGTTCCATTTGATGATAAGTCACCATTCATTACTTCTGGAATAAGAATAGGTACGCCTGCAATAACTTCTCGAGGAATTAAGGAAGATAGTATTCCAGCAATCGTGGATTTACTAGATAAGGCATTATCATTTGATGAAGAATCGGAAGATTTTAAGGCAATAAAAAAGGAAGTTAACTCCTTAATGAAGTCACTTCCTCTTTTTACTTCTTAGTCTATTTTACTGGACTATTAATTTCTCTATTATTAAATCTCCACTCTGAAGCCTAACTTCAAGGAAGTAAACCCCCGAATTAAGTCCACTAAGGCTCAATCTTCCAGTCTTTTGATTAGGAGATATTTCAGTGGCAACTTGCCCTATCAAATTCAATAAGCGAATTTTATTGATTTTTTCAGATGCTCGAAAATTAACCTGGTCTTTAGCAGGATTAGGATAAACATGCACTAGATCCTTTTCAAATTGGTCATTTTCATTCAAGCCAACTGGTTGAGCATCTCTTATCATTACATCATCTATGGCTATATCACTCTGAAAACCATTTCCTGTTAATCCTCTAAATATTATTTTAACTACTCCTTTATATGGACTTAAATCAATAGTGTCTGTGTTCCAATTAGGACCTTGATCACCACTAATGGTTGGAATAATTCCTTGAACAACAAAACCGTTAATGCTGATATCGATGTTTAGGTCACCCATTGCCCCTCCACTCATGTGATAACTATAGATTAATTCTGGAACATTTAAATTGGCAATGTTGATGCATTTAGAATAAATTGAGGCTTCCAGATTATTAGCATTAGTGGCCTCCATGTATATGAAATTACCATTTCCGCTGGTGTGATCTCCCGCTGGGCCAGTTCCATTACTTGGTGTAGCTCCAGTATGCACATACCAATCATAGGCATCAGATACATCATTAACCCAACCTTCCAAAAAAGTACCAGGAATTCCAGGAACAAAATTATCGAAGTCATTGTTATCAGGAAAAACATTGGTTATTGAAGAGGAAGCGACTGTATATCCTAAAATTGAATCGTTATTTAAATTTCCATCATTGGCTAACTCAGTCCAAATATCAAAGGCATAGGAGCCTGTTGTGCTCATGTTAACGGTTTGCTGAAAAGTATGATTTGCAGAAGTTCCAGTTGGGATTAAAAAATTAGCAGTATCTCTTATGATATTCCCACCATTGACTCTATATGCCAAAGGAATAGAATTCTGACCCAATGCTCCAACATTTGATAATTCCACAGTAACAAACTCATTGGCACTTCCGCTGCATCCTGTAGGAAAAGGAGAAATGATATCACTTAGAAAGATATCATTTGTTACAGGCTCATTGATTTCAATATCATCAATGGCAATATCGCTCCTGAAACCTGCACCAACAATGGCTCTAAACCTCAATTTAACAATATTTCCAGCGTAACTTGTCAAATCTATTTCCCTGAAAAACCATTGGTCACCTTGATCGCCAATGATAGCTGGCATAATGTCCATTACCCATGCGCCACCAAAATAGGCATCTACATGAAGCTCACCCATATTTTGTCCAAACATATGGTACCAAAAGCTAAACTTAGGGGCCAATAGATTGGTAAAATCATAACATGGTGTATTTAAAATTGCTGTAGTATTGCTAAATTGACCAGAAGATTCCACGTACATGTAATTCGCATCTGATAATGAATGGTCTGCACTTGGTCCAGTCCCTCCTGAATTTGTTGCTTGGTTGTATACCCACCAGTCGTGCGTATCATTAGTGCCGTCGTTTTCCCAATTATTGATTAATGTTCCTACAGAGTTGGTTCCGTTACCAGAGGTAAAACCTGCAAATTCTTCAACATAAGGATAGCCAAATACAGGATTACCAATACAAGTCGCTGGCGGATTTGCTTTTATATCAAATTCTACGCATCCAGAGATTGGGTAAGTAGATTGATTAGAACAAGTGGTTGCATCTACAGCTGTAATGCTGTAACAAATTGTATCCCCTATACTTGCAGAAGGAATAGTAGCTTGATAAGTATTTCCGCTAGAATTTGTCATGTTAAGCATACTAGGGCTTCCTCCATTCACTGTATAGGTAAGAGTAGCAGAGGCAATTCCGCTAGTATCAATAATATCTGCTTCAATTAGATAAGGTCCAGTAGAATAGATAGCACCTTGCATGATCGAACCTGTTAATGTTATACTTGGAGGATTCAGTTCGCAACCAGCTCCTACAACATTAAGGTCATCTAGTATCCATCCATAATTTCCTCTAGCACCATTGCCATCAATATCAATAAGTCCAAACCTAATTTTTACTTGAGATTCATTTCCAGCGATTGCTGAAATATCAAAAGATTCCCCTTCCCACCATGAAGATTGAGGGATTGCTGAACCGCTACCAGGCTGCCAATTGTTGTAAGAAATGCTAGAAAATTTGCCTGCATTCAAAAATCCATTACCTGTATATTCATTGGCTCCTAAATCTGTCCAAGTAACTCCATTATCTATGGATACTTGAACTACTCCACCATCAAAGAAGTCAATTTTGCAAATCTGATTAAATGCTAGGGTAACAAATGGGTAAGTTAGAGTAGAAAAAGCATTGGTTTCCAAATAAACAGTATCATTCAATAATACAATTGCGGAATCTGATTGAGTCCCGCTTACGCTATAATTTGACCCTATGGACCAATTGGCTCCTGTACCACTTGCATTGTATGAGGAAACACTTAATGTTCCTTCAAAATCTTCTGTATAGACATTTGTTTGTGTAAAAGCTGAACTCAGTCCTAGAAGAAAACTCAGAATAATACTTAGTTTTTTCATAATTTATTTTTTTCCTAAATCTACTAATGTGCAGAACTTAGGGATAAAATCCAATTCTCTATTTGCTAATAATCATTTTGTTCGACAATTTTTGATTTTCAAAAATCATCCAATAAAAGTATACTCCATCAGAGAAATTATTTAGATCCATTTTTATTAGTTGATCACCAGCAGACCTTTGCCCAGATTCTTGATACATTACCTGACCTAAAAGGTTCACGACCACAAATTCCATTTGACCAGTTTTTGGCAAATAAAATGGAACTGAAGTTGAATTACTTGCAGGGTTAGGAATGTTTTGTCCTAACTGAAGAGCATTTGGGTTAAAGGTATTCTCATCCAATCCTACCACTTCACATTCTGCCGGATCATTTCTTTCAATACAAAAATCATCAACTGACCATCCTTCACCATTAACAGATCCATCAGATTCAAATCTCCACCTTAGTACAGCCCATGCATCTCGGTTTAGCCCAAACACATTTTGAGATTGAACATATCCATTAGAAACACCAGTCCAACCAGCATTTCCTTGGTTTCCAGGAATTGCAACCACGTGAGGAGTATTGTACCAGTTTAAAGCAAAGGGCTGACCTCTATGGTCTATGGTATGCCAAGAATTTCCAGAATCTACTGTAAACTGAACATGGCCTCCATCGTGGAATTGATCATCAAAGGAATAATTATGGTAAAAATTAAACTTATAACACGAATCCTTTTCAATTTGAAAATAAGGAGAATAAAATGAAGCTGAATCAAATGGATGATAATTTGAATCAGGCAGAACAGTCCATGCTTGTGTTCCACTATGGGTGCCATTTACATTAGTGGTAGTTGGCGATCCTAGGACAAATGAATTGTTCGGAGAATAAGTATAAGGGTTCAAACTCAACCACAATGGAGTTGAATTGGTTTCAAAATCAGAACAATAAGGAGTTGTAGATAAATTATTTAGCACTGTATCAATGATAGTTACATAGGTAATTAAAGTGTCATCACTCATTTTACGATCTAATGTATCATTAGGATCACTAGTAACTGCCATTATTTCATGTAATCCAGGGCTTAAATATTTGGTTCCAAAATTTATTTTCTTTGTTCTCCTAAATCTCAGTCCAGCAGGATAAGCTGGAGGCGGGAACGTCAAATCAGAGTCACCTAGAATTGCATTATCAACAAATAACCTAAGGTTTACATTATCAATACTATCTAGTCCATTGTTTCTCATCACCACCTCAAATTCATAATCCTTAGCAATTGGAAAACTTATTGCTCCTTGATCGAGGATAACATTCTTTACTGTAGCGCTTAATTGTGGAGGACAAATCCAATCAAAATTAGCATCTGATGCAGCTGGTCCGCCAGGGCCATTTTCAACATACATGGTATCATAACCAATAACAGAGAAATTACTAATTGAAGTATCCACATCTCCTAATTGGAACTTAACTCTCGCACCATCTTTTACACAGACAGACTCGCCATAAAAACTCATTGGCATCCAGCCAGCATAAGGTTCAGTATAAATGTAAGTTCTACCATCCATTTTTGCTTCCAATCTCCATCTAGAAGAATCTCTTACCATAGGTTTAGTGGACGTGCTAAAAGCTAAACGTACATCACAGCCTTCAAAATGCTCAACTTCCTTACGCATTGTATCGTTTTGGAATTTAGGGTCATTTGGAAGATTAGTAACTATCTCAATTGTATAATCCCCAATGGCGCTAAAATCAAAAGCTGTCTTTGATTCAAATTTTATCCGATCACGAGGAGAAACAGTAGTGTCTACAGTTTCATTCGCTACTTGAGGATTGTTTACTGTTAAATTATCTCCAGTTGTTCTTGTAACAGTTATTGTTATTGGAACATTTATCATAGGATCATCTCCTACATTTTTCAATATTGCTTTTATATTTCTAGGATTATCTCCAATCTCACAACCGGTTGAAGGTGTAATAATTTTAACTGCTTCAGCATTTTGAGGAACAGGATCAATAATTCTAAAATTATCTATACTGATACCATCTCCTCCATCTTCATCTCTAGCAGCATAGAAATTAAACCTGAACATGACATAATTTGTATTATTAAAAATGTCCTCTAACAGCACTTCCGTTTCTACCCAACCATCAAAATTCCCATGAAAGGTTCTGGAATTTCCTGAAATAATAGGAGTTCCTGCCAAGGGTCCACCGGAAATATTAGAGTTGTACCAGTGTTTACGCTTTACGTCGCTAATTCCTTTGAGGGAATCCCAAGAAACACCATTATCAAAAGAATATTCTATAAAGACCCCATCACTGTTTAACTCTGCCTCTCTGTTATTATAAAAATACATGAGCATGGAGTCTGCTCCTCTAAAATCAAAGAAAGGGGAATACAAACTAACCAGTTCTCCATTTCCATTATAACCTTTGGTTAAGTTAATATCCCAGGCAATTGAATCAGAAAATGCAGAATTGGTAGAACCAGCGGAAGGTGTTCCATATTGCCAAACATTTCCAAATGGAGATTCTTTTGGAACTGGCAACCAGAGTGAGTCTGCATCATAATTATCGTGAAAATCCACGCTTCTGTATGGCAAACCAATAGAAGCGGCCAGGAAGGAGGTGTCATTATTGGCCCTTTCATCCATAGGCATTTTTACCCAAGTTTGAATAAAATAATCACCAGAAGGAACAGTATAAGTTGTGCTCACATTGAAAATTGCCAAAGAATCAGAAACAACAGAACCTGTCCATGGCACTTGCACTACTGGGCCCACTGGGCCTAATGTATCATCAAATACTTGAAAAAAGATATCTGCCTGAGTGGCATCAACTACTCCTAAATTTCTAACCGCTACTTGGATTGAATCTTGTTCTCCCTCAGGGTTGAATGGGCTTAACAAAATGCTTTCTACCCTAATGTCTCTAATTGGTGAATAAATAATTTTAAAAGAATCCAGCGCAATGTCTGTTAAATCAGAACTTGGATGGCCAACCCCTCTAAATCTCAACTGAGAAATTGAATTTCTATATTTATATAAATTAAATTCTACATCAAACCAATTTGGCCCCTTGTTTCCAGAAAGCGGTGTAATGATGTCATTGATATAGGCATTGACAGCAGGATCGTATAAATCAACATGTAGAGAATCTCCTCCTATTCCATCCATGTTCAAATAGAACTTTACGCTTGCATTTGGAATTTGATACAAATCAATACATGGAGACAACAAAACAGCAACATCTCCTTGATGTGGTGGAGAAGCTTCAACGTAAAGATACTTTCCATTGGGGCCAGGATAATCAGTTGTTGGCCCAGTTCCTGGAGTTGGAGTTGTTCCTGAACCTACCCACCAATCATGAAAATCTCCAGTTGAATTAATCCAATTGTTTGCCAATGTTCCAGAACTTCCCAACTGAAAATCAGGAGAATTAAACGTTTCATAATGAGGGAAATCGAATATTGGCTTAGTTTGACAACCTGGAGGTAAGTTATCTCTTACCAGAAAGGAAGTATAACCAACAGTAGGCAATACGGTTCTGTTCATACAGGGGCTGGCATCTACAGCAACCAATTTATAACATACAGTATCTCCAATGGTTTGAGCAGGTATTTCAGCAAAATAATTTGACCCTGCAACAACATTAAATTGTATGGTATCATAGACCCAAGCCGCTCCTCCTTGTCCTTTATAAATAACCGCTAAATAGGCAGAATCAATTAAGGAGGCATCTCTAAACTGAGCTGAGAAATCGTAAGGACCGGTAAAGTAAACTACATCTTCATATTGCTCAATGTATCTAAATGGTGCCGCCAAGTTTATGGTTGGTGGAATCAATTCACAAGTTGCTCCTGTAACAACAATGTCATCCACATACCAGGTATGAGAACCAACTCTTCCTCTTACACTAGTAGGATCATCAAACAAACTGAAGCGAATCATCAATGAATCTGAACTTACAATTCCTGGTGCTGTTAAATAATTTGTGATGTCAAAATTTTCAGTAACCCACGCATTTGAAGTGGACGATGGAACCCAAGAAGTATCATTGAAGGAAGGATGCCATAAATTTGCCTGACTAAACTTCGAAAATGAACTATCTTGTTTAAGAGCAGATGTTCCTTTGTAGGTATATGACCCTGTTTTAATCCAAGTCACCCCCCCATCAAAGGAAACCTCTAACCTTGCATCATCCAATACCTCGATGTAACAGATATGATCAAATGCCACATTTAAACTTACATAACCAGTAACATCAATTACAGGAGATGTTAAGTAGGAAATTCCGCCACCTTGGCCAGCAAATTGACCTCCTGAAGCAAAATTAGTATCGCAATAATTTCCTGTACTTGCAATCCGACTTGTGGTATCCCATTGACCAGAACCTAGAGTTGTATCTCCAGTCATGCTATGCGGGAAAGCCTCAAAATCTTCTGTAAATAGCGTTACCACTGGAGAACCAGTTTGAGATAAAGCCGAAAACTGGCCTCCAAAATAAACTAAAATTGCAAGGATAGGTAGTAGAAATCTTTTCATAAATGAAACTGTTAATTTAAGGTTGCGCTAATTTAATTATACTGCTAGATTAATCCAACCTAAATATTAAATAATTAAGCCCTTTGTAGGCAAATGAATGACGTGAATGAGATAATATTGGTTGCACCTTTTTTTCCTCCACACTTAGCACTATTTTTACTCTTCCAAAAATCAAGAAAAAAAAATGGCAAACACTTCTTCAAACTTCAAGCTTAAATCATGGGTAAACATCGATGATAACAGCGATTTCAGCATTCAAAACATTCCATTTGGCATTATAAAAACGACCACTAAATCTCCAAGAGTTGCCAGCAGAATTGGAAATTTTGCCATTGACATTCAAGCGCTTTTTGAATTGGGTTATTTGAATGGCATGGAATTAAACATTGAGGACTTGGCTACCTCATCCCTAAACCAACTAATGAAACATAAAAAAGTTGGAACAAGAAAGCTAAGAAATCGTCTAATTGAACTTTTTGATTTAAAGAACGATGAACTAAAAGAAAAGACAGAAGACCATGACACTGTTCTAATAAAAATTGAAGCAATTGAAAATTTAATGCCAGTCGAAATTGGTGATTATACTGACTTTTATAGCAGCATTGAGCATGCCACAAATGTTGGAACCATGTTTAGAGATCCTAAAAATGCCTTGCTTCCAAACTGGAAACACATCCCTGTTGGATACCATGGTAGATCTTCTTCGATCATTTTAAGTGGAGTCCCTATTCACCGTCCGAAAGGACAACAAAAACCAAAAGAGGATGAACCTCCAGTATTTGGTCCAAGTAAATTATTAGACTTTGAATTGGAAATGGCTTTCATCACTTTTGAAGGCAAACCATTAGGTCAGTCCATCTCCACAAATGAGGCAAATGATTACATATTTGGGATGGTACTTTTCAATGATTGGTCGGCTAGAGATATTCAAAAATGGGAATATGTTCCCCTCGGACCCTTCTTGGCCAAAAACTTCGCTAGCTCAATGTCTGCATGGATTGTAACACTCGACGCTTTAGAACCATTTAGAACAAAAGGGCCAGAACAAGAACCAAAAGTATTCCCATATTTAAGTTACAGTGGTGACCAGAATATTGACATTAATTTGGAGGTTTTCATTCAACCAGAGGGAAGCGAATCTTCCAAAGTTTGCGACTCGAATTACAAATACATGTATTGGAACCAAAGTCAACAACTTGCACACCACACCATCAATGGATGCGATATTCATGCTGGAGATTTGTACGCTTCTGGAACTATTAGTGGGCATACACCAAGCTCTTATGGTTCTATGTTAGAACTTTCTTGGAAGGGGACTAAACCATTAAAGCTTAACAATGGCGAAGAAAGAAAGTTCATTCAAGACAACGATATGGTGATTATGAAAGGTCATTGTTCCAAGGATGGAGTTAGAGTTGGCTTTGGAGAAGTAAGCGCAAAGCTTTTGCCGAGTTTAGATTAATCTTCTTCCACCATCACGAATAAAACTTCTTTAGGTTTTTTCATTAGGTATTTTTCTCTAGCGAATTTTTCAAGTGTTTTGGGATTGCTGGACAACTCTTCCAATTCACGCTTTGTTTTGAGAATTTCACCTTCATAAAACGCCCTTTCATCTTCCAATTTTGATAACTCTTGACGATACTGAAATTGAGTTATCAATTTATTCTGATCGAAAAATCCAATCCAAATAATAAATACTAGTCCGGTTAAGGCGTATTTATTGGCAAGAAAATTAGGTAACCTAAATGGCAATTTCATGTAACAAAAGTAACATCAAGCAATAAGGGAAATAAAAAAACCTGTTGAATGATTCAACAGGTTTTTGTTAGTATCCTAATTAATTTTCTAATCTAAGAAAGGGTATCTATAATCAGTAGCAGGAACAAAGGTTTCTTTAATTGTTCTAGCAGAAACCCATCTTAAAAGGTTTTGCATGGCGCCAGCCTTATCATTGGTTCCTGATTTTCTAGCTCCTCCGAATGGCTGTTGACCAACAACGGCGCCAGTTGGCTTGTCGTTGATGTAGAAATTACCAGCAGCATTCACCAATGCTTTACACATGTGATTCAATACATGTCTATCTTTTGCAAAAATTGCACCCGTTAATGCATAGCTATTGTCATCAACTAATTTTAAAGTTGCTTCAAAATCAGCTTCATCGTAGACATAAATACTAATTACAGGGCCGAAAATCTCGTCACACATGCTAGTGTATTTAGGATCTTTTGCTAGAATAACAGTTGGTTCAATGAAATAACCTACCGATTTATCATAGCTACCACCTACAACGATTTCCGCATCCGCGTCTGATTTTGCAGCATCAATGAATCCAGCAATTTTATCAAAAGCTCTCTCATCAATTACCGCATTAATAAAGTTTCTATTGTCTTCTGGACTTCCCATCTTGAAACTTTTAACGTCTTCAATAACTTGGGCTTTAACCGCTGGCCACATTGATTTAGGAACATAAGCTCGACTGGCAGCAGAACACTTTTGCCCTTGAAATTCGAATGAACCCCTAGTAATTGCAGTAGCCACCTCATTGGCATTAGCACTTTCATGTGCAATAATGAAATCCTTTCCGCCAGTTTCTCCTACAATTTTCGGGAAGGTCTTATATTTTCCAATGTTGTTGCCAATTGTTTTCCAAAGCTCTTCAAATATTCCAGTAGACCCTGTAAAATGCAAACCTGCAAAATCTGCATGATTGAACACTACATCACCAGCTATAGGTCCATCAGTATACACCAAATTAATCACTCCATCTGGGAGACCAGCTTCTCTAAATATTTCCATGATCATCCAAGCAGAGTAGATTTGAGAATCTGCCGGCTTCCAAACCACTGTATTTCCCATCATCGCTGGAGATGCAGGAAGATTTGCAGCAATGGCTGTAAAGTTAAATGGTGTTATTGCGAAAATAAATCCTTCTAATGCCCTATACTCCAATCGATTCCAAACTCCTTCAGATGATTCTGGTTGTTCGCTATAAATTTGACGCATGAATTCGACATTGAATCTTAAAAAATCAATCAATTCACAAGAGGCATCAATCTCTGCTTGAAATGCATTTTTTGATTGAGCCAACATGGTAGCGGCATTGATTTTTTGTCGGTAAGGACCAGCGATCAATTCTGCTGCTTTTAAAAATATTGACGCTCTCTGTTCCCATGGCAAATTAGACCATTCTTCTCTAGCATTTAAAGCAGATGAAATTGCAGCCTCTACATTTGAGGCATCACCTCGATGATAGGAACCCAACAAATGTTGATGATCGTAAGGTGGATGCATGGTGCATAAATTTCCAGTACGAACTTCTTCACCATTAATAAACATTGGTATGTCCACTTTTTTATTTCTCATCTGCTTAACAGTTGAGTACAATTCTTCTCTTTCAGGGCTACCTGGACCGTATGATAGAACGGTTTCGTTAATTGCTACTGGGGGATTAAATACAGCGTTTGACATGAATTCTTGAATTTAAATTTGACTACGAAATTAGCCTTTCAAATAAGAACCATCAAATGAAAAATGCGAAATGTAAGTGTATTAATGTTTTATCCAAGGATGATGGCTGACACCAGAACTTGTTTCAATTCTAATGTAATAGGTACCAGGTTGCAAATCACTTAAATTGAAGCTTAATTTTTGCCTCCCAGTTTGAACTTTTTGATTAATAAATTCTTTCCCAATAGCATCAATTACTTTAACCCTAGCCTCACCAGTACTTAGTTCAAAATTTATATTTAAGAAACCATTACTAGGATTCGGGAAAACTGAAAAATCGTTTATTTCACTTATTTCCGCTTCTAGACTAGTAATAATCGATTTCAAAATTAAACCGTCAATGAAAAGTGTACTTCCAATATTGCCTCCATTGAAGCTAGAGATAATGTCGATTCGTAGCGTATCTGGAACCATGGATAAAACAAATGGAATTTCTACTTTGGTGTAAGAATTTGCTGAATACAGGGGTTCAAAATAACGCCCTACCTCATTTCCATTTTTTGAGAATGTTAGCCCAATTGCAGCTGTGTCGAAGCCATTAGGGGTATAGGAATAATAGGCAACTAGTGTATCAAATACGGTGGTGAAAGGTTGCCCTCCAATGATGCTATCGTTTCCAAAATTACCATTGGTTATGATTCCAATTGTATCGTCAAAAACATCTATTGTTTCCAATCTTAGAGCAAAAGAGCCAGAATGGCTATTGTTCGTTTTAGTTGTGGAAAACCTTCCTAAACTAGAACTCAATGCAATGGTGCTGGTCCAGTCCACTGGACTTTCATAATTAACTGTAGTCCAATTATCGAAATTGCCGTTTAAAAGTGGTTGGGTTACCCCCGGACCAGAAAAATAAATATCGTCAAATTGTATCCAACTCCCTGGTTGAACGCCTATTTCATTTATAGCATTGCTTGATGCAGCAGCAAGGAATACAGAATCAGGAGTTTGACTTAAATTAGTGGGGAATGCAAAGCTTTGCCAGCTCTGTTGAATTCCAGTAAAAGTGAAGGATTGAACACTTAATGGATTTCCAGCATTGGTGAATTGAAGAATAAACACCGCTGTGTCTCCAGCCTTTACATTGCATTTAAAAAAGCCGTGAATTGAATCCGGCCTTTGATTATAAGGGAATCCATTGCTTTGACCAAATTCCCCTGTAGTAAAAAAGCCAAACATGGTATCTAGTCCATTTGTTTTGGTTTCTAAGCGAACTGAGAAATTTCCGCTTTGGCTGTCAGTTGATTTTAAAGTGGTGGCACTGCCTAAAATAAAAATTGATTCACCAATAGGAGTTGTAAAATTATCGAGGTTGTCGTATGAAGAACTCACCCAATTTTCGAATCCTCCATTAGGTATTGTGTTTTGAGCAATGATTGTAAAAAAGCCAAAAAAGAGAAAACCAGACAACATGAACTTTTTCATGATGTAAAATTAAGGTTTTAATCCTTATGCAAGACCCATCTTACTGTTGCTCCTTTTTTAAGAACCGATGAAACTGCATCTAAAATGAAAAAAAATGGATAAGAAATGATGGCTAAGAATAACATTAAATATAGAGTCCATGAAGGATAATTTTTGCAATAATCCTTGTTTCCCTTTAGGAATTCATACAAGGCATCTCTCTTAAAACCCAAAACATTTAAACTGCTTTGTATGGCTCCGTATGGACTAAAAACTGGCGAAAAGTATGATTTACTAATGCAAGTTAGGCCCAATTGCTCAACAAAGGATTCAAGGGTTTTTTCTGGAATCATGTTGAGGTGTCTTGGTGGATCCATATGAAACCAATTGCCCTTAAACAGTTTGAACTGGAGGCTATTAATATTTGGTATTTCAATCACCATAAAGGAATCCTTTTTCATGGAATTGAAAAGCAATTCTAGGGTCTTTTTTGGGTTTGGCACATGCTCAAGAACATGAATTAGGGCTATTAGCTTAAATTGGTCTTTTTGATAGGTAGACACTTCAAGTGCACCAATATGAATGTTTAAATTCTTGTTTTTTTGAGCACGACTGGCTGACTTCCCTTCTAGCTCGAGGCCAAAAAGTTCATGTCTAGAATTAAATTTTGACAATTGATTTAACAATTGCCCATTGCCACAACCAAAATCCAAAATAGCAGATGGTTGGTCTAAAAATGAAGCTAATTTTCTAGCGCGTAAACTTCTAAACCACGAAACAATATTTTCTAAGACACTAGGAAACTTATGCTCTCCAAATCCATAATAGTCTTCATTATAGGCTTCTCTTAACTGAGCATCATTTGGAGAAGGGTTTAAAAATCGA
>CBDCLY010000006.1:0-150496 GCA_965218715.1 Vicingaceae bacterium
TTTAAAAATGGAATATCAAGATGATAGTGGTGAAATCGTGGAATTAGATTTTTTGAAGAATAAAGTTACTTCATGTATTAAAGTGGAAAAACAAGTAAAATCAGAAGGTGAGGTAAGAAAGGCATTTGAGCATGAAGCCAGCCAAGAGTTAAACTACTACTTGACTCATGGTACTGTTAAAAATGAGTGTAAAAGAGATGACTAAATACTTAAATAACTCAATTCCAGTGGACTTCATTACAACAATAGTTATATGTTCACTACTTTATTATTTGAAGGCAAATATTCCTATTAAGTTAAATCTAGACATTGAAAATGTTCTTGGTATTGGTAAAACATTAATTGGCATTAGTTCAACTCTAATTGGATTTTTACTTACTGTTATCACATTAATTGTAACACTAAAGAAATCTCATCAAGCTTCGAACTCACCCCAGAATTACAGCTTGAACATGATAACTTTACCAATCTAGCTCAATTGAGAGAGTTAATTTCAATTTCTGGTAACTCTTACATGCAATTAGAAGAACCAGAGTTGAGTATGCTTCGCGCCATTGCAGCAGATAATACCGGGGAATCAAGCGTTATCGCACAAAATATATTATGTTTTGGCTACGGGGAATGTTCTAATACTAGTTCTCAAGCGCAAAGCAGGCTCAAGAGAAAAAGGGATTATTCAACCATGATTAATAAGAAAATTTCAATTGAAAAAAATGTAATCGTTAACCCAGTTCCAGCAAATGAAGATGTAAACATTAATCTTTCAGGTGTAAATATTAGTAATTGTAAGGTTCAAATTATCGATATGCTTGGTAAAAAATTAGTTGAAAAAAGATTGGTAAGTCAATCACAACGAATAAAAACGAGCCATCTAAAGGAAGGAATTTATCTACTACAAGTACTTCAAGAGGATAATCCTATCTTTGATAAGAAACTGATAATTAAGCATTAATCGTACTTGTTGATGAAGACGTTTTTATTCATAGGGTTGTTGATATTGACTTTACAGGTTAAATCACAGGCTTATACATTAGATCCCAGCTTTAGCATTCCGTTTCAGCTTAAATTCCTTATTAACTCAAGAGGAACGGTAAATAATATTTTAGAAAGTAACCTAAATGGGAAAATTTTCCTCACCGGAGAATTTGAAAAAAGCCTAAACGGAAATTTTTACCCAGGCTACATTCGATTGTATAGAAATGGGATGTTCGACCTTTCATGCAAAGGGAATACTACTTCAGGATCTTCAAAGGTTAGAATTATTAGTCGTGGAGCCAATGACCTGATTTTAGTGCCAAGTTTTGCTAACTATCTTCCTTTTGATACACTTGGAAATGTCTCTTTTAATTCTTGGCGTACCAATTATTTGCTAACAGCACGATGCGGACGCGGTGTTAATCCATATTTTTACCCCAACGGGGCATCCCTAATGATTAAGGCATACAGTTCAACTGGCGGTTGCGCTATTTTTAATCCACCTGACACCTTCCCCCATCGGTATATTGTAAAAGTTGACTCTTTGGGTTTATGGGACAGTAGTTTTGTTGCTGATGCCAATGACCAACCTACCGGTTTTATCCCCTATGATAGCAATAGAATAATAATTTGGGGTCTAGTTAGAAAGTTTACGCATTATGATGGTCAAAGAGTGAACGGACTTTGTAGGATTTTTCTAGATGGCACTCTGGATACCACTTTTCACAGCCCTTTAAAAGACACGGTTGCTTTTGGGTTATTTAAACCTTTCATGCTTCCAGAAAAGAAAGAATTATTCTTGTTAGGAGATTTCCATTTGGCAGGCGACACGGCTAAGCTTAGAAATATTGTGCGATTAAAGGAAAATGGAGACCTTGATAGTAGCTTCTCCTATAGTTACGCAAGTCATTCAACAGGATGGAACAGTTCAATGAGTTCTGTAGTTACTACATTAGATGGAGGCTATCTTGTTTCAGGAATCTTTGATTCCTACCAAGGCTACAGTAAAAATGCTATTGTGAAATTAGATTCCAATGGAATTGTTGAACCTCAATTTTTCACTTCTTTAGGTCCAGATAGTTCAAGCCAACAAGGAATGGGCCTGCCATTTGTGAGCATAAGCAAGTCTAAATTTGGTGGGTACTATGTGTATGGAGATTTCGCAAAATGGGATGGAGTTTCAATTCCCAATCCCATTGTAAGAATCCATGACCAAACCACTGGTTTGTTAAGCCAAAATAAGCCCTCTAGCAAGTTCCAATTGTATCCTAATCCTTCTTATGACCATATTGTTGTTAGGGGCTTAAATGGGCTGGGAATCAACTCCATTGCTATTCGGAATCTATTGGGTCAAGAACAAGAAATCACTTGGGAAAACAAATCAGGTGCTTTAGTAAAAGTAAATACAGCAAACCTGCCCTCTGGGGTTTATGTGATTGCCCTTGAAACCAAGGAAGGAGTCTTTAGTAAAAAGTTCATTAAGCAGTAGGTTTTCTTGGGTCCAATTTAGGTCAAGCTTTTTTAAAACACCTACAAGAAAATCCATCGAAAGAAATGATTCAGTTCATTATTTGGCTTATTATTCAAACACTTATGTAAGTCGCAAGAAACCAAACATTGTAGTTTTTTTCGACTACATTCCAATTGTTCCTTTCAGGATTACTACTTTAATCCTTTGACATTCCCAAT
The DNA here is from genome assembly GCA_965218715.1 of Vicingaceae bacterium. GTDB lineage: Bacteria > Bacteroidota > Bacteroidia > Flavobacteriales_E > Vicingaceae > CBDCLY01. The sequence continues at coordinate 2,665 of CBDCLY010000006.1, forward strand.
AGTTTTTATTTTGCCATTATTATTGTTCCATGCTTCAAAAAAGTCATCAATATGATCACTCTCCACCTCGCCTATATATTCTAAAAATTGCTTTTCAGTCGCATGGCCTGTTACTGCCATAATACTCTTATTAGGCAGTTCGTTGTAATGATTGGTTGCGAAGGACCTTCTGCAAGTGTGAGATTTAATCAATTCCCATTTTTCAAACCTTCCTGTTTCTTTTAGGTGTGTAAAATTGTTCTGCTTTGAACCCTCAATTTCATACGTAAGCCCCACAACCTTGCAAACTTCCTTTATGTACTTATTAAAATTTTGGTTAGATATTGGCCTTGGAAAACCACCAAGTCTATCCAGAATCCGTTTGGCTTGAGCATGAACAGGAACATTTACAGTTTTAGCAGTTTTACTTTGGGTATACTGGATATAAATGTTCCCGGAAGTGTGCTTTTTTAGATTATCTTTTGTCAACTTCATTAAATCACCAGACCTACAACCCGTCCAACAACCAATAATCAACCAATCGCGTGCGTTTTCTAAATACTCACTCCCTTTAAAACCCTCAATTAACAGCAACTCCGATTTATTCAAGGTTGTAAATATTGTTTTATCATTTGGGGCAGAAAAACTCCTACTTAAGGATTGTTCATTGATAACCATTCCTCGCTCCTTGGCATCTCTGCAAACGGATTTAATAATCGTAATATCCTTATTAAGGCTCTTTGGCGCAAGCCCTAAAGTATTTCTTCCAAATTTTAGATAGTCTTCATGAAAATTTAAATCCACCTCTATCAACTTAAATGAGTGCTTCTTAAAAGCCTCAAACTTCTCTAACCTCTTAATGGTTGTTTGATGGTTTTTGATTGTACCTAGCGCTACCCCTGTTTTACCATTTCTTACACGATTTGATAACCTTTCTACATATCCTTTAATAATGGGAATAAGTGCCGTCAAATCAAATCCCTCGCCCTTTCCCTGCCACTCCATTATTACCCTTTCCAACCAAGCCTTATTAATTACCTCAACACTTGTAATGGTTTCATTTCTTCCTGTATGAATCAGGTCTTCCAATTTTCGTAAATCCTTTTCTAAATTGAGTTTATCAGCGAATTCTGCTTTAGGTTTAATCCCATTCAATCCCCAAAATTTTGGATTAATAGTTTTGGAAGTTGTCGCGCTGAGGTCTATAGTTCGACCGTCTCGAAAACGAATATAAATAGTGGATGGGTTTTTCTTGCCTTTAATCAAAAATTTAACTGATGCCATGTTTTATATTTATAACCAAATTACTTCTTTCCCCACATTTTCCCCACATTTTCCTAATTTATATTTACTTAGTTGAATTTAAATTTACTTCAGCCCTATTACTGAAATCCAATAATAAGTTAGATTATATAATATTCCATCGAAACGACATACCCTTTTTAGTGTTATAAAATTAATTAGGTTATGACCCTAGACAAGTCACAATAAGAAATCCTCACCATTCGGTGGGGATTTTTTGGTTATAACACTTCTTGGCTGGGGTGAGAAGTTTATCCGACGAAATGGAATGAAGGCGGAAATCCTAGACAAGTCACCAAAAGCAGAAATGCTAGCCCAAAAGCTTGGATTTTTTGCTTTAATAAAATATCCTACGGGAAGAGAAGTCAATCCCACAGAATGGAAGCGGGTATAGAAGTTAATTCAAACAAGGCAATGAATAAAAATTGAAGAATTAATGATTAAAGAACTTAAAGTAAAAACTTATCTAATTGATTGGGTTCTCTTAAATTTATCTAACCATTAGAATGAGATAGATTAATCGTAATGAAAGACTTAATAATAGTTATTGGCAATGGCTTCGACTTAGCTCATGATGTTAAAACCGATTACAAGACTTTTATTCAATTGATGTTAGAAAGATCTATCAATTCATCCCCTAATCTTGAAAACAATTCTAGTGAGGAGAATTTTCCATTCAAACAGCATTTCATCAATGCCTTAAACTTTAAAGGATTATCAGATAAAACCTATGATTTTGTAAAGAGGGATATTACTGGATCAATTATTCCTTATAAATCAGAGCTTCCACTTCTTCTAACAAAGTTCTTCTTATTAGAAAAAAATTGGGGCCATTCTAACCTAATCTTTAAAAATCAATTGTTTTCAACTTTCTTTAAAAATCAAAACAAAATTTGGAATAATATTGAGGAGGTATATTACCATGAATTACTATCAATATTAGACATTGATAAAATTTCAAGGAAAGATTATAGAGGAATAAAGAAAAACGAAATTTTAAGGTCAAGAGTCCTAGAATTTAACAAAGAATTTGAAGAGATTAAAACTCAACTCAAGGAGTACCTTTCAAAAATAGAGACTACTAAAAAGCCAGATATAGAATCTTTCTTTGAAAGATTAACTTTAAACTATAAGGACCATTACATCTTAAATTTTAACTATACCAAAACTGCGGAATACTATTTTGAAAAATCAAAAATTAACTATATCCATGGGAGTGTTGATTCAGATATTATTTTTGGTTTTGGAAACGATCAAGATTTTTATTATCCAATTCTTAAAGAATTGGATATAGATGAATTATTAGAAAATTTTAAAACATACAAATACTCAGAATTTGAAAATTATTCAGAACTATTAAACAAACTAGTCTATTCTGAAAAACAATTTGATGTTGTTGTTATAGGACATTCTTTAGGTTCCACAGATAAAACTCTTTTAAAAGAAATTTTCGAAAATGAATTCTGCAAAAAGATTGAAATTCTAAAAAGAGGAGATTTACCCGAAAGAAAAAGGAAAAGGGAATGGAAAAAAATTCAAATGGCTGCCGCAAGAATATTCGATAATGACATTGATGTTAGAAGAAAGATTAAAAGTTTAAAGATTTCCAAAAGCTTCCCCGGGTAAGATTTAGAATGATTTTTTAGTTCCATCCCCTTTTTTGGGCTTAGTGAATTAATCTTCTACCTTCGTACAATAATAATCAATCTGATGAAAACGACCTACTATAAAGCCACTGCCTTATTTGCATTTATCTTAATCACCTTGCCACTATTGGCGCAGGTACAAATCATGAACATCGCAGTATCTAACCCTCCTGCAACATCATGTTCATCAACAGACTTAACTGTTTCTGGACAAGTTTGGTCGTCTTACCCATTGGATCAAATCAATGTAAACCAATCTGGGAATTCAATTGTGATTAATGTAATTTACCAAGACGTAATTGCTTCTCCAACCATCACCAACTTCTCACACAACGTTCAAATTGGTCAACTCGCAGCTGGTAATTATCAGGTGATAGGAAATGGATATTTAGGCCGGTCATTAAAAAGCACCTTAAATAATAACTTAAGCGTAAACGCTGGTGGCCCAATTGTGAATCTTGGCCCAGATACAACCCTTTGTATCGGAGACTCAATCTTGTTAAATGCAAGTTCTGCAAACGCTTCTTATTCTTGGTCGACAAGCAGCTTAGATTCAGCAATTTGGGTAAAGTCTGCTGGAGTTTATTCTGTTATTGTAAGTGATGGAAGTGGATGTTCAGCAAGTGATACAATTAATGTTTCTTTTACTTCTTGCTCCACTGGTTTAAATGACATCTTTTCTTCAGAAGCATTAAACATTTTCCCTAATCCTGCAAGTTCTTTCCTTACAATTGATTGTCCGAAAGCATGGCTTGGAGAAAACATAGAAATAACTTTAAGGGATTTAAAAGGAAGTAACATGATTAACCTTCGAGTTGTGAATGCAAAGGAGCAGTTAAATCTTGCCATTCCCCAATTACCAAATGGAATTTATGTACTTGATTTGAAAACAAACTTGAAATCCTTGAATCGAAAAATTTCGATCGTACAGTAATTCAAATTACCCAATTTCCTGGCTTCTTCTGGAAGTCATTTGTCTTAATAAAGTGTTGATAATTAGGCAAGCATATCCTCATTGCCTTTAGTATCTTTGAATCACATTTATACCATTTCAAATGAAAAAAATCATTTACTCGCTTGCAGTAATAAGCCTTGGATTGTTTGCTTGTTCAAGCCCAGAAACCCCTAATTATCTTGTATTCTCTGGAGATATTTCCAATACGGATGCGGAACAAATTGTAATTACAGGTCCAGAATTTAACCAGGGAATTGATATTGATTCTTTAGGCCATTTTTCTGATACTTTATGGATAGACACGAATGGACATTATTCGTTTCGTGTTCAATATGAAAGTTCTGCCTTGTATCTTCAAAAAGGAAAGAATTTGAATTTAAGCATGGATGCAAAAAAATTCGATGAAAGCATTCAGTACTCTGGCCTGGGAGCTGTTGAAAACATTGCCTTGGCCAAATTGTATTTGTGTGAGGAAGGTGTTATTGGCGAAAGGAATGAGTTTTTTGCTCAAGAAGAGTCGGCCTTTTTAGAGGACCTTCAATTGATGAGGGATAGCAGCATGGCTCTTTTATCAGATCCGAATCTAAATGCACAATTTAAAGCCCAAGAAAAAAAGAATGCCGATTATACTTTTGCTCTGAACTTGGAGAAATATCCAAGTTATCATGCTCACTATGCTGAAAAAGAAGACTTTGAAGCGAGTGATGAATTCATGTCGAATCAAATTCAAATTGAACGCAACGATGAAGCTGCCTATAAAGAATCTAAGAGCTACAGAAATCTAGTTGGATACTTATTTACCAAAGACATCAATGCAGCCTACGAGGAAAGCTTAGATTACAATAGAGCCATTATCGAGGCCACAGGAAAAGTAGAAAATACATACATCAAGGAGGAATTGCTTCATGGCTATGCAAGAATGTTGATGAGTCCAACTGAAGACTTGCAAGAAATTTATGATTTCTTAATGGCTGAAGTGAGCAATGAAAGCTATAGAGCTTCCTATGAAGAAAGTTTTGAAAGCTTAATAAAACTGGCAAAGGGAATGCCTTCACCAACTTTTGAGGCTTATGAAAACCATTCAGGTGGCACTACCTCATTTAATGACTTAAAAGGGAAGTATACTTATATTGATGTATGGGCTACTTGGTGTGGACCATGTCTTGCAGAAATTCCTTCTTTAAAAGAAGTTGAAGAAGCTTATCATGGAAAAAACATCAATTTTGTAAGTACCTCAATCGACCAAGCAGAAGATCATGATACATGGCTTGAAATGGTAAATGATAAAGAATTAGGTGGAATGCAATTGATGGCCGACAATGCATGGCAGTCTGAGTTTGTTAAAAATTATCAAATCAATGGCATTCCACGTTTTATCCTGGTAGATCCTGAAGGTAATATTGTAAGTGCTGATGCACCTAGACCTTCTAATCCTAAATTAAAGGAATTATTGGATGAATTGGATATCTAAAATCCCGGCTTTACTTGGCCTATTTCTTCTATTAATTGCCATAAAATCAAATGCGCAAACGCCAACTGTTGGGCTTAGATACCATGATAGCACAGCATTTGATGGCTACACCTTGTTTAGCCCAGAGAAGAACACCAGTGTCTTTTTAATCAATTCTTGCGGTGAAAAAATAAATGAATGGAACTTTACAGAACGTCCTGGTGCCACATGTTATTTATTGAATAATGGCAACTTACTCAGAGCCGGTAAAGATTCCTTGGAAATTAGAGATTGGAACAATGCATTGCTTTGGTCTTACGCCATGAGTTTAAATGGTTATGCTCAGCATCACGACATAGAGCCATTGCCCAATGGAAACATCCTATGTGTTCTAACTGACCAATACACTCGAGCTCAAGCAATTGCCTTTGGTCGTGATAGTAATTTAAGTCCTTCGCAGTTTAAAATGGATCGCATCATTGAATTGCAGCCAGTAGGTAGTAACTCTGCAAATTTGGTTTGGGATTGGAGATACATGGATCATGTGATTCAAGAAGATGACTCTAGCTTAAATAATTATGGTTTGGTCGCTCAACACCCAGAATTGCTCGACATCAATTATGACAATCAAAATACATTCGATTTTACACATGTGAATGCCATAGATTACAATGCCAATTTGGATCAGATTTTATTATCTCCTAGGCATTTAGATGAGATTCACATCATTGATCATAGCACCACCTTGCAAGAAGCAGCTGGCCATACAGGCGGAAATGCAGGAAAAGGTGGCGATATCCTTTGGCGATGGGGAAATCCACAGGTATATCAACATGGGGGGCTGGCAGATCAAAAGCTAATTGGTCAGCACGACAGCAAATGGGTGGAAAACGGCTATTTAGATGCAGGAAAAATATCAGTTTTTAATAATGATGGCGATACCACTGGGACTTTCTCTTCAGTTCACATCATCAACCCAAGCTTGAACAATTTCAATTATGTAATGCAAAACAATCAATATCTTCCTGCTAGTTTTGATTGGACTTGGTCGGGCAGTATATTGGGAAGAACACTTTTTGAAAGCAAAAAATCTGGCGGACATGCATTGCCAAACGGGAATTTTGTCATTTGTGAAACAGCAATTGGACAAATAACAGAAGTTAGTAAATCTGGAACAGTCTTGTGGGTATATAAAAACCCAAGTGGAACAAGCATAACAGCCCAAGATAGTATTCCTGGGGCTGCGGCTAACTCTATCTTTAGAGGAGAGAAATACCCTAAAAATCACCCAGCATTTGCCAATGTAAGCATCAGCTTTAATGGCACAATAGAAAATAGAAATAGCATCTCAGATTTATGCAAGACCACAGGAATTGAAGAACAATTTAAGTCCGAAGAATTTGGCTTAATAAATCCATCGAGAAATAGTATACGATTTCAAGAATATTTAAGTGCTGAGGAGATCATCATTTACGATTTAAAAGGCAGAATTGTAAAGCGCTTAATGCAATTTAAAGGCAATCACATAGACATGAATAATCATGCAGGATTGTTCGTTATTCAAATTTTCCAGGGCAAAAAAGTAAGTCAGCTAAAAGCTATTGTACAACACTAGGAATAGTTAATTTTGCCGCATACCCCGGTGCTGAAATTGGTAGACAGGCATGGTTGAGGGCCATGTGTCCGTATGGACGTGCAGGTTCGAGTCCCGTTCGGGGTACATTCAGTTTTGAGTGTGAGTAGAGAGCAATGGCAATCTACTCACATTCTTACCTCCTGACTCCAATCCACTCAATACTCACACTCCAACTTCCTCAAAACTCACACTCCAACTCAAACTCACACTCCAACTCACACTCCAATCCACTCAATACTCACACTCAAACTCAAACTCCAACTTCCTCAAAACTCACACTCCAACTCAAACTCCAACTTCCTCAAAACTCACACTCAAACCCAAACTCCAACTCACACTCCAACTCAAACTCCAACTTCCTCAAAACTTACACTCAAACCCAAACTTCAACTCACGCTCAAACTCAAACTTCAACTCACGCTCAAACTCACACTCCAACTCAAACTCCAACTCACACTAGTGTTCACACTCCTGCTCCTAACACTGAAAACATTACAGTTAGCGTTCAAGCTAATTCTAGTAATCTTATTTTATCTTTAATGCATGTTAAGGATCGCTCAATTGTTTTTGATTTTCAGCCTCTTCCCTATTTATAGCGCTGCTCAAGAGAAAATTTCAAGCAAACATTACTTAGGAGCACAACTTGGTGTTTCACAATTTACAGGGCTTGAATCACTCAATAAAGAATTAAAAAAGCACAGCAATGAAGGCATTCAAGAGCTTGGTTTTGCTTGGGGGTTTACAATATTCAATTCAAAAGAGGTAAACAGGAATATGCGATAATTCTCAAAGGGCAAAGCCTAAATAATACTGCTAACTCCCCAAACACCAAGTTTGGAATTAATGCATTTAGTCTAAGTTTTCAATTCGGTCAGGATTTAAGTAGAGATAATGAGCATTGGTCGACTGTTCCTTATATCGGAATAGGTGTTTCAAGTTTGGAGTTGTTTGTCAAGAGAGAAGATTCTACCGTTCATCTTGCAGGCTGTTTCTAATGGCGCTCAAAACCTATATTATGAACGATCAAGTTTAGGCTTGCTTATGGATATTGGAGGAAGAGTCTCCTGGCAAAAAGACAAATTGAATTCCAGGTTCAAATCTTTTATTGAGTTAAATTATCAATACCAAGTAAATGAATATCGTTGGGATTTAGATGAATTCCCATTGAACTCAATGAATCAATTTCAAGTCACAGGAGGAATTCTATATCAATTTTCTGGCAAACAATTTTAGACTATTCGGCAATATTGTTGCCTTGAAGAATGTTATTTCATCATGAAGAAAAAAATCGGAATTACTCTCGTTTCATATAGGGGTTTGCTTGGCCTTTTATGCCTTTCAGCTGGCTACACCCAATCCTAATTTTCAAGTTAAATCAATACCAAACAATGCCACAATACCTTTGTCAGATGCCATAAAGGAGTCCACGGATGGTCTGTGGCGATCTAAAGCGGTATTCCATACAAAAGTTCCGTCATGGAAAAATAAAGTGTTTTATGGCCAACGTTTGCTTTTTTGAAAACAACCCAAAATTAGATGAAATTAGAATTGGTTTCACTTCTAACCTAATTAGCAGAATAGAGTTTTGGAAAGAAGATTCTTTGTTAAAATTTCAGGAATTGGGTTTCATGAAAAAGATGAACTGGAATAACAAGCTTGACTTTTCTGTTTCAATTCAACAGAAAGTAGATCCAATAAAGAAGTCGGCTCCATATATCCAGATGCGCTTAAACGAGAGCAATGGTTTCTTTGGAGACATTGGAAGCATCAAGATCAATTTAGAAAGATTGGGGAGCAGTAAATGAAATAAAATCCCTTTCCTATTTCAGTGAAAACTTAAATGAAAAAAGTGCTCGTTCTGATCAAAATGAATACTTCTCCAATTTAAAAAATTTGGACCAATTATAAAGAATTGGATTAATTAAGGTCAAGAAAAAAAGCAATTTAAATTTACTCCTTGTTTAGGCTAAAGTGATTACAATCCCATTTTTTCAAGTGCCATGAAATGTTAAGTTTTATTAGCAATCTAATTGTCCCAAAGTGATTTAAAATTATTGAACAATCGCTGCAATACTCGAAGGTCTTCAGTAATAATTTCACCTGAGCCAAGCATTTCTGGTTGATATCTAATTGTTTTCTGATAGGTTGTAGTTAATCCATTCGTTAGATTAACTTTAACAAAATAGCCTTGTTCAGAAGGGATGCTAGATATTTCCTTCACACTGCCTAATAATTGCCCATATTCTTGATAAGGGTAATTTGCAAATTTCATTCTAACCTTTTGGCCTTTTTGAATTTTCCCAAAGGCCTGGTCCTTTAATTTCATGATTGCTAAATAGGACTCATTTTTAGGAATAACTGAAAAGAGTGCTTGCTGGGCCGTAACAAAGTCATTCTGATTCAAATTGCTCAGGTAAACAATTTTTCCAGATTGTGGCGCTCTAAGAATATAACTTTCCTGCCAAGAGTCATTAAAAGCCTTAATGTTCTTTTTTGCAGATTCAATGTTATTTTCAACCTGTCTAATCAGGTCTAAACGGCCTCTCTGAATATCATTCTTTTGTTGTCTTAGGTTAGAGCTGGATATTTTATACTGCACATAAGTTTTCTTTATACTTATCAATTGCTGTTTTTTATTAAAATACTCACTTTGATTTTTGTAAAACTCAATCTTTGAAATAATGCTATCTGCAAATAGGGAGCTGTCCGCTTCATATTTTATTTTAGCATTATTTAGCTCCAATTTTAAAAGATTCATTTCTTGCTTAGTAATTCCTTCTAGTCTTTCATTGTGAGAAATTTGATCCGCAATATTTTCAATGTCTTTATCATAAAACTCTGCTTCCTCAAGATTCTCAGATTCAATAAGGTTATTAATCAGGTTATTTATTTCAAACTGTAACTCTCCTACCCTTTTAATTTGTTGTAATTGCGAAATAAGGGTTGCTTTATTTCTTTCTTTTAAAAGGTCTAATACTGTATCTAGACTTGACTTTCTTATTGGGTTCTTAATGCTAGCAACAATTTCTCCTATTTGAACTTCCGATTCATTCGCTAAGTAAATTTCTTCTATATAGCCATTGCTCTGACTAATAAGATTTGCAGGAGGAGTTTTGGTAGTTAATACAACTTGCCCTTCCGCGATATCAGGATATTTAATGAACCAAGAGATAAAAAACAACATGACAATTAATCCTAATATCAATGAAATGCCCCATCTAATCGTCCAATTGGGAACAGCAGATAATATTTCTTGTACCTCTTCTGATCGAATCTCATCGATTTTATTTTCAACTTTTTCAGCCATTAATTTCCTAGTTCTAGTTGATTCTTAACCAAATGGTAATAACTGCCTTTTAGTTTAACAAGGTCTTCATGCTTGCCTTGTTCGATAATTTTACCATCATCCAAAACAACTATTTGATCGGCATTTTTTACAGTGCTTAACCTATGGGCGACAATGATTGTTGTTCTGCCTTTGAAAAAGACATTTAATTTATCCATGATTTCGCTCTCATTTTTAGCATCAAGTGCTGAAGTAGCTTCGTCAAAAAAGATAAACTTTGGATCTTTATAGATTGCTCTAGCAATCAACAAGCGTTGCTTTTGTCCTGTACTCATGCCAACCCCTTCCATTCCAATTTTGGTATTATAACCAAGTGGCAATCTTTCAATGAATTCTTTAATATTAGCAATTTCAACTGCTTTTAGCATCTTTTCTCTATCGATGATGTCTTCCCCAATTGCAATATTATTAGAGATGGTATCACTAAAAATATAACCTTCTTGCATAACTGTTCCAGACTTCATTCTCCAGGTCTGTTGAGAAATTGAATCCAATTTATAATTTCCAATCTTTATTGCTCCTTTCATAGGATGATAAAACTTTAAAAGCATTTTCATTAATGTAGTCTTACCACTTCCACTAGATCCCACTATGGCCGTTATTTTATTATGAGGGATTATTAGACTTAAATCTTTTAATACTATTTCTGAGCTACCTAAATACCTAAAACTTACATTTTCAACTTTTAAATCAGCATTTTCTGGTAAATCAAATATTTTTTGCTCTTTTGCTGGTTCTTCCTCCTCTTTATTGTGGATTTCTGACAATCTTTCTAAAGAAATTTTAGCGTCCTGTAATGAATAGACAAAACCTATTATTTGCTGAATTGGGCTATTTAACTGCCCTATAATATAGGATATTGCCAACATCATTCCCAAAGTAATCTCGCCGTCAATTACCAGTTTTGCAGACAAAAATGTCATTAATATATTTTTGATTTCATTGATGAAATTAGATCCTACATTTTGGGTTTGCTCTAAGGACAAACTTTTTATGGATATTTTGAACAACCGGGCTTGAACAAATTCCCAAGACCATCTTTTTTGTTTTTCGGCATTGTGCAGTTTTATTTCTTGCATGCCATTGATTAACTCTATGACTTTGCTTTTTTCATTACTCATTTGAGCAAACCGTTTATGATCTAAGTCTTTCCTCTTTTTAAGAAATAAAACAACCCACAAAAAGTACAATGAACTCCCAATAAGAAACACCATAAAAATTCGCAAATCATACCAAATTAAAACCGCTCCAAAAATGATCAAGTTGAAAGTAGAAAATAGGACAGATAGGGAAGAATTAGTAAGTAAGTTTTCAATTCTATTGTGATCATTAATTCTTTGAATAATGTCACCAGTCATCTTAGAATCGAAATAGGCAATTGGAAGCTTCATTAGCTTCATGAAAAAATTAGAAACCAATGAAATGTTAATTCTAGTGCTTATGTGCAACAAGATCCATCCCCTAATAATCTCAATACTTGTTCTGCCAATAAAAAGAAAGGACTGTGCTGCAAGAATTAAATAAATAAAATTTATATCCTGATTTTGAATCCCAACATCAACAATACTTTGTGTTAAAAATGGAAAGACTAACTGCAAAAGGCTACCTGCCAGTAAACCCAAGATTAATTGAATCAAGAACTTTTTATACCTAAACAGATATTTAAAAAGAAAGGCAAACCCACCATTTGATTCCTCATCATCAGAATCGATTTGCTTTAGTCTAGGAGTTGGCTCCAATAACAACACAATCCCAGTTCCATCATTCAAATTAGCATTAATTCCCATCCATGAATCTAAAAATTCTTGCTGGTTATATTCTATTAAACCGTGGGCGGGATCGGCTATTTTAAAAGTTAAAGGATGCCTTTTAGAATTTAGTCGACCAGAAACTTTGTAAAGCACTACAAAGTGGTTCTGATTCCAATGAAGAATACAAGGCATTGGTGCTTCTTCAATCAATTTTTGTAAGCCAAGTTTAGCGCCTATGGTTCTAAATCCAATTTTTTCAGCAGCATCGGCTATGACCTTTAAGTTTGAACCAACCCTGGTTGTTTCCGAAAGATTTTTTAGTTTTTGTAAAGAAATACTTCTTCCATAGAACTTTGCAACCATTCTAAGACAGGTTGGGCCGCAGTCCATGTGATCATTCTGTTTATAAAATGAAAATTTTTTCACTTATTATTCATTTAGAGATTCACCCCAAACTCCGATGGGGCATTTTGAACTAGAAAAATGAACCTTTATGCTCATGAAACAACCACAATGAACACATCTACCATCTTTCTTATTTGTTTCAGGATTTGTTTCGTCATAAAGTAAGTATTCACATGAGGAACAAGTTTCCCATCTTTCAGTAGCTATTTCTTGTGAAGCAATCACCTTCCCCCTTTTAGCAAAAAGTTTCAAAGAACGCCATTGATCAATTGCCAAATTTCGAATTATTTGCGCATTTGACGGAAGTCTTTTTTCCTTTTCCAACATGCTTTCAACCCTGCCGAGTAGTTCAGTATCAAGATTACTTTCTGTAGCATTATCATCAGAATCTACCTGATTTAATCCTGGGCTAGGCATTAAAAGAAGAGCAACGCCCTTCTTTTCAATTCCTAATTGCTCTTCACTTAACCATGATTTTTCAAATTGATTTTGATCAAGCTTTACTAGTCCGATTAGAGGATCCGCAATAAAAAAACGAAAAGAATCTCCTCCAGGTACATTGGTTTTTTTTATGTCAAATAAGACGACGAAATGATTTTGATTCCAATGTAAAATTATTGGATGTTCTGCAAAATCTACCAACCTTTCTACAGATAATTTAGTTGGAAGCGTTTCATAACCTATCTTTTCTGCAACCTCAATAATGTTTTTTAAAGAAGAATTTTCTTGAAATCTACCAAGTGTATTGTATAGTTTTGGTATGGTAATTGACCTTCCGTAAAATTCAGTAATCATTTGGATACAAGTGAATCCGCTATCTAACTTACTTGATTTAATTTGAATCGGAAATTTATTATCCATTATTAACTATTACTCTTTATTATCACTTAATTTTATCAATATTATCAATAATTAAAGGACTTATTTAATTATCTATCTAAATTTAAATCCATGAAATTTATCACCGTTTTAGTTCTTACTCTTTGTTTCAAAGTTTCTTTTGCTCAGATTCCTCCCCTATATTATAACTATGTAACCGAGGCTATGGAATTGTACAAGAAACAAATGTATGGAGAAGCAATTCTCAAGTTTGATTCTGCCTTTTCAGTCAAGTATGTAAAGATACAACGTTCAGATGCCTATAACGTAGCCTGTTGCTATGCACTCCTTAATGATTTGGACGGGGCATTTAAGTACTTAAATGTAGCGGTAAATGAAGGTCAATATTTTAAGTTAGCTCATATAAATAAAGACAGCGATTTTCAAAATCTTAGAAATGATGAAAGGTGGCAAGGTATATTAGCAAAAGTTGAGGACAATAAGAATAACCCTCAACGCAGGGCCATAAAATATCCTAATTTAAAGAAAAGCTTAGATTCAATTGGGCGCTTAGATCAATTAAAAAGAAAGGATTTCCATACCATTAGAAAAGAGTTTGGTTTAAATTCAAAAGAATTCATTACCCTCAAACAGGAAATTAAAAAAATAGATTCTAGCAACATTATTGCAGTTAAGTCTATTATAGATAAACATGGATGGCTTAGTGTTGAGGAAGTTGGATTTAAAGCAAATAATGCTTTGTTCTTGGTATTTCAACATGCTAATCTAAAAACAAGAGAAGAATATTTGCCAACTATGAGATTGGCGGCAAAGGATTTTAAAATGGCTGTTTCAGATTTAGCATTTATAGAGGATAGAGTTTTAATGAGTAAAGACATGAAACAACTATATGGAACTCAGGTTGAATTAGATACAATAACAAACACCTACCATAGCTATCCAATAGAGAATAAAGAGTCCGTTGACTCCTTAAGAAGAGATATTGGACTAGAACCGATTCTAGAATATTTAGATTTTTGGGGAATTAAAGAATATTAATTTATTAATCCTTTTTTTTTAAAATAATTATGTTAAATTGCATTATAACTTAAATAAATAATTATATATGAAAAATTCAAAATTAAGCCAATTCAAAACATCTGAATTAGAAGCATTAAATGCAAAAGAATTAGAAATGGTTGTTGGCGGTGCCGATGAGACTGGAGTAAAAGCAGTAAGAACATCTACATCTAATGGTGGAGATTCGAACTTAAAGTATTGTAATGATGAAGGTGAGTGCACTGAAGATATTTGTCAAGATAGTGACTCAGCAGCTACTGGTGAATAAGCAATAAGAATTTGTTTATGAAAAAGGTGTCATTCGGCACCTTTTTTTGTTTAACAAATTCTAGTATTAGCCAACTAATAATTTCCTATATTGTTTAAACTAAATCAAAAATCATATTATGAAAAAATCCATGTTAAAAAATTTTAAGGATTCTGAATTAGAAGCTTTAAATGCAAAAGAGTTAGAATCAATAACTGGTGGAGCTGCCGAAACAACAACAAAAAAAACAATTTATCATGGAGATGGAAGTGCAATTTCAATTGTATACTGTGATGATGATGGAAACTGCGATGGAGATGGCGGAGGAGAAATGAACCCTGGAGAAGAATAAAGTTGAACCAATTTAAGATGTCTAACCGGCATCTTTTTTTATGATATTAATTTTAAGCATTGCCGACGACATGACAACTCAGGATGTTTGTCAATGGCTAAGATTTCAAAAAAAAGACTTTATTGTTCTTAATAAATCTGATAAAATTGTAATTGAAGAGCATAGCAATTCTCAAACAATAATTAGAATTACAAATAGAAATCAAACAATTAACCTGGACGCTATTAGCTCTTTCTGGTATAGAAGAAGTGATTTAGGAATTATTTCTGAATTTGATTACTTAAATAAAGAAGTAGCACAGTTTATTAAGGCCAACTCCAATTCAGATTTGGAAGTAAGCACAGAACTACTCCATCATTTATTTTCAGAAAAAAGCAATTTCACCACGATAGACCAATCTAAAGTAAATAAGCTAATCGTATTAAATGAAGCCAATAAAGTTGGATTAAGAATTCCACCCTATTTATTAACTGGATCTAAAGAGCAATTAAAGGCATTTCAAAAATTGCATGGAGAATTAATTTATAAATCTCCATCACCTTCAGTTTACCCGCCTAACAAAGATTTTGTTGTAAAATCTCTGACTCAAAAATTAGAGGAAAAGCAACTTGCGGAAATGCCTGAAAAATTTGGAATAAGTTTTTTTCAAAAGAAGATCGAAAAAAAGTTCGAGATTAGAACTTTATATATCAACGATACATTTCGATCAATTGCAATTATTTCTCAAAAAAATAGTGAAACGGAAGTTGATTATAGGAATTATGATGATAAGAAACCCAATCGCAAAATTCCATATAAATTAGATGAAGAAACTGAACAAAAATTAAGAATGTTGATAAAACAGCTAAAATTAAAATTTTGTTCAATTGACATAATTGTTGGTAGAGACAACAATTATTACTTTTTAGAAATCAATCCAATTGGGCAATTCGGTATATTATCATATTACAGAAATGATTTTATAGAAAGAGAAATTGCAAATACACTAAACTGATGAATTTAGAAAAGCTAAAAAAAGAACTGGAAGAAAACCCTTCTATTTCTCTACATTTAAAGAAGGCAGAAGTAATCAAGAAAATAAGTTCGAACGAGGATATCGACCAAAAGGTTCGAACTACTATTGAAAGCAAAAAACTTTCAACAACAAAATTAATCGTTCAACAATTTTATAAGCCCATTTCAAAGTTTTGAAAAAATTCTTTAAACTTTATCCAGACATCATTATTAATCATGGGGCTAAAATGAGCATCATGATTGATTTTAGACTTTCTAAATACTTTCATATTGAAAAGGACTTAGCAGAATTCATTTCAAGGGATAATATTGAGATAGACACATTAAGTAAAGATGAATTGGAGATGATTGACTATCTAGTTGAGAACGATTATGGAATCATTGATTCTAAAGAAGTCCTTTCAAGTTTTGAGGACATTAAACTCAACTGGGATTATCCAGCAAAAATCTCTAATGCGATCCTTGAAATTTCAGAAAATCAATCCTTCTTAGAGGATGTCATCAAGCAATTGTCTGATTTGAATTGCCAGGTAATTGAATTAAGGTTTGAAAAAGATGTAGAAGAACGTAGGTTAAATAATGTATTGAAATATTTGGGCAGCAATGACATACCTTCAGTAGAATTAATCATCCCTCAAAACCACTTTATTAATCGATTGTTTATTGAAAAGGTTGTAAAAGAATTCAATGTATTGATTTCAAAGATTACATTTTTTAATTCGGAGGATCAAAAAAATGAAAGTTGGCCAAGAACCAATGTAAAATGGATTGCTGGAAAATTGAATTGCCTGGATTGCGGAAATGTAAAAAAAGAAAAATTTGCAATTAGCCTTCCTTTTTATACAGAATCATTAATTCACAATACCTGTCTTAATCGAAAAATTTCCATTGACTCAAAGGGATTCATTAAAAATTGCCCTTCCTTTCAAACAACTTTTGGAAATGTAAATGACACTATAATAGAAAACATAATTGAGGACCCTAGTTTTAAAAAGTCTTGGAACATTGCTAAAAATGCAATCAAGGTTTGTCAAGATTGCGAGTTTAGACACATTTGCAGCGATTGTAGGGCCTTTACTGAAAAACCTGAAGATGATTTAAGCAAGCCATTAAAGTGCGGTTATGACCCTTATAATGGAACATGGAACGAGTGGACTGATTTATCAAAGAATTTGGAAGTATTTCAGTTTTATAAAAAGAAATTGACTTCGAAATAAAAATCCTCATCGGCAATCGATGAGGATTCCATTCTTTAGTGACCTTGCAGGGATTGCATACCGCGATCACTAAAGCTCCATTTTGAGAATCAAAAACAATTATTTCGCTTTATTTCAAAAAAGAAGCGAGCTTCATTTTGAAACTCGCTCACAATTGAATCTTTTTGATTCATACGTGACCTTGCAGGGATTCGAACCCCGAACCTCCGCATCCGTAGTGCGGTGCTCTATCCAGTTAAGCTACAAGGCCATTTGGGAGGGCAAATCTAACCAATAATTCAAATTGAACCATCAAGAAAAGCTTATTTTAATACCGCTTCGTAAATTTTTTCATAAGCGGGTAATATCTTAGTCAGGTCAAACTTTTGCGCTTGCTGATAGGCTTGCTGTTTAAATTGATTCAATTGAACATTATCTTTCAACAACTGAATCGAGTTTTTTGCCATTTGATCTACATCACCAACATTGCTTAAATAACCAGAATACCCTTCTAAATTCACCTCAGGAATTCCTCCTGTATTCGACGATATTACTGGCACACCTGCTGCCATGGCCTCTAATGCAGCTAATCCAAAGCTTTCAAATTCTGAAGTTAAAAGAAATAAATCGGCGATGCCTAAGATATCTGCTGTGTTGGTCACTTTTCCCATCATTTTCAGATGCTCTCCTAAACCTGCTTCACGCATGCTTGTTTCTGCTAAATGGCGGTCTGGACCATCACCTATCAACACCAATTTACTTGGAACTTCCTTCACTACTTTTTTGAATACTTCAACGACATCACTGATTCTTTTCACCCTTCTAAAATTAGAAACATGGGCCAATATCTTTTCACCACTGGGAGCAATCATTTTCCTCAATTCCTCATCTGGCTTAGGCTGGTCACACTCATTCAAACACACAAAATTGGGAATAACTTCAATGCCTCTACTCACTTTAAAGTGCTCATAGGTGTCCATCTTTAAACTTTCGGACACTGTTGTAACTGCATTAGAATTGTTAATTGCAAAAGTAATTACCGGTTCAAAAGAAGCATCTTTTCCAACAAGCGTAATGTCTGTTCCGTGTAAAGTGGTTATGAATGGGATTTCTATACCCTCTGATTTCAAAATTTGTTGAGCCATGTATGCAGCAGAGGCATGAGGGATGGCATAGTGTACATGAAGCAAATCCAATTTTTCAAATTTCACAACATCCACTAATTTGCTAGCCAACACCAATTCATAAGGTGGATAATCAAACAAGGGATAATCAGAAACATTTACTTCATGGTAATGTATGTTTTCTGTGAAGGCTTCTAAACGAACAGGCTGTTGATAAGAAATAAAATGAATCTGATGCCCTTTTAAAGCTAATGCTTTCCCCAATTCCGTTGCCACTACTCCGCTTCCACCAAATGTGGGATAACAAACCATTCCTATATTCATTGCTCAATTGTATTTAATGCTGTGCTGTCTTCTACTGCAAGATTAGCATTAATTGCTTCATAAATTTTTTCTTGAATTCTCGTTCGAATGTTTAGGCTCAATAATTTCTTATTGTTAGCATCTGGATAAACCCTATTTGAAAGAAACACATATACCAAATCATGATCTGGATCAACCCAAGCATATGTTCCTGTAAATCCAGAATGGCCAAAACTATTGAAAGAGATACAATCGCAAGTTGGCCCAGGATTACCATGAAAGGCTGGTTTATCAAATCCTGCTCCTCTCCTATTTTCTTCTTTATCTCTAGGGATGCTGTCTTTGCAAAACTGACATTTAGCATACTCAGAAATTACCTCTGCTGATAGATAATTCTTTCCTGCATACTTGCCGCCGTCCAAATAAACCTGCATGAGCTTTCCCAAATCGTTGGCATTGGAAAAGAGTCCAGCATGTCCTCCAACACCTCCTAACATTGCAGCACCAGGATCATGCACATCCCCATGAATGAGCTGTTTTCTAAACACTTGATCCTTTTCTGTTGGTGGAATTTCGCTTAATGGATAAAATCGATAAGGTTTAAAAGCAGTCCGATGCATGCCCAATTCATCATAAAAGTGAATTTTATTGTATTCATCAATTGGCATTTTCACCTCTTGCTCTACAATTTCCTTTAAAAGGTAATATCCAATATCGCTGTATCGGTAATTTTTTTCTTCCTTCACTTTGGCCCGGTGCAATATTCGATACATGATGGTATCTCTATATTCATCTATCATGAACAATTGATCGGTCACCCTTACCTTGTACTTTTCAGACTCTGCTTTGCTATAAATATCAAATCTAGGTTGTCCTTTGTACAAGGTTTTGTTGTAAAATGGAATCCATGCTGCCAGGCCTGCTTGATGCGCCAAGATGTCTCTTAAAACCAGTTTCTCATAAGGTGTTCCTTTGGTTTCCTTTAAATACATGCCCAATTGATCGTCTAAATCTATTTTCCCTTTGCTATCTAATTCCATGATACTGAGCAAGGTTGAAGCAATCTTAGTCACTGAAGCCAAGTCGTATAAATCACTTGCCTTTACCTCCCTTACTCCATCATAGGTGTGTTTTCCAAATGATTTGTTATAAATGACTTTCCCTTCTTTTGCAATGTATACTTGTACACCAGGGTAGGCTTTTGCATGCATCCCTTCTTCTATAATTTTATCCACTTCTGCTAGATCATTACTAGAAATTCCAAGTTCTTCTGGCATGGTATATTTTAATCTGATAGGATCAATGCTTGTCAAGCCCATACCCGCCTTTATGCTTTTAGATGGACTCACTGGCAATCTTCCATTTGCTTTTATCCCTCCAAAAATCAATTGAGCAGTTAATTCCTGTGAGGCTATGCTGTTTTGATAGGAAAGTACTAATCCTTTGCTTTTTTCAGCTGCTAAAAAGCTTTGAAGTGCGTATGGATTAGTAAACATGCAAAGCGTAAAATCCTTTTTAGACCTCAATACATTTAAAAAGTTTTTTACTTCTGTATTGACTTTAAAAGATTTCCAAGGTGATTTGTTGGATTTATGAATGCTGATGATTATTCTATCATAGGTGAGCAAGGTATCCAACAGGCTTTTTTGCTTGCTGACTGGAATATCTAGAAAACTTAAGGTATCCACTTTAGCATACCAATTCAAAGATTGCTGAAACGGTCGGCAGGAAACTCCCTTATCACTAAAAGCCACATTAATTATTCTCTCCTGGCTCAATTTCTTAATGGGCAATTGTTCTTCATTTCTAAGGACAGTTAGTGAAGCCTCCACCAATTTACGATTCAAATATTCGTACTCATTTTTATTTAAATCTTCCAAGAGCTTATCCGTTTCAATGGCTTTCATTTCATTTAGCTTCAACCACTCTTTGGCCTTTAGCACTTTCAAACAAGATTCATTGATTCTTTCTTCTGATAATCTCCCTTCTTTTATGGCTTGCTTGATGCCTTCTATGGCAGCAGGAATGTCTTGGGAAAGCAAGAGAATATCATTTCCTGCTATCAGTGCTGCAACATCATTCTTAGCGGAGGATTGGTATTTTGCAACTCCGCCCATGTTCAATCCATCAGTGAAGATTAATCCTCTAAATTTTAATTCTTCTTTTAAAACAGTATTGACTACCTCTGGACTCAATGAACTGGCCACTTTCTTATCTTTTGTGTAGGCAGGTAAATACAAGTGAGCAGTCATTATGCTTGCAACACCAGCATCTATCAATTTTCTAAAAGGAAACAATTCAATGGAATCTATTCTTGCATTGTCATGTTTTACAATAGGTAAAGTAACATGAGAATCTGAATCGGTATCACCATGTCCAGGAAAATGTTTTGCATTGGCTAAAATCCCACCATCTTGCATGCCTTTCATATAGGCCAATCCCTTTGCAGCAACATTCCCTTTCAACTCTCCAAAAGACCTTGCATTAATTACTGGATTGTTAGGATTGTTGTTAACGTCTATAACAGGAGCAAAATTAACATGAACGCCCAATCTTTTAAATTGTGCTGCAACATCCAATCCCATCTGATAGATGAGTTCATTGTCTTTAATTGCTCCTAGTGTCATTTGCCACGGATACCTGATGGTGCTATCCAAGCGCATGGATAATCCCCACTCACCATCAATGGCTATCATTAATGGAATTTGTGAAGCATCCTGATAAATGTTATTGAGTTTTGCTTGTCGATGTGGTCCTCCTTGAAAAAAAGTTAAGCCTCCAATTTGATATTTATCAATCAATTCTAAAATTTCTGCTTTATGCTTTTCTCCTTTATTGGAATAAGCTGCAACGCTAAATAGTTGACCAATTTTCTGATCAAGGTCCAAACTTGCAAAAACTGAATCTGCCCATGGGCTTGGCTGTTCAAGAAAAGGTGGTTTTTCTGGATCTTCTTGTAGATGAAAAGAGCTAGTAATTAGAAAAACAATGAGTAAGAGTAGGCTACTTAGAAATTTCAAGGGCTTAATGTTTATCTATCAAAAATAATTGAATGTGCTTCTTGTAAGGAATCAATCTAGGTATCTTATGAACACCCAAAGGTTAATCAACAAGTATTGCACCATAAGCTCAAAAAAATTAAATTTATGCTATGATTTCATCCATGTTTAAAACCAGGAAGCCCAAGCAATTTAACTTTAACCCTCGGCATTACAATGAGGCAAAGGAAGAATTAAACGAGCGGATTAAAGACATTAAATTGAATCATGATTCAGAAAATAATTCTAGCGAAATAAGACCAAGCATAGGTTTTAAAGGCCAATGGAAAACTCAGAGAAAGACAATTCCACAATTGAAACACAATCCTTACCGATTAATCTTAATCATGGGTGTTTTATTCATTATCGCCTATTATTTATTATTTCGTTGATACAAGGGCGACTTAAGCATTTTTCCTATTTTGATTCCCTACTTTTGATGTCTCGAATTAACAGCAAAATTGCAGCCCACAATGGCCAATAGAATAAATTTATTACCCGATCAAGTCGCCAATCAAATAGCGGCCGGAGAAGTAGTTCAACGACCCTCGTCTGCTGTTAAAGAATTATTAGAAAATTCGATAGATGCCGGAGCAAAAAATCTGCAATTGATCATTAAGAATGCTGGAAAATCATTGATTCAAGTCATAGACGATGGATTTGGTATGAACCCTGAAGATGCTTTGAGTTGCCTTCAAAGGCATGCCACTTCTAAAATAAAAACAGCTGATGATTTATTCAAGATTAAAACAATGGGATTCAGAGGTGAGGCGATTCCTTCAATCGCTGCCATCTCACAATTTGAATTGAAGACTAGATCGGAAGAAACTGAGCTAGGCAATCACATTAAGGTGGAAGGCAATGAGTTAAAAAGCAATGAATCTTGTGCTCAAAGTGTTGGAACACAAATTTTAGTGAAGAATCTTTTTTACAATGTTCCAGCAAGAAGAAATTTTCTCAAGAGCAATCCAGTTGAAACCAAACACATCATTGAAGAATTTGTAAGAGTTGCCCTCATTCATCCTGAGATTGAGATGAGCATGAGAAACGAACAGCAAATGGTTTACCAATTGCCAAAATCAAATTTCAAACAAAGAATAGTCAAGCTTTTTGGCGAAAAATACAATCAACGATTGGTTCCTGTAACGGAGCAAACTGCTATTGTGCAATTAAACGGATTCATAGGAAAACCAGAATTTGCAAGAAAAACCAGAGGAGAACAATACCTATTTGTCAATGGCAGATTCATCAAGAGCCCTTATTTAAATCATGCCATCAACAAAGCATATGAAGAGTTGATTCCTAATGATTTACATCCGAGTTATTTCTTGATGATGGAAATTGATCCGGCTAAAATTGATATCAATATCCACCCCACTAAGACAGAAGTTAAGTTTGAAGAGGAGCGATCAATCTATGCCATCATTAGAACAGCAGTGAGACAAGCCTTGGGAAAATTCAACATTGCCCCTAGTTTAGATTTTGAGCAAGAACAATCCTTTAATGTTCCCATTTTGAAGTCTGGTGAAACGGTGGCTTCACCAAATATTATGGTAGATCAAAACTTCAATCCTTTTAAACACAAGGAATTTAGAAATTCAAGCCCAAGCTTTTCTCCTCCTAGAGAGAAACAAGCCATCCAGTCTAATTGGGAAAACCTTTACGAGGAGCCTGTTCAAAGTCAGATGGCTACAAGTACTTCCATAGAGACAGAGAAAGAGCTTGTGCAATCCAATCTTGTTCAGGTGCATGGAAGGTATATTTTAAGTCAGCTAAAATCTGGTTTCATTTTAATTGATCAACAACGTGCTCATGAACGGGTTTTAATTGAAGAGATAGGAAAACAGTTTGCCAATCAAGAATTGAGCAGTCAGCAATTGTTGTTTCCAGAAGAATTGACTTTTTCTGCTAGTGATTATGCATTATTGGATTCGATGTTGGATGATTTAGGAAAAATGGGATTCGATATTCGTTCATTTGGTAAAAATGCCCTCATCGTTGATGGAATTCCTAGTCAATCTGCAGAAAGCAATGCAAAAGTTCTAGTTGATGATCTTCTAGAAAACTTTAAGTTGCAAGAAGACCAATTGGCCAACAAACCAAAGATCAACCTCATTCGCTCATTGGCAAAGTCGATGCGAATGAAAAAAGGAACGAAAATGAATCCAATAGAAATGCAGAACTTATTGGATCAATTGTTTGCTTGTGAAATGCCCTATCATCTGCCAAATGGTTTGCCCATAGTGGTCAACTTTAATTTAGATGAGATCAATAAAAAATTCAAACGCTCAAATTAGATGACAATGTTGGATTTACCTAGAGTAGTTAAAAACCTTTTGATCATCAATGTATTGATGCTTTTAGCAACTTATGCTGCGGGCGGCTCTGGAATTGATTTAGGCAATTATTTAGGATTGCACCATTGGTCAAGCGAATTGTTTCGACCACATCAATTGCTCACCTATATGTTCATGCACGGTGGAATACAGCATCTGTTTTTTAACATGTTTGCACTTTGGATGTTTGGAAAAATTCTAGAACAGCTTTGGGGAGAAAAGCGCTTTTTAATTTATTATTTAATCACTGGAATTGGCGCGGGAGTAATTCAGTTGCTAGTTACGGAGTTGAGAATAATGAACCTAAGTGGGCAATTGGACCCCTTGTTGGTTCAGGAGATTTTTGCAGAGGGTTGGACTTACTTACAACAAGGGCAAAACTATGTTGACCCAGTTGCGAGAGAGTTAAATGGTTTAATCAACATTTCAACTGTTGGAGCTTCAGGAGCCGTTTTTGGAATTTTGTTGGCTTTTGGAATGTTATTCCCTAACACAGAATTGATGCTATTGATTCCACCTATTCCCATCAAGGCCAAATATTTTGTTGCCATTTATGGAGTATTGGAATTGTATTTAGGGATATCGAATAATCCTGCTGACAACGTGGCACACTTTGCACATTTGGGCGGAATGTTGTTTGGTTTTATCTTGCTAAGAATTTGGAAAAACCAGCAATTTAAACAATACTAAATGGCCTATTATACCAGCGATCGATTTGATTTGAAATTCAGCAAGAATAGCATGCTGTTCAAGTTGATTTACATCAATGCAGCCATTTATATTGGGATTAAAATCTTATCCCTTTTTTTCTGGCTAATGGCCTCTTCTATGGGGCCAGATCAATTCATGGGCAAATGGTTTGCTGTACCAGCGGCACTTGAAGTCCTCGTATTCCAAGCATGGGGACTTTTAACTTACATGTTTCTTCATTTGGACTTTTGGCACCTGTTCGCCAATATGTTTTGGTTGTATTACTTGGGACAATTATTTGTTCAATTCTTAGGAGAAAAGAAACTCTTGAGTTTATATCTAGTTGGTGGAATTGCAGGAGGCTTGCTTTACATAATTGCCTTTAATTTATTTCCTGTTTTTAAAGGCATTCTACCAGTTTCCAGAGCCTTGGGTGCGTCCGCGTCTGTAATGGCAATAGTGGTTGGTTTAGCTACTTATGCACCAAATTATGCCATCAGAATTGTTTTGATTGGTGATGTAAAACTAAAATACATTGCAATTTTTTCATTTGTAATGGACGTACTTAGTGTAAGTGGAACAAATTCAGGTGGACACATTGCTCACCTTGGCGGAGCTGCCTTAGGATATTATTTTGCCAAAGAATGGGGCAAAGGAAAAGACATCACCGCATGGATTTATGTTCCAATCAATTTCATTGCTTCATTGTTTAAAAGCTCAAGCGCTTCTAAATTGAAAGTCAAGTACAAAAGCAAGAAGAAAAAGAGTAGCAAGAAATCTGACAATCAATCGGAAGTGGATGCCATTTTAGACAAAATCTCTAGATCTGGTTACGAAAGTTTGAGTAAATCAGAAAAGGAGACCTTGTTCAAAGCCTCCAATCAACCTTAATTCTTGTCATCAGACTTAGGCGGTTCAGGAACAATTTGATAATTGATTTGAATGGGGTCTGAGGATTGACGAAATTGTGGTATTTCTTCAACTGGGCATTCTGGATCAATTACATTACAATCTTCTGTTGTTTCTTCTTCATCTTCAGGATACAGATCCCAGGAATATAATTTTCTTTTAGGACCCTTCTTCCGATAGAAAACTGCCAAAACTAATCCTAAGAACAATCCCCAGAAATGCCCTTCCCAAGACATGCCTTTGTCCCAGGGTAAAATCCCCCAAACGAGGCTACCATAAAGAAAGGCCACCAAAAATGAGATGGCAATGAGGTGAGTGTTTTTTCGAATAAAACCACTGATGAAGAGAAAACCAAAAAGTGAATAAACCACTCCACTCGCTCCAATGTGATAAGAAGTTCTGGCTGAAATCCAGGTATACAATCCTGCTAAAAGATAAGACCAGAAGATGAGTCGAAATGCAATCGAACGGTAAAAATAGAACAGGGCGGTTCCAAGAATAAGCAAAGGAATTGAATTGTTGACCAAGTGATTCAGGCTACCATGGATCCACGGAGAGAATAAAATTCCTCTTAAGCCTATTAAATCTCTAGGTAAAATTCCCCAAGAAACAAAAGAAAGGTCGAAATACACTTCCATGCCTTTAACAAGCCACAATCCTGCAACAAAGACGAGGGGATAAAAAATACTAAAGGCAATTTTTCTTTTTTCAAATGCTTCCATCAATTCTTAAAATTATGTTAAAAAATTACCGTACAAACATTTAACCATTGACAAATCGGCAGAATTTCCTAAATTCACTGCACAATTAGAAATCATGAAAAAAACCATTCTACTCTCTTTTCTTGTTGGCGGACTGTATGTTTCAGCATTAGCTGGTGTGCATGAAAACAATAAAGCACATAACAACCCTGAAACTGATCAGGAAAATAAAATAAGTAAGAAACAACAGAAGTATGATTTCAGTCTGTTTAAATTCATTTCTCCCACTAAACAAACCAAGAAGGATACCGTTGATCACAAAAAGAAGCCAGTTATAGAAAAGCGAAAAGAGGAAATTACTTATGAAAAACCACGAGATTTCTTAAGGTTTTCATACGCTTCTTGAACCTTTCTAAATTTTTCCTCGGCCTGATCCATTACCTCTTCACCCAATGATGCCACCTTATCTGGATGGTACTTCTTGGCCATTTTACGGTACGCTTTCTTAATTTCATCATCACTTGCATCTGGAGTTATTTCTAAGATCTTATAATCTCCCCCAGTTTCGCGAATAAACATGGCCTTAATTGAATCAAAATCATCTTGATTAATTCCTAGAGATCTAGAAATTCTATTGATTTCTGAGACCTCATTATTGCTAATCTCTCCATCTGCCTGAGCAATTCCAAAAAGGTAATGAAGCAATTGAAGGCGACTTGCATATTGCATTTGATAGCGAATGCTATGGCCAATAGTTCTAATGTCGATGGGCTGTGATAGCAATTCTTTTAATGCTTGCATTTGTCTTCTTGTCTTTTCAGCTCCAAATTGTTTGGTATAAAAAGCCCTAACATAATTGAGTTCCGACTTCAATACCTTTCCATCTGCTTTCATTACAACCGCAGTAAGCACCAATAAACTGGATGCAAAATCACCAGTATTTGTTCTTTGATATGCCTGTTGGGCGGTATATCCTCTAGTTTTAGTAAACCGTTCATCCCATTCTACACCTGATCTTTTGTCAAACATAGAACCGATAATAAAACCGAGAAACGCGCCCACATAACCTAAAACAGAGAAACCAATCATGGCTCCTATCCACTTAATCCAACCTTTCATTCAATATTGTTTTGAAGAAAATAAAATTAAACATACTCTTGAGCAATGTTAATTCTTCAATAGAGTTTTTATAGTTCGAATTAAGTATTAATTTTGCCTTTTGGAATTACTTAGACTTTTACCTTCATTTCCAATAATTCCGCCTCCAATTAAGAGTGGTTCTACTTACTACTTTAAAACGGATGCTGGTATTGAATACGAAGTACGATTTGGAAGAAAACAAAACAACATTTTGAACACTTCCATCGTCTTTGGAGTATTGAATGAAGAATTTGATGGTGAAGAATATAGTTTGACCAATAAGTTTGAGGTTTTTAGAGTGATGGCAACCATAGTGGAAATTGTTCGTATGTATATGCGACTTCATCCAAAAATTAATTGTTTTGAATTCACCGGAGAACCAACAGACAAAAAAATGGATAAAGAAGGAAGGATACGTCTTTCTTTATACAACCGATACCTTAAAACGGTATTTGATGAAAGTTGGGAGATTAATCAATTGAACAATAAAACAATTGTATCCAAAAAACGTTTTTAAACTGATCATTAATTTCGGCTTGGCCGTAAAAAAGATAGAAATATAAAATGAGACAACTCAAGATTAGTCAGCAAATTACCAAGAGAGAGAGTAAATCTTTAGAGAAATATCTTCAAGATGTTTCCAAAGAGGAGATGATTACTGCTGAAGAAGAGGTGGAATTAGCCATTAAGATCCAAAGTGGAGATGAAAGGGCTTTGAACCGTTTGGTTAGAGCCAATTTGCGTTTTGTTATTTCAGTGGCAAAACAATATCAAAATACTGGTCTTACTCTAGAAGATTTAATTAATGAAGGAAACCTTGGATTAATTGAAGCTGCAAAAACGGTACGACCATACCAAGGGGTTTAAATTTATCTCTTATGCTGTTTGGTGGATTCGTCAGAGTATCTTAAAGGCTGCTGCTGATAATTCAAGAACCATTCGTTTACCACATAACCGTTTAGGTGAGATTCAGAAAATTAGCAAAGCAAGTAATGAATTCGAACAAAAGAATGAAAGAACACCAACTGCTGATGAATTAAGCGACCTAACAGAAATGGATGTTGCTAAGGTAGAAATGTCTTTGAAGATGTCTAAAAAGCAGGTTTCAATTGATGCTCCTATGAGCAACGATGACGACAACAACAGCTTGGTTAGTGTACTTGAAAATTCTGATACTCCTGATCCTTCTGATTCTTTATTGCAGGAATCATTATCCCAAGATTTAGAAAGAACGCTTTCTTACTTAAAAGGAATGGAAGCTGAAGTGATTCGTTTATTCTACGGTTTAGGTGGAACAAGTGAAATGACCTTAGAAGAAATTGGTAACACTTTTGGTTTAACAAGAGAAAGAATAAGACAAATTAAGGAACGCGGACTTAGAAGACTAAGGCGAGTTTCTGCACAAACAAATTTGCAAACTTATCTATAACCTAAAGGCCTGCTTAGCAGGCCTTTTTTTATGAGCTATACTCCACTAAAAGATCAAATCACCCAAGAGTTTCTTCAGCCATTTATTTTGGTTTGGCAGAAAAACGATAGTGATTTTAATGCCACCCAGTTTGTTAAGGAGGTATTCAATAAAAATTGGGGCAATTTAGAATTAAAGGAGAGGCAACATCATTTAGCGAATTGCTGCCATACTCACTTAAAAAGACCATTCCCCGAAGCCATCAATTTCTTAATTCTATTGTTGAGGCAATTGGATGAAAAAGAAGAACTTGTTGGAAGGTTCGAATACTTTTTTATTCCAGATTACATTTTATTGTTTGGTCTAAAAGATTTTCAAGCATCGCTAGATGCCATGAAGAAACTAACCAAATATGTGACCTGTGAATTTGCAGTGAGGCCATTCCTTATAGAGAACCAAACAAAGTGCTTAGCGTTTTTAGACGAATGTGCTAATGATCAGCATCAAAATGTGCGAAGGTTTGCATCGGAGGCTTGTCGGCCTTTATTGCCTTGGGGACAAAAATTACATGCATTAGTTGGCAATCCTAAACCCATATTCTCTATTCTGAATCAGTTGATGGAAGACAAGGCGGTATTTGTTCAGAAAAGTGTAGCCAATAATTTAAATGACATCACTAAATCTCACCCAGATTTGGTCTTAGAATTTTGCAAAAAGTGGTTTGGAAAATCCTCATCTGTCAACTGGATTATCAAACATGCATGTAGAACTTTATTGAAAAATGGAAATGCTTCAGCACTATCCTTATTCGACTACGCAGATTCTAAGGATTTAGTTATTGAGGAATTTAAAGTCCTGGACAACAATGTGCAGTTTGGAAATGCATTAAATTTTCAATTTCGAATCAGCAATCATTCTGGAAAAACAGCTAAAACTAGATTAGAATATTGTCTTTATTTTCTTAGGAAAAATGGACAAGTAAATCGTAAGGTTTTTAAGCTAAGTGAAAAGAGCTTATCTTCTGGAGAGTCGATATTAATTAAGAAAAAGCATTCCATTCAAGAAATCTCCACCAGAACTTATTACCCAGGTGAACAACAATTAAGCATCCAAATCAATGGTGAAGAAAAAGTCAGGTGTAGTTTTATTCTAGTAATGAAATAGTGTATACTTGTGCTGAATCAATATAATAATGAATAAAAATCAACGACTACTAGGCTTCTTTTCTTCAATGCTCATCACCTTTGGGATAACAGGGCTAAACATGGAAGAAATTGCATTTCAACACAATCAACTTCCCTATATTGCGATTGGCTTAGGAGTAATTCTACTCATCATTTTCTTTTGGAGCAAATTCAGAAATTAAGGCTGCTTAATAAAGTCTCTTTTGTGAAAATGAAAATCTGGGTTTGGTAGATCAATTTTAAAACCCAATATTTTTCCATCTGCATTAAGATCAAATGTAATGTAACCTGGAGGTAAAAAAGCATCTTTAAACTTAATCTGATAAGTGTTTTGTTGCCAATGAATCAGCTTAGAAGTAAAAATCTCTTTACTTGGCAAAAGGCTTAACACCATATCGTTGCCAACTTTGCTAATCTCTGCATCTCCATATACCTCATCTTCATAAATTCCAAGTGCGTCTTCCAAATCTAGGTTTGATTTCAACTTGGGGTTTCTTGCTTCTTTTCGTTTATCTTCTTTAGACGCAAGGTATTTCTCGTACCGCTTTTTGTAGTCAAGGTAAGTTGTTGCCCAATCAGCCTCACTTCCATTCTCAGTAAAAACATCGATGCAATGGTACATCAAGGCGCTTGGCAGACTAGTCTCTCCATTAGTCAGAACAATTATTCCTAAATCCTTTTCTTTTACAAAGGCGATTTTAGAGATATAACCAGGTAACCCTCCACCATGATGCGCTACTTTACTGCCAGAATAATCCATTAAGAACCAACCCAAACCATAGCCATTAAATTCTACTCCTATGCTTTGGTCGTAATTAGAAGATGGCCAAGAAATGTGCATGCTCATGATTTTCTGAAAGGAAGCTGCAGAAAGCAAAGTATCACCATTCACTATTCCTTTATTGAGCCAAAATTTTAGCCAATTACTTAAATCATTTGTATTTGAACTGAGGGCAGCTGCTCCACCCGAATTGTCATAATTTCTTAATTCATCGAGCTTTCCTTTAACATGAGGCATTGCAATTGAAACAGTATTAGGAAACTTATTAATGCTAGTAAAGGTGTTGTTCATTCCTAAGGGATTTAAAATCCTAGTTTCCACAAATTCATCCCAACTTAATCCACTAATTTCTTCTATTACTTCTCCGGCAACAATAAACATGATATTTTGATAACCATAACGACTTCGATGTTCTTCACTTAAAGGGAATTTAGAAAAGCGCTCTACAATTTCATCTCTAGAATAATTGGTTCCGTACCATAACAAATCCCCATCAAAGGTTTTAAAGCCACTTCTATGGCTCAAGAGGTCTTCTATTGTCATTTTAGAAGCAACATACTCATCACTTAATTTAAAGCTTGGCAAATGATCTCTTACTTGATCTTGCCAGTTCAATTTTCCTTCATCAACCAACATAGCGATTCCTGCAGCTGTAAATGCCTTGCTTAAAGAAGCAATTCCAAAAATTGATTGATTTTGAAGTGCTATTTCATCCGCTTGATTGGAATAGCCAAAGCTGTTTTGATACAAGACTTTGTCCTTGTTTACAACTGCAATACTAAGGCCAGGTAAGTCAAAATCTACTCTAGCCTTTTCGATATACGCATCCAATTGCTTGGTGTCAACTTGTGCAAAACTGAGCGTTTGAATGAGCAGAACAAATGCCAAAACTGTAGTTTTCATAATCTTCTTCATAATGATTTAATAAGTTCCAACTAATTTACGAATCAACCATTCTATCGACAAAAGAATTAGTATCAAAGCACAAATTAGTTTTAGGTTAATGATGTCTTCCAAGTCTTCTTCCTCAATGGCGAGGGTTTTCAAATCACTCCGGTTTTCTAAGATATTGGGTATTTGATTCATCTCATCTGGGTAAAGCATGGCTCCGCCTGTTGAGGATGCTAGTTGGAATAACAAATTGTGGTTTGCCCTAGTATTTTTTGCCTCTAGGTTGAGCTCAAGTATAGAAAATGAACCTGATTTCGTCAGGGATTTTCTTTGCCCAAGCACTTTGGCAACATAGGTATATTTCCCAGGCTCTAAACCCTTCAATTGCAAAAAATAAGCTTCAGAATTTTTTAAGAAAATGGATTTAAATTCTTCCTCCTTTTCATTCTTAACGATCAATTCTATTTCAGACTCATTGATTAACTCATAACTTGGGTTAAACAATTGTGCATCTATTCTTGGAACTTCATTATCAAAAAATTGTGATTCATGACTTAAGCGCAATAAATCTTTATCTCCCTTTAATGCAAGAAATTGAGCTGATTTCTGAATGAGTTGATCAAAAACAGAATGATTTTTTTCTTCTTTGAAATTGTGCATTCTCCATTTCCATAAGCCCTCACCAAAGAAATACGCCCTTTTCCAATTTTGATCTCTTTCAAACACAAAAAGTGGCAGTTCAGTTGGCACCAAACCAATCTTCTGATTGAATAATACATTCACTGCGTTTTCAAAGCGATGATTTCCTAAAAAAGTAAATGCTGGTGGAAAATCGTTGATTACTTGAATATCGTCTTCGCTAAAGTTGAAAAGATTAAAGCTAGGGTCTAAAATTGGGCTAACTCTATTTGAAGCCTTTCCTTTTGTCGTTATTTTTAAACCTTCAACATTTTCTGAAATGAAATTTGCCTGATTTGTCCCGCTAGCAAAAAACCAAACCGGCAATCCTTTTTCTTTGGCTTGGTCGATTATTGTTTTGCTTTTGCTTGCGCTCTTAATCCCTAATTGATGAGCAATTAAAAGATCCTGCTCCTCTAAATCACCTTTAAAATCTTTAAGCAAAGATGAGCGAATGTGGTAGTTTTCACTTTTCGCCAAGGCTCTTTTTATGGCTGAAATGTCGGGGTGAGGGGCCTCATACAACAATAAGACCCTACTCTGAGCATCAATTACCTCAATAAAAATCTCTTCTTCATTGTTTACTAGGCTTTGTTCTCCCTCTATCGGAATCAGTCTCAGCTGGTATCTTTGTAACCCTTTTTTAAGAGCTTCTATCTGAAATAGTATGGTTTGAGAAAAAAGTTCTTTATTGATATCGATGTTTTGTTCTTTTATCTTTTTCCCTTCATAATAAATTTCCAGTCTGCTTTTTTCACCTAGGCATCCATTGGCCAAGACATCAATTTCAATTGGAAATAGATTGCCCTTAACCGCCATTTTGTTATGCAAGACATTGCCCAGTTTTAAATCTTTATAAATGGTTGTATCTCCAAGCGCAATGCTATATACAGGTGTATTGATCCTAGGATTGTAAACTGGATTCATTCCCTGATTGACGATTCCATCACTTGCTAAGATAATGGCACCTAGATTTTGCCCTTCAAAACGCTGTTGAACTTCTTCTATGGCTTTATTAATGTCTGTTCTCTGATCAAGGTTTTCTAAAGCAGTTTCCCACTCAATTAGAGAAGCACCAAATCCATATCGCTTGGTTTCATATTGATTTGAAAGTTCTTCTTTCAAATTGCTAATCTTAGTTCCAAAAGCATTTGCGGTCAGTTCATTCTTAGTTGCCAACTGCATGGATTCAGATTGATCCTGAAGGAAAACAATAATGGGTTTCTGATAGTCTACCTTCTTAAAAAGCAAAAGTGGACCTAGTAACAAAAAAGCCAATAAACTAAGCGTTATTCCTCTTAGCATTGCCAAGCCAAGTCTAGACCATAGTGGCAAATCCATTAACTTTTTATCCTTGTAATAAAAAGCCAATGAAACAATAAAGCAAAGCAATATTGCTAAAAAATAGTACCACCACGGATACTGAGAAACTAGGTTCATTTTAGGTCAGCAATAAATTCGACTTTAAGTCAGCATACCACCACAAACACTAATGGTTTGACCTGTTACATAAACAGAAAGGTCGGATGCTAAATAAAGAACTGTATTGGCTACATCTTCTGGAGTTCCTGGGCGCTTTAAAGGAACAGATTTTAACCATTCTGTCATGGTTTCTTCACCCAACTCCGCAGTCATTTCTGTGGCAATAAAACCAGGAGCAACTACATTACATCGAATGTTTCTGCTGCCCAATTCTTGGGCGATGGATTTACTAAAACCAATAATACCTGCTTTTGAAGCTGCGTAATTCGACTGACCAGCATTTCCTTTTACACCAACTACAGAGCTCATGTTAATAATGGATCCTGAACGTTGTTTAAGCATGGATCTTTGAACATGTTTGGTAATGTTAAATACCGATTTAAGGTTCACCTCCATGATTTCATCCCAATTCTCTTCGGTCATTCTCATCAATAAACCATCTCTAGTGATTCCTGCATTATTCACAACGACATCAATCTTTTCGAAATGAGCAAGCACATCGGCAATGAGTTGTTCAGCCGCGGCATAATCCGCTGCATTCGATTGAAAGCCCTTAGCATCTACTCCATGTGATTTCAATTCTTCTTCAACAAGAGCTGCCTTCTCAGGAGAGGAAACATATGTAAATGCTACACTAGCACCATGCCCTGCCAATTTAGTTGCAACTCCTTTTCCAATTCCTCGTGTTGCACCTGTAATTAAAGCAACTTTTCCTTCTAGTAATTTCATCTATTCCTATTTTGATTCGACCAAAGATAATAAAGTTATACCCTGAGATTATGTCCTGTTTTGCATTTATTGATGTATGCCAATTGTAAATCCAACATCAATTCTAGGCAATTCAGGAAGATCACTTTTTTCTGTAAATAATTGTGACAATCTGTACTTTCCAAAAAGCACCACCCGATTAAAACCAAGCCTTAACATTAGTCCATAATTGAAGTCTTCAGTGTACTTCAAGTTTAAATTTACCGTTTTTGTTTTCCCTGCTCCTTGACTTCTATTGCGCTCTACTGTTTGATGCTTAATTCTATAATTGTAACCAAAGTATCCACCAAGGTCGATGAATGTTCCAGTAGAATGATAACGATTTCTAATTTTAAACCGCTGAAATGGACTCAATTCCACTCGGTTAAAAACCAATTTCTCTCGTTTGTGCAGTATTGTACTAGGAACCTTCTTGGCAGAATCTTGTTTAATGTGAAAAGAACTGTACTGATATGCAGCATCAAATCCCAATTCATACCATCGATTCACTCTCCATTTTGAGCGCCAGCCAAGGGTAAAACTTGAGGAAAGCCCAGGTTTAATGCTTGCACTATCTCCTTCCGATTCTCCAAGAATAAAACCATATCCTATAAAAAGATGCCCATATCGGTCCAAGTTAGGCCCTCTTTTTTTTAGGGTTAACTCTTTAATGTCTCTTCCGTAATTGTCCTTTTTTTCTTCCTGAGCAAAAAGCAAAACCCCAGTCAAGAAAACAAAAAGTAGAAGAAAAGTCTTTAGTCGTGACAAGGCAATTTTTATTTGATAATTTAGGGGCTAAAGTACGAATTGACTAAGAAATGATAGATTTTAGAAGTGATACTGTTACCCGCCCTAGCGAAAAGATGATGGAGGCCATGATGGTAGCAGAAGTTGGTGATGATGTTTTAGGAGATGATCCAAGTATCATTGAATTGGAACAATATGCTGCCAATTTATTTGGAAAAGATGCAGGACTTTTTTGTCCCTCTGGCACCATGGCCAACCAAATTGGGATTAAGGTGCATAGCAATGCTCCAGGAGAGGTGATTTGCAGCAGCATGGCACATATCTATAAATACGAAGGAGGTGGAATTGCCTTCAATTCTGGACTTTCTGTACAGCTGATCGATACTGATAATGGCCAGTTTACATTGGATCAAGTGAAATCGGCCATCAATCCTGATGATGTCCATTTTCCAACAACACAATTATTGGCATTAGAAAATACCTGCAATAAGGGTGGCGGAAGCTGCTGGGACCTGGCTAGCATAAATGAAATAAGAGATTATTGCAAAAGCATCAAACTCCCCATGCATTTAGACGGAGCAAGAGTTTTTAATGCCATTGCTAAAGGAGGCCACAAACCGTCTGAAATGGGCAATGCTTTTGATAGCCTCTCTATCTGTTTATCAAAAGGATTGGGTGCTCCTGTTGGTTCTATTCTATTGGGCACAAAGGAATTTATTAAACAAGGGAGAAGAATTAGGAAAATCATGGGTGGCGGCATGAGGCAAGCTGGATACTTGGCTGCTGCTGGGTTATTTGCTTTGAAAAACAATATTGAGCGTTTGGAGCAAGATCATAAACATGCCCAAGCAATTGCCAATGAATTGGCTAAAAAAGAGGCTGTAATTGACATTAAGCCAGTGGAGACCAACATTGTAATTGCTCAATTGAGTGATCAATGCAACATGGATGAACTCATGAAGAAATTTGAAAGCAATGGAATTGCGATTGTTGCCATGGGCCCTGGATTGATTCGGTTTGTCACCCATTT
Organism: Vicingaceae bacterium; assembly: GCA_965218715.1. Taxonomy (GTDB): domain Bacteria; phylum Bacteroidota; class Bacteroidia; order Flavobacteriales_E; family Vicingaceae; genus CBDCLY01. The sequence continues at coordinate 39,032 of CBDCLY010000006.1, forward strand.
AGACATCAGTCCAAGTGATGTTGACAAAACCCTAGAAATCATTAGAGATATGCCAATTTAGGCTTCTAGTTCTAGCTCAACGAAATAGCCACCATACTTTCTAATGTTGATGACTCGGTTTTCATCAAACAAAAGGTATTGTCCTTTGATTCCCATCAATGTGCCCGATAATTCTGGGATTTTATCTAGGTTATGGCTTTTCACTTTTTCGGGGAATTCATCAACTGGAAAATTCAAATTGATGATATCGTTGTTATCGCTCACTAAACTCTTCCATTCATCATCCAACTCATTGGCCATTTTTTGCTTCTCTTCAACAAGGTCAATTTCTGTGTTCACTTCGTTCTTTAGCATTTTTTGCCAAGGCGTTTTATCAGATGCATGAGCTTTTAATGCCACCTCTATCATCCCTGCTTGATACCTGTTCTCTGTTTCAGCAAGAATAATAGCCCTTGATGCCCCTTGATCGATCCATCGGTATGGAACTTGCGTTGAACGGGTGACACCTACTTTTAAGGCAGCAGAAACCGCCAAGTACACCACATGACTTTGGTTGTGGTTTCTTTCCTCCCACTCTGGATCTCTTCCTTTCCCTAAATGTGCTTCACACAATTCCGGGCGAATGATGCATTCGGCATTTTCAGGAGCATTTTGAAAGCAAGGAAAACAAAAGCCTTGAGCAAAAGATTTATTGGTTCTTCTTCCACAATTGATGCAATTGATTAATCCAGTGTACCTTAGAGTAACCGGACTACCAACATAATCAGAAATTTGAATTTCTTCGCCATCCAGATCCAAACTGTATTCAATTGGATCATCAAATTTTGTCCTCATTTTTCTGAGGTTTCCGCTATACACCCTTGTTTCCATTTCTCAAAAATACCATTTGTTCAGGCTGTCGTTCAATTGTCTGTGATTTTTTAAATTGCTCTACTGAAATTCATACTTTTAGCCTTCATGAAATTTTTGAATTCCATTTCCAATAAACAAGTCCATTTACTTTTCATTGTACTAGGCTTTTTGCTTTACGGCAATACCCTGGGGCATGATTATACCTTGGATGATGCGCTTGTTATTACAGAAAATGACATCACCAAAGATGGCTTTGCAGGAATCTGGGACCAATTGAGCAATGATCAATTTGTTGGCTTTTACGGCGAAAAGAAATCACTAGTCGCTGGAGGAAGATATCGTCCGCTCTCCATGGTGGTATTTAATATTCAGGTAGGCTTATTTGGAACCAATCCTTTCATTGGGCACCTTTGCAATGTTTTGTTTTACATCCTGTGTGGAATCTTGCTGTATCATGCGCTAAGTCGATTATTGGGCGATGAAAACAAAAGCTTGCTCCCTAGTTCTCTTGCCTTACTCATTAGTGGTTTATGGTTCTTCCATCCCATTCATACTGAAGTGGTTGCCAATATCAAAGGTTTGGATGAAATGATGGCCTTTTGCGGTGAATTGCTGGTATTGCTATTCATTCTTCGCTATTTAGATAAACCAAACACTAAGGACCTTTTGCTCATTTCTGTAATTTATTTTCTTGCCCTATTGTCTAAAGAAAATGCCATCACATGGTTGGCCATTTTCCCATTAGCGGTATTTATTTTTCGAACAGAAAAATTCAAGCAATCAATTCCGGTATATAGTGGATTATTAGCTGCTGCTGTAATTTGGTTTCTCATTCGATACCAAGTAGTTGGAGGTGGGATCTCCAATGTTGCAGATAATTTGATGAATGATCCTTTTTTAGAATCGAGCACTGCTGACAAATACGCCACCATTGTTTTTACACTTGGAAAATATTTGCAATTGATGCTTTTTCCGCATCCCTTAACCTTTGATTATTATCCGAAACACATTCCCATTAAGACCTGGTCAGATCCTTTGGTCATCTTGTCTTTACTGAGTTATATTGCATTAGGAGCCTATTGCCTTTACGGCATTCTTAAAAAACAATTGGCCGCATTTGGGATTGCCATTTTCCTAATCACATTGAGCATTGCCTCTAATTTGGTTTTTCCAATTGGAGCCTTTATGAACGAACGCTTTGTTTTTGTTTCCTCCTTGGGATTTGCCATACTCTTTGCACTGTTTTTAAAGAACAGCATCCCAAAATGGTTTCCGAATGTAAAAACTGCTCAGGCTAGCATTAAAATGATTTTGATCATTTTCTTCGCAGGATATAGCCTAAAAACCATCAGCAGAAACATGATGTGGAAAGACAACCTTACTTTATCTACCAATGATGCAGAAATATCTGTGAATGGTGCCAAGAGTCAGGTAATGGCTGGTGGATTGTTGAGTGAAGAAGCTGCTAAAACTAATGATCCAATCCAAAAGAATCAACTTCTTGACAAAAGTATTTTTCACCTTAACCGGGCTTTAAACATATACCCAGAATACATCGATGCATTGGTATTGATGGGCAATGCTCAATGGGAAAGAACAAAAAATGCAAAAATGGTAATTCCATTTTACCAAAGAGTATTGGAAATTAATCCACAACATGACAACACTTGGCAAAACATTAGCATCGTATTAGAACAAAGTAAAGATCCAAATTTTAAGATTCAAGCCTATACCAATTTAATTAGATTCAATGGTGGCCGACCAGAAATTTACCTAAACATCGGGCGCTGTTATGGCAGAGAAAAAAACGACCTCAACAAGGCCGTTCAATACTTTGAATCCGGACTAAAAATTGCTCCTAATAATTATAGTTTACTAACCAATTTAGGAACAGTATATGGCATGACTTCCGCTTATGCAAAAGCCATCGATGTCTTAAAAAAAGCCATACAAATTCAGCCCAGTGTGAGTAAGAATTACATCGACCTAGGATTGAGCTATTACTACTTAGGAAACCATAGCGAGGCGAAGAAAGCATTTGATCTTGCTGCACAAAAAGATCCTAAGATGGATCGATCACAATTTCCTATTTAGATGAAGTTAAGAACTAACTAAACTAATTTAAAATACTGGATAACAAATCATTATAATTGAGTTAACAAATAAAATAATTGCTTTAAATCAAAGTTTTTTCTCATTTTTTTCTTAAGAAAAATTAAGGTCTATTGTCTTTTAGAAATCAATATTCCAAATTCCAAAGCTTAATTTAGTCGCATTAAAATTCATATGAAAAACACTTCCCTACTCCTTTTTGCTATATTCTTGTTCAATGCTGCAAGCGGACAAAGAGCAATAGAAAATAGCGCTGATTTATTGCAAGAAATAAAAAAGCTAAATGTGCTTTGCAATGTCATGTATTTGGCAGCCCATCCTGATGATGAAAACACCCGTCTAATTGCTTGGCTTGAAAATGAAAAATTGACCAGAACGGCCTACCTTTCTTTAACAAGAGGTGATGGCGGACAAAACCTCATCGGAACGGAAAAAGGCGATGCGATGGGAGTGCTGAGAACACAAGAATTGCGTGAAGCCAGAAAGATTGATGGTGCAGAACAATTCTTTAGTCGTGCTGTAGATTTTGGATATTCCAAAACAGCCGATGAAACATTCGAGAAATGGGGAAAGGAAGAGGTTCTTGAAGATGTGGTTTATACCATTAGAAAATTCAGACCAGATGTAATCATCACTAGATTCCCACCAGATAAACGCGCTGGGCATGGACATCACACTGCATCAGCCGTATTAGCAGAAGAGGCCTTCAGCAGTAGCGCAGACCCTAGTAGCTTTAGTAAGCAATTTCAGGAAGTAGAAGGGCTAGAAGCCTGGCAAGCCAAAAGGATATTGTGGAATACTTCTGTTTGGTGGGACCAACAATTGCCAGAGAAGGCCGCTAATGCAGAAGATTACATCTTGGTAGACATTGGGACTTACAATCCGGTATTGGGACTCTCCTACTCTGAAATTGCTGCTGACAGTCGATCTCAGCATCGTAGTCAGGGATTTGGTTCTGCCAGAACAAGAGGAACGAAGTTGGAATACTTGAAGCATACTGCCGGCGAAGAAGCAAAGAAGGATTTGTTTGATGGCATCGACATCACTTGGAACAGAGTAGATGGAAGCGAAAAAATCCAAGAAATGATCAATAAAATCATTGCAGATTTTTCTCAGGAAAATCCAGAAAATATAGTCCCACAATTGCTTAGCCTTTATCAGGAAATGGAAATGAAGGCTGATAACTTTTATGTAAAACAAAAGATGGCGGAGCTAAGCAATATCCTACAAGCCGCAACTGGGCTTCACCTTGTCATTTTAGCAGATGAACACAATTATGCACTGCAACCTGATAGCTTCATTACTGGAAACATAATGGCCATAAATCGCAGTGATATTGACATCCAAATACAGAAGATTAGTCCACAGCCAAACGAAGAATTCATCAGCATCGGGCTTAAAAACAATGAAATCAACAAGATTCCATTTAAAACAAAAATTAAAGGACCCATCTCTCAGCCTTATTGGTTAAACAATTCCTACGAAGACATCTCTTTGTCTTCAGTTGGTTCCAAACAGTTTGGATTACCTGAAAACAAAAAACCTGTAAACTTTGATTTAAGCCTAAGTTTCAATGGTGTTCCTGTTCAAATGAATGTACCTGTTCATTTTCAATGGACTGATAGAGCTAAAGGTGAATTGCAAAGGAACTTGGTTGTTTCTCCTTCCTTAACCACCACTCCAACCGAAAAAATTATTCTATTCCAGAACGAAGACAGTCATGAAGTAAAGGTTTTGGTTGAAAGCAATCAAAGTAGTTTTAAAGGAGTACTTAGCATTGATTGTCCGGCCAATTGGAAATTAGAGCCCCAAGAAATCGACATGGATTTTAAAAAGAAAGGAGAACTGCAAAGCTTCACTTTTAAAATCACCCCACCTGAAACAGCCAATACGGCTAAGGCAAAGATTACCATAGATGGCAAGTCGAGTCATGCGGTGCAAAGAATAGAATACGATCATGTTTGGCCTCAAATATTGTTTCCTGAAGCAGAGATTAAATTGGTGAAGTTGGATTTGGTCAACCAAGTGAAACGCCTTGCATATATCAAAGGAAGCGGCGATGAAGTGGCTAAAAACCTGAGACAAGTTGGTTATTTGGTGGATGAGATGGAAGCCAAAGACCTTGCCCTAGCAGATTTAACTCCCTATGAAACTATATTGGTGGGCATTAGGGCATACAATACCGAAAACAGTCTTTCCAATGGCAATGTTGTTTTAAACGAGTTTGTTAAAAATGGCGGAAATGTAATCGTTCAGTACAATACCAATAGGGGATTAAAATCTGAGGAGATTGGGCCCTACCCTTTTAAGATTTCAAGAAAACGAGTAACCAAAGAAGAAGCAGCGGTTAAATTCATCGACCCAAAGAACAGTTTCTTTCATTCACCTAATCAATTATCACAAGCTGATTTCGACAATTGGGTGCAAGAGAGAGGGTTGTATTTTGCAAATGAATGGGATGAGGCTTTTCAACCCGTACTGGAATGGAATGACCCAGGAGAAGACCCACAGCAGGGTGCCGTTTTAATTGCCAAATACGGTGAAGGCCATTTCATGTATACTGGCATTTCATTTTTCCGACAATTGCCAGCTGGTGTTCCAGGAGCTTACCGAATATTGGCTAATTTAATCGCATATGGAAAATAATAGCGATACGAAACCACCCTTCTTTAAAAGCTGGAATCACTTGTATTTGTTCCTCATTGCTTTTGAGCTGGTCTTGATGATTTTATTTGCCTACATCACCAATACTTATAGCCTGTGAACGGATTGAGTTGGATCGATTGGACCATCATGCTTGGCACTTTGTTTTTCATTGTTGCTTATGGGGTTTGGAAAACACGAGGCGCCAAGAACATTGAAGGTTATCTTTTGGGAGGAAAATCTGCCAATTGGTGGACCATCGGATTATCCGTTATGGCCACTCAAGCTTCTGCCATTACCTTTCTATCTACACCCGGACAAGCATACATGGAAGGAATGGGTTTTGTGCAATTTTATTTCGGATTGCCCTTGGCCATGATCATCATCTCTACGGTATTCATTCCGCTTTACTATAAATTGAAGGTATACACGGCCTATGAATTTCTAGAGAGCCGATTTAACAATCAAACTCGATTATTAACGGCTTCCTTGTTTTTATTGCAGAGAGGTTTAGCGGCAGGAATTACCATTTACGCTCCGGCCATTATCCTTTCTCAAATTGTAGGTTGGAGCCTCAACTTCACCATCTTGTTCATTGGTGTTTTGGTAATCATTTACACGGTTTCTGGCGGCACAAAAGCAGTTAGTCAGACCCACAAGCAACAAATGGCGGTAATCTTTTTAGGCATGTTCATTGCCTGCGGATTTTTAGTTTCCTACCTAGGTGACTATTTAGGCTTTGGAGAAGGCATAAAAGTAGCAGGAATCATGGATAAGATGCAAGTCATCGATTGGGAGTTTGATCCTAAAAGTCGCTACAACATCTGGTCTGGTTTATTGGGTGGTTTATTTTTACAGCTGAGTTATTTTGGAACTGACCAATCACAGGTGCAGCGCTATTTAGGCGGCAGTTCTATTAGAGAAAGTCGCTTGGGTTTAATGTTCAATGGATTGCTAAAAATCCCAATGCAGTTCTTCATCCTATTTGTAGGAATATTGGTTTTCCTGTTTTACCAATTTGTAATGCCGCCATTGCATTTCAATGCAGAGAATGTAGAAAAGACCAAACAAACAGAATACAAAAGCAATTTTGAAGAATTAGAAACGGCTCAATCTGAAGTTTTCGAAAAGAAGCGACAATTGATTCTTGGTTTAAATGAATCTGCTACACAAGCTGCTGATAAAGCAAACATTAAGCAGCTTCATGAAGAAGAACGAGCATTAATGACAGCCGCTAAGGAAGTAATTAAGGAAGCTGTTCCTAGCGCAGAGACGGAAGACGATGATTACATCTTCATCACCTTTGTCATCTCCTACCTTCCCATTGGAATTGTTGGATTGTTATTGGCGGTCATCTTTTCTGCAGCCATGTCTTCTACCTCGGCAGAATTAAATGCCCTTGCCTCTACCACTACAGTAGACCTATACAAAAGAAACATTCGGCAGAAAGCCTCTGATTTGCACTATCTAAAGAGCTCTAAGCTATTTACTTTGCTATTTGGTCTAGCAGCTATCGGCTTTGCCTTAATTGCCGATTTATTTGACAATTTAATTGAAGCTGTCAACATTTTGGGTTCTCTATTTTATGGAACCATTTTAGGGATCTTTTTAATTGCCTTTTTCTTCAAGTGGATTGGAGGAAAAGCTACCTTTTATGCAGCGATCATTGCGCAGTTAATCATCATGGTATTGTATTTCCTTAACCGACAAGGAAGCATAGAAATTGCCTACCTCTGGTACAACCTTATTGCCCCAGGCATATTGATTGCTATGGCCATGATTTTTCAAAAGATTTTTCCTCAGGTAGACGAAAAGCAAGAATAAACTGTTTTAATAGAACAAGCTACTAACTCGTTCATTTAAAATTCTTGCCTTATGAAACGATTCAAAATAGTAGTCCTTTGCCTTCTCCTTCCAATTTTAACAATAGCTCAAGAATTTCGAGGTGGCGACAAACAGTTCATGTACGACAGCACTACAATGAATGCCTTGATCTTCATTGTAGATTCTTTGAACATTCAGCATAAACAATGTGGAATCGTTCCCAATTACACATCAATTCCCCAAAGCATTGGCACAGTGATAAGTTTAGATGATGAGAATGCTGACTTAAAAAAAGCTCGAAAAGCTTTAAAAGAAGGCATGAGCATGGCCAATTTTAGAAAGGAATTTCCTAAAGCAGACATTAAAACCTATCAATTGATTGTTGCCTTCGATTATAAATATGAAGGAAAAAAAACAACAGAAATAAAAAGCATCCCAGCTGATGGCTCTTATGAGAAGAGTTTAGCATTCTCTAGCAAGGACCTAAAAAAAGATCAATTATTATTTTACAATGAATCCGATGGTTATTTAAATGCCTTTGTTCTTTTCTATCCCTTGGCTCAGAAGGCCATTCCAGTTGAACATGCCTATTCCATTCAGTACGCAGATTGCATGATAGATACAAGTGCAAGTATTTATAGAGCAGGTGCCAGCAGACGAAGCTGGTGGGATGAAGATGAAACACCAAAGGCCATGAATCAATTCATGAAAACGGTGAACCGTGGTTTAAAGGCGCCCGAATATAAAGACGAAAACCAAAATTTCGATTCTCTGTATACCGTTTGGCTAAAGAAGCGAGTTCGAAAAATGGATAAACAGTTCTTTGAACCTAAAGTTCAGTTTCAAATGAACAAAGCCTATGAAGCAGCCCTAAAGGCAAAAGTTTCAAACGATGATTTTGAGTTTTTTGTGGAGCGTTATTTAGGAAAAGAAAAGGCCTTGGAATTGAAACGCAATAGAGTGGTTGTTGGAGGCTGCAGCATGGATGATAGTCCAAGAGTACACATGAAGAACATCGCCAGTTTAAGCGCAAAAACTGCCAAATGGGAGATCTTTTTGCGAGCGCATTTAAACATCATGAACGATTATTTCAGTCGGGTGAGCGATGGCAGCTATGCTTATGGAAGAAGAGAAACTTATTACAATGAATTAGAAGCCTTGAACATTGAGGCATTGGATTTATTGATAGGAATCAGTTTGCGTTTTCAGAATTCCAATGAAGGCCATTATTTTGGTAGCATTGGCCGAATTGGAAGAGCCTTTGCCGAAAGCAATAAGAAGAAAGAAGTAGAAGAGCGTTTTTCTCTTTTGATAGAAGACGATGGATTGGATGATTTCAATAGGATGTTGATCTGTTTCCTCCATTTAAACTACATCTATTACATAGAAGATGAAATAGAAAGAAAGGCTGCCTTAGATAGCCTTTATGAAAGTGTTTTAACGCTTCCTGATTATTTATCAGAACCCATGCAAGGACGATTAAAGGAATTTAAGAAGAAAGAAGGAATTTGAGATTTATACCTTTGATTTTGTCCTTTCTTAGGTAAAATTAAAGGGCAAAACCAATTCTGGTTTTCATAAGGTAACTTGTATTTCATCTAACTTATTAAGAGTGTTTTGGACTGGATCTAATCCCAAGCTTATGACTCACAATAACAAAATACTAATTCAGAACAATTTTCCGCCTCACTACTCTTCCATCCTTCAATTGAAGGTGAATTAGATACAAGCCGGGTGTTTCCTTCAACAGGATGCTTTTTCTATTGCCCTAAAACCTCCTCAGCAATTTGCCTTGTAAGGAGTAAACCGCTATCTCGGCAACATTTTCTTTTGTCTCTATTTTAAGCTCACCATTACTTGGATTGGGGAAGAGTTGCAATGCTACTTCTACTTCTTCCTCCCCTAAACCAACTGAGGGTGGCAAGCTATCACAGTTACCTAACCACACATCGTCTAGATAATAAAAGGTTTTATTCATCCAAATCTGGTTGCCGCCACCCGCTACAAATTGAGTATCCAAACTAGTGGTATCAAAGAAATTACCTATGGTAATGTATTGCTCGCCACCCATTGCTTGGTATTGTTGATTGAACTCCATCCAGTTGATTCTGTCGTTTACAAAACGATTGGGATTAACTTTCACTTGTGGGGTATATGGTAAAGGTTTTATGTTATTAGAACCTACCGAATTGGAAGAAAAATACACTCCCAATTGCCCTCTAGAAGCCACATGCATAGAATCTGCAAAACTTAAATACACCCGAAAACAATAAATTGAATCTTTTTTTAAGCTATCCAGCAATTGGGCTTGCAAATACTCTCTCCTTGGTGAACGGGTCTGTAGGTAATGATCATAAATTTGAATCCCAATTATTGCTTGCCCAGTCTTAGCCAATTGATAGCCAGGATAATTTGAAGGGTAACCATAAGTTGGGGAAATACTATTATTTAAGGGTGTAAAGTAATTGAAACCCTCATTGGTTGGTGCAATCCAATCCAAGGGCAGGTATAAAGGAGTTGTCCTTGTTATCGTATCCTCAAAACTAGGATTGGGCAATAGGTTTTGTGCTTCTATAGCACCTGCCCCAAAAATGAATAACAAAAAAGTAAGAATGCTCAATCGCATGAATTAAAATTAAGGTTTTAAGCAGTTCATGGAAAGGACATTTTTATTTAGGATTCATCTGCAAGCTTGCCTTTACACATTTGAATGTCTCATTCAGGTTGTCTCGGCTTTAATCGAGTCAATTGAATTATCTTTATGGTCTTGAAACAAAACGAAACCAGTCTACTTTTAACTGCGAACTGGCAGGAAAAGGCCAGATCTATTTCCATTGTCACGCTACTCTAGCACTATTTTCTTGCGCAGTATGCCCCCTTGTTTTAAACGAGCCACCACCAAATACAATCCAATTGGGGCTTTTAGCCGAATGGTCTTTTGCGGGGAATTGATCTCTTGAAGCAATTTCCCTTGAATGCTGTAAATGCTTAAAACAGCGATGTCTTGAACGTTCTTAATTCGGAAAGTACCTGTATTGGGATTGGGGTAAATTGCTAGGGTTTCCTTTTTCTTGGCAAACTCAAACAAGCCTATGTCAGAGTCTATTGGCACACTATCACAATGCCCTAAATAAAAATCATCTAAATAATAATAAACGTGTTTATGCTCACTTTTGTCACCACCATTTATTTGAAGCGTGTCAATATTTCTATCATTTTCGAAATGACCAATAATAATAAACTGCTCCCCACCAATAGCCTTATAAGAGCTAGATACTTTTATCCATTCTCTCTTCTCAACAAAATATGAAGTATCATTAAAATTAATAACTGGAATCAAAGGTAAAGTAGTCTGAATTTGAAAATTTAATTTTTGGGTAGCAAAATAAACGCCTAATTTATTTTTTAGTGCATATCTCATAGAGTCGCCTAGACTTAAATAAAACTGGATACAATAACTAGAATCCTTAACTAATGGTGATAATAATTCATTTTGAATGTATTCCCTTGAGTTAGTCCTATTTCTACTAAAAACGGATATACCATAATAACCATCGTACTTCTTCGCATTTTGGAAACCACCTATATTTGAAGGAGCTTTAAAAGGATCAATTGTAGCTGGATGAATAAAATCTGAACTCCCAAGAGATGGAGTATCCCAAAACGGTGCACTAATTAAACCAAAACTTCCTACTAAAGTGTCCTCAAAAGAGGGATTTTGAATTAAATTTTGTGATGACAAATAGCCAAAACAAAAGACCAATGTTGATATTAGAACAGAACGTTTCATTTAATTGATTAGCAATTTACCACTTTTTAATAAACCATTAGAATTCCTGAAATGAAACAAATAGATTCCTTTTCTAACATCTTTAACACTAAGAATATGGCTTAATTCTTTTGATAAATATTGACTCTTAACTTTTCTTCCAGTAAGAATGACCTCAGCTTTAATAAAATCAAATGAATCTTTTCTTTTTCTTGAAACAAAAGTTCGATGCCACCCCAAGGCCTTACACGGATTGCTAAAAGGTTCATCCTAAAAAAGGAATTAGGCCTAATCCCTCGATTTTGCAGGTCAAAAGCGAAGGATAAAACTTAGTTTTACCGCATGAATCCGCTGATTTTTACTACAAAGCGACTTAGATTAAGGCAATTGAACCCAAGCATTTATGCTCATCTATTTGCTAATTTGAGTGATGAAGAATTATTGGAATACCTTGCTTTAGCAGATTTAGAGTCTTTAGCTAAGGAGAAAGAAAAATTTAAAAAAGGCTTTGAGGCTTATGACAGAAGCTTCGAGATTTTTCAAATCATTCGAAAAGAAGACAATTGCATTTTGGGCATGACGGGCTTTGTGAGATGGTACCCAGATCATAGTCGGGCAGAGTTTGGTTATGCCTTGAACCACCAAGACCATTATGGAAAGGGCTACATGACTGAAGCAAATGCTCCTATCATTAAATACGGTTTTGAAACATTGAAACTGCACCGCATCGAAGCCTTGGTAGAGCCTAAAAACATTGCCTCCATTAAACTCATAGAAAAGTTAGGCATGGAAAAGGAAGGTTTCTTAAAAGAACACTATTGCAAAAACGGGGTATTTGAAGATTCATTGATTTATGCCGTTTTAGCATAGTCATAGGTCTTTCTTGTTATCTTTATTTCTTTCCTAAACATCCATTAATTTCAACAAAGCATGAACGGCACCTACCCTAACACTAAAAAAAGTACATTTCTAACCCTCATGCTAATCTTGGTGATGGTGGTTTTAAGTCCCATTAACATGGCATTGAACCACAGCATAGGAAAATCTGCTTCGTTTTTTGTCTATTACAGCATTACCATGTTGGTTGGTTGGTTATTGGTGCATGCCTTAAGCAAAAAAGAGAATGGCGAGCAAACTTACCAATGGCAGGGAATAAATTTAGGAGTCTTGGGCGTTTTGCTAATTGTTACCATTGGCTTACAAACTAGTCTATCCGGACCATTAAGCAGTTTAATTCCAATGCCAGATATCATCAAGGACATGTTTCTAGAATTAGCTGGTTATAACGACATCTATAGCTTTTTAGCCATTGTAATTGCTGCACCCATACTGGAAGAACTCATTTTTAGAGGGGTTATCCTAAAAGGAATGCTGAAAAATTATAGTCCGATGAAAGCCATTATCTGGTCGAGCATTTTATTTGGGGTACTTCACCTTAACCCATGGCAATTCGTAAGTGCAATGGTGGTAGGAAGTTTCTCAGGATGGGTATTTTACCGAACTCAAAATATTTTCTATTCCATCTTTATCCACTTCGCCAACAATGGTTTTGCTTTTTTAAGCATGCAATTTTACAGTCCGGAAGAGATGATGAGTGATGATGCCAGCTCACTCTATGGTGGAATGAGCAATTACCTCTACATCATATTTATTGCCTTAATCATCTCTTACTTCGGGATAAAACTCTTAAACAAACAAATTCCCTCCATTGAACATGAGCCTATTCCAAGTAAGGAAAGCAAACCTAGTTGATCTTCCAGAAATACAAAATTGCTTTCTTGAAGCAATAGCTATTCTAACCAAAGAAAATTATTCACTTCAAGAACAGCAAGCCTGGCAAAAATCCGTTGAAAATGAATCCAGGTGGCAGGATGCTATTTTAGAACAAGAGTTCTTCTTGTTTAAGAAAGAGAATGAATTGGCAGCCTTCATCAGCTTAAAAGAAAAGAATTACATCGATTTCATTTATGTGCACCCAAATTATTCTCGACAAGGTTTGGGAACTCAAATGCTTCAACATTGCATTTCAAAAGCCAAAGCATCTAAGCAGAAACTTCTCTACTCTGATGTAAGTAAAACAGCCAGACCCTTGTTCGGAAAAACAGGGCTTTATTGTCCTGCAAGAGAATCAAAACAAAAGAGAAGGAGTTATTCTCATCAACTATTCCATGAAATTGGAGCATTAATTTTCATTGTTTCTCTTAAAAAGATTTCCATTCTTCATCGTTGAAAAGTTCGTACTTAGGCCTACTGCAAAACTAGATTTATCTCCTAGCTTTATTTCATGAGAGTACACTTCATTGCAATTGGTGGCAGCGCCATGCACAATTTGGCCATGGCTTTAAAACAAAACGGTTTTGAAGTAAGTGGTTCTGATGATCAGATATTTGAACCTTCTAGGAGTAGATTGGCATCTAGAGGTCTACTTCCAGCAAAAATGGGTTGGGATGAAAATAACATCAACAGTGGTTTAGATGCCGTAATTCTTGGAATGCATGCAAAACCTGACAATCCGGAATTAAAGAAGGCTCAAGAAATGGGTGTGGCCATTTATTCCTATCCAGAATACTTGTACGAACAATCTAAAAACAAAAAAAGAGTGGTAATTGGCGGTAGCCATGGTAAGACTTCCATTACCGCTATGATCTTACACGTTTTAAGTTATCATAAAAGAGAGTTTGATTACATGGTTGGTGCTCAGCTAGATGGCTTTGATACCATGGTAAAATTGAGTGATGCCCCTTTAATCATTTTAGAAGGGGATGAATACTTGAGTTCTCCCATTGATAGGCGGCCAAAATTTCATTGGTACAAACCTCATGTGGCTGTATTAAGTGGAATTGCATGGGATCACATCAATGTATTTCCAACATTCGACATTTATGTAGAGCAGTTTAAACGCTTTATTGAGAGTATGGATGAGCATGGAAAGCTGTTTTACTACAAAGGTGATGAAGAATTGAAATCGCTTTGTGAAAAGGGAAATTTTCAAGTTAGCTGTCAGGGATACCAAGAGCATTTGCACAAGGTGGAAAACGAGCAAAGTACATTGCTTGAAGGCGATGAATCGATCCCAATTTTAGTATTTGGAAATCATAATCTCCAGAATTTAGAAGCCGCTAAGCAAGTTTGTTTGCAATTGGACATCAACTCTGCCCAATTCTTAGAAGCCATACAACATTTTAAAGGGGCGGCAAGGCGATTAGAATTGATTGCCAAAGGAGAAAGTACTTTCATCTACAAAGATTTTGCACATTCTCCCTCTAAACTAAAAGCCACCAGCACTGCTGTTGCCAAACAGTATCCAAGCAAAAAAGTGATTGCCTGCATGGAATTACACACCTTTAGCAGCTTAAACAAAGAATTTTTACAGGAATATAGCGGCAGTATGTCGGCAGTGGATGAAGCAATCGTCTACTTTAACCCAGACACTTTAAAACAAAAGGGCTTAGGAGAAATCACTAAAGTAGAAATAGAACAAGCATTTGCCCCTTCTAAAATAAGGGTGTTTCAAGATTCTGCGCTATTGCAAGCAGAACTTAAGGCCATGAACCTTGAGCAAAGTGTCTTGGTTTTAATGACTTCAGGAAATTTCAATGGTATCAACCTGAATGAATTTGCGCAAGAATTGTTGAGCTAATGCCCGAATCCAGGAAATTTTCTGACCAAGAAACAAAGCATGGCAGAATAAAAGCTCCCTAAAAGCAAGAATCCAAGAACCGTAATGGTGGTATGGAAAAAAGGATCTAGAATGGTTTCACCAGTCTGTCTCACTTGTTCTACATTCATTCCAGAATCTTTGGCAATTTGCACTTGTTCTGATAAACGGATTTCAAAAAAGCTTGGGTCTATCCAAGAATAGTAAGCATAGGTGAAAATGGCTAAGAGCACAACAAAATTGGCGGTAACTTTCATGCTTTCTTTAAAGTCTTCCACAAAACTAGATTGATTCAAAATCTTCTGTTTATGCGCCCTTAGACCAATAAAGATACCCACCAACAACACAAAGATGTTCGCAAAAATGGCGTATTCCCCAATCGTGGTAAATTGATTTCCAGTCAGGTAAATGCTCATTTTAATGAGCACACTTGCTGCCAACATCCAAACGGCAATGGAAAAGGAATTCTTCATGAATTATCTATTCATTGAAATCAAAAACTCGTCGTTGTCTCTTGTTTTTCCAATGCGATCTTTTAAGAAGTCCATTGCCTCAACTGGATTCATGTCGGCAATGTGATTTCTAAGAATCCACATTCTTTGAGTAATGTCTTTACCCAATAAGAGGTCTTCTTTACGGGTAGAAGAAGAAACGATATCGATAGCAGGATAAATTCTTCTATTGGAGATTTTTCTATCCAATTGCAGCTCCATGTTACCCGTTCCTTTAAACTCTTCAAAGATGACTTCATCCATTTTAGAACCAGTATCGGTAAGGGCTGTAGAAAGTATGGTTAAAGAACCACCATTTTCTATTTTTCTTGCAGCACCAAAGAATCGTTTTGGTTTATGCAAGGCATTCGCATCAACACCACCAGAAAGTACTTTTCCAGAAGCAGGAGAAACGGTATTGTATGCTCTAGCTAAACGAGTTATTGAATCTAAAAGAATTACCACATCATGACCACATTCAGTCATTCTTTTAGCTTTCTCCAAAACAATGTTGGCCACTTTTACATGACGATCTGCTGGTTCATCAAAAGTGGATGCAATTACTTCTGCATTTACACTTCTTGCCATATCGGTTACCTCTTCAGGACGTTCATCAATCAATAATATGATCAAATACACTTCAGGGTGATTGGCTGCGATAGAATTGGCAATCTCTTTCAATAAAGTGGTTTTACCAGTCTTAGGCTGAGAAACAATTAATCCACGCTGACCTTTACCAATTGGTGTAAACAAATCGATAATTCTTGTAGATAATGATTCGTCTTTATGCCCGGTTAAAGTAAATTTCTCATAAGGGAACAAAGGAGTTAAGTAATCAAATGGCACACGGTCTCTAATGTATTCTGGAGCACGACCATTAATTTCATCTACCTTAATTAAAGGGAAATACTTTTCACCTTCTTTTGGGGGTCTTACCGTTCCTCTAACCGTATCACCAGTTTTTAACCCGAAGAGTTTTACTTGAGATTGAGAAACATAAACATCATCTGGAGAATTTAGGTAATTGTAATCCGAAGATCTTAAGAACCCATAGCCATCTGGCATCATTTCCAATACCCCTTCACTGCTAATGATTCCGTCGAAATCATAAGCTGGTTTTTTAGGAGTATGTTGTTTTTGCTCTCTGTTTTGATTGTGATTTTGATTGTGGTCCTTTTTTCTACCACCATTCTGATCGTCTCTCTTTTCTCTACCTTGTTTGTTCTGAGCTTGATTAGCATCTTCTTTAGAAGAATTGTTTTGTTGAGCCTGAGGTTTTGGCTTATTGTCTTTGGCAGAAGGAGCAGGAACACCGGCTGGTCTAACTTTCTTTGGGTAAGCTACCTTGGGTTTTTCATCTGCTTGTTCTTTGCTTGCAGCTTCAGGTTTTTTAGACTCTTTGGTCTCTTCCATGTTGTCTGCTTTTGCTGGAGCTGGTTTAGCAGCTCTTGGTTTCTTGGCCGCAGCAGGTTTAGCTTTTGGAGCTGGAGAATCAGCTTTAAGCGCCTGAGGGTTAACGGCTTGATGATCCAATATCTGATAAATTAGATCTTCTTTTTTAAGTTTTTGATATTTTTTAATCTCTAATGTCTTAGCGATTTCTTTTAATTCGGTAACCGTTTTCTGGTTAAGCTGTAATATGTCGTACATGAAAATAATTAATGTGCTATTGTATTTTTAGAAGAACTTGTGATGTTCAATTGAGAAGTTGAGAGAAAGTGGTTAGGAACCGTTCAACTATGCAAGTATACTAATATTTATTGGAAGCTTAGGATTCTTTTAATTTATAGATATTTTCTATGATCTCTACTACCTTCATGCCTTCCAGCATGTTGGTTGTTGCTACCTTTTCATTCTTTAAGGTTTCAACCACATTTTGTATCACCATTTGGTGGTTAGCAGCCGAACCTTTATACTTTCCATAATCATTGGGTGGCAAAGTACTTTCCAATTCAGGCATTTCATAGTCCTGCACGTCGCAATAGACAATTTCGTTCATGTATTGTCCACCAACCTTTACACTGCCCTTCTCCCCTATTATACTGATGCTGCTTTCCATGTTTTTATTGGCCACTGCTGTGGAATAGTTTAAACTACCAGCTCCACCATTTACAAAATCGAAATGGACCAATCCAGAATCTTCAAATTCTGTAGTTTTTTGATGGTTGAAATCATAAAATTTTGCTGAGATGTTCTCAATATCGCCCATCAACCAAAACATGGTATCAATGAAATGACTGAATTGAGTGAATAATGTTCCGCCATCCAATGCGAGTTTCCCTTTCCAATAATTGGGATCACCACCATTGTAATAATCGCTATCTCTATTCCAAAAGCAATTGATGTTGACCAAGTAAATCTCACCCAATCTTTTTTCTTCAATGATTTGTTTTAACCAAGCAGAGGGCGGACTGTAACGGTTTTGCATCACACAGAATGCTTTTCTATCTGCCTGCAAAGCTTCGAAAATAACGGCTTCCGCATCCTTTTTATTCAATGCCATTGGTTTTTCAATGACTACATGGCATTTGTTTTTTAGCACAGTAAGCGACTGACTAGCATGTAAATGGTTAGGTGTGCAAACATTTACCACATCAAGCTCAATATCAGAAGCAAACAAATCTTCTAAATTTTTAAAATAGGGAACATTAAATTCTGCTAAATCCAGGTCTTCTTCTGGCAATACATCCACCAATGCAACCAGTTCAGTATCAGCGTTTAACTGAATCATACTGGCGTGTCTTTTACCTATTCTACCTGCTCCAACTACCGCGAATTTTAGTTTATTTCCCATTGCTAAGATTAATGCTTCACAATTATACCACTATTCGAATAAGTAATTACTTTTGAAACCAATAAAATTATATGAAAGTACTAGTTACAGGAGGAGCAGGATACATTGGTTCCCACACCATTATCGCTTTGCATGAAATGGGATATCGTTCGATCGTTTCGGCAGATAATTACCTCAATTCAGATGAGAAGGAATACCAAAAAATTGCATCAATTATTGGAATGGAAATCTCCTATTATGAGATTGATCTTTGTGATGCAAGGGCAACGCTGGACTTGTTTGAAAAAGAAAACTTTGATGGAGTAATTCATTTTGCGGCTTTAAAGTCTGTTCCTGAATCTGTTGAAATGCCTACTTTCTATTATCAGAATAATTTGGGTGCCTTGACTAATTTATTGGACGCAATGAAGGCCAATGCGGTGAATCGTTTGATTTTCTCTAGCTCTTGTTCAATTTTTGGAAACCCCGAAGTACTGCCTGTCTCTGAAGACACTCCATTTGGCGAAGCAGAATCTCCTTATGCACACACCAAACAAATTGGGGAAAAAATCATTGAAGCCCATTGTAAAACTCAAAGCAGTTTAAAAGCCTTGGCACTTCGATATTTCAATCCTGCAGGAGCGCATCCTAGCGGAAAAATTGGTGAAGTAAAAACAAAACGCCCCAATAACCTGGTTCCTATCATTGCTCAAAATGCGGCCGGAGTGCGGGATCAGTTTGCCATATTTGGTGAAGATTATCCAACAAAAGATGGAACATGTGTTCGGGATTACATTCATGTTTCTGACATTGCCAATGCCCACGTTTTAGGCCTGGCCTATTTGGATGACATGGACCAACAATTTGACACCTTTAATTTAGGCTCTGGTGAAGGATCTACCACACTTGAGGTTGTAAAAGAGTTTGAGAAACTTGAGGGTGTTCAATTGAATTATTCTTTAGGACCTAGAAGAGCTGGTGATGTTGCCATCATCTACGCAGATAATAAAAAGGCCAAAGAAGTTTTAAAATGGAATCCAGTGCATGGCTTAGACACCATTGTGTCCTCTGCATGGAAATGGCAGCAGAATGCCTAATGATGGTATTTCTCTCCTTTAATAATTGTATAAGCTCGGTACAATTGCTCTACAAAAAGCAATCGGATCATTTGATGCGTTAGGGTCATGTCTGAAAGGCTAATTTGAAAATTGGCCCTTGCGTATACTTCTTGAGAGAAGCCATAGGCACCTCCAATACAAAAGACGATTTCTTTGGGACCTGCATTGCTCCTTTTTTGAATGAATTTTGAAAAAGAAACGGAGGAATGAGATTGGCCTCTTTCATCCAATAAAATTAATGGAGTGGCGGTTTCAATATGTTCGAGTATCAAATCCCCTTCTGCTATTTTAAGTTGATCTCCTTGGAGGTTTTTTTGTTTCTTGCTCAAACTCAATGTTTGAGTTTGAAATGAAACATAATGGCCCAATCGCTTAGTATAATCAGCTATCAATTCTTCGATTGCTTTTGAGTTGGTGGTATTGATTTGAATCAATCTAATTTTCATGTCTGCAAACTAAAGAAATCCTTACTTTTAATCATGCGTTTATTCATAATTGTTCCCTTACTTTTTCTTTCAATGCTTGGCAAATCTCAAGATTTGAGCAAATTAAATGCTGCAATACAATCTGGTGAGGCAGAACAGATTCAGTCCTTTTTGGCGGAAAAAATTGATTTAGAAATAGAAGGCAAAACAAAGCGACTTAGCGCTGTTGAAGCCGCTAAATCATTGGAACGATTCTTTACTGATAATGAAGGCCTGATTTATGAGTCAAAGCATCAGGGCGGACAAAAAACTAAGACGCAATTCACCATTGGAACTTTAAGTAATGCAAGCAAAAAGTTTAGAAGTCACATATTGTATAAAACCGTGAATAATCAGGCTCAAATTATCGAACTTCGCTTCGAACTTGAAGATTAAGTGAATGGATACAAGCGTTGAAGATTGGATTAAACTTTTTTTAAAGGAAGACGTTGGCAATGGAGACTTTTCTAGTCTATCGTGTGTTCCTAATGGGGCCAAAGGAAAAGCTAAACTTTTGGTGAAAGATGATGGCGTTTTAGCAGGAATGGATGTTGCCGAAAAGGTTTTTCAGCTTGTTGACACAAATCTCCTTTTTAATGCAATTTTAAAGGATGGGGCTAGTATAGCTCATGGTGATATTGCATTTGAACTAAGCGGTTCTTCTCAATCCATTTTAAAAGGTGAACGATTGTGTTTAAATATTCTCCAAAGGATGAGTGGAATTGCAACTCAGACAAGGCATTATACAGAGTTACTTAAAGGCTTAAAAACCAAAGTGCTAGATACCAGGAAAACCACACCGGGCTTTCGATATTTTGAGAAAAAAGCAGTAGAAATTGGCGGTGGTGTAAATCATCGTTTTGGCTTGTATGATATGATCATGCTAAAAGACAATCACATTGATTACGCAGGTGGAATTAATGCAGCGATTAAGGCGTGCAAAAGCTACTTGAAAGTAAATGACCTAGACCTAAAAATTGAAGTTGAAGCTAGAAATTTAGAAGAAGTGAATGAAATTTTAGCAAGCGAGCAGGTCGACAGGATCATGTTGGACAATTTTAATTTCTCCGACATGCGGAAGGCGGTGCAATTAATCGGGTCTCAAGCTGAGACTGAAGCATCTGGAGGAATTACAGAAAGTAGTTTAAGAGCATATGCAGAATGTGGTGTTGATTACATCAGCGTTGGTGCACTTACCCATCAGATAAAAAGCCTTGATTTGAGTTTAAAAGCAGAGATGAATGCTTAAATCCTTCCAACAAAAGATATTGGCAACGGCCTTTGTTCAAAAGAGCATCAAGTTTTCGAAGATTGCGGTCTTACCTGGTTTTGATGGCATACCCATCTTTACGGTATTGCGTTTCTTTTTTAAAGGAATTCAGAAAGGATTGATTCCTACAAAGGCCTCGGCAATGGCCTTTAAGTTTTTCATGGCTCTATTTCCAACTATTATCTTCTTGCTAACCTTGATTCCTCACATTCCCATAGAAAACTTTGAGGCTGAGTTATTAAATATACTTGAAGACTTATTACCAGAATCGGGATATGCTTTTGCAGAAGAATCCATCGTTAATTTAGTTACTAAAACAGATGACGGCCTGCTTTCCTTTGGTTTTTTATTCGCGGTATTTTTGGCAACTAACGGAATTGATGGAATGTTACTGGCATTTAAAGACAGTTACAACACCAAAATAAAAAGAAACGCTATTCAGCAAAAAGCCAGGTCGGTGTTATTGCTTTTTATTCTAACCATATTATTGGTCATATCGATTGCAGCAATTATCATTAGCGAATACATGGTCAACTTTATCCTTGAACCTGGAAGTATCAGCTCTATTCTATTGCTTTTGGGTAAATGGATCATCATGGGATCTTTGTGCTTTTTTGCCATTTCCTTCATCTATTACATCGGAGGTGATAGGAGTCAGAAGTGGCGATTCTTCTCGGCCGGCTCTAGCATGTCTACTTTATTGGTCTTAATTGTTTCTTTTGGCTTTGGCTACTATGTAGATAATTTTGCCAATTACAACAAGATCTATGGCTCTATTGGAACCATCGTTGTGATCATGTTGTGGATTTACTTTAACTCCTTGGTTTTGCTTATCGGTTTTGAACTGAATGCCAGTATTCAACAAGCAGGAGTAAATGGCAAAAAAGACTTATTGGAGTCGGATTCCAAACCTTCCTAAGGTTCTATCAACATATTCATTGATATCATCAGACAGTTTAAAATAGTATACTGGCAAAGCAATGCTGAGTGTTATTACGATGCTTCTGTAGATCGTATCCAAATAAAAGGAATGCCAGTAAGGCAAATACTCTCCAATTAGAAAGGCAATGAACAAAATGATTAAGACGGCCAATGTCTCTTTGGTAAATGGCTGAACCTTCAGTTTGGCATAAACATAGAAAAAGCGAACGAGGTTAAACAAAACGATGGAAAGGGCTGTTGCAAAGGCCGCTCCTTCTATTCCCCAAATTGGAATACAGTAAAGATTGGTTAAAATGGTAAGCACCGCCAATAGCAAAGAGGTGGTGGTATCGAACCTAAAAAACTTGGAAACATTGATTATTTGTCCGTTTACACCAAAAATCATGTTCACCATTCTGGCACCTGACAATAATAAAAACACCCACTTCCCCGTAGCATAAATTTCTCTTTGCAGGGTGAAAAAATTGTCTAGGCTGCTCCACATCAAAACAAAAATACTTCCTCCTATTAGAAACTGGGTCAAAGAAGTTTTCTGGTAAAGGATTTGAATTTCATCCATCTTTTTTTCTTTCCAACTTTTTGCCATTAGCGGGAAAGAAATCTTTCCAATGGCATCTGCAGGAATATTGATCAGAATAGAAAGGTACACGGCATTGGCATATACAGCAGTGGAGCTCAAACCTATCATAGCGCCTATCATTAGCGCATCTATCTTATTCACCAAAACAGAAGAAACACCTGAAAGAATTGAGAACAAGCTATAATTGGCATAGACCTTTTTTAGTTTGCCAGAGAAAAGCTTTTTATTGATGCTAAACTCTAACTCCTTTCTTTTGCTTAAATATTGAATAAACAACAATATGCTTAGCACATAAGAGAAAACAAAACAGATGAGGAAGCCATGGAAGTCGAGGTGTTTTAAGTAAACCAAGAACAACAATAAACTTGTAATCAATCGATTAAAAATGCTTTTTAAAAATACAGCATAAGCCGTTTTGGCTCTCGATTGCAAATAACTTTCAAATACATTGTTATACAACAAAAGAAAAGACAACGGGAAAATGATCCAGAAATAATCTACCAAAAGTGCACTCTTTTCTATGTAGAAATTGATGACTTGGTCCTTAAAAATGAGCAATGCTAGACCTACCAAAAGAAAGCCAAGGAGAGAAACCAGCAACCCAATGCTTAATAAACCATTGTCTGATTTGCCTTCTCGATTAAAAAAGGGAAAAAATTTAACTAGACTTCTATAAGTGCCTAAATGAGCAACCTGAGAATAGATGACTGCTGCATCCAGCAAAATGCTTCTTAAGCCAAACTCTTCTGGCTCGAACCAGCGGTTCATTAAAAGAGCAACATTAACAAAACCAATGACTACTCCAAGATAACTGAAGAAGGTTGCGTTAGAGGCTTGTTTTGAGACGATTCCCAAAAGCTATTTTTTTGGAAGATTATCGGTTAGGTAATGGATCAAAAAGGCATGACCAATTTCAACATAGCCATAGTGCTCTGCATCTAACCAAATGTTGGTATGACCAGCTTTCCGAAGAGGATTTTCCGATTTGAATCCTGAGAAAGTTAAAACTTCTGCCCCTTTTTCTTTGGCTACCTCGCAAGCATTAATGATGTTCTTAGAATTACCAGAACTGCTAATGGCCAACAAAAAATCTCCTTTATTGATCAATGTTCTTAGCGGCTGTGCAAAAACTTGCTCGTAGCCGTAATCATTTGCCATACAGGTTAACATGCTATTGTCTGTAATGGCTTGTGCTTGAAAACCACAGGCATTGACAAAGTCAACTGCAGCATGAGATGCAATTCCACTGCTACCACCATTCCCAACTAAATACACCCTTCCTCCTCTGTCTTTTAATTCATTCAAAGACTGAATCAGGTTTTCAAAAGTTTGATCAAGATCTTGCACATTATTATGTGAATCACTTGCTTGAGTTTTACTCAAAACAGATTGAAAATCAGAAAGGTAAGATGAAAACATATTAAGCTAATAAGGTTTTAAGGTATTTCAATAAATCTGTTCTCCGAATGTAAGATTTATTGCCGACAATTTTAACGGCCAAAGATCCAACTGCATTGCCTACAAAAGCAATTTCTTCTAGGCTAGCGCCATTTGCTGCTAACAATGATGTAATGGATAAATAAGCATCTCCTGCACCAATGGTATCCACAACATCGGTATTATAAATGGGAGCTAAAACTTGTTCGCCTTCTGAGCTCATTACACTAGTGCCATTAACTCCTAGTGTGACAGAAGATAGTTTTACATTACACAGTTCATTCAATTGCTTTTGAATTTCGTGTGTGTTCTGGTGTTTTTGATGAAGTGCTAAGTGTGCTTCTCCTCTATCAATTGAGAAATAATCGCATTGTTGGTATTTTGTCAATAAGTTATAGCCCATATTGGCGCTATTGGTTTGCGCATTCACAGATAGGTAATTGCTCTGCTTAACCAATACCTCAATGATTTCTTTGCTGAGAACCCCATGGCCAAAATCTGCAATAAGGCTAAGGTTACTGTCTTTAATTTCTTCTTCAATTAATTTGATCAATTGCTCTTCCACTTCTTGTTCAAGAGGTCGATCATCAATTTCCATCACTTCAAATAGTTTGTGACGAAAAACTTGATCAACAATTCTTGATTTTAAAACTGTAGGTCGATTGGGCGTTTCAACGAATTTCCATTTTACCTTCTCGTGCAGATTTTCTTCTATAAAAGATCGATAATTGGCATCTCTATTTTCTCCAAAGGTGCTGATCAATACTACTTCATCAACAAAATCTGCCACGTGATTGGCAACAGCAAGTACACCGCCAGCATACAATTCTGTTACTCCTCTGGTTGCAGTAATGGTGGGCGATTTAGACGCTTTACCAACTGGTCTAACGTATTGGTACTCATCTAGAATGATGTCTCCAATAATGAACACCTTTTGTTTTTTAATCTCATCGAAACTCTTGTTAAAATGATCTGACGAGAATTTTGCTTTAATCTTATCCAAAAACTCTTTGGCTTTTTCATCTTTATGATCAAAAAATTGATTGATAAGTTTAGACGAACTGAATTGAACTTCTTCGGTAAACACCAATTGTCCGCCATACTTCTCAGCTTCTTCTCTTTCTAGAATAATTCCTCCGCTAACATCTTCAGCGCTATTTTTATAGTCTTGTCCCTTTACGTAGAAATCGGGTTGAATGGCCTGAATTGCTGGAATGGCAGTAGCAGCGAAATTAACCGCTACAAAATCGATTACTTCTAAAGCAGCTAAATTCTCAGCCCTTATTTGATGATTAAAAAAGGGACGATCCGGACCTTTATTAACGTGTTGATCTTCTGTAAGTGTAACCACCAGAATATCTCCAAATTCTTTAGCGGCCTCAAAGTGTTTGATGTGGCCATGATGAATTAGATCAAAACAGCCATGACAATGAACCACTTTTTTTCCATTCTTCTTATGCGCTTCAAGGTGGCTATGAACCTCTTCTAGTTGAACAACTTTCTTTCCCAACTTCATTTTGTAAAATTACTTCAAGTATTTAAACCAATCTTCTGTAGCCTTTTCAATTGAACCACTGTCCCAAACCGGCGCCTCTCTCCAATAATCAATATTATCTAGCATATTTTTTACACCATCTTCTATGCTAACTTTTGGTTCCCAACCTACAATTCTTTTAATTTTTGCAGTATCCGCAAAGGTACAATCAGGCTCTCCTGGTCTTTTCGGAATAAAGATTTTTTCTCCTCCCAATAATTCAACCAATCGGTTTACTGAGTAATGATTATTACTTCCAACGTTAAAATCTTCTCCAATAGCCTCTTCACAGTCTGAAGCTACCACACAAGCATCAACGATATCAGTTACGTAGGTAAAATCTCTTGTTTGAGTTCCATCACCGACCACCGTATAAGGTTGATTGGCTAGCTTTTGCGCCAAGAACACACCAAAAACGGCTCCGTATGTACCACTAGTTCTTGACCTAGGGCCATAAACATTAAAGAATCGCATAGAGGTCGTTGGCAACTTATAAATTTTATGCCAATGCTGAACATATTGCTCTCCAATGTATTTAGTTAATGCATAAGGGTATTGTGGGTCAATCGGTGTTTTTTCCGGTGTTGGGTAGGTATCTGGAATTCCGTAACAAGAAGAAGATGCCGCGTAAACAAAACGTTTAATCTCATGAATTCTTGATGCTTCTAAAACATTGATGGTTCCATCGACATTGGAACGATGGTATTTTTGTGGCTCCTTAATGGAAGGCACAATGTCTGCTAAGGCAGCAATATGAAAAACCTTATCTACTCCTTTAAAGTAGGGTTCAATACTATCGAAATCAGCAATATCACAAACGTGTACTTCTAAGTTGGAATTTCCTTTTTGATGCTCTAGGTTCTGAATTCTTCCTGTAGAACAATTGTCGATGACAATTACCTGGTGGCCATCCTTCAATAAACGATCTACCATGTGGCTACCTATAAAGCCACAACCTCCTGTTACCAGTATTTTCATTTCCCTTTTACTTTTTTAATCAATTTAGAAAGTTTCCCTCCTGTAGATGCGTCTATTTTTCTTTTTAATTCAAGCATTTTTTGCTGACTTCCTACATTTTCCTGTGCCTCTACCTCTGTTTTAGTTGGTCTAAATATTCTTGGGATGCCATGAAACTCGCGTTTATCAACGGCATGCATCTTATACTCTAATGTGAATCCTACCTCAGCTTGGATGTATTCATCTATGTTTAAGGTATGCGTTGGTCTCCAGCTATTCCCGTGATCTCTAATGTATAATGCACCATCTGGTTTCAGAATCCTTTTAAATTCTTTTAAAACATATTTCACCAATTGTTCATTCAATTCTTGCAGGACTTGAACAACAATAACTTTATCTAGAAAATTGTCTGGAATCAAATCAAAGCGCCAAGTTGGTAGGTGAAAAATTCCTTTTGAGGAATTTTTCATTTCAAAACCTTCTCTATCGAACACATATTCCGTTTGAGGCCGGTTGATATTGGAATAATAAAAATGCTGCAAACAGTAAGATTTTGGAATTGCATCCATGGATATGTGCAAGTAATCTTCATTCTCCATTTGATTCCACAAATTTGCTTGTCGGCCAAAGCCAGAACCAAAATCCAAAACCCGTTTTGGTTCTTCTTCGTTATTCATTGAGTAGAAATTGGCCAGTAAATAATCCTGCGCATTGTTTCTTGCAAGTCCATTTTCATA
Organism: Vicingaceae bacterium; assembly: GCA_965218715.1. Lineage (GTDB taxonomy): Bacteria > Bacteroidota > Bacteroidia > Flavobacteriales_E > Vicingaceae > CBDCLY01. The sequence continues at coordinate 66,193 of CBDCLY010000006.1, forward strand.
CCCTTCAAAATCAAAGCTCAAGTTATATTCTTCAACCACTTTTCTGTCGAAGGCTTCTGCCTTTTCCATTAATGGTTTCATTAATCTTTTCGGGAATTGGTCGAGTTTATCAACCTTAAGCCAATTCATCCATTCTACGATATCCTCTGGCTCCTTGTATTCATAAAATGATTGCGGCAATCCATCTTTGTAATTTAACTGACGGCTAGTTAACGTATCTTGATAAGACCAGTTGACCATCCAAGATTCTATATACTTTTGATCAGCATCATAGGCCTTCCTAAAGGCTTCTAATATATTGGAATTGTATTTCATTAATCAAAAAATGATTGAATTGATTGGATAACAAAACCAACCTGATCATCGGTCAATTCTGGATATACGGGTAAACTTAAGATTTCTTGAATCTGCTTTTCTGTTTTTGGGAATGAATTGATTCCTTCGGTGGTAAAGGCTTCTTGTTGATGTATTGCAATCGGATAATGCACCTTTGTATCGACACCCTTTTCCATCAAGTATTTTTGTAATGCATCCCTATGAGAAGTCATGATGATGAAAGTATGGTAAACTGGCTTCTCGAATTCTTCTTCATTTGGAGTCCAGACCAAGTCTTTGAGAGCTTCCCTGTACTTTGAAGCGATTGCTCTTCTTCTTTCTGTTGCTGCTTCTAAACGTTTTACTTTCACATTCAGGATAGCTGCATGCAAGGAATCCAATCGAGAGTTGATGCTCCAAAATTCACACTCATCACGACTTTTCATGCCATGGGTTCTAGCCTTCATTAACCAATCATAAATTCCTTGATCATTGGTAGTAATCATTCCAGCATCACCGGTAGCGGCCAAATTCTTCAAGGGGTGTAAACTAAATGATGCAATCTTGCCTAGGCTTCCAACTGGTTTGCCTTTATACATTGCTCCCACGGCCTGAGCTGCATCTTCAATGATTGAAATTCCGTGTTCATCTGCAATGGCTTGCAGTTCATCCATTTTTGCTGGTCTACCAGTTAAATGAACGGCTATGATTGCCTTTGTGTTTTTATTGATTTTTTTGGCTACTTCCTTAGGATCTAAATTATAATCATCACCTACATCAGCAAAAACAATCTTGGCACCTATCAAAGCGATAGAAGAAGCAGAAGCCAAATAAGAGTTAGGTGCTGTGATTACTTCATCACCTGGCCCTATTCCTAAAGCCCTTAAAGAAAGCATTAATCCATCTGTACCATTGGCGACTCCAATTGCGTATTTGGTTCTACAAATTTTTGCGAAACTTTCTTCAAACTGCTTGACTTCATCACCAAGAATAAACATACCAGAATCAAGCACTTCTTCCATTTTTTGAAGAATTTCAGACTTGTCCTCTTGGTATTGAAGGCCCAAATTAATGTAGGGTACTCGCATTATTTCAATTCTATGTTTTGCATTAATTTCACATTGAAATACCTTTCATTTTCAAAAGAGTTTTGAATCTTTCCAGCTTCAAAAGCATCCTTTAAGTCTTGAACTGCATCTTCTATGCTGTGTTTTGGAGCAAAACCAATTTCATCTTTGATGTATTGAGAAGAAATGTGGTAAGACCTGTTATCATCTGAATGTTCTGTTCGAACATCTACTTCACCAACTACCTTTTTCACCATTCCAGCGATTTCTTTCACTTTAAAGTTTTCATATCCAGCATTAAAGATCTTCCCATGTATCTTTTCATGTGGTAGTTGAAGCAGAAGGATGTATAAATCCGTCATGTCTTGAATGTGAATATTTGGTCTTTTTTGTTCGCCTCCAAAAACTTTAATAAAGCCTTTATTGATTGCAAAATTTGTCAAGATATTTACTGTTAAGTCCAGTCTTAACCGAGGAGAATAACCACAAACTGTTGCCGGACGAATGGTAACACAAGTAAAATCATCTGACTCATGTCTTTTCAAAATCTCTTCACATTGTGCCTTGAATTTTGAATAATCTGTTAAAGGTTCCAATTCCATGTCTTCCGTCACATTTGGCACTTCCTTTATGCCATAGACAGACGATGAGGAAGCATAAATGAATCGTTGAACCCCTGATGATTTCGCGATCTCTACCATTGGCTCAAAAGGATCTAGATTGATGGACTTTCCTAAATCTGGATTCAATTCAAAGCTTGGATCATTTGAAATGCATGCCAAGTGTATGACTGCATCATGTCCTGGAATCAATTTCTTTAATAAGTCTAAATCTCTGATGTCGCCTTTAACTGCATTTAGGTTCTCATGCTGAGGCAATACCTCTTCTCCATAAATCATGAGGTCTAAAACAGTCAATTCAAAACCTTGATCCAACATTTTTGGAACCAATACTGAGCCTACATAACCAGCTCCTCCTGTAATAAATACTTTTTTCATTTTATAAATAATTATATCTTTTTAGCTCTGAAGCTGCTATGCTTTCTATACTCTCTTTGTCCTGGTCACTTATTGTTGCAACTGTACCTTTCCCCCATCTTTCTTGGAAAGAACTCAATAATTCTTCTTCAAAATCCAATCCCAAGAATTCACAGACTTTTTTAATTGTAGCCTCTGGCTGGTGAATTAAATCTTCATATCGAACAGGCAAATATTGTTTACTGTATTGTGGGTGTACCTCAAAAAAACGTCTTACTCGAGCATTCAAGGCCAACCAACTTCCAGCCACTTTAGAAGCATCATCATCCATTTCATGACGGACTTTAAACGACTTAAATGAATCGATTGGATTTCGAATTAAATGGATGGTCTTAAAATCTGGGAAAGCCTTATAAATTGCTTCTAAGTCTGGGTCTTTGGGAATTGGAGAACCCATACAAATTTCGCCAAGGATGTGAGTCTCCTGATCAGAAGAATTCAAATAGTTTTCAGAAATTGAATTGAAATAATGTTTTAATCCTTCTACACGACCATGATCTGTGCTCTCTTTCAAAGCCTTAAGATGATCTTTCAAATCTGGCATTGATCTAGCCTTGTGAACTTGGGCTGTAATGTCCAATGCCAAGGTCATGTCACTGGTATTAAAAATCCATGGGTGAACCATTGCTGTTTCATGCACTTTAGAGTGTAGTTTAAGGATACTTCTACACAACCATCTGCCACCTGAATGCGGCCACCAAATAACTCCTGATAATTCTTTCCTCAACATGAAATCAAAATTCCCCCAAAGGTACTAAAGAGAAGCGATTTAAACTGGTTTAATGGCAATTTGCCTGCTAAGATTTGTTAAGAAAGGAGGAGTTTGAATACTTTTTTCGATTCAGATTAAATTCAGGCTCTAAGAACTGGTCTTTAAAAACCATCTAAAAGGATTCCAAAATGGACTCATTAAACTCATGAACTCGATGAATCTGGTTTTCAATTGTAATTGACTCCCTATTTTTCTCTAGGTTTTGTATCAGCTCTTGATAATCCAATTCATCCAAAATTGGCAAAACATCATGAAAGTTCAACTTATCAACTCCGATTGCCAATCCATAATGACTGAGCAGGAGCCTTTGATGCCCCATATCCTTGGAAATTAAAACAGGCAGGGCAGATTCAATGTAGTTGAATATTTTTAAGCTAGATGAATATTGCCTTTTTAATGGACTCCGACCAGTATCTTCATTAAAAAAAGGAATTAAACCAAAATGGTATTGCGATATTTCATTTGCCAATTCATCTGGGTTTAATGACTCGTGCATGTGAAAATGATCATGCTTTTTATCCAAAGCAAAGTATTCATCATAAATTACTCGATCCATGTTGGGATTGGGGTAAATGTGGAAATGAATCCCTTGCTTGTCTAGGGTTTGAATTAACCAATGCATTTGAATGTTCCCATGTTCTTTAGGATCATCTTGACTTCCTCTAACGGAGCCAACATAAACAAAATGCCATGAACCATCATCAATTTTCTTATTTCCCTTTTTATTTTTAATGGCCTCGCAATAGTTTGGGAAATACAACCTTTTATCATGCTTTGTGAGCTGAAATAATCGAGTTGCTAAACTTAATTCAAGGCTTTCTGCAATTAGTCCATTAGCATGTTGGAAACTGTATTTTTCTGAAGGCAATTCCTTTCTTAAATACCAATGAGGTGGATTTAATCCATGTGATGCAACTGAGGTGTCTTTAATGTTTAGAACTACAGGAATCTTAAATTCTTGAATTAAAATTTGAGATGTATAGCAACGTCGCGTAAACACATGGGCCAATTGAATGGGCCCAATTTTTTTAATTTTCAAGCGAAAATCCCAATGATTTCTATAATAGATGACTTCCTTGAATCCTGCCTGTTCAAAAAGGCCATCCAGCTTTGAATGCGGCAATAACATTTTTGTAGGATTGGGTTCCTTCTTTTTGAAGGCTTGATAAAAACGGATAATGTCAATTCGAGGATCTTCTGTAGTAAATAATAAGCAAGTGGCTTGATTATTCTTACTGTTTTTGAAGGATAAATGATAAAGGAGGAAATCTATTCCGCTGCTGGAATAGTATTTAAAATGCCTTAAATACTTGGGAATGGAGCTATTTAACTTTCGAAACAATTTAGTCCTTAGATTTCTGCATAAATGTACAGCAATCTATCTTAAAAATTCTCTAAAAAATGGTTTAATGTATTATTTGCACCAAGCCATTGGAGCTATGTGCAGCACCTTTTATTGCACAAACATACATTCCATTTTGCAAATCGCTTAAATCAATTTGATTCGAGAATGGAATTGATTTCAACAATTTCCCTTCTATTGAATAAATTTGAATTACATCGTTTTTAGAATAAAGCTCATGACCAACAATGTTTAAGATTCCACTACAAGGATTAGGGTAAATTTCAAGATTTATTTTATCCGAAGAACCAACAGCATCATCTATCCCTGTCGAAATACTGAAGTTTAAGAGGTTTACATTCTTATTTGGAGTAGTTCTATTTGTACCATAACCAGAAACAACATAAACAGAATTTCCAATTCCAAAAGAGAGTGGATAAAATGCATACAAGGTATTTTGAGTTTGTAAACTAGTCCAAGAATTAGTTGAAAGGTCTAAAACATAATAATCTGAAAGTGCGTTTCCAACTCCATATCTTGCTCCTCCACCTACAACAACTTTATCTCTATAAACAGCATCTACTACTCCAAACCTTCCTGTACCTGGAAAATCTGGCATTGCGGTCCATGTATCAGTTAATGGATCAAATGACCAAATGTCTTTAAAGTCAGTAGAACCATTGTGTCCCATTCCAAAATAAACCTTACCATTCCAAGAAAATGAGGTACCAGTAGCTCTGCTACCTAGTGGACTATTATTTATTCGAGTCCAAACTTTTGTAGTAAGGTTTAGCTTCCAAAAATCGTCATCATAGGGGTGACTATAATTTTCTGTTCCACCTCCAACAACCAAATAATTGTTTGCAATTGCACCAAAGCTGTTTCTACCCCCATTACCAGGATAAACGGGCAATGTATCCCAAGTATTTGATAATTGTTTGTAGGAATATAAATCTTTGAAAGTGGTACTACTGTTCCATCCTAAGCCGATTATTCCAAGGCTATCATTTCCTGCACTGATTCCTGCTCCTCGCTTAGCTCCATGAGCAAGGCCCAAATTTTGCCAAGTATTATTAGTTGGGTCAAATGACCAGAAGTCATTTAGATAAGTTGAATTAGAAACTGAAGATTGAGCTCTTCCATGGGTAATGTATGCCTTCCCATTAATTACAAAATCACTTCCTCCTAATCGCTGAGAACCAGGAAATTGACTTTGATTTTGCCATTGCAATTGAGCAATTGAAGAAAAACTTAATAAGGTGAGAATGAGAATAGCTAGTTGTCTCATGGCGAGTATTTTTTTTAAAATTATGGAATTATTTTAATATTACCTTTAAGTCCATTTCATGCTCCTTTACGAATTCATCAATTTTTGAAATTTCCTCTATACTCAATTGGTTTTTCCACTTGTTCAAAGGGTTTCCTTTGGTACTTGTATTTTGTACATTTCTTTTTCTAGAAAAAATTGCTTGTTCTTTTTCATGGTGCTTATTCGATAAATTTAGTGTTTCAAATACTTGCCCCAAAGTGCTTTCTTGTTTTTGAACTAAATCTTCATAAGATATAATCACATAATTCTCTGGATTTATCTCTTTAATGTCTTTTACAATAGCGGTATTAAGCCTCAACCAATATTCTAATAATAGATTAAAGTTATTTGGATAAAGGCGGTCTTCTGGAAAATTTTTGGCTTCAGAGGGAGCAATGTTTGTCCAACATGAACTCCCATCATTCGGCAAGTAGAATTGATATCGTCCACTTTCAACAAACTTGTTTAAATGAACCTTTAAACTCGCAGCATGTGCATAAGGTTCTCTAATTACAGCTACGTATTTAGCTTTGGGAAACATTCTATTGAGGTATAATATCTTGTTAGATAGATGGGGAGATTTATTTAGCACTTGAACATTATCCCAATCATAAAAAACTCTTCCAGAACCATAATACCTTTTGGCAGACCAACGTGCGAAATGACGCTTCATGGTTTTAGATTCTTCAATAAACCGAGTAAAATAAGCAACTAAATTATTCCCATATTTCTGCTCAAAATCACCATCTGTTCTTCTTTTGCAATTGACCGAACAGGGTGCTCCTCCAATTTCTGTCCATACCTTATTCAATTCAAATCCAACTTTCAACAATTGAGGGTGTTCTGAAAGGGTGTTCATTAAAAAGGTAGTCCCGCTTCTCATTAAACCAATTAAAAACACGGGATCTTTAAATTCCTTTGCCTTTGGCTCAGTTGGGGCATTAAATAAGTTTGAAAAGAAGGCGCACATTTTAATTCAATAAAGTTTCCATTTCCTTGTCTAATCTCGCTGTTAAATTCTCTCTAGAATAGTGTTCTACATTGCTTTTTAAAGAACATTCTCCTGCCTCAAATTTATTGAATTCTTTGAGAATGGTCGACTTGATTTCACCAACGTCTGAACCATAATTAAAATAAGTTCCTGCGTCACATTCCTTAATTATTTCCTGAGAATCTCCCTTGCCTGGTCCAAAACCTAATATTGGTTTTTTAGCCGCTAAATACTCAAATAATTTTCCTGGAATGTTTCCAATTCCGCTTTCAGAATTGAACAATAAAAGCAACAAAACGCTTGACTCTTGGTACTTCTGAAGCACTTCTTTATGTGGGAGGTAATCGTGAAGTACTAGTGACTCTTTTAAGTAGTGGTAATTCTTAATTTCTTCAATTGAATCTGGATGAATGGAACCACCCAATTGCAGTTCAAACCTGGCATTAAATACTTCATTCTCTTCACACAGTTGATTCAATGCCTTCCATAAGTTACTCGGGTTTCTGAGGTGATTGATTAAACCAAAATGGCTCATTGCAAATTTTTCTGATTGTTCTTCAGTATCCGAAAAATCACTTTCATCATAACCATTGGTAATGCAAATGGCCTTTTTTGCACCTAATTCTTCAAAATCTTTTGCCCAGGTTCTACTTGCTGTTGTTACCAAATCTGCCGCAAGTAATACCTGTTGTTCTAACTTTTGATACTTTTTAAAATTGCTCTTGCTAATGTGGTAAGTTGAAAGCATGTCTAATTTGGACCATGGATCTCTAAAGTCGGCTATCCAAGGCAAAGCCAAGTCCCTTTTTAACTCCAAAGCAATAAGGTGCATGCTGTGCGGAGTTCCTGTACTAATGATGATGTCGACAGGATTTTCCTTTAAATACGTTTTCAAGAATTTCACAGAAGGTTTTACCCAGTATACTTTAGGATCTGGAATGAATAAATTTCCCCTTACCCAATTGGAGAATTTAGCCTTAAAGCTATTGGGATTTACATCAGCCAAACCTGCACTACTTCCTTTGCTTTTCTTCCCTAGCAATCTTTTATACCATTGATAGGGTTCCCAGATCTTTGTCTTAATTACTTCTACCTCTTTTGGGATTTCCTCAACTAACCCCTTGTCTTGTACATCAAAATCAGGATTTTCAGGAGTATAAACTACTGGTGTCCAATTGAATTGAGGTAAATATTTTGCAAACTTTAACCAACGCTGAACGCCAGATCCAGCACTAGGTGGCCAATAATATGCAATGATTAATACTCGTTTCAAGTAGAAGTTTTCTTTTTAAACTCGGTATAAGAAACACCAATTATTAACAAAAGCATCAATGCAGAACTGGTCCATGTAAGTACTGTTCCTATCTCATAGGTTTTAGGTTCAAATTTAAATTCAATCGTTCCTTCCCCTTTTGCTAAATGCATTCCTCTTAGAATATAATTTACTTTAATGTGTTCTACTGCCTCACCATTAACATAAGCATTCCATCCATCAGCATAATAAATCTCGGAGAAAACCAAAAATTGATCCTTGTTGGTTTTGTATTCGTAGCTCAAATAATTTGGCAAATATTGAGTTAAATTGACACTTGCACTTGGATCAAGATCGTATACACCAGGTAATCCTTGTGCCAACTCGCTTCTAACAACCGCAGAAGTTTTTGGGTCATTTTCCCTTAAGGCCAAAATTTCTTCGTCGGCAGATTCAACCAATTTAATCTCATTAACAAACCATGCATTGCCTAAACGATGTGGGTTTTCCACCAGGGAAAGTGCTTGTCCACCCTCTACTCTTACAGCACCAATAATGTATTTAGAATTCAGCATGTTGATGCCATTCATGGAGGGCAACAATTGCTTAACTAGTGCCTCTCCTCCTTGATCAAATGCTTGTCGAAGTTGATAATGCTCCACACCAACTTCAAAGTCAATAAGTTCTTGGTATTTTTTCATTTTAGCACCATGGTAACCACCCAAAGTTTTATGAAAATAGGCGGTTTGTGCATCCTCATCTAATTTAGCTGTTGTATTGAGAACTCTATAATGTGTGCCTCGCATTAATTCGACGAACTGAATGCTTTGCTTTTTCCCTGGATCTAAACGGCCCTGTTTTTTACTTTGCTTAGCAATTTCTTGGGCTATAGATTCACTAATGTTGTTTTGAGTTCGATTTTCTTTTAGTCGAATTTGATTCAGTTGTAGCTCTTTATTAAGAATGGCTAAATCTACTGGACTTGCATCATAAGGTGCAACCACTTTATTTGGTTTAGTGTAGGCAGCATAATGGTTTTCTGCTCTAGAACTAGTCCCTGGGGTAACTTCATTGCCTACGTATTGTTTATCGGCAGACCACAAATCAATTGTAATTAATGCTCCAAATCCAATGATCAAAAGTTGCTTTTTTATTTTACCCATTAAGAACAATGCAATTAAAGCGATTCCAACAAGCAAAAATTTTAGCGCATTGAAAACATCGGATTGAAATACATTTACTCGATAAGATTCGATATCCTCTAAATTTTGATAAACCGCTGTTGATTGTTGTGGGTTTTGTTGAGCCATGCTATTGAATTTGGCCATTTCACTATCGCTAGCGAAATCAAAGAAGCTTTTTGGGCTAGCTAAGAACAGCAATAAGATTCCTAAGAAGACTCCTCCGCTAATGAATAATTTCTTTTTTTCTTTTAATATTTCGGCTGGACTTTGAATTAGTTTCCCAAGAAAAAGTATGGCCAATAGAGGTAAAACCAATTCCGTTATTGAAAGTATCATGGTTACCGCCCTAAATTTGTTATATCCAGGCACATGATCGATAAAAAAGTCTGTAAAACCCATAAAGTTTTTACCCCAGCTTAACAAAATACATAGGCCAGCTACCACCACTAAAGAATTGACCAAACGATCTTTGATAAAGAAAAGGCATAACCAGGCTAAAAAACAGACGATAATTCCAATATAAACCGGCCCAGATGTAAAGGGCATATTTCCCCAATAGGTATTGACATAATAACCAGATTGTTGGTATTGGGTGACCATGAAATTGAAGAAATTGGGATTCTCTTTTCGAATTCGATCCATCTCTTCTTGGTCAGATAAAATAGCTCCTGATTTCCCACCCTTTACATTAGGTAACATCAATGACCATGTCTCTTGTATTCCATAGGACCAACGAGTAATGTAATCTTTATCTAAACCAGTACTTTTAATGTCGCTATTGGAAGACCCATCAGGATTTATGCTAAGTTCAGAAGGGCTTCTAGTTGATGATTTGGCATATTCAAAGGTGGTTAAGATATTGCCCATATTTGGGAGTATTCCTAGCAGCACAGCAATAATTACCAAACCAGCACGCTTAAAGAAAATTGTTGATTCTCCAGATTTGATAAAATGAATCATCTCACCTATTCCAACTATCAAGATTAAAAAGAGCGCGTAGTAGGTTATTTGTAAGTGATTGGCGTACAACTCGAGTCCCATGAAAATACTTGTTACCAGAATCCCTATCTTCCAATTCCCTCTCAAAGTTGCAATGATTCCTCCAAGTAACGGCGGCACATAGGCAATGGCAAAAGCTTTTGAGTTATGCCCAGCCTCAATAATCACAATAAAATAGGAAGAAAATGCAAAGGCGATTGCGCCAACAATGGCTAGGTAGGGATTGATCCTTAAACACAAAAGAAGTATGTAAAACCCTATCATATATAGAATAAGGATTCCTATAGGATGAGGAGAACCTAATTGAAGTATTTGATGAAAGAAGGCAATGATGTTTCCAGTATACTTCACATTTGAGACCTGGTAAGCAGGCATACCTGAGAACATGTTTCCAACCCAAAGCGGCTCCTCGTTAAATTTTGCCTTGTGGTTTCTAAGTTCTTGCGACATTCCTTTATGCAATTTTATGTCGCCCTGCTTCAACTTATACCCTTGCAAAACTGGGTAAAAATAGATCATACCAGCTCCGGCAAAAATGGCTAAGGCCAATAAATAAGGAAAAAATGGTTTTAGTTTATTCATATCATTTTTTTTCATCAAGATCTTCAAACTCAACATAATCGCCAAGTTTCACATCTTCAGACTTATCGTGATTGCCCCCTTTTTTAATGTGGACTTCACCTGGTTTCTTTTTCTGTTGCTGGGGTTCCTGATACTTTGCCTGCTGCTTTTTTAAAAAACGATTTATTAGAATAGGGGCAAGGAATCTCATAATAAATTTGAATGCATAATAAACGCAAACAAATATTAAAATTGTACGGAAAAGTGTAACAAAACCTGCTTCAAATAGCATAACTATTTGCTAAGATACAGGTTTCTCTCAGAATAGATTTCACGAAAATACTTATCCTTCAAATCATCGATAAATCGTATTGCTTCTCCAGTAGATTTCATTTCTGGTCCTAATTCCTTATTAACATTTGGGAATTTATCAAAAGAGAATACAGGTATTTTTATCGCGTACCCAGATTTGTATGGTTTGAAATCAAAATCTTTCACCATTTTATCGCCTAGCATTACTTTGGTTGCATAGTTAACATATGGCTCACGGTAGGCCTTTGCGATGAAAGGAACTGTTCTAGATGCCCTCGGATTTGCCTCAATAATATAAACCACTTCGTCTTTAACAGCGAATTGAATATTTATTAAACCTTTGGTTTTTAATGCTACGGCAATTTTCTTAGTGTGATCTTGGATCTGTTTTATTACATTATCACTTAAATCAAATGCTGGAAGAACTGCATATGAATCTCCAGAATGAATTCCAGCTGGCTCAATGTGTTCCATAATACCAATGATGTGAACATCTTTTCCATCACAAATTGCATCTGCCTCTGCTTCTATCGCTCCTGATAAAAAGTGATCTAACAATATTTTATTGCCAGGCAAATCTCTTAAAATATTAACAACATGCTGTTCTAATTCCGTCTCATTGATTACAATTTTCATCCCCTGTCCACCAAGAACATAGGACGGTCTTACTAACAATGGAAAACCAATTTCTCTGCTCAATACTATGGCTTCATCAGCTGCCTCAATTGACCCATATTTAGGGTAAGGAATATCATGTTCTTTCAATAAGTCTGAAAAAGAACCTCTGTCTTCAGCTAAATCCAGGGCTTCATAGCTTGTTCCAATAATTGGCACATTGTACCTAGATAATTTCTCAGCGAGTTTTAATGCAGTTTGTCCGCCCAATTGAACAATAACACCTTCTGGCTTTTCATGTAAAATGATATCATAAATATGCTCCCAAAAAACAGGCTCAAAATATAATTTGTCAGCCGTATCAAAATCAGTTGAAACTGTTTCAGGATTACAATTGATCATAATGGTTTCATATCCAGCCTCTTTAGAAGCAAGAATTCCGTGTACACAGCAATAATCAAATTCAATTCCTTGTCCAATCCTATTTGGGCCAGATCCAAGAACAATTATTTTTTTCTTTTCAGATCTTACCGATTCATTCTCCTCTTCAAATGTGCTATAATAATAAGGAGTTTTAGCCTCAAACTCAGCAGCACATGTATCTACCAATTTATAGACTCTGTTAATGTTTTCTTCTATTCTTTTATCAAAAACTTCGCTTTCTAAGCAATTTAGAACGTGGGCAATTTGTCTATCGGCATAGCCTTTTTGTTTGGCCTCAAGAAAAAGGGTTCTTGGTAGGGTTTCCAAGGTATATTTTTGAATTTCTCGTTCAATCAATACGAGTTCCTCAATTTGTCTTAAGAACCACATATCAATTAAGGTAGCCTTATAAATTGTTGAAAGTGGAATCCCCAATTTTATGGCATCATACAGGTGGAATAAACGATTCCAACTTGGGTTTTCAAGGCTATTGAGAATTTTTCCTTGATCAGTCAATTCTCTTCCATCAGCACCTATGCCGTTTCTTTTTATCTCTAAAGACTGGCAAGCTTTCTGAATTGCTTCTTGAAAAGAGCGACCAATGCCCATTACTTCCCCAACAGATTTCATTTGAAGCCCTAGGGTTTTATCTGGACTATCGAATTTATCAAAATTCCATCTCGGAATTTTTACAATTACATAATCCAAAGTGGGTTCAAACAATGCTGAGGTATTTCCAGTAATAGGATTCTTCAATTCATCCAAATGATACCCTATCGCCAATTTTGTAGCAATTTTTGCAATTGGATAACCGGTAGCTTTCGAAGCCAAGGCAGACGATCTAGAAACACGAGGGTTAATTTCTATTGCTATAATGTCTTCTTTTTCATCGTTACTTACTGCAAATTGCACATTACAACCACCTGCAAAATCTCCAATAGATCTCATCATTTTGATGGACATGTCCCTCATCTTTTGGAAAGTAGTATCAGAAAGGGTCATTGCAGGAGCAACAGTAATAGAATCTCCTGTGTGAATTCCCATTGGATCCATATTCTCAATGCTACAAATGATGGTTACATTGTCATTAGAATCTCTTAATAACTCCAATTCATATTCTTTCCAACCTAATACAGCCTTATCAATAAGAACCTCGTGTATAGGAGATGCGTGAAGTCCTCTAGTTAGTAATTTATCAAACTCTTCGGCATTATGCACAAATGAAGCACCGGTACCTCCTAAAGTAAAAGATGGACGAATAACTAATGGAAATCCAATTTCTTGAGCAAAGTTTTTTCCCTCAAGAAAGGAATTGGCAATTTTCGCTGGAGCAACCCCTATTCCTATTTCGATCATTAACTTTCTAAATTGCTCTCGATCTTCAGTAATGTTGATGGCATCAATGTCGACACCAATCATTCTAACATTGTATTTTTCCCACAGACCAGCCTCGTCACAATTAATAGCGAGATTTAATGCCGTTTGTCCGCCCATCGTAGGCAATACAGCATCAATATCTGGATGATCCTTTAATATTTGCTCAATAGATTCTGGCTCTAGTGGCTGAAGGTAAATATGATCTGCCATGACAGGGTCTGTCATAATGGTAGCAGGGTTTGAATTGATCAAACTCACTTTGATGCCTTCTTCTCTTAATGATTTGGAAGCTTGAGAACCTGAATAATCAAATTCACAGGCTTGGCCAATTACGATAGGGCCACTACCAATTATTAATACATGATGGATGGATAGATCTCTTGGCATATGATAAATTTAAAGTCTTGACGAAATTACATTAGGAACATTAAATAATGAAATGCTTGATCGGGTATTTATACAAAAAAAGGGACTGTTTTTCAACAGTCCCTTAAAATTGTGAATAGCTTAGCTTATTTGTGTACTACAAATTTGCTAGTAATTGTTTTCCCTTGATGAACTAATCGAATGATATAGGTTCCATTATTCATTTCGCCAATATTCATTTCAACTTGATTTCTTCCTTTTTGAAGATTGGTCAAAGCTTCATCCTTAATCAGTTTTCCTCTAATATCAAAAACTGACAATTGAACATTTCCTCTTTCATTTAGAATAAAATCAAGAGTTGTTTGCTCTCTTGCAGGATTCGGATACAATTTGAATGAGTTTTTAAATTTTGCTTCATTGCTTTCATCATCCACTTCTGGAAGTCCAACAAATTGATCTGTTTCAAAAATTCCTCGTCCATGCGTACCAGCATAAATTTTTCCATCATTGCCAGCGTACTCATAACCAAAATACATTTGCTCTAAGTCAAATACTGGCACTCTTCCCATTCCTACCGTTTCTTCAGTCCAAATTACATCCGGACCTGTAGTAATATCTGTTCTTCCTGGGCTGATGTTAGTTTGAGCAGTAATATATGTTGTATCTGCTGGGAACCTAATGGTATCTGTATCGGTTATAATAGAGTCTGCAGGAACAATTATAGTGTCAGCCATAATGTGCTGAGTATCGGCAGGTGTAATAACAGTATCTGACCTTACAATTGTTTCAAAAGCATTTTCTGTTGCAAATACTCCGATCTCATTTCCTACTAGCACTCTTCCAAACTTATTCTTGTCCATTACAACAGTATAAGCAGGCGCTTTAGGAAGGCCATTGGTACCTAATCCTTGAATTGAAGTAAAAGTTCCTGTACTGTTCACCGCTGTTGTTGCGATTGTTGTTCTTGAAACGAAAAATCCATTTCCATAGTTTCCTAAAGAAACTATTACATTGTCTGGATTGTCTTGATCAACGGAAACATCAGTTACCGAACGGCCAGAAAACGAGCCAATTTGTCTACATTGACCGCTTAGAAGAGTATCTTGAATATTATACCAAGAACCGAAACTTGATTCTGTAGCATCACTATTCACTCTATTTAGATTAGATATTCTATATAGTTTTCCATCTTGCGTTCCTAGGAATAAATAATTCCCATCACGGCTAAAATCCATACATAAAACATCAGTTGTAATAGGATCAGGAGAAGAATTTGGGCCAGCAATAGAGAACCACTTAATGTTTGGTTTGTTACGCATCATGTCTCTAGTCATATAAACGTTTCTTTGTCCATACGTAGATCCTTGTCCGGGCCAGTTTGCAGTTGCAAAAATAGTTTGCACTTTATCAGGCATTCTAAAGGAGTAACCAAAACTAATTTGGAATTCTTGGGTAATTAATGAGTCTGCCTTAACCGTAAGGTCTATCGCTCCAACAAAAGAGTTGGTATAAGCAACTGGATTATCCAATGTATAGGATAAAATCTCATCAGGTCTGCTGTCTCTATAATTAATAAAGATTCTACTGTTGGTTGTATCCACAACAATGGTATCATAATTTACCACCTTAGTCATTCTATTCAAGCCATTAAAATTGCTTGCAACTCGATCGACTGCACCAGTTAAAGTATCCGTTGGATAAATGTTTCTTGAAGTAGACTCAGTTTGTTCTATATGACGAACATTATTGCTATTGTCACTTTCATAAGTATACACTGTCCCTGCTGGTATTGGAGGAAGATCTGTTCTTTCTTCTGCTATTAGCACAGAATCCATTGGAGCTGGATGATCAAAAGTCTCCCACAATTTAGTTGTTGAATAAAACACTTCAGAACATCCTTCTGGAGTACCACACAAACCACCTAAAAACGAGTTAGCTCCAGTTACATCAGCAACAGAAAGATTACTATTTCCTGAAGTTGATCCTATACCTTGTATTCTTGCAATTCTATTAAATTGAGAGGAGGCAAATCCGATGGATGGATTAACGGTAGATAGGTCTGCATCAAATCCATCTCCACCTAAAACTTCAATACCGCCTAGTCCGTTGTTAAAGCCTAAGCCAATAGCGTGAGACCCATTATCTTGAGTTCCCCCTAATACGATGTCGTTTGGTCCTACTCCAATATTATAATATTGAGTTACAGCGTACTTATTGTTAAATGCAGAATAAAATGGTGTTGAAGCATTAAAATTGATTGATTTATAAATTCCACCATCTGTAGCGATGTATGCTATGTCAGAATTATTTGGGTCAAAAGATACTCTGTGCTTATCTGCATGTACATAAAAAGGAATTAAATTCCCAGCAGGAGTTCTATCAATCAAAATATCAATTTGATTCCATGATCCATTTACAGGAGCAGGATCTGTAGAACTTTGTTCCCATCTGTACATGGTAACACCTGCAACAATGATTTTCCCTGGATCGTCTGGATAAACAGAAATTGCATTATCCCAACCACCTTGACAATTTACTCCAACATTTCCTAACATTTCAAAGGATGAAGATCCACTTGGTGAAATTCTTTCCCAATTGATTCCGCCATCTTTTGAACGAAAAACACCCTCTAAACAAGTGGCTGAATTTGCTCTTGCAACAGAAGCATACATGATATTACTATTAGAAGGGGCTATTGCACATTCCACTCTAGATGCTCTTGGAATGTTGTTTCTATAAAAATGTACGGCGCTATTGTGAGAAATGTATAAATCTCCACCCTGGTATGAAACAAGTACCTTACCGTCAGCTGTTGCATCAACATCATTCGCTCTTCTATTGAACTTAATTGGATCTGTAATTGAAGGTTCAGCTCCCGACATGTCAATGATTCTAAATCCATTGTTCATGGCAACAAATAATCGATTGGGGTCAGTTGGATCCGCTTCAATTTGTCCAATTGTAGCAAAATCTTCAAAACTAGATAGTCTATTATCAGGAGCAACAATTGTTTGATAATTGCCATTTCCAATAAGCTTATGGATACCACTTCCAAGGAAATAATATCCTCTTCCACCTGATCCACCGGTTTCAAAATGACCACCTGTTCCTACATAAATACTCCCATCAGTAGCTTGAGTAATGCAAGAAATGTTTTTAACTTCATAATCCGTATCGTAAGGCGCCCAGTTTTGGCCTGCATCATTGGATACAAAAACACCACCTGCAACACCACCTGCATAAAGGCGATTGGAATTATTTCTATCAATTAAAAAAGCTCTAGTTCTACCTCCCATATTATCTGGGCCTTTAAAATTCCAATTTACACCTAGAGTTGCTTTTCCTTTTGGCAAGCGAGATGCTTGCTTATAAGCAGCCTCAACATCCTGAGAGTTTATTTCACCAGTAACTTGATTGGCTTTAATTGACTTAATATAATCCAAGTACCCTGAAGCTGATTTTGGACTTTCAGCATTATTTCTTGGGAAATAAGTTGCTTCATTTGATTTTGTGGCAAAAAACAAGCCTGTTCCAAGCAACCCAATAGAGAGGGTCAAAAGTGTAAACCTTTTGATTTTCATAGCATTACGTATTTTAATTAAACTACAGTACGGAGCGACAATTTACGAATTAATTCATATGCAAAAAATAATTTCAGCATTTGTTCATTCACTAATTAAGACAAACTGAATTGTCATTTTGTTGCCTGAGAATTTATTTTAATTCTCTTGTCCCAAAAAGCAGGTTGATATAGATGTTAAGAAACCATGCTCTGTTTTCTGTAAGGGCCATAATTGGTACTTTTTGAAAATAGAGATCAGAAGTCAAACCAACTTCTACTGAGCGCAATGTTTCCCTATTTTTAGCATAATCGAAGTGCAAACCAAATTTGCTAAAAATTCCAGGGTACAATTTAAGTTCGTCTATTCCATTAAAGAAGGAAGCACGACCATAAATATCATCCTGTCCGTGCACCTCAGGATCATACCTTCTTTTAACGATATTGAAACTATTCAGGGTGTTTAGTTCGCGTTCGCGTATGTTCAAGTAAATTGGTTTGGCTAAGCCTAGACTGGGGCCCATTTGAAAAACATAGGAGATGGCCACCCCTCGAATGGATTGTTTGGGAATAAAAATGTGTTGAGTTCCAATGCTAGGTCTGAAAGTAAAAAATGAATTCAATTTACCATAGATATACCCTTTTACATCGTCTTCGAATTGGCTAATTGATTTTATTTCCTTAGGATGTTTAAGGGTAGCGAATTCAATGGCATAAATTCTTTTTGTGAATCCGGATTGGTATTGTGCGTACCTAAAATTTAAGCCAAAACCACTTGTATGTATGCTTATTCCACCAGAATATTCCTCTGAAAAAAGAGTCGTTTTTTCTTCAAAGATGGTTTCCTGAGCAATAATACTCGAACCAAACAGAAGAAATAAAAAAAAACCTAGAAGTCGTTTCAAGAAATTAATTTTACAACAAATTTAATAAAAGCAAATTATCAGTATGGGAAATCTAATGAAAGGAACTTATCAAAATAATTTAAGAGTAAATAATCTTCACGAACTCTCTGGACAAACATTATTAACAGACGCCCCATTAGACAACCAGGGACTTGGAAATTCCTTTTCACCAACTGATTTACTAGCATCTGCCCTTGGCTCATGTATGATTACAATCATAGCCATCCGTGCTCGATCAAAAAACATTGAAATTGGTCAACCACAATATGCCGCAATAAAATCGATGGCGAGCGGACCGAGGAAAATCAAGAAAATAGAACTTGAAATAAAATTTGATGTTAATTTAAACCAGGAAGAGCGAAATTTCTTAGAAATTGAAGCAAGAAAATGTCCTGTGGCACTAAGCCTAGACCATTCAATTGAGCAAGCCGTAGTTTTTAAATATGCTTAGCGACTTCTTTTGCGAAGATGGAAAGGTGAGATGCGTGATACACCAACTTATTGTCTTTAATCAATAGAATTTGAGGTGACTCATGTTGAAGTTGGTATAACTCGGCGATGCGTTGACTAAAAGATCTACTGGAAATCACATTCACTTGAAAAATTGGCACGGTAGGATTAAGTGTTTCCGAATTTCCACTTATCCTGTTTTTAGCAGTACTACTAATAATGCACCTTGTGCTATGCTTGAATAGAGCGAATGGTTTTCCTGCCTGTTTTTGAACAAGAAGATTTAAACTTTCTTCAGAATCAATCTCTTCCCAATTCAATTAAGAAGGAGTCTGTGTAGTACCTGGATTAGTCTGACTGTAAGCAGCACATCTTTGATGACTTCTACAGGAGAATAAAGTTGCAACAATAAATAGGGCAACAAGACTATAAATAAGCTTTTTCATTTTTCTTTAATTAGATTAGCCGTGCTCAAAATTAAGTAAAAGGGAGCACTAGAAACTTCTAGATTGCAATTTTGTTAACAATGGAATCTTAACAGCGAATGAAAACGAAGTATTTTACCCAATTAGTATCTCAATTGAATGATGATTGGTACCTATTACTTAAGGCCGAGCTAGAAAAACCCTATTTTATAACCTTATGCAAAAAATTATCTTTAGAAAAAGCAGCAATATACCCTGCAAGTCAAGACACTTTTAAAGCGCTCAACCTTTGCAATTTAGATAATGTGAAGGTAGTTATCCTTGGCCAAGACCCTTACCACAACGAAGGTCAAGCAAATGGTCTGTGCTTTTCAGTCCCAGAGGGAATGACCATTCCACCTTCTCTGAGGAACATTATTAAAGAATTAAACCAGGACTTGGGAATTGAATTAAAATCAGGAGATCTTAGTGGATGGGCGCAACAAGGTGTATTGCTGCTAAACGCGGCCTTAAGTGTGGAAGCCCATAGTGCTAGTTCTCACCTCACTTGGGGCTGGGAGAATTTCACAGATGCTATTATCGATTTGGTGCAATTTAAGCGAAAAGATGTCGTTTTTTTGCTCTGGGGAAATTACGCCAGAAAGAAAAAAAATCGGATAGATCAAAACAAACACTGCATTATTGAGGCACCTCACCCTTCTCCACTTTCTGCCCATAGGGGATTTTTTGGAAGTAAAGTGTTTTCTAAATGCAACGAATATCTAGCACAATCTGGCAAAACCAGAATTGATTGGAAAAAGAACCAAGCGTATTAAATGAGAGCACTAATTCCTCTTTTTTGTTTTCTTTTTTTGAGCCTATTTGCAAATCAAATTGTTCAAGCACAATTGGTGTTAAAGCCTCTTGGCTTGGATGGGCTAAAAATAAAACCCCCAAAAGAGGTCCAATCAAAAGAAGCTGCTGTCGATTGGGGAAACCAGCTAATTGCAGAACTAATTGGTGACTCCTACCTTGCTGCAAGTTTTGATTCAATTTCTATTCTTAATGATACAGCCATTCTTTTCTTCCATGGATTAGAAAAATACAAATGGGCTCAATTGGATAAAGGAAATGTTCCAGAAGAAGAACTTTTAAACATTGACCCTAGTAATCGGCTTTTCTTGAGCCGACCCTTTTCTGGCAAACAATTGCAGAACCTATTTAACAAAATAATTAAGTATTACGAAAACATAGGATATCCTTTTGCTAGTGTAAAACTAGACCAAGTAACTATTGGACAAGACCAGGACATTCACGCAGAACTTCAACTAAAAAAGAATCAAAAATATTCCTTCGACAGCCTTATTTTATCCAAAAATCCAGGGATTAATAAAAGCTACTTAATGAGGCATCTTGGGCTTGAAGAAGGCAGTATTTATCAGGAGCAAAACATTGCCCTTGTGGAAACTAGACTAAAAGAACTTCCTTTTATCCAAATCCTTAAAAAACCTGAACTTCAATTTTTTGAAGAACATGTAAAATTGTTACTAAGCATTAAGCGTAAACAAGCCAGTAGATTTAATGGCATACTAGGACTATTAACAGATGAGGAAACAGGTAAAATTGAACTTACAGGTGACATCGATTTTAATTTGTTGAATGGATTTAAAAGGGGCGAGCAAATTGGCTTAAAATGGAGGAAACTGAAGGGCAATTCTCAAGAACTAAATTTAAATTTTGGACTCCCTTATTTCCTCAATTCAGCATTTGGAATTGAAAGCTCTTTTCTTTTGTTCAAAAGAGATACTTCCTTTCTTGATTTAAATGCCCAAATCGGAGTGAATTATAATTTGAGACGGGCAGAATTTTTAAAGATTTTTTACAAAAACAAGCAATCTAATTTATTATCAAGAAAAAGTCTAATCAACAACAATAGTGGCAGTTTACCAGCTTTAGGTGACGTTCGAATAAACTCTATTGGATTAGCTTATCGACTAGAGCGATTAGATTATAGGTTTAATCCTAGAAAGGGTTGGGACATACAATCAGAATTTGCAATTGGGCAGAAAAGACTCCTGAAGATATTGGCCCTAGAACAAGAATTCCCTGACATTTACGAAAACATCAATTTAAAAACCAATCAATTTGAAGGATCACTTAGTGTCAGTAAGTTTTTTCCAATAAAAAATAGGTCAAGTTTTTTAGTCAGACTTAGCGGCTCTAGCCTTTATTCTGAACAAGTGTATAGCAATGAGCTTTTTCGAATTGGTGGTTTAAATAGCCTTAGAGGGTTTGATGAAGCCTCTATTCTAGCATCAACATTTACTATTTTGAGTTTAGAGTATCGCTTTTTATTGGATCAGAATTCTTTTTTCAATTTGTTTGGTGATTTTGGCAATTATGAAGTAAACACAAGCGATGAATATTACAATGATCAACCCATTGGACTTGGAGCAGGAATTAATTTTGAAACCAACGCTGGAATTTTCAGCTTGAATTATGCCATCGGAAAACAATTCAACAACCCGATTGACCTAAGGGCTGCCAAAATACATTTTGGTTTTATCAACTACTTTTAATAATCAAAAGGGCTAATTACGGGCCTCAATTTTGATTATCTTCGTTCCCTTATCTTATTATTACCATGGAAGCAATCTTTCATCCTTCTATTCTATTCGGACTCTTAATTGGTGCTATCTCCTGCTACCTAATTTTTAAAAACAAATTAAAGGAAAAGCCAGACAATAAGGAACAAGAAAGAGCCTGGGAATTGGAACATTTAGGAATGCAAAAAGAATTGGAACATCTAAATTCTAGAATCGAAAATTCTATTCTTGAATTTGACAAACAGAAAAAACGTGAAATTGAATTGCAAGAAAAAATTGTTGATTTAAGTAAGGATTTTACTAGGGTACAGACCGAGAAGGTCAATCTAGAAGAACAATTGGAGAACCAGAAGGAAGAGTTGGTTCAAGTTCAAGAAAAATTAAATAAAGAGTTTCAATTGATTGCCAATTCTATTCTAAAACAAAATGCGAATGACTTATCCAAATCTCACCAGAAGGAATTGAATCAAGTCCTCAATCCCCTTCAAGAAAAATTAAAATCATTTGAAGAGAAAATAGAAAAGAATTACAAAAACCAATCTGATGAAAGACTGGTATTAAAGGAGGAATTAAAACGCTTGATGGACCTCAATCAAAATTTAAATGAACAAGCTCAAAACCTTACTACTGCCTTAAAAGGAGAAAACAAAACACAAGGGAATTGGGGTGAACTAATTTTAGAGCGCGTTTTGGAAAGGTCTGGATTGATAAAGGGAGATGAATATGAAACCCAATTTAGCGACACCAATCGTGACGAGAAAAGAATACAACCAGATGTAATCATTCATCTGCCAGATGAGAAACACATTATTGTTGATGCAAAGGTTTCACTAGTTGCTTACGAGCGATATGTAAATGCTGAGGAAGATGCGATAAAAGACCTGGCTCTGAAACAACACATAGCAAGCATAAAAGACCACATAAAAAACCTAAGTGAAAAAAACTACCAAACTGCTAAAACATTAAATTCTCCGGATTTTGTATTGCTCTTCATACCCATAGAATCTTCTTTTAGTTTGGCTGTACAAGCCGATTATTCATTGTTTAATTATGCTTGGGACAGGAAAATTGTTGTGGTAAGTCCAACAACATTATTAGCGACACTTAGAACAGTTTCTTCTTTATGGAAACATGAGAGGCAGACTAAAAATGCGATTGAAATTGCTGATAAAGCTGGCGACTTGTATGATAAGTTCATTGGATTTATAGAAGATTTAAAACGAATAGATCATAGTTTAAGCATGGGCAGAAAAGCCTATGATGATGCCTTTAACAAACTTAGTTCTGGTAGAGGGAATTTGGTAAAAAGGGCCGATGATTTGAAAAAAATGGGAGCAAAAGCAAACAAAACGATCCCAGCAGAATTTTTAAAAGAAAGCGAACATGAGGACCTATAAGATCCTACTTCCCATCTCTATTTGTTTGTTAATCTTCTCGTGCAAATCGAGTCAGTCTAGCTTTAATTATGACTACACTTATTTATACGAAAAGAATCAGAGGGCAATTAAACCACAGTTTAAAGTCTTCCATCATTCCACAGATTCTAGTCTAGTTTATTTCAAATTTAAGGCAGCAGATGTTCTTTATGGGAAATTCAAAGATGATTCAATAAGCAAAGCAAATGTTTACATTAAGTATCGTGTAAAAAATGCTGAAAATTCTAGGCAAGTTTTGGACTCCAACATTATTGCTTTAAATGATGTTGGAGAGAACAATAGTGATCATGACCTATTTGGTAACTTTTCCTTCCTAGCCCCATTAGGAAAAAAATTGATGCTTGAAATTAGATTTAGAGATGCGAATAGGGATTTAAATGTGAGGTATGATGTCTTTATTGATAAGCGATTGAATAACAATTATCAATTCTTTAGAATACTTGATGGAAAAGAGATATTATTGGATCAGTATTCTAGCGAAAACAAAGAACTCTTAATTGAGAAAAGTCCTTTAATTGAATCAAACTCATTTTTAGTTGAAAGCAATAATCTTGCTAGCATTAAGGCCTCTCCCCCATTTGCAATGAACAATATCAATGAAAAAATTTTCCATTCGGAAGAGAGCGACAGTTTAAATTTTATTGATCACAAGGCAAAAATTACATTGAATGCAAAACGAATTCGTTTGATTGATTTGAATCTGTCAACAGAAGAAGGAGAAGAAATTAAAGCTCTCCATTTGTTCAGTTTTCATCCCTCTTATCCAAAAATAAGCAGTTATGAGCAGGTAATAGAACCTATTCGATACATCAGCACCAATAATGAATTTAAGCAATTACAGGAAGCTAGTGATAAAAAAGCGGCTTTTGAAAACTTCTGGTTGAAGCTTGGTAGAGATGAAGAAACAGCTAAGAATTTGATCAACATTTATTACGAAAGGGTTGAAAATGCAAATCAATTTTTCACTTCTTTCAAGGAAGGCTGGAAAACGGATAGAGGAATAATAATGGTGGTATATGGAGAACCTTATGAAGTTGTTAAAACTAGAAATAAGGAGATTTGGCTGTATGGGGAAGAAAACAATATCCTATCTGTTAAATTTGAGTTTACCAGAAGAGGAAAAGCTTGGCACTACAATGATTTCAAGCTGTACAGAGATACTAACTTAAAAAATAACTGGTACCGTGCTGTTGATGCATGGCGACAAGGAAAACTGAATTCGTGAAAAAAGACAATGCCATATATGGAATGCATCCAGTAATGGAAGCCATTCAGAACCAGAATGAAATTGATAAAGTTTTTATTCAATCAGACCTAAGAGGCCCACACATAGGCACTTTAAGAAAATTAATTAAAACGCATAAAATTGCTAGTCAGAACATTCCTTTAGCCAAATTGGATCATTTATACCGTGGTAAACACCAAGGTGTTGTTGCACTGCTTTCTCCTATCGAGTATCAGCCCTACGAAAGCGTAGTTAGTCAGGCCTATGAAAATGGAGAAACACCCTTAATGCTTGTTTTAGATCGAGTTAGTGATGTGGGAAATTTTGGGGCCATATGTAGAAGTGCCGAATGCCTTGGAGTTCATGGAATAATTATTCCTGTAAAAGGGGCAGCTCAAATTAATGCTGAGGCTATAAAGAGGTCTTCAGGTGCCTTACTTAATGTTAACATTTCTAGAGAGCGAGATTTAGCTGCAGTTGTAGAAAATTTAAAGCACTCTGGTTTACAAATTATTGCTTGTACCGAGAAATCTGAATTGCCAGTTAGCGAAGTAAGTTATCAAGGTCCTACTGTTGTAATCATGGGCTCAGAAGAGGATGGTGTAAACTCCACCTTAATGAAATTAGCCGACCACAAAGCTACAATTCCAATGTTAGGAAATACCGCTTCCTTAAATGTATCCGTATCCACCGGCATTATCTTATATGAGATCAGTAAACAAAGAAAATAATTCGAAAGAACCCCAATATCTGGGTTTAGCGTTTATTCTTCTTCTAGGAATTGGCGCTATTTTTCGTTTTGCTTTTTTTGCTGATTGGTCATTCAGCAATGATGAATTGAGTGCTATTCAGCGGCTAAAGGCAGAAAACTTATCAGCCCTTATTAAAAATGGAATTAAGATTGATGGTCATCCTGCATTTACTCAGATCTTTCTTTATTATTGGACAAAATTAGTAGGCCTAAGCACAGGGCTTGTGCGACTACCATTTGTACTTTTTGGTGTTGGATCTCTTTATTATTTCTATCAATTTTCCAAAAACTATTTTAGTACAGCTTCAGCCATTGCCGCCTTAGCAATTGTTCTTAGTTCTGGATTTTTTATTCTATACAGCCAATTGGCTAGGCCGTATGCTCCAGGACTATTTTTTACCATGGCTTTTGCACATTATTGGCACTTGATACTCTACCGTGATGTTCCTCTTAACAAAATTGTAATCTGTGCATTCCTTGGTGCATTTGGTATAATGAGCCATTACTTTTCCGCATTAGGCATAGTATTGCTTCTCTTAAATGGTTTTTTCTTAATCAAGATGGATACCTGGAAAAATTACACCATCCTAATTTTAGGCATTGGTTTAATTTGTCTTCCTCATCTTCCTACTACCATTGGTCATTTAAAGATTGGAGGGCTCAATTGGATGCCACTGCCAAGTGATGATTTCTTATGGAAATATGCCATGAGAATATTCAATGGCTTCGAATTTTTGATTTACTACATTCTAGGAATGGCAGGTACATCTATTCTTTTTTGTTGGAAGAAAATCGAAAAAAAACACATTGTTCTTCTAATTGTTTCCATTTTACCTTACCTAATTGCAAAGTATTATAGTCTTAATTATAGTCCGGTATTGCAATTTTCTAGCTTGCTCTTCTCTACCCCATTTGCACTTTTGTTGTTAACTAGTCTTTATGGCTCCTTCCAAAAACGATACATCCCCTATATTGCCACACTAGTGTTTCTTATTCCAATGACGTATGGATTGTTTGCCAATCTTAATTTCTATCAAAACAAACCATTTGCAAATTTTAAAGAGGTAGTACAATTGACTTCAGAGTGGAGCTCAGGAAAAAAAGATGTTTTAATATTTGCCAATTGCAATGATCCTAGCTATTTGCGCTTTTTTGAAAAAGATGGAGTTGATTCTATTCCATATGACCTAATTGGCTTTAATAGTGAATCAAGCATTATTGCTGCCAGAGAATTGATAAGCAATAAGAATTACAATTCCATCCTTTTGAGTTTCGCGAATGTGCCAATCCCAAAGGAAGTCATAGAATTGGCAAGAATTCATTTTCCAAAAGTTTTAGAACAAAAACGATTTTACAATTCAGAAGTACTTCATCTGGGCAAATCAATGGATGAACGCCAATACGATAGAAAATATAATCCCTTAAATAATACAACAAATAATTGGAGACTGGATATGGAACAAAGGGATAGCAGCACGTTTCACACCTTGCCATCTAGCTTCAAAGTTGAAAAAGAAAATACTTATCCTTTAACTTTTGAGGGGCAAATAAAAGATTTGTTTAAAAAGGGAGAAAAGGATTTGGTCATTTCCACCTGGTTAAAATTTCCTGAGAATGCAAGTGGAATTTTAAGCATTGACATCAGCCGTGAAGGAGAATCATTTTTCTGGCGGGGTTATGAGATTGCACCCTACCGGAAAAACAATGAATGGTTTCACCTAATAAAAGTCTTGTCCTTGGAGAAAGAAATTCAAGCGGAGGATAAAATCAAAATCTTTGTCTGGAACAATAATCAAAGTGAATTTTGGGTCGATGATTTCGAATTGATACGCTATTCTGATAGTGATTATAATTACTATGAATAAGATGTCGCTACCTTATCGATTTCTAAGGGCTTTATTAAAAATAGCTCTGAATTGCTTCTACAAGAACATAAAATTAGAAGGCAATTGGAAACAGGCGCAAGAGGGGCCTTTAATCATTGCGGCGAACCACCCAAACTCTTTCTTAGACGCTATCCTGATTTCTTGCTACCTCAATCGACCTTTGCATTTTTTGGCTCGATCAGATGTATTCAAGCAGAAATGGGCCGATAGGATTTTAAGAAAAATGCACTTAATTCCGGTATATCGACTTCAAGAAGGAAAGGAAAACATGCACAAAAACGCAGCAACATTTCTTGAAGCAGAAAAGCTTCTAGAAAAAAATGGAGCCTTAATTATTTTTGTTGAGGGTGTTAGCATTCCAGACCGGCAATTAAAACCCATAAAAAAGGGCTTATGTAGAATTGCATTTGGTTTTGAGGAAAAGCAACAATTTTCTGCGGGTACACAAGTACTGCCGATAGGTATCTTTTACGAAGACATTCCTAGGTTTCATACCCGAATCATTTTATCTGCTGGGAGAAAATTGAACATTGCAGATTACCAAAAAAAATGGGATCAAAATGAAAACAAAGCATTTCAAGCTTTTAATGACAACTTAAGATTAGAACTAGAAATGGTAACCTTAAGAAGTATCAGGATGAATGAATTCGATTTAGCCATTAATCAGATCCCTGATAAAAAATTTACCCTCGATAATCTCAAGAACTTGGCAGAGAAAATCGACTTAAACAAAACAGAAGAAATCAATCCCAACATAAAACCTAAATCTTCATTTTGGAAAAATGTTGCATTTTTCCCTTTAAGAATAGTCAATGTTGCTCCGTTTTGGATGGCTAGAATCTTATCTAAAAACTTGGTAAAGGACATTGAATTCTTTTGTTCCGTTTATCTTTGTCTTGGAACAGTATTGTGGGGGCTTTGGTCATTAATTCTCGCAGTAGCTTTTGGACAACTATTTCATCCAATTGGCTATTTAACACCTTTTTTGCTATTCCTTTTAGGAAAAATTTATCTTCGAATTAGATAGATTTGTTTTTTGTTATTGTTTGTCGTTCACAAAACATGAATTAAATTCTCAAGCAATTTTCATTGCTTAACTTCGTGACAATGAGAGAAACCGATGCATAAAATCCTAAACACAAATAAGTTAACTCTACTGTTGATTTTGTCTAGTGTATTGCTCTCGTTTTGCTCAGTAAAACAAGAAGAAGACAACATTGAAATGGAGAATTCCAAAGCAATAAATACTAAGGCAATTCTTTTATCAAAGGAACTTTTAGTAGGAGTGAAATCCCAAAAAGATGTAAGTACCATTCTGACTGCATTAAATGAAATCCAAAAGGAAAAGTTGGCAGAAGAACTGTCCCAAGATGAGCATAAAAAAGCTTTTTGGATCAACATTTACAATGCACATATCCAGATTTTCTTGAAAGAGAACCCTGATGTATATGAGAAGAGAAGTCACTTTTTTTCCAAGAAACAAATTCAAATAGCTGGATTAGCACTTAGTTTTGACGATATCGAACATGGCTTTATTCGGGGGTCTAAATTCAAACTTGCTTTAGGCCTTATTAAGAATCCCTTCGCAAGTAAAATAGAAAAGTTGTTCCGAGTTGAAAAGACAGATGGTAGAATCCATTTTGCGCTCAATTGTGGAGCTGTGAGTTGTCCAGACATCGCAATTTATGATGCCAGTGATTTTGATAATCAAATTGATCAAGTCGCTCAATCATTTTTAAAGAAATCAAGTAAATACGATGCTGAAAATGATAAAATCGAAATTACTAGTCTATTCTCTTGGTTCAGAGGTGACTTTGGAGGCAGGAGTAGAATTAAAGAAATGCTAAAGCGATTTGAAATAATACCGAAAGATTCTAATCCAAGTATTTCTTATGCTAGTTACGATTGGACCTTAAGTTTAGATAACTATTATGAGGACTAGCCTTTTAATTTCATTCTTTTTAATCAACTTGAATTTCCTATTAGCGCAAGAAATGGGCAGTAAATCATTCGACCTAGTCATCAAGCAAATGTTAAATCATAGCATTCCTGAAATCAGTATTGATGAGGCGTCTATTAATAAAACAGCTATATTTTTGGATGCGAGAGCTAAAAAAGAATACCTAGTCAGTCACATTAATTCTGCACATTGGATAGGTTTCGATACAATCAATTGGGAAACCACAAAGGATTTTAAACTTGAACAAGAGATCATTGTTTATTGCTCAATTGGTTACCGCAGTGAAAAGGTAGCCGAACAGTTAAAGGAAAAAGGCTTTCAAAATGTGAAGAACCTATATGGTGGAATATTTGAATGGAAAAATAAAGGAAATCCTGTATTTAAGTCAGATAGCACGCCAACCGAAGAGGTTCATGCCTATAACAAAGTTTGGGGTATCTGGTTAAAAAATGCAACAAAAATCTATGATTAGGACCAGATTCATACCCGTTAATCGTTGATATCTACCACTTAGCAATTTCGTTTTATTTACTGGTTTGAATGCCCTATTTTTGACGCGGTTTAACTGTAAAAAATGAATATGAAAAAGATTACACTACTTATCGCATGTTTTGTACTTGCTTTTGCACCAGCAAAAGCTGATGAAGGCATGTGGTTACCAATGTTGGTAAAAAGATTAAATTATGTTGACATGCAAAAGCATGGTCTGCAATTGACCGCGGATGAAATTTACAACGTCAATAATTCAAGTTTAAAAGACGCAATTGTACGATTAGGAAGAGGTTTCTGTACTGGAGAAATGATTTCAGATCAAGGCTTAATGCTAACAAATCACCATTGTGGTTTTGGCGTTATTCAAGAAAACTCTACTGAAGAACACAATTACCTTGATGATGGCTTTTGGGCCATGGAGAAGAAAGATGAATTGCCTGCGGGTTTTTCTGTTTCTTACTTGGTAAGAATGGAAGATGTTTCTGATCGTGTAAATGCTGAATTAAACGAAGAAATGAGTTTAGAAGACCGAAATGCGGCCATTAGAGAAGTTTCTAAGAAGCTTGAGGAAGAAGCAAAAGGTGAGACTGATTACGATGTAAATGTTAGAAGTTTTTACAATGGAAATGAGTTTTATTTATTCGTTTATGAAACTTATCAAGATGTGAGATTAGTTGGAGCTCCTCCTTCTGCTGTAGGTAAATTTGGTGGTGATACTGATAACTGGATGTGGCCACGTCATACTGGAGATTTCACGATGTTTCGTGTTTATGCAGATAAAGACAATAAGCCTGCAGAGTACAGCAAAGACAATGTACCCTATACTCCGAAACATTCTTTACCAATATCATTAAAAGGAGTTCAACAAGGAGATTTTGCAATGATTTTTGGTTATCCTGGAAGCACCGATCGTTATTTAACTTCTGCTGGAATTAAATATGAATTGGAAGTAAGACAACCTACTTATGTAAAGCTAAGACGCCAAGTATTAGACATTTACGAAGAAGGAATGGCGAAATCTGAAAAAACAAGAATTCAATATGCATCAAAACATGCATCAATAAGTAATTATTGGAAGTACTTTAAAGGCCAACAAGCTGGTTTAAAAAGACTAAAAGTATACGATAAGAAGAAAGCTGATGAAGACAAATTAGCAGACTGGATCAGTAAAGATAAAGAGCGTAGTGAATTGTACAGCGGGGTTTTAGAAGGATTTGAGACTGGTTATACTAACCTTAGAGGAGTTAACCGCATCAGAATCTATTTAAACGAAGCAATTTTTAGAACTGAAGCAATCGCCTACTCTTACCAGTTTTCTGCATTAAAAGGTGCATTAGCTTCTGAAAATCAAGAACAAATTGATGCTGCAAAGGCAAAATTAATGGATGGTTTAGAAGATCATTACAAAGATTATGACAAAGACATTGACCGTAAAGTTTTTGCTGCAATGATGAAGGCTTATCACGAAGACATCGATGTAAAAGACCAATCTCCTGATTTCGTAGCACTTGTTAACAAATACAAGAAAAACTATAAAAAGATGGCTGATGCTTATTACTCCAAAACAGTATTTGCAGACATGAGCAAGACCAAAGCCTTTTTAGAAAATCCAAGTGTAAAGAAATTGGACAAAGACCCCTTATACCAAGTGGTACGTGCTGTATTCAATCATTACATGTCAGACATTAGACCTTCTATTGCAAAAGAGACTGGTGGATTGGCAAGATCGGAGAGATTATTTGTGAAAGGATTAAGAGCAATGAATAGTGATAAAACTTATGCTCCTGATGCTAACTCTACCATGAGAGTGACTTATGGAAATGTTTTGAATTACAATCCAAGAGATGGTGTAAAATACCACCACATAACTACGGCTCAAGGTATTTTGGAAAAGGAAGATCCTAACAATCACGAGTTTGTTGTTCCAGAGAAATTGAAAACATTAATTCAGAAAAAGGATTATGGTCAATATGCTGATGCCAACGGCGAGCTCATAGTGAACTTCATTACCAACAATGACATTACCGGTGGCAACTCTGGAAGCCCCATGATTAATGGAAATGGTGAATTGATTGGAACTGCTTTTGATGGCAATTGGGAAGCCATGAGCGGCGACATCGCTTTTGAAAAAGATTTACAAAGAACGATTGGAGTGGATATCCGATACACGCTTTTCATTATTGATAAATATGCAGGTGCAAAACACCTTATCGAAGAAATGAACATTGTAAAGTAAACACATCCTAAAACTAAAAAACCCGTGAAGCAATTCACGGGTTTTTTTATTTCCTAATGGTTGAGATTAATCTTCACCATAGCGCAGGTGCTTAACAGACTCTCCAGAATGTTGCAATTCTATTAAAGAATCTATTCCAATGTCCAGGTGTTTGTTTACAAAATCTGCACTTACCTTTTTATCACTTTCAGTTGTTTTCACACCTTCAGGCGTCATTGGATTGTCGGAAACCAATAATAAGGCACCATGAGGAATTTCATTGGTGAAGCCTACCGAAAAAATAGTAGCTGTTTCCATATCAACGGCCATGGCTCTAATGGTTCTCAGATAATTCTTAAATTCTTCATCGTGTTCCCAAACTCTTCTATTGGTAGTATAAACAGTTCCTGTCCAATAATCCAATTGATGTTTTTTAATCATAGAAGAAACAGATCGTTGCAATCGAAATGAAGGCAATGCTGGCACTTCTGGCGGCAGATAATCATCACTGGTACCTTCTCCACGGATTGCCGCAATCGGAAGTATTAAATCGCCCAATTGAGTTTTCTTTTTCAATCCCCCACATTTCCCAAGAAATAGAACAGCCTTTGGTTGAATTGCGCTTAATAAATCCATTATGGTAGCCGCCATTGCACTTCCCATTCCAAAATTTATGATGCTAATGCCCTCTGCAGTTGCCGTTTGCATTGGTTTATCCAATCCCAATATTGGAACACCATAGCGATCTGCAAATTGATTTACATATTGTCCAAAATTGGTTAATAGAATGTATTCACCAAAGTCTTCAATTTTAGTCCCGGTATATCTTGGCAACCAATTACTTACAATTTCTTCTTTAGAATTCATTCATTAACCAGTTTCATTTCTTTCACTAAATGGCCTGCACCTGCATACTTATCAACCACAAACAATACATACCGAATGTCTACAGCTATATTTCTACATTGATTGATGTCGTAATTGATGTCACTCATAGTTCCTTCCCAGTTTCGGTCAAAATTCAACCCAATTAACTCTCCATTGGCATTGATTACCGGACTACCTGAATTGCCTCCAGTTGTATGATTGGAAGAAATAAAACAAACATGCATGGATCCATCTTTATCTGCATATTGGCCATAATCCCCTTCTTCAATTAAACTTACCAATCTGCTGGGCAAATCAAAATCTACATTGCTTGTATCGTATTTTTCAAGAACCCCTTTTGTACTAGTATAGTGTGTGTAGGTTACTCCATCATTTGGCTGAAAACCTTCCACTTTACCATAGGCTAATCTTAAGGTTGAATTTGCATCAGGATAATACTTGCCTGGAACATACTTTCTTAATCCGGCAACATACAATTTACTCAAAGAATCAATTTCATTGCTTAGCCTCGTGTATTCAGGGCGGATTCTCTTATTGTAAATGTTTAAGAAATCTTCATACCATTTATATGCTTTGTCTTTTTTCAATTTTCTTGCTTCAGACTGGCTAATTCCACCTTCCAATAAAGCCATCAATTTCTTCTCATTGTTATAAATTGATTTTTCATACAATTTCAAAAAGAAAACATCGTATTGCTCCTTTGCTCCTCTATAAAAGCCAGGAGAAAATTTAACTGGTGAATCTTGATCATATTTGCCCAACAATTTCGTTGCCACTTCTAGGTCAGTAGGATAATCATAATCTTTAAAATGACGTTTTACCTTGGCTTTTAACTTTTCCATGGTTTTATCATCTATGCTCTTCCCAGTAATTCCAATTTTTACTGCAGGTCGAAATGCTGCAGCTAAACTGAACAATTCGACTTTTCGATAAGGAATCTCTATGAACCTACTTCTTGCCAGGGCATATGGCTCTATAGCTTTATACCTTGCTTCAAATGCTTCCATTAGTCCTGCATACTCCGATTTTCCCTCAGTGGCTTTCATAAAGGCTGCTTCCTGTTCCTTCTTCATTTGTATGGCTTTCGATTTTTGCAATCCATTGTTCTCCCCTATCCACTTCTTCCAATAGTTGGCAATACTTGCATATTTAGAGGCATATTGAATTCTCACCTTTTTATCGCTTTTCATTTGATGGTCCATTGCATCTAAAGCAGCTCTTCTAATCTCGATTCGATCTGGGTTAATCACCTCCTTTATTTGTTGGATGGCATATGAGGTGAGATATTCTTGTGTTCTCCCTGGAAATCCAAATACCATTGTAAAGTCTCGTTCGCTTACTCCTTTTGTAGAAATTGGAAGGTAATTTTTTGGTTGATATGGAACATTTTCTTCAGAATATGGAGCCGGCTGATTGTCTTTATTGGCGTATATTCTAAACAATGAAAAATCACCTGTATGCCTTGGCCACATCCAATTGTCTGTATCACCACCAAACTTACCTATTGCCGATGGTGGAGCACCTACCAAGCGAACATCTTCAAAGGTTTCTGTAATGAACATGTAATACTCGTTCCCATAAAAGAAAGGTCTGATATAAGCCTCATAATGGGTGTCAACTGTAGCTTTTGCTGTAATGACCTTTATTTTTTCTGAAATGGCTTTTTGACGTTTCGCTTCTGTTAGGTCAGCAGAAAGATCAGCTAAAACTTGCTCGGTTACATCTTCCATCCTGACAATAAAAGTGGCGGTCAATCCTGGGTTTTTCAACTCATCTTTATTGCTCATCGCCCAATATCCATCAGTTAAGTAATCGTTTTCTACTGAACTGTGCTGTTGAATTTGACCATAACCACAATGGTGATTAGTTAAAATCAGTCCCTCGTTAGAAATGATTTCTCCTGTGCAAAACCCTCCAAAGGAAATGATTGCGTCTTTTAAGCTGGACTGGTTCACACTGTAAATGTCTTCTGCACTTAACTTCAATCCCATGGATTGCATCTCAGACTCATTTAGGCTTTTTAATAATAAGGGCAACCACATTCCCTCTTTTGCCATTGATTGTCCGATAATTAGGCTGAACAGCACTAGGCTTGTAATTATTTTTTTCATGTCGACTATGTTTTTTGAGATTCGCTAAGCTAAGCAAATGCAAGAAAGGATGAAAAGATTTTTTGACGGCTTAACGCTAAAGAGGATAAAGCCGATTCATTCGTTTTAAACGGAATTTATTGATGATAGGAATAAGGATTGGAATACTCATGTACACATAACCTGAAAAAGGGGCTTGAGCTCCACCAAAAATAATCACAATAGCCATTGAAATGCTTGCAATAAGCACCAAAGAAATGTAATTCAATATCAAGGTTTTAGTTTCAAAAATCTCCCTTTGATTAAGTTCTAAAGATTTTTTCTTTTTCAATGCATTGAAATGTAGAAAAATCATGATGCCGTAAATTAAAAATAGCCCCATTCCAAATCGAACCATTAAGTCTGCCCATTCTGTAACATTTAAATCAGCCGCCCCTACCTTTTGCCAAGCCATGTAATAAGCCTCACTACTGTAGTTGAAATTTTTTAAAGTAATCAACAATAAAGCTGTACCAATATAGGAAAACAAGTATTTCAAAGGATAAATATAAAACAGCAAAACAAAGAGAAATAAGAAATTCAATGATTTAGTAAAAGGATCATCTAGGCCATAATATTTAAAAAAATTATTGTGATTATTCCAAATTCCAAATAACAATAGAATGCAGAAAATGAATCCTACAAAATCATACATGGAGGCCTGTAATTCTACATAGGTCTTTGGAACTTCGGATGCAATCACCAATAAGGTAATGGCAAAGCCAAAAACAGCATCTGTTAAATTTTCTAAGCGACTAGCCTCCATTCCTCGATACCTAAACCCTGTTTTGGATACCGCACTTTTTCCTGAAAGGATTTCTTTAATCATGAAATTAAAAATATCCATTCTCATTGAATCAAAAAATTCTTCCTTCATTTTTATGCAAAAAAGCTGTGGCATTTTCCATTAAAACTTAAATTGCTGTCTCAATTCTAATTCCATGAAAAAGTCCCTAATTGCTCTCTTTGCTTTTCTACTTTTAGCACCAATATCTTTGCGATCTCAAAGCATTCAAAAAGCGCTTTTTGATATGGAAGGGCTTAGCTTTAAAGCCATTAAAACTCCGAAAGGATATGTTGCTGCCTATGAGTTAAGCATAAAACAAGCATTGGATCATAATGATCCTAGCAAAGGATATTTTAGACAAAAAGCCTATTTATCACATGCTGGTTTTGATCAAATCAATGTAATGGTAACCAATGGTTATAGTGCAAAAAGAAATGGAATAACCGAACCTGCTAAACTTGTTCATGGCAATCAAATTTCTGTTGAACATCGATATTTTGGGAAAAGTGTGCCTGATTCTATTGATTACCAATACCTAAATCTTGAACAGGCAACAGCAGATTATCATCACATTCATGATTTGTTTGAAAAGATATATACCAACAAATGGATCAGTACAGGGATCAGCAAGGGTGGGCAAACTACCATATTTTACAAATACCTGTTTCCTGAAGATGTTGATGTTGCCATGCCCTATGTGGCACCCATAAATAAAAGCTTAGAAGATGATCGCATTTATACCTTTTTGGACACCGTTAACAACGCATATTGCAGAAACAGAATAAAAGAAATTCAAATACGACTATTTAAAGAAAGGGAGAAAATCATCCCTTTAATGCGCTGGTATGGCTATGGAGCACAATTGAATTTCAACTATTTGAGCATGGAAGAAGCACTAGAATATAGCATTTTAGAGTATCCTTTTTCCTTTTGGCAATGGGGAAATGATTGTGACTCTTTGCCAAAAGAAGGAGCAGCAATTGAAGAAATTTTGTACCATTTTGTTAGTGTATCTGGAATTGATTTTTTCTCTGATAAAGGAATGAATGATTATGCCTCACATTATTACCAAGCTGGAAGTCAAATGGGCTATTATGGCTACGACATTTCTGATTTTAAAGAGTATTTGAAAGCATTACCAACTGACAAAAACCCTTCCGCTGTTTTCATGCCCAATAAGATGAAAGTCCCCTTCAATAATGAATTGATTCTAAACTGTTTAGATTGGCTTGAAAAGGAAGGAGACCAATTCATTTACATTAATGGCAATTCAGACACTTGGTCTGCAACCGCTGTTCGCCCCAATAAAAGAAGAGATGCTTTGGCTTTTTTTATGAATGGAAAAGATCATGGAGCTGCTAGAATTAGAAACATGGATGATAAGGATAAAGAACAATTGAATAAGGCATTGGAAAGATGGTTAAATATTGAAATTAAGGACTAAATGGAATTTAAATTAGTTTCAGATTTTAAACCTACAGGTGATCAACCCCAAGCCATTCAGCAATTAGTTGAGGGCTTAAATGAAGGTGCTCCTGCTCAAACTTTACTTGGAGTTACTGGTTCTGGAAAAACTTTCACCATTGCCAATGTAATTCAAGAAACTGGCAAGCCTACCTTGGTCTTAAGTCATAATAAAACACTTGCTGCTCAATTGTATGGAGAATTTAAGCAGTTCTTTCCGAATAATGCGGTAGAATACTTTGTTTCCTATTACGACTATTATCAGCCAGAGGCCTACCTTCCTGGCAATGACACTTACATTGAAAAAGATTTATCCATCAATGATGAAATAGAAAAATTAAGGTTAAGTGCTTCAAGCACACTTCTTTCGGGCAGAAGGGATGTCATTGTTGTTTCATCAGTTTCTTGCATATACGGAATCTCAAACCCAGCCGATTTCAAGCAAAATGTGACTCACATCCATCGCGGACAATACATCAGTAGAAATAAGCTGTTGCATCAATTTGTGGCGGCATTGTACTCAAGAACAAGCGCAGATTTTGTAAGAGGAAAATTTCGAGTGAAAGGAGACACTGTAGACCTCTACCCTGCTTATGCCGACATCGCTTACCGCATCAGTTTCTTTGGAGATGAAATAGAAGACATTCGGTCATTTGACCCAAAAGGTGGAGGAACAATTGAACGGTATGAGGACTTAAATATTTATCCTGCCAATTTATTTGTCACAACACAAGAGCGAATGAATGAGGCCGTTTGGGAGATTCAACAGGACATGGTAAAACAAGTTGAGTTTTTCAAATCTGAAGGAAAACCATTAGAAGCCAAACGACTGGAAGAGAGAACTTTGTATGATTTAGAAATGATGAAAGAGTTGGGTTATTGCTCTGGAATTGAGAATTATTCTCGGTATTTTGACCAACGATTGCCAGGAACACGTCCATTCTGTTTGATGGATTATTTTGCAGATGATTATTTATTGGTAGTGGACGAAAGTCATGTAACCGTTTCTCAAGTTAATGCCATGTACGGAGGCGATAGGTCAAGAAAAGTAAACCTAGTTGATTATGGTTTCCGCTTACCTGCAGCTATGGATAATCGTCCTTTGAAATTCGAGGAATGGGAAGCATTAAGAAACCAAACTATTTATGTTTCTGCAACACCTGCAGATTATGAATTAAGAGAATCAGAGGGTGTTGTTGTGGAGCAAGTCATCCGACCAACAGGTCTTCTTGACCCAATAATAGAAATCAAACCAACAACTAATCAAGTGGATGATTTGATGGAACAAATCGTGATCCGCCAAGAAAAAGATGAAAGAATATTGGTAACTACTTTAACCAAAAGAATGGCAGAGGAGTTGACCAAGTATTTTTTAAAACATCAAATTAAAACAAGGTACATTCACTCAGATGTTGAAACATTAGAAAGGGTTGAAATTTTAAGGGATTTGAGAATGGGCGTATTTGATGTTTTGGTGGGAGTAAATCTATTGAGAGAAGGCTTAGACTTGCCAGAGGTTAGCTTGGTGGCCGTAATGGACGCAGATAAAGAGGGTTTCTTGCGTTCGAATAGGAGTTTAACTCAAACGGCAGGAAGAGCAGCAAGAAACATCAATGGTCGTGTGATTTTTTATGCTGATAAAATAACTGGGTCGATGCAAAGAACTATGGATGAAACGGATCGCAGAAGGGAAAAACAAATGGCATACAATGAAAAATTTGGCATTACTCCAAGAGGATTGGTGAAGAAGAAAACCTCTATTCTTGGTCAGACTAAGGTTGCCGATGGCAGTAAAGAAGTTGATTATGAAGAGATGGCGAGTCCTAAACCATCTCTAGCTGCAGACCCTGTAATGCAATACATGAGTGCATCGCAATTGGAAAAATCCATGAAGAAAGTACAAAGAGACATGGAAAAGGCGGCAAAAGAATTGGACTTTATTGAGGCTGCCCGTTTAAGAGATGAATTGTTTGCTTTAAAGGAAATGGTAAAAGGGAAAGTCTAATTCTCAAATTTAGAATAATAAATTTGCATTTCTTCCTTAGCCCTAAAATGCTATGGAATAACAGTTTCAAGTATGACAATTTGCCAAGTTCCTTTTTTTATTCTAGCTTAGTAGAAATCAAAAAACCAAGCCATGAAACCTAGATTCAACATCTGCTGTCTCACTCTATGCCTAATTCTTAGTAGTTGTTTCCTTAAAAAACAAGATAGTAAGATTGAAACAAAAAAATTAACAGAAGAAAGCAAAGAGAATCTAAACCAAAAGTCAAATCAATCAAACAAAGAGGCTGGATACAAAAGTGTTGGTTGGACCAATTACTGCGGTGATAAAGCAACTGATGATTGTGACGATTTTGTAGTTAAAATTGAAAATACAGGAACTAATTATGATTGGGTAGTCATTCAATCGATGAAGCACGGATACATTGAAAAAGCTTTTCAGGGGGTTTTAGAAAACAATGAAATTGGATCTACTTTATTAGAACAATCCATTGGCTATGGTCCAGATGCTAAAATTGAATTGTACAACAACCGTGACGGAATTATTCTAACATTAAATGCACAGCAGAACTTCTGTAGTTCAATGGCCGGGAATATAACCTTTACAACATCCTCTAATTCTGAAACTGTGACTTTGGAATGCACCAGTTATGAAGGTGCTTATTGGGACAACCACAGTGGTTGTGTTTCCTGTTTCATTAATACTCCTGGCTATTCTCCAGATACTATGGAAACAAAGTTTGAAGGAGAGTCGACAGAATGCAGTTGGCAAAACAATACCTACCCTAATATTTGTCCGCCTTATGTAATTTACTATAATCGTGATCAAAGAGAGCTTCTAGAATTAACTGTAAGTGGAAATTTGATTTATAACAGCTTAGGGGAACTTTTTAATACCCGAAACGACCCATTAGACCCAAACAGGCCAGCCATTTTTGTAATGGGATTTGATGGAAGAATTTATGCCAGCAATAATTATAAAAATGGCCTACTTCACCACTCTTCTATTTTTGCTGGTGATATTAATGCTGCTTCTGGAGAGATGATTGTTCATAGTGGAAAAATTATGCAAATGAACAATTGTAGTGGTCATTATCTGCCAAGTGAAACAATCACAAAACAAGCTATCCTTTCATTAAAGGCCCAAGGATATACCGACCCTATTACATTTACCCCCTGCTAATCAAAAATCTTGTTCAACTTTACTCAAAAAAATGACTCCTCAGCAAAATTTAAATCGATTGGGTCTAAAACTGCCTTTGGTAAGCAAACCTGGTGGAAATTATGTTTCCCTAAACATTCGAGAAAACATAGCCTATGTGGCATTACAGTTTCCCATCTTAAATGAGGAATTCCTTCATTTAGGTCGTTTAGGAGAAGAAATTTCAACTGAAGACGGCTACAAAGCAATGCAGGTTTGTGCATTAAACGTTTTAGCTCATGTGGAGCAAAAAATTGGTTTTGAAAACTTACTTGGCTTAAATCATATTGATGCCTACTACCAAGCAGGAAAAAACTGGGATAAGTCACCTAAAGTAGTCAATGGAGCATCAGATTTATTTGTTGAGGTATTGGAAGAAAAGGGGTAACATTCACGCTCAATTGTTGGTGTTGAGCAATTGCCAAGAAATTTTTCTGTGGGTCTAACTTCTTCCTTTACCATAAAGTAAAAATCCAAATGAATTTTCTGGAAGCTTTTTGTGCTGTCTTCCTGTAAAGAAATATAAATATTTAATTCACTTTAAAATCCAAGTGATACTAGTTTTTTCTTAAATTGATATTCGAAACCAAACCAATTTCTCTTAAGAATTTCTAATCACTTTCTTTTTTGTGCATTGATTTGTTTTCAATATTTGAGACCAAACCAATTTTTGACAACAGCCATCGACTTTTTCGAATCATTTACTAGTCAATAAATTCAAATTCATTCTCAAATGGGTCTGACCAAGCCTATGCGACTTTAAAACGAAAAGGCCAAACCTAAATACAATAAAAATGAAAAAGTTAATAAAAGTAACCCTATTCTTTGCTTTAATAGGAAGCGTAATTGTTGCCTGTGAAAAAGAAAATCTAGAGGCGAATGAGCAAACCCAAACGAAGAACACAACAATAAACAACAAACAAAATCCAGATGATTGTTCTAATAGATCGCTCAACCTTGAGGCCGAAGCCAGATCAATTGACCCAATTAATTTGGATGATGCTTATGCTGTGGAATCAAATGTTTTAGAAAATAGTTCACAAGGTATAGAATACCAAGAAAACTATTACGAATTGAGTGAATATGCTATTGACAATGGCTATATTGTATCTGAGTTCAGTTTGCATTATGACGGAGCTGTTGCTGGCAATGAAGCAGGAAGCGTAATTATTAATGGCAATAATTCTGATGAAGTATTTACAGATTCTAGGTATCTTGATTTAATGGCTGTGATCAATTTTTATGAAGGAGAATCAAATCCATCAGATATAGATGATATCTTGGCAAGTTTAAAAGCAGACCTAATCGCTAATAAGAATAAAACTAGAGGAGAAGTATTAGACTTTGTCAATGATTAGAAAGTATCTTCAAATATTCATTTGTTTTTTTCTAATTGTTCCAATTGGGACTTTGTTACATGAATTTGGCCACTATTTTGTGGCCAAATTCTTTTTTAAAAGAGTTTATATCTGTTATAGTTCAGTATTCAAATTTGATTTTAATGGAAATGGGAATCAAGAATATGCAGAATTCCTAATCTCTTTAGCTGGACCAATTTCAACTATCCTAATCAGCATAATTTTTACAATTTGGATATTTAAAAGGCCAAACCATCCTTTTAATCTCAAATCAATTGTCC
This sequence comes from Vicingaceae bacterium, assembly GCA_965218715.1. GTDB lineage: Bacteria > Bacteroidota > Bacteroidia > Flavobacteriales_E > Vicingaceae > CBDCLY01. The sequence goes on from CBDCLY010000006.1 coordinate 108,116, forward strand.
TTTTAAGCTTTTCTCTTTTCATTAGCAGAGAAGTTTTGATCTCCCTTTTTGTCATTCTTAAGTTAAATGAAAGAAATACTGACGAATTTCAAATTTTCCAATATTTAAAACTCAATCCAGAATTCTCATCTTATGTTCTTTTGTTACTTTCAATGTTATTCTGTGGGTTTATCTCCATTTATAGTGTTCCTAGAAAACAATTTTTTCCATTTATCATATTCGGAATCCTAGGCTCAATAATTGGATTTTTAGTTTGGGGCGAGCTTGGAATAGGAAAACTGTTGTTTAATATGTCTGACTGCTAAAGACTTTGCAATTAATAAATTTAAAATCACTAATTCATTTCACATGGCTTTAAGACCCTTAAACATTAGAAAAACTTCAGAAAATGAAAAACTAGCCAAATCGCAAGAGCAGTTGATACAATTGCTGCAGTTAATTAGCCAGAGAGAAATCAATGAAGCGGCCCTTTCTACTATTAATGTCGAAATAGATCAATTGAATGCGGTTGAAGCAAATCAGCTTAATAAGCAGATTAGAAAAAGCCAACAAAAAATAATACAAGCCCTTGAAAAAGAATGCAAAATAGTGACCATAAATCATTACCGCAATACATGGATGGTCATTGGCATTTCCATTGGGGTTGGGATCGGTACAGCCTTAGGAACCAGTCTTGAGAACATGGCTTTTGTTGGGGTAGGAATCCCAATTGGCATGGGAATAGGCCTTGGAATTGGAAGAAAAATGGATAGGAAGGCGAATGAAGAAGGCAGACAATTGGGCATAGAATTGAAATAATTATTGAAAATGGAAAAACTATTTTTAAAATCATTCTTCCTATTTATGTCATCTACCTTTTAATTGATTTTTTTTTAATCAAGAATGGAGTTTTATTCAATCTTTCATTATTGCTTTATTGTTTGCGCTATCATATAGCCTATTAATGAGGAAAAAAAATCTAATAAAGGAAACGTAACTAATTTTTCACTTATTAAACATTAAGCGGTTCAAGAATGCCTTGAACCGCTTTTTTGTTTGGTTGCCTAAATCGGCAATGCAGTCTCCATAATCGCAGTAAGTATCACTTTAGATCAACTTAATAATAATTGAATGAAATACAACTCACTAAATGAACTTTTTGAACATTGTGAATTATTTATCATGCAATAACAGGAATAAAAATAATTTCATAAATTTGAATGGTTAATCATGCATTAATATATAAATTTCACACTTATGAATGATATTTCATCCAATAACTGGTCTTCTAGAAGCGACAAAAGTCTAGTTGAAAGCATCGGCCAATACATTCAGTCCAATAGACTAAATCAAAACAGGTCGCAAAGTGAAGTAGCTAAAGCCGCCGGAATTAGTCGTTCTACGCTTAGCTTATTGGAGCGAGGCGAAAATGTTTCACTCAATAGCTTAATTCAATTGCTTAGGGTACTGGGCTTATTAAACACCTTAGAAGTCTTTCAAATTAAAAATGAAATTAGTCCAGTTGAATATGCTAAGCTGCAAAAAAACAAAAGAAAGAGAGCAAGAAATTCTGGAAGCATTCAAGAAGATGACTTAGGATGGTAGATGTAGCTGAGGTTAAAATATGGGGACAAGAAGTTGGTGCCGTCCGTTGGGATGAAAACCAGCAATTGGCTAGCTTTCAATACGCCAAGAAATTTCTCGAATCCAATAAGGAATTATCTCCTATAAAAATGCCATTAAGCGGTGGTGCACGAATTTACAGCTTCCCAGAATTAAGGAAGGGTAAAGATGATGCCATAGCAACCTTTAAAGGTTTACCTGGCTTATTGGCAGATGCACTGCCAGATAAATATGGAAATCAATTGATGAACATCTGGTTAGCGCAAGAAGGCCGAGCACCTGATAGCATGAACCCTGTTGAACAATTGTGCTTTATCGGAAAAAGAGGTATGGGTGCTTTAGAATTTGAACCTTATCAAATAAAACCAAGCACACACTCCTTTTCGATAGAGTTAGGAAACTTGGTTGCAATTGCTCAAAAAATGCTAAACAGTAGAAAATCCTTCACTAGCAATGTGCAAGAAGATGAGCAAAAAGCAATGAAAGAAATATTAAGCATTGGAACCTCAGCAGGTGGAGCAAGACCAAAAGCAGTAATTGCATACCATCCAAAAACAGGCGAGGTTCGTTCTGGACAAACCAAGGTTCCAAGAGGATTCGAACATTGGATTCTAAAACTAGATGGTGTAAGTGATGTCCAATTGGGAACCAGTCATGGATTTGGAAGAGTAGAATATGCCTATTACCTGATGGCAAAAGATTGTGGAATTAATATGATGGAAAGTCGGTTACTAGAAGAAGGGGAAAGGGCTCATTTCATGACCAAAAGATTCGACCGTGAAGGAAACAATACCAAACACCATGTTCAAACCTTTTGTGGAATACAACATTTTGACTACAACAATTTGCAAGCCTACAGCTATGAACAATTGTTTCAAACCATGCGGATGTTGAGACTTAGTTATCCTGATGCAGAGGAACAATTTAAACGCATGGTATTTAATGTGATAGCTACAAATTATGACGATCACACCAAAAATTTCTCTTTCCTATTAAAAGAAAATGGCAAATGGGAACTCTCTCCCGCTTATGACCTTTGCTACTCCTTCGACCCTAAAAATGTTTGGGTAAGTCAACACACATTAAGCATTAATGGGAAACACCTTAACATTACCCAAGAAGATTTATTGAAAATTGCCAAGGACAATGGAATCAAAAAGGGAAAACATATCATTGATCAGATCAAAAATGTAGTTTGTGATTGGGAAAAGTATGCCCGAATAAGCAATGTAAACATTGAACTAATGGAAGGAATTTCAAAAACCTTAATTGCACCAAACTTTATTTAAGTTATTTTTAAGCAAAAAGTGATTTACCATGAATAAAAAGACCCTATTTCTTGTTGCCGCAATTGCTGCGACACTTGTTTTTATTGGACACATGACTGAGTCTGAACCTAAAGAATTCTTTGGCCTTACTGTAAGTATTTGGTTTTATAGGATTGCTTGGCTAATCGCGGCAATTTCCTTTTTTCTCAATTACAATAAATTGAAAAATGAAAAAAATTGAATCCATCGATTTAAAAAATTCTAAGCTTAACAAAATGAATTCTTACAAAACAATAAAACGCCTGTGTCTTTTATTTATAATTATTGGAATGATAGGCACAGCATGTAATCAGCCTAAAAACTATAACATCGAATCTGAATCGAAAGAAAGTACAGCACTAAAAGACCCATTTTTTGGTCTACAACCCGAAGCAACAGCCCAGATCTTAGGTCCTGAAATAATTTCTACAAGTATGGTAGAATACAATGGAACTTTTAGTCCCGATGGAAAACATTTCATTTACACTGCTGAGGTCAATAACAAAGGACATCTAGTTAGCATGAAAATGAAAGAGAATGGAACTTGGGCTGAACCTGAAATCGCCGAATTTTCAGGCTTACATTCGGAATACGACCCACTTTTTTCGCCAAATGGCAATCAGTTACTCTTTAGTTCTGAAAGATCTATTGATGAAGAATCTGAACCTGGCTTAACCAACATTTGGTTACAAAACAAGACTGAATCTGGTTGGTCTTCCCCAAGTCCAGTCAACCTTACTGGAAATGGTGACTTTTACAGCTCCATGACTAACGATGGGATCATCTATTTCAATGTTTGGAACAAAGGAAAAATTTATAGAGCTCTTCCAACTGACACTGGCTATATTGTTGAGAAATTACCCAAGATCATTAATAGCAGAAGTGATGTTGGAGATCCCTTCATTGCTCCAGATGAGAGCTACTTAATTTTTAGAGCTTATTACAATGAAGGATTCGGAAGGGGCGATTTATACATTAGCTTTAGATTTAACAATACTTGGACTAATCCGGAAAATTTGGGTGAACCCATAAACTCAAATGCGCATGAAATTTGTCCAACTGTTAGCTCCGATGGAAAAATATTTCTTTTCTCTAGCAACCGGATGATTAAGAATTATCCCAATTCTGATTTGAATCAATTGAAGAAAAAACAATTGTCCTATGACAATGGAAATTCAAACATTTTTTATATTTCAACAGATTTCATCGAAAAACTGAAAGCGAAACATCTATTGAATTAAATGATTAAAATGATATAATGTTTGAGCTATATTAAATTTCCAGATTGATCTGACAATTTGGTTCATTGAAACTCAACAAAATGCATAATTTAGTAGATTATTAAAGGGAATAATTAAGCAACAAAAAAACTAATAACAAAGCATGTCTAAATCTCAAGAGACTTACAACAAAAAAGAAAAAGAAAAGAAACGTTTAAAGAAACGTCAAGAAAAAATGCTAAAGCGTGAAGAACGAAAAGCGAATGCATCTTCTTCCTTTGATGACATGATTGCTTATGTAGATGAAAATGGAAATCTAACCGACACACCGCCAGATTTAACGAAGAAAAAAGTAATATCTGCAGAGTCAATTGAATTGGGAGTTCCTAAGCGAGAAGAAGAAGACTTAAGTGCTAAAGTTGGTAAGATTGAATTTTTCAATGATGCCAAAGGATTCGGGTTTATTAAAGAAAATGAAACGAACGAAAAGTATTTTGTGCATGTGAATGGCTTGTTAGAAGAAGTAGCAGAAAACGATAAAGTTAGTTTCGACCTTGAACAAGGCATGAAAGGCTTAAATGCTGTTCGAGTCAAGAAAATAAAATAAATCAGTAATGATTTTTAAAAATGCATTCTAAATGGAATGCATTTTTTGTTTCTAGAAACTAATGACTCAATGAAAATAAATCTTTTCAAAAACTTAAATAGGGTTTTGTCTGCAAAAGACCGAATCTCAAGTGTAGACATTTGGAGAGGAATTGCAATATTATCCGTTGTACTTTTTCATTTTGATAAAACACTACCATATGGGTCCTTAGGTGTTGATTTATTCTTTGTTATTTCAGGTTTATTGGTTGGTGGTCTACTTACTAAACCATTTTTAAAAGGAGAATCAATCAACTTTTTCAATTTTTTCCTTCGACGAGGTTTCAAAATTTGGCCTTCTTATTATTCATTTTTAATCATTGGAACCCTCCTTGCCACACTTTGTTACAATGCTGAAAATGCTAATCAAATTATTCCTTTTTCTGATTTCAAACGATATCTATTGTTTTACCAGAATTACACGGGAAAGCCCTTTCATATTAGTTTCGACCACATTTGGTCGCTTTGTGTTGAGGAACACTTCTACATTCTATTGCCCTTATTATTGATTTGCCTTCAATTGTTAAAAGCAAAATGGAAATTGCTTTTTTCCTCCCTCATTCTTGTCATCATTTTAGGTTTTGTATTTAAAGTCCTTGTCTTATACTTTACGAATGGAAAAGACACTTATTCTGCAACTCACAATAGGATAGACGCACTTGCCTGGGGTGTACTTTTGAACCTAATAATTATTCAATTTGGCACAAGAATTAAATCATTCAAGTGGCTACAACTGTTTACCTTATTAGGCATAGTTGGACTATTTCTAACGCTTTACATTGACAGCCAAACTGCTTCCATTTTTTACCATAAGGTGCTATTACATACACTTGTGCCTATCTTTTGTTTTTTCTTAATCCTAGGAACTTATTATACAGATTTCTCTCGATTAAAAGTAATAAGAATAATGGGGTACTATAGCTACAATTGGTATTTATGGCACCCGGTATTTGTAGTAATAATTGCACAGCAATTGGGTACAGGTTGGCTTGGATTAATCAGCTATCTTTTTATTAGCTTCTTTGCTGGAATATTTTTCACTTTGCTGATAGAAGAACCTGCACTTAAACTTCGACGGAATTATTTATCAAAAAAAGCTTAATCAATTGATAAACTGAATGCCATTAGTAACCATTTCAACATATGTTTTCCCACATGAATTAGCACTTGATCGAGCCAAATTAGAATCTGATGGAATTGTTTGTTTTGTTCAAGATGAGTTAACCGTTCAGGTTCATAATTTCCTCTCCAACGCAGTTGGAGGAATAAAGCTTCAGGTTTTAGAACAAGATGTTAATCGAGCAAAAGCCATTTTGGCCGATTCAAACAACCTAATTGAAGATTATCCTGAATCGAAAATCAAATGCTCTAAATGCAGGTCTGGAAATGTTACCGGAAAAGGCCTCAATGGAAAAATATCTATGGTAATTTTGATGATCACTGGACTGCCAATTCCAATTTTTTCAAGTAAATATCATTGTTTTGATTGTGGCATTGATTTTAAGCTTAATGAGGAAGAAATTGATTAAATAAAGTCTAAGCTTTCTAACTAAAAACAAACAATATTTCAGTGTAAATTCGTTTAGCCTTACTAATTGTATTTATGGATCGAATTCTAGCAGTTTTATTTTTTCTCAGCATTGGGTTATACTCCTGCAAAAAAGATGAGAATTCATCCAACAGACTATCGTTTGGTAAAACATACGGCACTGCCGGGGATGAAAGCGCAAAAGCCATCTGCCTAGCAAACAATCAACTATACATTCTTGCCAATTCAGACGGATTTGGGGACCCAAATGGTGACCTCTATTTATTTAGTATTGATGAAGAAGGAAATACAATTGTAAGTGAAACGTATGGGTCTGCTTTTAAAGAGGAAGCAGACGATATTCTATTCAGCTCGGATGGAAACCTAATGCTATTAGGGAGAACGAAAAACACAACAAACAATAAAAATGATATCCTATTGATTAAATGTTCTTTGGATGGGATAATAATTTGGGAGAAACAATTTGGCGGTGCAGAGGATGACTTTGCCAATAACATCATTGAATTGAATAATGGAAACTTCTTAATTACAGGAGCAACAACCAGTTATGGTGAAGGATCTAGCGACATTTACCTTCTTTGGATAGATGAAAATGGAAATAGCATAAAAGAAGTTTTGCATGGCGATGTTGACCAAGATGGCGGAACACAAAGCATCGAGCTTGATAACTCGGACATTATGCTTTATGGCTACACTTGGAATTATGGCGCCGTAAGTAGAGATTATTTTCTTTTAAAAATGAATGCTCAAGGGGATTCAATTTGGTCGAAAAGATTTGGTGGTGAAGACTACGAAGAATCTCAAGCCTTTTCAGAAACAAATGATGGTCATTTTATTCTTAATGGACATTCTGCAAGCACAGATCCTATCCATGACATGTATGGGGTTAAGGTGAACCAGCAAGGCAACCTTGTTTGGGATAAGAACATGGGGGGTGCTTTGCATGATGGTGGAATGGCCTTTCTAATTAACAAACGTGGTAATTATGTGTTTGTGGCAAAAAGCATGAGCTTTGGAGGGAATCAAAACATTTTAATGATCACGACCAAACCCAACGGAATTACCATAGATGAGTCCATTATTGGAGGGCCAGATGCAGACATGGCCAATGACATTATTGAATACAACTCTTCCTATTATTTAGTTGGCCAAAGCAACTCGTTTGGTAATGGTGACCTCGACGCTTATGTAATAAAAGTTGCCTCTAAATAAGATCCTAAAATTAACAGGTCATTAACAAGAATTATACTGTATTAACAAAATATGCATGATAGTTTAACTTCATTTGAGAAAAATTATTTAGCATGAAAAAGATTCTACTCTCTAGCCTTTTGGTCTTAAGCCTTGGGGCAATTTCCCAATCAAGTTCTCAAAAAAGATACACCGACAAAAAAGGCAATAGCCATCTATGTGGTCCCATTTCAATTTCTGACATTCAAGAAGACAGTAGCTTCAATGGTTGGTGGATTGAAAATTACGAGCAATTCTCTCCTCAAATCAAGCAAACGACATGGAAGGAAAATCTTTCAAACAAAACGGTTGACATCTATTTGGGAACCTGGTGTGGCGATAGTAAAGAATGGGTTCCCAAATTTGTAAAACTTTGGGATGATTTGGGCCTAAATCGAAATCAATTGAATTTTATTGCTCTCTACAATGGCGATGATCAATACAAGCAAGGACCAAATCATGAGGAAAAAGGGAAACAAATTCATCGGGTACCAACATTTATCTTCAAGGAAAATGAAAAAGAGATTGCCCGAATAGTAGAATTTCCACAAACCAGTTTAGAAACTGATTTAGCCCAAATAGCATTGGGTTTTCCTACTTCTCCAAATTATGGAGCTGCTAATTACCTTTTTAATGTTTTTGAGCAACAGTCAATCGATAGTGTTTATGCTAATTATCAAACTATCTTTAGAGAGACCTATTCTAAAATTGGAAAGAGCAGCGAGTTAAATACCCTTGGCTATGTTTTACTAAGAAGAGGCAGAATAAAAGAAGCCTTAGTAGCATTTCATTTTAATACATTCATTTTCAAATACAATCCCAATGTTTATGATAGCTATGGAGAAGCATTGGCCATGAATGATGAAACAGAAAAGGCGATAAAGCAATACGAAAAGACATTAGAAATTAAACCTGATGATAAAAATGCTCTCGAACAATTGGCCAAATTGAAAGAGAAAAAATAAATTTGCATTAGAATTCCATTAATTGATAAGAAGCATTGGGAAAAGGAATAGCAACACAAGAACAATTGAATAACCCAATGCATGGGGTTAAACTCATCCAAATTTTAGAGTATTTGGTAGAAGAAATTGGCTGGGAGGAAATGGCCCAAGAAGTAAATATCAATTGCTTTAAATCTAGACCTAGCATTAAATCAAGCCTCCGATTTCTTAGAAGAACAGAATGGGCTAGAAAAAAAGTAGAAGACCTTTATCTAGAATTAATTATTCCTCAATACGACAATTCTGTAGATGTGCTTTGGAAAAGCTTTCAAGAAGAAAATTCTGAATATTCTAATCAGACCTTTAATGATTCATTTCACTTTTGTGACAATAAAGAAGATGCCGATGAATGCGCAATTTTAGTCCAGAAAGGAATAAAACAGGCAACTTCTACCTCATTATGGTGGTTTCAAAAAGAAGAATCTGAAATTCCAGAAATTGGGGCTTTATATGTAATAACAGACTGGGAAGGGAAGGCTAAAGCCATTGTAAAAACCCTAAAGGTGGAACAAGTTGCATTTAAAGATATCGACGAAAGCTATGCAAAAATTGAAGGAGAAGGAGATAAGAGTCTGAACCATTGGAAAAAGGTCCATTGGGATTATTACACTAGAGAAATGAATGAATTTGAGGAACATCCAAGCGAAGACATGATTATTGTTTGTGAAATATTCGAAACATTATTCCCAAAATTGAAGAGTGAATAATCCCGTTACCTAAAAGATTAAACTAAGCTGGCCTGTTTTTGCCTCGCGCTTTAAGTCCAAATTACTCAGGCTAATTCCCATTAAACGAAGTGCCTGACTAGGCCAGTCACTTTTTAATAATTCAAGGCTATTTTTCCATAATTCTTGTTCATCATCTGTGTATTCATCTAAACTAATGGAACGAGTCTGTTGTTTAAAATCATGAAATTTTAGCTTTACTGTGATGGTTCTTCCTTTTCGGCCAGTTGAATGAACTCTTTCCACTAAACTTTCATGCAAAAATTTCAACTGTTCTACCAGGTCTTCCTCTAAAATTAGATTATTCTTAAAGGTACTTTCAACCCCAATTGATTTTCTAATTCTATTCGCTTGAACCATTCTTTGATCATCCGCCTGAGCAATGTGATAAAAATGTCTACCCATTTTTCCATATTGTCGTATCAATTCCAACTTGGACATTTTTTGTAAATCTGATCCATTATGAATGCCCTCCATCTTCATTTTGGCTGCTGTCTTCTTCCCTATTCCATGAAAGTCTTCAATGGCTAAATCAGCAATAAATTGCCTCGCCTGTTCAGGTAATATTACAGCCAAACCATCTGGTTTATCAATATCAGAAGCCATCTTGGCCAAAAACTTATTGAACGAAATGCCTGCTGAGGCGGTAAGCTTCAATTCATTTTTTATGTCCTCCCGAATAATCATGGCAATTTTCATTGCTGATTTTATTCCCTGCTTGTTTTCACTTACATCAAGGTAGGCCTCATCCAATGATAAAGGTTCAATCAAGTCGGTATGACGCCTAAATATTTCTCTGATTTGATTTGAGACTTCTGAATATCGATCGAAACGGGGCGAAACTGCTATCAGATGAGGGCATTTTCTGAATGCAGTAATCGAAGGCATCGCAGAATGTATTCCAAAACTTCTTGCCTCATAACTTGCTGCAGCTACCACTCCCCTTTGTCGACTCCCCCCGACAATCAATGGTTTTCCTCGATACAAAGGTTCATCCAATTGCTCTACAGAAGCAAAAAATGCATCCATGTCGATGTGTATGATTTTACGAATATGTGTCACAGTTTGACTAATTTAAACCCATATATTCGAAATTGGATGAAAGCTAGCCTTATACTTTATTTATTTCTAAGTTGTTGTTCTTTAAGCATTGCGCAAGAATACCAACTGAAACCTGAACATGCAGAAATAAACTGGGTAGGAATGAAATTGACTGGACAACATGAAGGTGAAATAAAACTAAAATCTGGACAGGTAAGTATCGAGAATGAAGATCAATTGAGTGGGAAATTAGATCTGAACATGCAATCTATAAGGATAATTGATATTCCCAATCCTAAATCCAACAAAAAACTAATGGATGTTTTCAATTCAGAATCCTTCTTTAATCCAAGTAATTACCCCACTGCCACTATAAAAATTACTGAAACAAAATCCATCCAAGAAGACTCATTAATTGTTAAAGCACTATTGAAAATAAAATCAATTGAGAGAGAAATTCAATTCAAAACAGCATATCGTAAAACCAATGAAGGGTTTTCCACCTCTGGGACCATTAAAATTAATCGACAAGATTTTGATATTCGGTATGGATCTGGATTCTTAGACCGATTAGGAGATGCAGCAATTAAAGACATTTTCCTAATTCACTATCAACTGAACTACCCCTAGTTTGTTAAAAAATCTCAATTTCTTATTAAGCATTGGATTAATTAGATGTATAAACATATATTTGTTTTTGAAAATTAAAATTCATGAAAAAACTTACACTTAGTCTCCTAATAATTTCAACTTGTTTAGCAAGCTTTGCCCTTAATGGTGGAGAAAAATACAAGATAGATACAGAAAAAAGCAGAGTAGAATGGTTGGGCAGAAAGGTAAGCGGCCAGCATGAAGGAACAATTGCCATTCAGTCGGGGGAACTCACAATTGAAAATGGCTTAATTAGTAAAGGAACTATTGTCATTGATATGAATAGCATATCGGTTAGTGACATAAAACATGAAGGAACCAATAAAAAATTAATTGGTCATTTAAAGTCAGATGATTTTTTTGGCGTAGAACAGCATGCTACAGCAACCCTTACCATCATCAATTCAAAAATGAAAAATGATAAAGAATTAGAAGTTACAGCCAATCTTAATATCAAAGGAGTTAGCAAAGAAATTATGTTTCCAATTGCATTGGTAACGGACAATGGCAATCTCGGAGCGGTAGGCAGCCTAGAAATAGACCGTACAAATTTTAATATTCGCTATGGATCAGGCCAATTCTTTGAGGATTTAGGAGATAAAATGATCTATGATGATTTTAAGATCAAGTTTAAAGTAGGAGCAAAACTTTAATTTGCTCATGGTGTTATGAAGGCCCTTCTGATTCAGAGGGGCTTTTCTTTTTAAGATTGATCGTTGTAAACTTAAAATATCCGATTTTTGCCGACTAATTTTTCAGCAATTGAATCGTTTAAGCTATCAATTTCCATTCTGGTTAAGTCTTGTTTCGCTCATTGCCATCTTTTTTGATTTTGGTTTTGATCAAAGTTCTAGTCTTGAACAAACGCTTAAAATCCTCTACCTTCTCAACCTTTCTGCTGGAATCCTTTTCACACTAGTACGACTTAAGTCGAATCAAAGAAAGTATTCCATCAAAGTGGTAGTATTTGATGTGTTAAGCATTCTGTTTTTTTTGATGGTAATTCTTGGTCGCCTTGAAATTTTAAAAAACCTACTACTCTTCAATGCTTTTAGTGGACAAGGTTGGCTTTACGGAGCAATTTGCCTGGCCTTTATCCGAGAGGTGTCAGTATTTAATCTTAAACTGAGCAATACCATTCTAAATCCAGCACAACTTTTTATTCTGAGTTTCTTGGGAATAATTTTAACCGGCACATTTCTACTCTTGCTTCCAAATGCCTCTTATAGTAATTTAAGTTTCATAGATGCACTTTTTACTGCTACAAGCGCAGTTTGTGTTACTGGTTTAATTGTGGTGGATACCGGTTCCTATTTTACGCTATTTGGACAAATAATTATTCTGGGACTGATACAAGTTGGTGGACTAGGCATCATGACTTTTGCCAGTTACTTTAGCTATTTCTTTCGAGGGGACACCTCTTATAAAAATCAATTGATGTTGTCGGATATGACCACGTCTAATAAAATTGGAGAAGTATTTACTACACTTAAGAAAATCATTATAACCACGCTAGGAATTGAATTGTTGGGTGCTATTTTATTGTTTGGAAACACTACTGGTCCAAACTCGAATGACTTTTTTAATCAAAGTTTTTTTGCAGTATTTCATGCCGTTTCCGCATTTTGTAATGCAGGATTCTCAACGCTACCAAATAGTTTAGCTGGGAACCATTTTGCAAACAATTACAGCTTTCAGTTAATCATTATTGGACTCTTTGTTACTGGAGGCTTGGGCTTTCCAATTGTATTCAACTTAGTTCGGTACCTAAAATACCTACTTTTTCAGCGGCTAATTCCTAAGTTAACCGGTGCACAAAGAGAATACTCAGTTGTACCCTGGGTAGTAACCTTAAATTCAAGAATTGTCATCATTACTTCTGCCACATTAATTGTCGTGGGAACTGCTGTGTTTTACGCTTTTGAATACAACAATGCACTAGCAGGGCAATCGGAAATTGGTAAAATAATCTCCGCATTATTTGCTGCAACTACCCCTAGAACTGCAGGTTTTCATAGCATAGATTTAAACAGCTTGCGTTTCTCAACCATTATGCTCATTTTCCTTTTAATGTGGGTGGGAGCTTCTCCAGGCTCAACAGGCGGAGGCATTAAAACCAATACGTTCGCAATAGCAACCTTAAACTTTTGGAGCATTGCACGAGGAAAGGAACGCTTAGAAATTTTCAGAAGAGAGATTGCAGATTCATCAATTAGACGTGCTTTTGCAATTATCTCCCTTTCATTGGTAGTTATTGGAGCAGGCGTATTTGCAATTAGCTTCTTTGATCATCAATTGGATTTATTGAGCATCGCATTTGAATGTTTTTCTGCATATAGTACAGTCGGATTGAGCCTTGGAATTACAACAAGTCTGAGTTCAGGAAGTAAATTTGTAATTATCCTCATAATGTTCATCGGAAGAGTAAGTATGTTGAGTATATTAATCGCAATGATTAGAAAGGTAAAACACAAGAATTACAGATATTCAAAAGAAGAAATTTTAATTAATTAGCAAAATGAAATACATCATTTTTGGATTAGGAAATTTTGGCTCAGCATTGGGTCAGAAATTAACAGAACAAGGAAACGAGGTTATTGGTGTAGACAATAACATGAATAAGGTAGATGCCATGAAAGAGAAAATCTCTCATACTGTTTGCTTGGATTCCACCGATCAATTTACCGTATCTGGTTTGCCTTTAAAAGATACAGATGTTGTAATAGTGGCTATTGGAGAAGATCAAGGGGCCAACATTATGACTACAGCCGTATTAAAAAACCTGAATGTAAAACGATTAATTAGCCGTGCTATTTCTCCACTTCACGAAAATGTATTGGAAGCCATGGGCATTCAAGAGATTGTTCACCCTGAAGAAGAAACGGCAGAGAGATGGGCTAAAAAACTTTGCTTTAAGGGGGTAGTTGACTCCTTTGAATTGAGCGGACAATACAGCATTGTGGAAGTTAGCGTTCCAAGTAAATATGCCGGTCTTAGCCTTCAAGAAGTTGGATTTAGGAGAAAACACAACTTGGTTGTTTTAACCACAATCAAAAGGAAGGAAGAGAAAAACTTTATTGGAGTAAATCGAGATGTTAATCACGTTCAAGGCGTTGCTTCACCTCAAACCATGTTAGCAGAAGGAGACATTATGGTAATCTATGGTGACAATAAAGACATCAAGCAATTGCTTAACCAAGATTAAGCTCCTTTATTTTTCTCAATAAATAATCTACGTGTTCTTGTGTCTGAAAAAAGGCCTCATACTTTGCTATGATTTCCCCTTTGGGATTAATTAGAAAGCTTGTCCGAAGTGGCAATAAATTAAACAACTGAGTGGCTCCAAATTGCTTCCTAACCACTGATTTAACATCACTTAATAAATTGTGTTTTACTCTAAACCTCTTGGAGTATTGAGCATGTGAATAAACGCTATCACTGCTAATCCCGAAAAGCTCTACACCACTTTTCTCTAAATCATGGAAGACATCTCTAAATGAACAGGTTTCATCGTCACATTTTGGCGTATTGTTTTTGGGATAGAAATAAAGAATTCGAAAATGCTCACTTTTAGAATTGAATTGAATTAGCTCTCCATGCTGGTTTTCCAATTCAAAAGAAGGAACTTCATCTCCAATAATTAAACTTCTTGAAAGCTTCAATTTATTCGACCTTATTCCGACTCTTCAGCCTTATAATCAATTCCTTGAATGAGTTGATCTAAACTTGAAATCAATTTATTTAATGCTTCTGGGGCTTGATACCTTGATACTACCGCATGTTTCTCATCATCCCTTTGAATTGTCAAAATTGATGATGGCAAATCTGTCACTCCTGTATTATCGTAAACAGGGTTAAATTTGAAAAATTCAACAGATTCGATTTGGTTTCTTAATTCTTGAAGTTGTTCCTGACTAATTCTTCCTGTAAAGTTCCCATCCAACTTGGTCCATTTTCTAGCCATGAATTGTACATATCCACTATTGTAAATTTTTGCAGTATACACTGGACAACGACCAAAACAAGGCGTTTTTTGTAATCGAATGAACAAGGAATCTTCCAAGCCCTTCAAAAGACTTAGATCTGCTTTTGGCACATTATGGCTTGGTTCAACTAATTTCCCTGGTTTTTCTATAGGAATTGGCTTTTCTTGCTCTGCCTCACCAGTATTTTGAGACATGCTTTCTTTATCGACTGCCTCTTTCTTCGATTTACAAGAACTAAGCATTAAACTAAAAACTACCAATGCTGAAATTAGAAAAACACTTCTTCTTTTCATCTTACTTTTTCTTTGGTGTTGCAGCGCCCTTTTGTTTTGCCATTTCTTCAAGGCGTTTTTGGAAACCAGATTTCTTTTTTGCTTGAGGTCTTTTCTTATTGGATTCAATTTTAGCTCTTATGCTATCTTCGTTGATGAACACTTTACGAATCAATAATGTTTGTCCCATTGAAATTACATTGGCTAGAAAGTAATAGTAACTTAAACCAGATGAGTAACTGTTGAAGAAAAACAGCATCATCACTGGCATCATGTAAGTCATTATTTTCATTTGTGAGGCCATTGCACCCTCGGTTGCCGCTCCCATGCTCATTGAACTATTCATCCTAGTGTAAAACATTAAAGAGATGGCCATTAAAAGAGTAAATAAACTCACATGGTCTCCATAAAATGGTATACTAAAACCTTCTGGAAAATTGTAGATAGAATCATAAGAGGATAAATCATCTGCCCACAAAAAGCTTTCTTGTCGGAGTTCAATGGATGATGGAAAGAACCTAAACATGGCTATCAAAATTGGCATCTGAATCAACATTGGAATGCACCCACTCAAAGGGTTCACACCAGTTTGTTTATACAAGCTCATCATCGCTTGCTGCTTCTTCATTGCATCGTCTTTGTACTTTTCGTTTAATTCATTTATTTCAGGCTTTAAAACCCTCATTTTGGCCCCAGACAAATAAGTTTTGTAAGTAATCGGCATTAAAACCAATTTCAACAAAATGGTAAGTATTAAGATGATAATACCATAACTTAAATCGAAACTATCTAGGTAAGTAAATACAGGTATTACAGCAAATCGATTTACCCAACCAAAAATGCCCCAACCTAAATTGATAATGTTTTGCATCTCTAGGTCATACTGACTTAAAGTATTGTAATTGTTTGGTCCAAAATAAATAGACATTCCAAACTGCTCGCTTGGGATCCCTTGAACTGGAATGCTTAATGAAGTCTTTAAGGTTTTTACATAATCAGTGCTTTCTTCATCAGTCACTGTTTCCATAAATGCTTTAGACTTATCGAAATAATTATCTGCAACAATAGTGGTATTAAAAAACTGTTGTTTTAGGGAAACCCATTTTACCGATGCCTCAAAATTTTCCTTCTCGTCACTTGTTGCTGCAAGGTCATCAACATCTTCGTCTTTGTATTTGTAGAATATTGTGGTTGCTTCTCTTTGGCTTTTTAATCCTTTCTCCTGGTTAGGTGCATTAAGTACCCAATCCATGTACATTTCTCCAGATCTCGCATCGACAATTTGATCCAATCCAATTAAGTTGATATCAAAATCAATCATGTAATTGTTTCCTTGGATAGTATAAACGAACTCCAAGTAGCTGTTTCCATCTTCTGCCGCCAATTGAAATCGGATAATTTCACTCTGCTCACCGCTGATGCTCATGTCATTTGCATCTGTTTTAAAAACTAAATCGTCGGTGTAAATGCTATTGTTGGATTTTGTAAAAAAGTTAAGGTTAAACTGAGAAGTTGAATCCATTAATATCAAAGGATCACCAGAATAGGTTTTAAAACCTTTTAGGTTCACTTTCTCAAGCTTTCCACCCTTAGTATTGAAGTCAATAATGAATTTATCGGTCTCAACTTGTATTGTTTTTGCTTCTCCTGTTGCAGCTTGGTAAAAGCTTCCATAATTTGCTCTGGCCAAAGAGGATTGTACAGAATCATTTGCATTTTGAAAGTTTTCTTCAGGGCTAATTTGAGCTTCATTACCAGTTGAAATCTGTGCTTGTTCAATTTCAACAGAAGCCTCATTAGCAATTCTTCTCTCTTCCTCTAGTTTTACATTTTCAATTGAATCTTGTCGCAAACGGGCTGCTTCAACCTCGGCGTCGCTTGGTGCATTTAGCACGCTAAATCCAATAATTATTGCTCCAATCAATAGGAGTCCTGTGAGCGTATTTTTATCCATTACTTATTAATTCCTTATTTCGATTTTTCGATGGCAGCCCTTATAAAGTCTACGAACAATGGGTGAGGATTTAAAACTGTTGATTTATATTCTGGATGAAATTGAACACCAACAAACCATGGGTGGTTATCCAATTCAACTATTTCAACCATTTTTCCCTCTGGGTTTATCCCAGTAGTTTTCATCCCAGCCTCTTCAAACTGCTTAGTATAGTCGTTATTGAATTCAAATCGATGCCTATGCCTTTCTGTAACATTATTGCTTCCGTATGCCTTTGCCGCTAAACTCTGGTCTTTAACATCACAATCATATGCACCTAAGCGCATGGTACCGCCTTTATCAGAAACTCCTTTTTGCGCTTCCATCAAGTAAATTACTGGGTCCTGAGTTGAGGCTTCAATTTCTGTTGTATGCGCTTCGTTTAAATTCAAAACATTTCTCGCAAATTCTACAACTGCGCATTGCATGCCTAAGCAAATGCCAAGAAAAGGGATTTTATTTATCCTGGCATGTTCCACTGCCACAATCTTCCCTTCTATTCCACGCTCACCAAAACCTGGTGCGACTAAAACTCCATCTAGTTTACTTAACAATTCTTCTACATTTCCTTTTTTTATGCTTTCAGAATGAATCCATTCAACCTCAACTGCAGCTTGATGAGAAACCCCAGCATGTTTTATTGCTTCATGTATTGAGATATATGAGTCCTTTAATTCTATGTATTTTCCTATTAAACCAATTTTAACAGTCTTCTCAGGGTTTTTTAATCTTCTCAACACCTCTTTCCAAGCATTCAAACTAGGAGCTTCTTTGAGCGGCAAATCAAATTTTCTCAAGACGACTTGATCCAATTTTTCTTTTTGCATTAAAACGGGCACTTCATAAATGGTGTCCACGTTTTTTGATTCAATAACAGCATCAGAAGAAATGTTACAAAACAAGGCTACCTTTTGCTTGATTTCATCCGAGATCGGGTGTTCTGTTCTAAGTACCAGCACATCCGCTTGTACTCCACTCTCTAATAATTGCTTAACTGAATGTTGAGTTGGCTTTGTTTTCAATTCGCCTGACGAAGCCAAGAATGGAAGTAAGGTTAAATGAATGACCAAACAATCGATGCTTGGATCCCATTTAAGCTGACGAACTGCCTCGATATAAGGCAATGATTCAATATCTCCTACTGTACCACCAATTTCAGTAATAATGATGTCATACTTACCCGTCTTGCCCAATAATTGGATTCTTCTTTTGATTTCATCGGTAATGTGAGGAATCACTTGAACTGTTTTACCCAAAAAAGCCCCTTCTCTTTCTTTATTGATTACATGCTGGTAGATTCTTCCAGTAGTAACATTGTTTGCTTGAGATGTTGGTTTGTCTAAAAAACGTTCATAATGACCCAGGTCCAAATCAGTTTCAGCACCATCATCGGTTACAAAGCATTCACCATGTTCGTATGGATTAAGGGTTCCTGGATCTACATTGATATACGGATCCAATTTTTGAATGGTAACGGAGTACCCTCTAGCCTGTAAAAGTTTAGCCAATGAGGCGGAAATTATTCCCTTTCCGAGAGAGGAAGTTACCCCTCCGGTAACAAAAATATACTTGGTTTTAGAATCAGGCATTGGGGGTGTCAGTTTTCAATTAAACTGTGCCCAAAATTAACATAATTAAAGCGGCGAAAAAAACGAATTAGGCCTTAAAAAGTAAGACTTAAACCAATACTTGGTAAGATGGGCAATTGATCAACCCTTTCGCTAGTAACCCTATTCACATAAAAGATATTATCTCTATTGTAAACATTTGTAACACTGGCACTTGCTTCTAAAATTGAATTCTCACTTAAGACAAATTTCCTTGTCAAGGAAACATCAAATCGATGATAAAATGGCAAGCGGCCTTTGTTCAATTCTCCATATCGGATTCCTAAGTCACCATTAGCTGTTGTATAATCATCTCTTATGTTGCCTTGAAAACCAAGATTTTCATAAAAGCCGGTGGTTTGTGTAAGTGGAAATCCTGAGCCTAAATTCCAACGTGCATCTGCAGTCCAAACAAGGTCTTTTCCGAAAGTAATTGAGCCCACAAAGTTTACATTGTGTCTTCTATCGAATATTGGCAAGTAAGATTGAATACCATCGTATCTTTCAACTTTACTTATGGAATAGACTGCCCAGATACTGACTTGCTTTTTAGTATACTTAACAGATAAATCAATACCATAAGCGCTTCCTTTTTCAACAATATAATCCTTCTTCAACTCATCTGGCTGATTTGCATTGGCAATATTGTCTTCATAAATTTTATTCCTATTGAGGTTTACCAATTGATTAAAATCTTTAATGTAACCTTCTAGGTTTAGAGTAATGTATCGATTCACATCCACCTCAAACCCTAAAATTCCATGCCTAGCCTTTTGAAGTTCATTTTTTATATCGCTCACACTTCCATCTTCTTCATTGAACTCATCTTGTAAATTGTCGGGGCCAGATAAAAATCCATAAAACAAATTCACAACATCACGGTCTGAAGTAGCACTTAAAAGGTTTTGAGAATAAAGACCACCTGCTCCCTTAATTCTAAAATTGTCTGTTATGTTGTATTTAAACCCTAAACGAGGTTCTGGAGAAATGGTGGCCAAGGAAGCATAATAATGCACCCTAAAACTTGGTTCCAACACCAGTTTCCCAATGTTTAAAGTATATTGAAGATACCCCGCGATTTCCGTAGTATTTTGTATTTGCTCAATTCTTTGCTCTACAGAATTTACAAATGAGAAATCAGTTTTAAATCCTAATATTTCAAAACCAAACTTAGAACTGTTGTCGCCATTAAAATTGGTAAAGTTCATGGCTGCATTAAAACCATTTATCGCACTTCTTCTATCTTTTACAGCTGCAGTTTCTTCTTTCTCTATAGCAGTTGTTTCATAGTTTGACATGGCAATGGTTCCATCTATCAAAACAGTTGATCTAGCAGGAATCATTACAAAATTACTTCCTCCACCATATTGTTTCCATTTAAAACCAGCTACATTAGGGTAATTCACCTCATCTTCGAAATTAAAACCAAAGAAATTCACTTTACTTCCATTGCTTCCATTAAGGGAGACCTTCCCGTAAATGTCTTGGTAATTGTATGGTAAACCATCCTCATCTATATACTTATAAAGGCTTTTAGAACTTTGATCTAAGTATGAATTTTTATAAGAAAGGATAAAAGATTTGCTTCCCCCTCCTTGTTTCTTAGGCTTTGAAATTGGCCCTTCTACCAATAATTTAGAACCAAAAGTGTTTCCAGAAATCTTCCCTCCTAACCTTTGCTTATTTCCATCTTTTGTTTTAATGTCCATAATTGAAGATATTCTACCTCCATATTCAGCTGAGAACCCACCTGTATAAACATCTGCTGTTCTAAGTATGTCGGTGTCAAAAACTGAAAACAAACCAATACTATGAAATGGATTGTAGATCACCATACCATCAAGCAAGACCTTGTTTTGGATTGGAGATCCGCCCCTTATGTATAATTGACCACCTTGGTCACCTGTAAAAACAACACCAGGTAAAACTTGCAGGTATTGAGCTAAATCTGGATCGCCACCAATTGCAGGCATTTTTTTAATGTCTTTTGGAGTCAATTTCACAACAGACATCTTAACTGCGGTTTGAGCTTCTTGCTTCTCTGCAGAAATGGTTACCACGTCTAATTTTATTGTTGATTCACCTATGAATAATTTTCTATCTACAATTTGCCCAGCTTTCTTCAATTCAACACTAGCCTTTGCAGTATCATAACCAATAGAACTAGCAACTAAACTATAAGTCCCTAAAGGAACTTTTGTAAGATTAAAATATCCATTATCGTCAGTTGTTCCTCCAATTGTGGTTCCTTCTAAATAAACATTGGTATAGATGGCTGGTTCTTCAGATTTTTTCAAATAAACAAAACCCCTAACAGAGCCAGTTTGAGCCATTACAGCTGAAAAAGAGAAGAGAACAATAAAACTAAATAGGATGATTTTTAATCTTGGCATATTGGAATTTTGAAGCGACAAATATAAGCAATCGACCGCCTCAAATTTGTCATGTTATTAGGACACCTCTTAATTTTTTTTTGCTGCTTGAGGATGAAAAATTGCATGAATCAGTTCCTTTAAAATATCATAATTGGATGCTGATTTGTTTCCAACTCCTTTACTGTGCAGATCAGCCTTTTTTAAAGCACTAATAATTCTAGCTAAATGCTTTACAGAATAATTTTGTGCCGCCCTTTGGTAATCTTTTATGAAAAATGGGTTCACTCCTAAACCTCGAGCAATTGTTTGAGGCGCCCCCCCTTTTAATACATGATACAATAACACTTGAGAAAAGAAGCGATACATTGCCGGAAGAACAAGTGGCAATGCGTAATTCTTTTCATTTTTTCCAAAATGGTGAATTATTCTATTTGCCTTTTCTTCATTTCTTGACCCCATTGCTGCATTTAATTCGAACACATTGTACTCTTTACTTAAACCGATATTATCGCTAACCTGCTTTACTCCTATCGCTTCCTTTTTTGATGCTCCAATTAATAACTTATCAATCTCATTGGAAATTTTAGACAATTCAAACCCGGTAGATTCGACCAGAAGATAACTGGCTTTTGGTTCAATAGAATAGCCATGAGACTTAACATACCCTTCTACCCATGGGATAACTTGATTTTCATATAATTTTTTAGACTCAAACCAGACACCATGAATTTTAGCTTTGTTGATGCTTTTATTTCTACCATCAGGTTTTTTGTATTTATGACAAATTACAAGCACGGTGCTTTCTAGGGGATTCTCAAAATAACTTCCTAAGCTCTCCCATTTTTTCATTGTTTGTGCCTCTTTCACAATGATTAAATTGTATTTAGACATCATCGGAAACCTTTTTGCAGCAGACAAGATTTCTCCCTCATCAGTTTCTAAGCCATACAATATGGTTTGATTGAATGACTTTTCTTCTTCAGATAGAAGTTTTTCTTCTATGTAATCGCTAATCCTATCAATAAAATATTCTTCTTCTCCACATAGAAAGTAGATGGGTTTTATTTGCCCATTTTTCAAGTCCTTAAGAATATGCTGATAATCCAATCTGACTAATTAAATTTGTTACGATGAAAGACCTTAATCTCCCATCTTATTCATTCCGAATAATTGCAGAGAACAAAAAAACTAAAATTTTTGATGCTTTAAGGGGCGGATACTTTGTTTTAAGTCCGGAGGAATGGGTTAGGCAAAATTTCCTCCAGTTTCTCATCCAAGAAAAAGGCTTTCCAGCTGGAAGAATTGCAGTAGAATGCAGCCTAAAGGTTCATCAAAAGAAATTAAGAGCAGATGCAGTTGTTTACGACACAAATGGGAAAGCCATTGTATTAATTGAATGCAAGGCGCCAGAAATTGAAATTAGTCAGGCAGCTTTCAACCAAATAGCAAAGTATAACCTTAATTTTAAGCTACCGTATTTATTGATTACTAATGGACTAAAACACTTTTGTGCAAAAGTCGATGTTAGTTCAAAAGAAATTCATTTTCTAAAGGAATTGCCTTCTTATGAAGAGTTATCAGCTTAAAGTCTTTTTTCTTCTTGCACTATTAATTGGTGCAATTGGTTCAAGTTTTTCCCAAAAAAGGATGGACTTTGGTTTTGAATTGCAAAATCATTTAGAAAATTGTGACCCCGAAGACCGCATCCCTTTATTAATTGAAGGGAATGGTTATTTGAATGAAGCAATAATCAATGCATTTGAAGGAAGAGTTAGACTTCAAATAGATCAATTGTTTTCTATCGATATTCCTGCAAAAAGAATTCCCAGTTTCTCAAACAATGAATTGGTTAAAGTGATCGAGTTTTCTAGCCAACCTGGGAGAAGTCTTAATGATACCATGTTGATTAACACCAATGTAGATTCCATCATTCAAATGAGTCAACCCTTAAGAAGCTCTTATACTGGCAAAGGAGTACTAATGGGATTTATCGACTCTGGGATTGAGATTAATCATCCAGATTTTCAAGATAGTTCTGGAAATACTCGAATTTATTCAATCTGGGATCAGGGTGTTCCCTATCAACCCTCGCAACAAGCCAACAATTACTTTTATGGAATTGAATGGGATTCAAGCTCAATTAACAATGGTACTTGTACACATGATGATAAGGCACAGGAATTTGGACATGGCTCTATGGTGACTGGTGCAGCTGCCTCAAATGGACTTTCAAGTAATTCATATCGTGGTGTTGCACCAGAAGTAAGTATTATTTCAGTCGCTACAAATTTTAACGCTTTAAATTGGCTACAGACGGTAGCTGAAGCTGTGGATTATATTTATTCTAAAGCCGACAGTCTTGGTATGCCCTGTGTAATCAATGCAAGTGTTGGAACCTATATTGGCTCTCATGATGGAAAAGACATTGCTGCAAGAATGATTGATCAAATGATTAAACAAAGGTCAGGAAGAGCTTTTGTTTGCGCAGCGGGAAATGCTGGTAATCAGTCATTTCACGTACAACACTTGAATCAACAAGACAGCAGTTTCACCTGGTTTGAACACAGCAATTCTCTTTTTTCTGGGAGAGGTGGTGTTGGTTTTGAATTTTGGGGAGATAGCATTGATTTTGATTCTCTCACCTTTGCCTTTGGTGCGGACGAAGAGAACAATGGAGTTTATTCTTTTCGAGGTCAAACTGCATACGCCCACCCCATTCAAAGACTAAATCAACTTTATCGCGACTCAATAATTGGTGCTAGTGGGAATCATCTGGCATATATCGATACTTATTGTGAATTCAATCAAGGCAGGTATAAAGTGGAAGTGGCAATCATTGATCCAGATTCAAGTAATTACCTTTTTAGTTTAATGACAAAAGGGAGTGGCAAAATTGACCTTTGGTCTCAGAGAAGTTTGACTAATAGTTCTAATCTAATTCAACAAAATCTACCTACAGTTTCTACTTATCCAAAAATGTCTTGGTATCAAATTCCAGATACTTTTCAAACCATGGTAAGCAGTTTCACCTGCTTGCCTAGTGCTGTTACCGTTGGCAATTATGTAAATAGAAATACTTATGTCGATTTCAATGGGAATCTCAAAAACATGAATGCGACTCCTGGCTTAATAAGCTCAAACTCTAGCTGGGGACCAAATCGATCTGGAGTTCATAAACCTGACATAAGTTCAGCAGGAGATTTTATGCTAAGTTCAGGTAGAATAGGAACTTTAAACAGTTTGAAAACTGCTGAGCCGGGGAAAATTAGCATTGATGGTTGGCACATGAGAAATGGCGGAACCTCCATGGCCTCACCTACCGTTGCCGGAATACTTGCACTTTATTTAGAAATGTGCCCAAATACAAGTGCAGCTGACTTAAGCAACAAACTGCGAATGAGTGCTAAAAAAGATGTCTTTACAGGGACTAACAATGATTTCCAATATGGCTTTGGTAAAGCAAATGCCTTTCAGTTATTAAAACTTGATGCCTTTTCACCCAGCTTGATAAGTTTAAATGCAAGTTACTGTGATGGTGATACTGCCATTCTTCAAACTACTATTCCATTTGCTCTGTATTTTTGGAATACTGGTGACAGTCTCTCCAATTTGCCTGTTACAGCTAGTGGGATTTATTTTGCTAAAGTTCAAAAGGCAAATTCTTGTATAGCGAATACAGATTCCATGTTATTTACTTTTAATTCTTTACCTAATAAGCCAATTATTAGTCAAAGCAATGATACATTTAATGTTTCCGGACCTGGTCCTTTTCAATGGTTTAGAAACAACAATCTAATTCCTGGTGCCCTGAATCAACAATACATTGCTAGTCAACCTGGAAATTTTCATTGCAGAAATACTGACACCAATACAGGTTGCATGAACTTCTCAGACACCCTGGCATTTGGCATTACTCAACTCGATCAACTTTCATTAGAGCATTTCAAATATTGGCCAAACCCAGTATCTGACCAATTATTTATAGAAACCTATAAGGAAGATACAAATGTTGAGCTTCTCAACTCACTTGGCCAAGTAGTATGGTCTAATAAAATTAGGATGATAGAACGTTTTAGCATTAAAATGGGTCTTTACCCTAATGGACTATACTTTCTTAAAATTGAAAGTGTAAAAGAAAAATTTATTCTAAAAGTGATTAAACAATAATGAGGGTCATCTTCCTACTTTTTCTAATCGTTTGGCAGTTTTTAAATTGTTTCGGACAAGATTTTCAACAGGGAAAATTGGTTTTTAAAATTGCCGATAGCCACTCATCTTCTATCCAAGGCTTAAAGATAAAAGATCAAAAACTAAATGATTTTATATCAGAGTATGGCAATTATATTCGCTCATTTCCAAATCATGAAGTCAAGATTTTAGATAAATTCAAAAATGGGAAAGTGGCACTTGGCACTTGGTTCTATTTAGATTTTGATGCCAAGATTAACCCAGAGAAATTATCAAGGCAATTGTTAAAAAATAATGCCATTGCTAAAGCAGAACCACTATTCCTTAATGAATTATGTTATACCCCAAATGATAGCCTAAATGCTCAACAGTATTATCTAAATGCAATTAGCGCGTTCCAAGCTTGGGACATTAATAAAGGGGATACTAGCATCGTCATTGCTATAGTAGATACAGGTTCAGACACAGATCACGTGGAACTAAACCCACAATTTGCATTGAACCATTCAGATCCAATAAATGGATTAGACGATGACAATGATGGATTTACAGATAACTTCTATGGCTGGGATGTTGCGAACAATGACAATAACGTCAATTTTGATTTAAGGGGCCATGGAACCAACGTTGCAGGATTGGCAAGTGCGGCCACAGATAACAGAAGTGGAATAAGTGGAGTTGGATTCAATTCTAGGATTCTAACTGTAAAGATTGATAATAAAAACACTGCTCAGCTTACGCATGCGTACGAGGGCATAGTATATGCAGCTGATCACGGAGCATTCATTATCAATAATTCATGGGGAAGCTATCAATATTCTTCGTTTGCGCAAGATATTGTAAACTATGCTGCAGTTAATAAAGGGTGTTTACTAATTGGAGGCTCAGGAAACGATACCAGGCAAGATAAATTTTACCCAGCGGCATACAACAGAGTGATAGCAGCAGGAGCAACAATAGAAGGAGACACAGTAAAAGATGAATCCAATTTTGGGTGCTGGTTAGATTTGTTTGCACCAGGAGACAATATGATAACTACCAATGCAGCCGGACAGTATGGTTCTGCAGGAGGAACTTCGATGTCTGCACCTGTAATTGCCGGATGTGCCGCTTTAGTGAAGTCACATTATCCCAATTACTCGGCAGAACAAATCATTGAACAATTAAAGGCCACCGCAGATAATGTAGAATCCCTAAGCCCTGCCCAATACAAAGGCAAAATGGGAGCCGGAAGAGTTAATGTCTTTAGAGCATTGAATGAATCTCACCCAGGAATAGTAGTAAAAAACATCTTAATAAAAGATGGCAATGACAGCAGTTTTCAGAGTAGAGACACTTTAAGAATTTCAGGGCTATTTAAAAATATTTTAAGCACTGCAAATAATGTAAATGTTGAGTTAATAGAGAGAAGCAATGTAGTCCGATTGTTGGATAGTACCACTAGTTTTAATAGTATAGCCTCACAAGATTCAGTTAATAATGACTTGGATCCTTTTACTTTGGTAATCAATGACGGAATCTCTTTTAATGAAGAAATTACCTTGGAATTAAAGATCAGCAGTGCCAACTACCAGAAGAGTCACTTTGTCTACCTTAATGCAAACAAAGATTTTATAACAGTAGAAGAGAACAACATCAGAATTAGTATTGCAAGTGACGGATCGATTGGCTATTCTGGAAGTCAAAATCAATTAGGAGAAGGAATTCATTATAAAGGAGAAAAAGACCTATTGTATGAAGGAAGTTTCATGATAGGAAATTCAGCGGCTTTCCTTATTGATCAATTCAGGGGTACTAATGGTAAATTAAGCGATTTCTCAATTCAAAATTTGGTTCATTACATTAGTCCTAAGGATGCAAATGTTGAGCTAAAGGCTAGTTTTACTGATTCTGGAATCAACAATCCTAGCTTTTTAGAAATTGAACAACACAATTTAATATTTAGATCTGCACCCGCTGAAAACAGCATT
Source organism: Vicingaceae bacterium (assembly GCA_965218715.1). GTDB lineage: Bacteria > Bacteroidota > Bacteroidia > Flavobacteriales_E > Vicingaceae > CBDCLY01. The sequence goes on from CBDCLY010000006.1 coordinate 135,481, forward strand.
CTTTTTGTCTATAAAGTAAAAAATACGAGTTCTTCTACAATCAATAATCTCCATGCAGGAATCATATTAGATTGGGACCTCATCGATTTTAATAAAAACAAGGTAATAAGTGACACTGGAAGGCGAATGGGAATAAGTTACCCTTCAGACTCAAGCCTCTATGCAGGCATTAAAGTATTGTCTGATAGCATCCCTTTCACACATTATGGAATTGATAATGTATCCGGTGGTGAAGGAGGAATAGACCCTAGTGATGGATTAGATAAAATGGAAAAATACATTGCAATAAGTCAAACAAGGTTAACTGCAGGAAATAGCAGTCAAGTTGGAAATGACATATTGGATGCAATTAGCATAGGCCCCTTAAATTTGGCAAAAGATAGCAGCAGATTTCTAGCATTTTCTATCAGCTTTGCGGATAGCCTTAATCAATTAAGGGAGGAAAACGATAGTGTACAAAAACTTTACAATAATCTTTCAATTGGATTATTAGAACGAGCCTTTGAAAGTAAAAAGGAAGATCAAATGATCCTCTTTCCAAACCCGAATAATGGTGAATTTAATACGAAACTAAACCTCAATGAACCGGAGGAAGTCGAATTCAACATATATAACAATAGCGGACAACTTGTACTTAAAAAACACCTCCTTTTAGAAAAGGGTAATAATGAAATTAGCTTTGATCTTGAAGGGCCAAAAAATGCCTGGTATTTTCTTGAAGCAAAGGGAAGGGATTGGTCAAAAGGGGCTTTATTTATTGTTTCTTCAAAGTAGCATGCAACAGGAAGTTCGATCCATAAAACTAAAAAATCCTATTGATGGAAGGAGACTCGCAATAAGTGACATTCATGGCTGCTATAAAACTTTTAAATCATTACTAAAGAAGGTCAAAATTTCTAAAGAGGATCAACTGTTTATACTTGGAGATAGCATTAATAGGGGTCCAAATAGTGCCAAAGTGCTCAATCATCTTATTGATTTAAAGAAGGAAGGCCATCAAGTATATCACCTAAGGGGGAATCATGAACACCAAATAATCACTTTAGGAAAAAAGCCAAGTCATAGAACACACCGCTTGTTATCTTGGAATAGGTCAACGGATTTATTGAATAAATCTGGAAAAATAAAACCCAAATATTTAAAATTCCTTAACAATACTTTCCACTATATCGTTTTGGACAATTACTTTTTAGTTCATGCTGGTTTCGATTTTGAGGACGTGCTCCCATTTAATAACCCACTTGCAATGATGCACATCAAAACTTTCAAAATAAACAAAGAAGTCTTAGGAGAAAGAAAACTAATTATCGGCCATACCCCAAAACCTTTAAAAGAAATTGAAAGAAGATTAACAAAAGGAAAAAAGAAAATATACATCGACAACGGTTGCATCAATGTAAAAGAAAAAGACCAAGGAAACTTGATTTGTTTAGACCTTGATCAATTTAAAATTACTATTCAAAAAAATATAGAGAAATAAAAAAGCCCTGATAATTCAGGGCTTTTTTGTTATAGAGCGCTTACATGTTTTGTGAGCTTCGATTTTAAATTCGAGGCCTTATTATCATGTATAATGTTTTTCTTGGCTAAACGATCAATCATACTGATTACTTTTGGAAGTGACTTAGCTGCCTCCTTCTTATCTTCTGTTTCTCTAAGCACAGCAATGGCATTACGAGTTGTCTTAGCATAATACTTATTGTGTAAGTTACGCTTCTTATTTTGTCTTATTCTTTTTAATGCCGACTTATGATTAGCCATAGTTTTAAATTTTTTGCAGTCCGTAGGGGAATCGAACCCCTGTTACCAGGATGAAAACCTGGCGTCCTAACCCCTAGACGAACGGACCGTATTTATTCCTAAAAATTAGGAGTGCAAATGTAATGGATTTTTTAATTTCAAAACAAAAAAAGCATTTTTTTTCTACCTCATTTATCGAAAAAAATATCTACGATCCAAATTAGTCCTCAAAACTAAACTTATAACCCATCCTTTTGGCTGTTTTTATACGCATAGAAGAGGCTTCAGACATTAACTGACCAACATTTATTTCTTGAACTGCTTGATAAGGTGGAACAAACAAATCAAATCCCATAGAATACAATATTGAATGCTCGATCACATCAATAATGGCATCTTCGTTTATGGTCTCGTTGATAAAATCATTGTGAATGAAGTTTAGTTTTCTTCTTCCTTCCACAAAAAAATGATTGTCTTTATTGATGAAGATTCTACCAATTAAATAACCGCTATCTTCATACCTGCTATATTTTAAGGAATCTGCTAAGAAATTATATACATTAATAACTCCACAAAAACTCCTATTTCTATCTTCCTTTAAATATCCTGTTTTAAAAATAGCGTGCTGTTGATCAAAGTCGAACACATTGGTGTGCATGTGAAACAACACAATGTCCCCTCCTATTTTAAGTTGAAATTCAAAATCTCCTTTTTCCTTATGGTTTATTTCAACAGCTTTATCGGCATCAGAAGCATCTTTGGACAGTTGTTGAACTAAATTTTGGCCAGCACTTTTAAATAGCTCAAATGCAGCAAGTGTATTTCTATAAATCTCTTGCTTTAATGAAGCTTTAGTTTTAACAATGCTAACTATTTGTTGAAAATTATTTGAATCACTCATTTAGTAGGCTTTTGCAAAAATTACTCTTTGTTTAGATGGTTTTCCTGAATAAACACAGACACCGGTTTCAGAATCTCCGGCTAATGGTATACATCGAATTGTTGCCTTAGTTTCCTTTTTTATCTTATCCTCAGTTTCTGATGTGCCGTCCCAATGCGCATAAACAAATCCTTTAGAACCTCCAATTAGCGTCTTAAATTCTTCATAAGTATCCGCTTTAAAGGTTTTTTCTTCCCGGTAATCCACTGCCTTTTTAAATAGATTATCTTGAATATGATTCAACATGTGATCCACTTTGTTTCCGAGGTCAACAATTTCATAGGTCTTTTTCTCTTGAGTATCTCTTCTTGCTAATTCTATAGTGTTCGCCTCTAAATCTCTTGGTCCCATAGCCAAACGGATAGGAACACCTTTAAATTCATATTCGGCGAATTTCCACCCTGGTTTATGGGTATCTCTATCGTCTAATTTTACTCGAATATTTAAGCCTTCAAGTTCTTCTTTAATCTTTTTCAATCTTTCAACTACAGCATTCCTCTGCTCTTCTCCTTTATATATCGGAACAAGAACCACCTGATATGGAGCTAAATTCGGAGGCAATACCAATCCACTATCATCTGAATGGGTCATAATAAGAGCACCCATTAAACGGGTAGATACGCCCCAAGAAGTGGCCCAAACATGCTCTAACTTTCCTTCGCTAGTTGTATATTTTACATCAAAAGCCTTGGCAAAATTTTGCCCAAGGAAATGAGATGTACCTGCTTGCAATGCTTTTCCATCTTGCATCAGCGCTTCAATACAATAGGTGTTTTCCGCCCCTGCAAATCGTTCAGATTCTGTTTTAATACCTTTAATTACTGGCATTGCCATGTAAGTCTCTGCGCAAATTTTGCATAAACATCAATCATGGTTTCAGTTTCTTCTATCGCTTCTTTTTTACTTGCATGAGCAGTATGTCCTTCTTGCCATAAAAATTCAGCAGTTCTTAAAAACAGCCTAGTTCGCATTTCCCATCTTACAACATTTGCCCATTGATTAACCAAAATTGGAAGATCACGGTAAGATTGAATCCATCCTTTATAGGTTTTCCAAATGATGGCTTCACTTGTTGGTCTAACAATTAATTCTTCTTCTAATTTAGCCTCTGGGTCAACCATTAATGCTCCAGCTTCATCTGGATTATTCTTCAATCGATAATGAGTAACAACAGCACATTCTTTGGCAAAGCCCTCGGCATTCTTCTCCTCTGCCTCAAATAAACTTTTCGGAACAAACAAGGGGAAATAAGCATTGCTGTGCCCTGTTTCCTTAAACATTTTATCCAACTGAGCCTGCATTCTTTCCCAAATGGCATAACCATAGGGTTTAATTACCATGCAACCTCTAACAGCAGAATGTTCTGCTAGATCTGCTCTATTTACTATTTCGTTGTACCATTGAGAATAATCTTCTTCTCTACTTACGAATCCTTTTGCCATTTTTCTGGTATAGATTTTGTATTCAGCGACACCGCTTGTGCAAAAGTATTAATTATTGCAATGAGCCTAACAGAATTTTAAAACTTAAGCCTATGAAAGCCTTCTTCAAGATCCTCTTCGCAAGTTTATCTAGCCTACTAATTTTTTCTTGCGCAAATACCAATTCCACTTACGCCTATGATGATGCTTATTATAGCCCAAACAATAATCCAGTAAGACAGGTTCAAAAAAACCCTAGAGAAGATTTTAATAAGAATAATCAGGTTGAGTATGATGGTACTTATCAGAATAGATATGAAGATAACAACAGTGGAAATTATCCACAATCCTATTATGAACAAAATAGGTACACTCAAGAAGAAGCAAATCAAAACAATGGCAATTATTCTCAACAAGAAGTTTACTACGATACCAACTATTCGCAAACAGTAATTAATATCAATTCACCAGTTAGAAGCATTAACACAATTGATCCATATACTAGAGATCGAATTATTTATACTCAAGATCCTTTCTTTTATTCACCTAATATTTATGGAAGATATACTTTCTGGGATCCATTTATTCCAAGTCCAAATCTATATTTTGGTTGGAATTCCTATAATGGTTGGAATGTTGGATTGGGCTTCGGATTGGGTTGGAATAACTACAACCCCTGGAGCAGAAATAATTACTGCACCAACTATTTTAACCCTTGGGATCCATGGTATTCATACAATTCCTACATAAGTTTTGGACCAAATTTTTATGGCAATTATTGGAATGGTTATTACAATGGCTATTACAATGGAATCAATAATGGCACCTATTATACAGGCATAGATTACAATGTAGGTAACAGAAGAACGCTTAGAAACTCCTAGAGGGAATAGTGGCTCAATCAATTACCAAAGAAGAACAGCGGATACAAGAGAAATTTCTCCAGTTAACAACAGAAGAAATCCTGCAAGGAGTGCTGTAAGGTCAATTGAGGCAAGGCCTAATTCTGACTCGAAAAACATCAGCAATGCTCGTCCAACTCAAGCTCAAAGTCCAGCAAGATATAGACCAGCAACTACCCCAGACTCTTACAGGAAACCTGCCAATAAACCAAATGGTGAGCGCCCAAGACAAGCGGTAGGATTGCCTTCAAACTCGAGGCCAAGACCAGTGCAAAATACTAGACCAGTGCAAAACACTAGGCCTGTACAAAATTCTCGACCAAGTCAGAATACTAGACCTGCCAATACTCGTCCTAGTTACTCAAGACCTCAAAGGAATAATACTTACAATCGTCCACAAGTTCAACCAAACCGTCAGACTAGGCCTGCAAACAGACCTGCAAAGCAACAATCTAGACCAACTAGATCGATACAACAAAGCAGGCCAAGTTTTAATCAATCTAGTCCAAGGGTAAATCCCACTAGAACGAATAGTAGACCAAATTCAGTTAGACCAACAAGAAGATAAACCATGAAATATTTAAGCCTCATTTTAATTCTATTCTTTTCTCAATTATCAGCTCAAAACAGTTATGATGCCTTAAGGTACTCTAGAATGAACTATCAAGGAAGTGCAAGATTCAACGCTATGGGAGGTGCCATGGGTGCCCTTGGTGGAGACATGTCATCACTTTTAATTAACCCTGGAGCAATAGGCGTCTATCGAAATTCAGAGTTTGCGTTTACCACAGCTTTTGAATTGAATGAAATGGAAACAAAATATAGGAATGAGCTTAGAATCAGATAACAAATTGAATTTAAATTTGAATCAGATCGGATTTGTAAGTTCTTATAAAGGCGACCCAAATGGATGGAAAAATTATTCCTTCTCCTTTGGTTACAATAGATTAGCAAATTTCAATTCTCAAAGTAGATTGAATGGGAATCACCCAGATGAATCCATCATGAATCAATACCTTAAAACTTTAAACACTGCTGGAGCCAATTACCAAGATGTTGAGGCTTATTTATATCCCTTCGGACCATCACAAGCTTATTGGATATTCATGTTAGACACCGTTGGGGCATACGGTTACGAGAGACTTGTTACCTTGCAAGACAATGTTGAAACAATCAAGAAGAATTGAAACTTCAGGAAGACAAGGCGAAACATTTTTCAGTTTTGGAGGAAATTATTTAGATCGGTTGTATTTAGGCGCAACCATTGGTGTTCAAAGCATAGACTTTACAAAAAGCACACAATATCAAGAAGTTTACACTTATGATCCTCCTCCATTTCCAAATGAAGTACTTGGCACCTTGTATCAGGAAAGAACAGAATTAGAAACCAGCGGGAATGGATACAACATGAAAATAGGAGCTATTTATCGTTTCCACGATGCCTTCAGAGCAGGGTTATCTATACATACCCCTACATTTTTCTACCTAACTGAGTATTATAGTTTCGAATCCAATTCAGAATTTTCAGATGATTCAGCTCATGAAGGTCAGTTCATTGATACTGAATATGAATACCGTTTACGAACCCCTATGAGGTATATAATAAGTGGCTCATATATCCATAAACAAAGGGCAAGTCTTAATGCTGAGATTGAATATGTTGATTACTCAACTGCCAGGTTTAATGATGTCTATGACTTTGAATACGATTACAATTCTCAAAATGAAGGGATAAGTAATGGATTGAATAAAGCCTATAATTTGAGATTAGGTGGTGAAGTGAATTTTAATCCATTTGTACTTAGAGCTGGGTACAGAAATGAATCTAACCCTGTTAATTCCAATTCATTTTTTAAACCCAACCAAGCAAGGACTAGTTATTCCATTGGATCTGGATTTAGAAATAAGAATTACGCAATTGATTTAAGCTACATTTACAGTCAACAAAACATCAAAGACCCTATCTATACTGCCAATAATGAAGCAGCAAGCATTAATGACTTGAATCATTCATTAATGCTAGGCATTTCTTGGAAATGGTAGTCTTACTTTCTTAATTTAATTTGATCACCGGCAGATATGGGATGTCCTTCTTCAAAACCATTCCACTTTCGCAATGACTTTAATCGCACACCAAAAGTCTGAGAGATAGCCCAAAGGGTTTCGCCATCTAAACTAGTATGTGTTTCAGTCTTACTTTTTTTCCTTTTAGGTTGAAGAAAAAGATTTCCCTCAGGGATTGTAACAGTTCCTTTTTCTAAATCATTGTATTTGTACAATTGCCAAGTACCCATATTGAATTCGTCTGCAATTTTTTCAATAGTATCATCAGACTTTACTTCAATGTACCTAATATTATTCTCGTGAATTTTAACTTGGTGTTTACCTAGTCGCTTTGAAACGACCAACTTCTTTGGAGGTGTAGATTTAGACTTTTTCTTCTTTGCTTTTACCTTTGGCTTATCTCCATCATATTGAGATAAATTATTCTCTTCAATCAATCGAATTAGGAGGTCTGGGTATTTTGGATTGGTAGCATAACCTGCTTTTTTTAGACCTTTCGCCCAAGCTTTGTAATCATCTAGTTTCAATTCAAATAATGGCGCATACCTTTTTCTCCTTAAAAAGTCAGAATGATCTCTAAACGATTGTTCTGCTGATTTGTATTTTCTAAAACATTCTTGCTTTTTATCGTCGTCCTCATGAATTGTTTTCCCCGTCCAGTCGCTATGGCATTTTATCCCAAAGTGGTTATTTCCTTGAACGGCCAAACGGCTATTCCCATTTCCAGATTCCAAAATTCCTTGAGCCAATGTGATGCTAGCAGGAATGCCATTCTTATTCATTTCTTCAATGGCAATTTCTTTATATTTTTCTATATACTCTGCTCTAGTTTGCAACTTCTTTTGAGCAAATGCGCTAGAACCTAATACTACAATAAGGGCTAAAATCAATTGTTTCATGGACCAAATTTAGCTTCATGAATTACAGGAAATAATGAATTTACAGATTTGTATTAACAATCATTTTTTAATACATAATTGAAGAATTACCTTGTAATCCTCCAGTATGGATGAAAAGGATTCTACTCCCCTTTTTAAATTGATCGGCACTAATCATTTCAAACAATCCATACATTGCTTTAGCGGTATAAACCTGATCAAGAGCGATTCCATATTCTTCATGAAACCTTTTCATAAAAGATAATAATTCAGGCTTTAATTTAGCATAGCCTCCAAAATGGTATTGTTCAATAACATGTAGCGATTTATTGTTGCCATTTTGCCATTTTAATATTTCCTCTTTAAGAAAGCCCCCATTTTTTAATGCCGAAAAAACTAGACAGTCCTGTTTTGATAATTGTCTCAATATTCCACTGGCTGTTGTACCAGTTCCTGCAGACAGGGAAACAATGTCAAATTCAAAATTGATTTCCTCGAGTATGGATTCACAGCCCTTTACTCCATTTTCATTTGCTCCTCCTTCAGGAATAATGTAGGATTTCCCATGTTTCGATAATAATAGCTTTTGAAACTCTTGGTTTTGCTTTTGTTGATATTCTGATCGCGAGACAAAATCAATTATCATTCCGTTAGATCTTGCTTTATCAATGCTTGGGTTCGAAACTCCTTCATCTCCCCTAATCACTCCAACTGTTTTTAACCCAAATACCTCTCCTGCCTTAGCACAAGCTGCAATATGATTAGAATAAACACCTCCAAAAGTCAATACTTGATTGTAGCCCAAATCAATGGCTTCTTTAAAGTTTAGTGCTAACTTTCTCCACTTATTACCTGAAATATCAGAATGAATCAAATCATCTCTTTTAATGATTAATTCGATTTCCTTTTTCCTCAGAATATCGGATTTTAAAAAACTGAGAGGAGATGGAATTTGTAAACCTTTCATAATTCAAAGATAAATAGCTTTCATGTGTGATGGTGAAATAATTATTTTTACAAAATGGAAGGCTTTTCTTCACAAAGTAAATATGACAAAGATGATTTCTACATCAATGAAAAAGGATACCTTGTGTTCACTGAAAAGTATTTATTAAAAAGGGGATACTGTTGTCAAAATGGTTGCAAGCATTGTCCCTATGGTTATGATCGCAAAAAAGGAAGAATAATAAAATAATGACCGAGTATTTAGAACAATTTAGGGCAGAGATTAGGGCAGGTATCCCAAGTGAAATTCCTGAACGTATTGCATACAATCCCTCCATTAATCATGCCCCTATTCGAAAAGACATTTTAAATGCTAAGGAAAAAAAATTAGCAATCGAGAATGCATTGAGGTACTTCCCAAAGGAACAACATGAAGAGTTGTCAATTGAATTCAAGGAGGAACTACTAGAATATGGTAGGATATACATGCATAGGTATCGACCTAATTATGAGATTAAAGCTAGGCATTTTGAAGATTTCCCACATGAATCGAAACAAGCAGCAGCAATCATGCTTATGTTGTCCAACAACCTAGATCATGCAGTTGCACAGCACCCTCATGAGTTGATTACCTATGGAGGAAATGGTTCGGTTTTCCAAAACTGGGCTCAATACCTCCTTTGCATGAAGTATTTGTCGGAAATGAATGATCAGCAAACCTTGGTATTGTATTCTGGTCATCCAATGGGACTTTTTCCGTCTCACTCAGACGCACCAAGAGTGGTAGTTAGCAATGGCATGATGATTCCAAATTACTCCAAACCAGATGATTGGGAAAAATTCAATGCATTAGGGGTTACTCAGTATGGTCAGATGACTGCAGGTTCGTTCATGTATATTGGACCTCAAGGAATTGTTCATGGTACAACAATTACAGTGCTAAATGCAGGAAGGAAATTATCAAATGATGGTTTAGGTGGAAAGCTTTTTATTACTGCTGGTTTAGGCGGAATGTCTGGTGCTCAGCCCAAAGCTGCAAAAATTGCTGGAGCTGTAAGCATCACTGCTGAAATTAATGCTAAGGCCACATATACAAGACATAGTCAAGGTTGGGTAGATGAAGTTTTCACCAATTTGGACGATTTACTTACACGGACAAGAGAAGCACAAAACAATAAAGAGGCAGTTTCTTTAGCCTATCAAGGAAATGTGGTTGAACTCTGGGAAAAATTAGTTGAAGAAAATTTTAAAGTTGATATTGGATCAGATCAAACCTCATTGCATAACCCATGGGCGGGTGGATATTACCCAATAGGATACAGCCTAGAGGAGTCCAATGAAATGATGGCCAATGAACCAGAGCAATTTAAGCTTGCGGTTCAGGATACACTTAAAAGACATGTAGAAGCAATCAACCAACTTTCAGACAAGGGGATGTACTTTTTTGATTATGGCAATGCCTTTTTATTAGAAGCTAGTAGAGCTGGTGCCAATATCATGGATGGCGAGTCTTTCAAGTATCCTTCATATGTTCAAGACATTATGGGGCCAATGTGTTTTGATTATGGATTTGGCCCTTTTCGTTGGGTGTGCGCCTCCAATGACCCAAAAGACCTTGAAATTACAGATCTTTTGGCAGCAGAAGTTTTAGAAAAAATGGCCGAATCAGCGCCAATAGAAATAAAGCAACAAATAGAAGATAACTTAAGGTGGATTAAAGCGGCTGGTGAAAATAAAATGGTAGTGGGCTCTCAAGCAAGAATCTTATATGCTGATGCAGAAGGAAGGATGAGAATTGCAGAAGCTTTTAATCAAGCGATAGCAGAAGGAAAATTGTCTGCTCCAATTATTCTAGGAAGAGATCATCATGATGTTTCTGGAACAGACTCTCCTTATCGTGAGACCAGTAACATTTACGATGGCTCACAATTTACAGCGGACATGGCCATACAAAATGTAATTGGAGATTCCTTCAGAGGAGCGACCTGGGTTTCTATACATAATGGCGGCGGAGTTGGCTGGGGAGAAGTAATAAATGGAGGTTTTGGAATGTTATTGGATGGTAGTGATGCTTCAAGCAGAAGACTTAAATCGATGCTGCATTGGGACGTAAATAATGGAATTGCAAGAAGGAGCTGGGCAAGAAACGAACCAGCCATTTATGCCATTAAACGGGCAATGGACAATGAGCCTAATTTAAAAGTTACCATTCCCAACCTTGTCGATGAAAATATTTTAAACGATTTATTGTAGAGAATAATGAAAAGCTTAATATTTTATGGCTTTCTCTTTATTATTATTCTTTCCTCATTTTTTTTATTTTCCGCTAGATTTTCAAGTTTAGTCAGTAGTGACGATGCTATGTTTATTCTCATGCTCCATGATTTTGATTATTCAAATGGCTGGTATTGCTGGAATCAAGATCGCTTGGGTTCTATTACACCTTTAATTGGACAAGTATTTCTAAAATTGTTCAATCTTAGCGCTAGCCTATCAGAAAGCCTTGCAAGATTCATTATTTTGATTGCTGGTTTTTTCTCTTACCGGACTTTTTTTAAAAACCCAATAAGTCAACTAGCTTTGGCAATTGTTTACTTTTTACCGGCACTGTACTTTAAGGGCTTCGTTTCACTTGCCTGGGGCATCATGTATAGTTTATTGGGAATTGTACTTTACCTAGTGAAACAATATAAAACCAAATCTTTTTCAAGAATTTCAAAAGCAATCCTCTTTTCTTCGATTTGGGTTTTTGTTTTGCTTTCCATCTGGGCGATGGATCAAGCAATAGTGCCCTTAACCTTCTTAGGGGTATTTTTAATTTACCATGAATTTAAAGGCAGTAAATCAATATATTTAATCCTTAAAAGAAAAGAATTCTATTTTAGTTTAATTGCTATTTCCCTTGTTGGTCTAGTTATTTTCTCCCTTAAATCATCTGCAATTTTGCCAGAGTACTACCAATACAACTCACAACTATTTAACAATCTAAACGGAATCATTTCCGCCTTAAATTCTACAATTGAAAGTGTACAACAAGAAATAAGCTTTCGTACCATCTGGCCCATAGCTTCTGTATATTATTGGTTTGTTTTATTAAGTTTTCCTTTCAGTATCTACTTAATTATCCGATCAAAAAACCCAGTGATGTATTTCAGTTTTGCTCTATTTTTAAGTCTTTTGATTATGGTGATCAGCTCAGAATGGGTATTAAAAAATGGCGTTTCAAGAAGATACTTCCTAGGTGCCTATTTTGTATATGGTCTGTTCTTTATCTACTCTACTCAACAATTTATTAATAGAAATAAAGCCCTCGGCTGGTCTTTGATTGTTATTTTGTTAATGGGTTTTTCAGGAAGCGTTAAATTTCATATTGAACAAGGAAGCCCTGGATTAAGCTCCAGATATGAGCAATTGCAAGAATTAGAACAGCTTGGAAAGATTGGTCTTATTGCTAATTATTGGTACTCGTATGGTGTTTCTTTTGCACTTCCAGATCAAATTGTTGCCACTCCACATGAAAGTAATGAGATAAAAAAGCCAGATTACATTCCAAAAGTCTTCAATCAACCGCGTTTATTCCTTATCAAGGAATTTTGGTTTGAGGAGTTCCCCAAAATTACAGAGCAATTTGGAAGACGATTAGAGAAAACAGGAGGAGAAATCGTATCTGCTGGAATTACTCTTCAAGAATACAAGCAGATAGATTTACCTTAAGGTAGCTCCTAATTCCTTTTGAAGACTGTCAATCATTCTATTCATCATTTGATCCACAATCTTATCTGTTAATGTTTTCTCTTTATCCTGGAAGAAAAAAGCTACTCCATACGATTTGTTACCTTTTGGTAGCTTTTCGCCTTCATAAACATCAAATAAATCAATGTCAATCATTCGCTGCCCCAAAACCTGTTTGGCCATTCTAGTAATGGCATCAAACTTTACATCATCCTTTAATAATAGAGCCAAATCTCTTCTTACCACTGGAAATTTAATTAGGGGTTTGGCTTGAAAAGACTTTAGTTTGAGTTTCTGAAATAGTGCTGTCCAATTAATTTCTGCATATAAAACCTCTTGTTTTATATCAGCTTCTTCTAAGGTTTTTTGATTGATATATCCAAGCTTAGCAATTACTGAATCGCCCATAAAAAACTCTACCCCTGTTTCAAAGTAATGATTGGGTTTCATCTCCTTTAGTTTCCACTTAGCAACTTTCAGTCGCTGCAAGCAGTTTTCTACCAACTTCCTTAATTCGTTTAATCTTGTTGCTTCTTTTTTCCCTTCCCAGTTTTCATCAAGACTATCCCCTGTAGTCCAAATTCCAAGCTTGTATTCCTCAATGTAATTTCCATCAGCTGAAGTTCCATAGGTTTTACCTGATTCAAAAAGCTTTTGATTTTTTCTGCTTCTATGGATATTGTGGGCGATTACAGACAGACCGCCATGCATTAGCTGACTTCTTAATACAGCCAATTCGGAACTTAAGGGGTTTAGCATTTTCACCAAGTCTAAATCTTCTTGGTAAAGACTTGGCCGACTTAAAGAATTGTTTAATATCTCTGTAAATCCATTGGAACTTAAATACTCTGACAGCTTTCTTTCCAACTCTAATCTACTCAATTGGTCAATTGGGTTAATGTTTGCTCTTAATCGAGAGGGCATAGGAATGCGGTTAAAACCATAAATCCTAAGCACTTCTTCAATTACATCCACTTCACGGGTAACATCAACTCTATAGATAGGAGATTCTAGGCGAAGTGTTTCATTGTTTTTACTTAGTATTTTAAAATCTAGAGAAACAAGGATTTTTTCAACAATCGACTTTTTGATAGTATGCCCAATTAATCGGTCCAGGTTTTTGAAACTAAATTCAATCAAATTGGCTTCCTTTTCAATTGGATAATGGTCGATCATCGCTCCAGACAATTGACCTCCAGCCAATTCTAAGATTAATTGACTTGCCCTCTTCAAAGCAGTATCGCAGGCTGTTGGATCGGCTCCACGTTCAAATCTAAATGAGGAATCAGTATTTAATCCATGCCTTTTTGCCGATTTTCTTATTTGGACAGCATCAAAATTTGCACTCTCTAAAAATATTCTAGTAGTTGATTCACTTACACCAGAATCTAGTCCACCAAAAACTCCAGCTAGACACAGGGGCTCATCTTTTGAGCAAATCATTAAATCCTCATGGCTCAGTTTGCGGTCAACACCATCAAGCGTTTTGAAAACAGTGCCTTCTTTTAAGGTTTTTACATGGATTTCAGAATCGGAGATGAATTGAGCATCAAAAGCGTGCAAAGGTTGACCCATTTCATGCATGACATAATTGCTAATGTCTACAATATTATTGATGGGTTTTAAACCTATTCTTATCAATCTATTTTTTAACCAATCAGGAGAGGGTTTCACTTGAACTCCATCAATAGAGATTCCTGTATACCTTGGACAAGCTTGCTCATCAAAAACCTTAACCTCTATTGGTGAATCTGTGCTTGGGTTTAAAAATTTACTTGTATCAATTTGGTTTAGGGTAACATTCTCACTCATGTTAAAGTACGCCACAAGATCTCTTGCCACGCCAAAATGAGAGGCTGCATCAATCCGATTCGGTGTTAAACCAATTTCAAAAATCGTATCAGTCTCTACAGCATAATAATTTGACAGCGCTGAACCAACTTTAGCCTTTGAATCCAACACAATTATTCCATCGTGGTCATCACCAAGGCCCAATTCATCTTCTGCGCATAACATGCCTTCAGATACCTCACCTCTAATTTTAGACTTTTTAATTTTAAAAGAACCTTCATCAGAATATAGCGTTGATCCAACAAGTGCAACCGCTACTTTTTTGCCCTTCCTTAACATTTGGTGCTCCGCAAACAATATCAAGTTCTGCTGCATGTCCAACATTTACCTTGGTCTTCTTTAAACGATCTGCATTTGGATGCTGCGAAACACTCATCACCTCACCTACTACTAGTCCAGTCAAACCACCAGGTATAGACTCAACAGTTTCTATTCCCTCTACTTCTAAACCCGTATCTGTTAATATAGTAGCAATTTCAAGGGGATCTTGTTCAAGTTTAACAAAGTCCTTTAACCAGCTTAATGCAATCTTCATAGGAATTA
>CBDCLY010000007.1:0-71767 GCA_965218715.1 Vicingaceae bacterium
GCTCTGCTTGACTAAGGTTTTGTCTACCTAGTCTAAGCAATTTTTCGCGTGGTCTATCTTCTTCGGCCCAGGATTTCAGGTTTGGTCGTTTAGAAATCTCCATGGTTCCCTAAAGATAGGAAAAGCCAGAAAACTATTGCATCAAGTAATTTTCTAAGGCAGAATCAAATGATTTCTTTTTCTCTGCGATGGCTCCAAAATTTTGCCCATCAATTAACATGTCTTTCCCTACAACTTCACCTAATTTGCTAATTGAAATACTTGCATCTTTCGCTGCTTTTTCGAAGGAATGAATGTTCTTATCATTTAAACTAACTACAATCCTACCTTGAGCTTCACCAAATAGAAAAGCATCTTTTCTAATGCTTGCATCAGAAGAAATTGAAAATCCAAGGTCATTTGGCATTCCTGCTTCAAAAAGAGTAATGAACAATCCTCCATCCGCACAATCATGGGCAGAGTTAATCAGTTGGTTGCCAATTGTATTTTTCAAGAATTCTTGAGTGTTAAATTCTTCATCTAAATTAAAATATGGAGCCGGACTCTCTTTCACTTGATGGAAACCATATAAGTATTCAGAAGAATTAATGTCATTTTTAGAAGCACCAATTAAATAGATCTGATCTCCTTCATTTTGAAATGCCAAACTAGTAACCAAACTTTTGTCTTTAACTATCCCCATCATCCCAATCGTTGGTGTAGGAAAAACAGGAACATCCACTCCATCTTGCATGCTTTGATTGTAAAAACTCACGTTTCCACCAGTTACTGGAGTAGAAAATTTCAAACAAGCTTTTTTCATTCCGTTAATTGCGCCAACAAATTGCCAGTATACTTCAGGGTTGTATGGGTTTCCAAAATTTAGACAATTGGTAATTGCTGATGCTTCGCCACCTGAACACACTATATTTCTAGCCGCTTCTGCAACGGCTATAGAGCAGCCAACTTCTGGGTCAGCATTTACATATCTAGCATTGCAATCTACAGTAAAAGCCAATGCCTTATTCAATCCTTTTAGATTCACTATGCCTGCGTCAGTTGGTTTGTTTGTTGACATGTTGATGGTTCCAACCATGCTATCGTACTGCTCCATTACCCATTTTTTCGAGGCAATGTTGGGGTGATTGATTAAAAAATCTGCCACCTTAACATAATCAGTTGGTTCTGAAACCTGATCAATTGTGAATTCCTTTCGTTTGGCATAAGCAGCTGGCTCCTTGTATTCTCTTTCATAAACTGGCGCACCTCCACCTAGAATCAATGATTCTGCAGGCACATTAGCAACCAACTCACCCTTCATGTAATACTCTAATTGTCCACCTTCTGTTACCTCTCCAATTTGAACACAGTTTAAATCCCATTTATCAAAAATGGCTTGTACCTCAGCTTCTCTTCCCTTCTTAACAACTACAAGCATCCTTTCTTGTGATTCAGAAAGTAAAATTTCAAAGGGAAGCATCCCTTCTTGTCGCGTTGGAACTAAATCAAGATTGATGGTCATGCCAAATCCTTCTTTTCCAGACATTTCAGAAGTAGAGCAAGTAATCCCTGCAGCTCCCATGTCTTGCATTCCAATAATGGTGTCAGTTTCAGCCAGTTCTAAACTTGCCTCTAACAATAGTTTTTCTTGGAAGGGATCTCCTACTTGAACTGCAGGTAAATCTTCCATAGAGTCTTCACTAATGTCTTTTGAAGCAAATGCAGCACCATGAATTCCATCTTTTCCAGTTGAGGAACCAACAATGAATACAGGGTTCCCTAATCCATAGGATGTTGCTGAAATCATTTTGTCTGATTTCATAATTCCCGCAGACATTGCATTAACCAATGGATTAGTATTGTAGCAAGGATCAAAAAAGACCTCTCCTCCTACCACAGGAATTCCGAAACTATTTCCATAATTACCAATTCCTTTAACAACCCCTTTTACCAACCATTTTGTTCTGGCCAAATCGATGTCCCCAAAACGTAAAGAGTTCAATTGTGCAATTGGTCTTGCTCCCATTGTGAAAATATCTCTATTGATTCCACCAACTCCAGTTGCTGCTCCCTGATAAGGTTCCAATGCCGATGGATGATTGTGCGATTCAATTTTGAAACAACAGGCCAATCCATCTCCAATGTCGACCAAACCAGCATTTTCCTCTCCTGCCTCCGCTAACATGTGAGGCCCCTCTTTTGGAAGTGTCTTCAACCATTTAATGGAATTCTTATAGGAACAATGTTCCGACCACATTACTGAATAAATACTTAGTTCAGTGAAATTTGGTGTTCTTCCCAAAATTTGCTTGATGTGGTCAAACTCATCGGCCATAAGGCCTAGTTCTATTGCTGTTTCAACAGTAACTTCTGTGGTATTTTGAATGTTTTCCATGCCTGGAAGAAGGGTTTAAAAATTTAAGACAAAAATACTGCTTTTAAGAAAGTTTATTTCATTGATCTTCCAAATTGTGGATAAGATTCTCCTTTATTGATGTACTTTTGATTGGCATGCTTTTAACTACACTCTTTCTTGTATTTTGTTGCTTGTTGGTTTTTGTTCTAGCTAAAAAACATCCCTTTTTTCAAACCTCTAAAGTTCAGCCAATCCTCATTGGCCTTTTATTTGTCCTCAAGCTAAGTGCAGGAATCTCCATATGGTATATCTACACTAATGTTTACCAAGAAAGAAGTAATGCCGACATCTATAAATATTTTGACGATGCTCATTACTTATTCCAGGAATGTCACAATCAACCGAAACTCATCTGGGAAATCATTAGTGGCACCAATAGGTCAAAAGAGCTAAATACTATCCTTTTGGGAACCCAACATTGGGATAAATCAAGTGATGAGTTATTCAATGACAATCAATTTTTAATTCGAGTTCACTTTGTTAGCATGTTTTTGAGCAGAGCTTGGTTGCCTTTTCATGTAGCTTTGTTTTCATTCATCTCCTTTTTGGGATCATTTGCTTTATTTAAATTCTTCTATTCAAATTCAAGGCTTAAGGCAATTCCATTGCTCATTTTAAGCTTTTTAGTGCCCAATTTTTTGTTTTGGAGCTCTGGCATGCTCAAGGAAGCCGTATTGATTTTTGCATTGGGGCTATTTCTTCACCAATTGAATCTTTTTTTAAATGAAAAGAAGCCCATGGTTTTTCTTTATGCACTGCTATTCTTGGCACTAATGTGTTTAATAAAACCTTATGTTTTTATTTGCTTGTTACCAGGTCTCTTCTTTTGGGTTTTGTCTTATCAGAAAAATACAAGAACCAGCATTTATATATTCTTAGTTTGTCACCTAAGCCTATTGCTACTTGTTTTTCTCTTTCAAGACAGTATCGTGTATTTCCTCAGCAATAAGCAGCTAGCATTTATTAAATTATCACAGATCACTCAAGCTAATAGTAGCATTGAGATTCAAGCAATTCATCAAGTCAGCGATCTTTTTATGGCGGCACCTTCAAATTTTATTACCACTTTGTTTCGACCCTTTGTTTGGGAGGCCAGGGGTGTTTTTAGCCTAGTGGCAGGACTTGAAAATCTAATTCTAATTTGCTTGCCAATAACATTGTTCTTTTTGAAGAAACCGAATTTGGATCAAAATGCCTTCCGATTAACTTTATTTGCACTTTCCTTTGTTTTGATATTGGGGGTTTTAATTGGAAGTATCACCCCAGTACTTGGCGCCATTGTTCGGTATAAAATTCCTTTGATTCCTTTTTATCTGGTATTAGTATTTAATTTTGCAGCCCACCCTTCTTATCCATGGACAAGACCCTATGAAAAAAATTAATCACTTATTTCCTTTATTAATCCTTATCATTTTTATGCAAGCTTGTCATACCGAAAAGGCAGATTTATTAATCCACAATGCTAAAATTTATACCGTCAATGATTCTTTTGATATCGTAGAGGCCATGGCCATAAAAGATGGGAAGATTATTGAGCTTGGACCTAACAATCAATTGAAAAATAAATATCAAGCTGAAGAGGTAATTGATGCAAAATTGGGGGCAATATATCCTGGATTAATTGATGCCCATTGTCATTTCCTTTGGTATGGCCATGGTTTCTATCAAGTAGATTTAGTAGGAAGTAAGTCTTGGCAAGAAGTGGTTTCACGAGCCATTAAATTTGCTGATAGCAATAATGACGAATGGATCCAAGGTAGGGGCTGGGACCAAAATGATTGGGAGGTAAAAGAGTTTCCAAATAAAGTAGAATTGGATTCATTGTTTCCAGACCGACCAGTATTATTGAAAAGAATTGATGGTCATGCAGCAATAGCAAATCAAAAGGCACTTGACTTGGCCGGAGTTTCAATTGAAAGTGAAATTTCTGGCGGAGTTTACCATGCAAAAAATGGGCTATTAACAGGATTGTTAATCGACAATGCAATTGATTCTGTGAGCAAAGCCATTCCAGAATTAACGAATGCTCAAATGGAAAGAGCACTATTAAAAGCTCAGGAAATGTGTTTTGAAAAGGGGCTTACTACAGTGGATGATGCAATGCTTGAAAATGAAATGGTTCATGCAATTCAAAATGCACAGGAATCTGGTCAGCTAAAAATGAAGGTTTATGGGATGTTGATGCCCACCAAAGAAAATAAAGAGGAATTTTTAAAAAATGGACCAATCAAAACAGATCACCTTAACATTAGAGCCTTTAAGTATTTTGCAGACGGGGCATTAGGATCAAGAGGAGCAAAATTAAAAGAGGAATATCATGATGATCATGATAATTTTGGCCTATACCTGAATTCTAAAGCGTATTTGTTAAACGAAGCAAAAGAATTGTATGAGCATGGTTTTCAAATGAATACTCATTGCATTGGAGATGAAGCTAATGCCACCATGCTTAGCATTTATGCAGAAGTTCTTGAAGGAACAAACGATAAGAGATGGCGAATAGAACACGCTCAAGTAGTAGAACCAAGTGATTTAAATTTATTTCAACAATACACCATTATTCCTTCTGTGCAACCTACCCATGCCACGTCTGATATGTATTGGGCGGAGGAAAGATTAGGTCCAAAAAGAGTAAAGCATGCCTACGCATACAAAGATTTATTAGAGCAATTAGGAATGGTGGCATTGGGAACCGATTTTCCCATTGAGGACATAGACCCAATGAAAACATTTTATGCAGCAGTATCCAGAAAAGATGCTGAGGATTATCCCGAAAATGGGTTCAACCCAGAGAATAAATTAAGTAGAAAAGAAGCATTGAAAGGGATGACCATTTGGGCGGCCATCTCAAATTTTGAAGAAAATGAAAAGGGAAGCTTGGTTGAAGGCAAGCAAGCAGATTTTATCTTTATGAATCAAGACATTATGCAAGTAAAAGAAGAAAAATTACTCAAATCGAAAGTCTTAAAAACCTTTATCAATGGAGAATTGGTTTTTAAAAATTAAAATTCTTCATAATTAAAATCAATGTCCAATTCATTAGCAATCGATTCCCCAACAGATTGAATGTCATCATCGCCTTCTTCATATCTCCAAACTACATTTAATTCATTTCCTGCGTCCACTATTGGCTTAAGAGAAAGCAATAAGTCGAGTAGCATTTTTTGAGAAGAGGAATTTAAATATTCAACTTCACAAGTTAATGTAGCTACTTTAGGATTTGTGCTTACATACTCTTTGCACCATTTAATAATAGGTTCATAAAACCCCAATGCATCTTCTGGGTATGACTTCCCAACAATTGAAAGAGTGTCTGTATCCGCTTCAAAATGGATCTCAGGGGATTGTAAAAATGGTTCTAGGTGAAGATTTTCCATGGGCTAAATAAAATTTGGTTTTATCAGATTTGGCATCGGCATAATATCAAGTACCAAAATAACCTTAAAATACTTAATTAGCTGTAAAAAATAAATAATACGCCAAATATTAAGTTTTGTTTCGTGGAAGCAATCTAGAGATTAATCCTTCATATTTTGGGTATTGGTCTATTAAAGCCTCATTGGCTAACTCAAAATCTTCAAATTCGAAACCAGGAGCAACTGTGCAACCTACCAAGCAAAATTCACCATCGGAAATTAACTCTGAAGCAAACCAAGACCCCGCTGGTATGCAACAAAATGGCATTTGGCCTTTGCTTGGGTCTTTGCCAACAAGGTGTTTTATATAATTCCCTTCGAGATTTATCTCATGTACAAAAAGTGGATCTCCGTCATAAAAATGCCAAAGCTCATCTGATTTTATTCGGTGAAAACCCGAGTAATTGCCTCTTTCTAGCATAAAGTAAATGGAGGTCATCAAAGATCTTTCCTTTGGATTTCCTTCTTTAGATGAAGCAATTGTTGTTGAACATCCTGACTTATAAATCTCTTGATAATATCCCCCTTCTGGATGTTTGTTCATGTTTAGAACGGCTAACCACTCCTCTTTTTTGCGAAATTCACTCTTGACCATGGCAAATTATTTTTTTATAGTTTTATGAATGTAAAATTAAACTTATGGCAACTAGAATATTTGACCTCCATTTTCATCAATTAACTAACTACCCTAAAGCCGATGCTTTAAATGCAAAGATAGATGGCAAATGGGTTCCAACCTCTACACAATCATTTATTGATCAGGCAAAAAATTTCTCGATGGGATTGTTAGAACTTGGATTAAAGCCTGGTGATAAAGTTGCCCTTATTTCGAACAATAGGCCAGAATGGAACATTATAGACTTGGGAATAACTATGGCAGGCATGATCAATGTGCCAATTTATCCAACCATTACGGCTGAAGATTATCAATACATCATGACCGATGCACATGCAAAATTGTGCTTTGTTGCTGACCAAGAACTATACGAAAAGGTGGATTCTGTGATCAACACCATCCCTAGTTTAGACAAAATTTATTGCCTGGACCAATTGGAAAAATGTACGAATTGGTCAGAAGTAAAAGATTTAGGAGAAGGTAAAGATTTTTCGAAGGTGCAAGAAATTATGGACGGCATAAATGAAATGGATTTAGCTACTTTAATCTATACCTCTGGAACAACTGGACGGCCAAAAGGAGTTATGCTTTCACATAAAAACTTAGTAACCAACTCTATTAGTTCAAGAGATCGATTGCCAGTAACAAGTGATTCAAAATCACTGAGTTTCTTACCTCTTTGTCACGTTTATGAAAGAATGGTGACCTACATGTATGTATATGTTGGGACTTCAATTTATTATGCTGAATCCATGGAGACCATTGGAGACAATTTAAGAGAGGTTAAACCTGACGTATTTACTGCAGTGCCAAGGCTATTGGAAAAGGTGTACGACAAGATCGTTGCAAAAGGATCTGATCTTACAGGCATTAAAAAGATGCTGTTTTTCTGGGCTTTAGGTTTAGGCCAACGCTATGAGTTGCACGGTAAGAATGGGGCATGGTATGAGTGGCAATTAAAAATGGCCAATAAAATTATATTCAGCAAGTGGAGAGAAGCTTTGGGAGGAAATGCCAAAGCCGTAGCTTCCGGTGCAGCTGCCCTTCAACCAAGATTAGCAAGAATATTCCTTGCTGCTCAAATACCAGTAATGGAAGGATATGGACTTACTGAAACTTCTCCCGTAATTGCTGTAAATGAAGAAAACAATGATGGGGTTAGAATTGGAACCGTTGGTAAACCTTTAGAAAATGTTGAAGTTAGAATTGCTTCAGATGGTGAAATTGAGGTAAAAGGCCCCAATGTAATGATGGGTTATTACAACAAAGAGGAAGCTACCAAAGAAGTCTTTACTGAAGACGGTTGGTTCAAGACTGGTGATTTAGGCACCATGGTAGAGGGAGAATTCTTAAAAATAACTGGAAGAAAAAAAGAAACATTTAAAACATCTGGTGGCAAATATATCGCTCCTCAACTTTTAGAAAACAAAATGAAGGAATCTTCCTTTGTAGAACAAATTATGGTAATAGGCGAAGGAGAAAAGCATCCTTCAGCGATTGTACAACCAGCTTTCGAATTTTTACAAGAATGGTGCAAAAGGAAAGAAATTAAATACACGAGTGATGCGGAAATGATTAAAAATGAACGTGTCCATAAAAGAATCATGAAAGACATCAATGAATTAAATTCTTCTTTTGCCAAATATGAGCAAATCAAGAAAATTATTCTTTCACCTAATGTTTGGGCAGTTGATTCAGGAGAAATGACCCCAACCATGAAGGTGAAAAGAAGGGTAATAATGGAAAATTTCGCTGGAGAAATTGAAACTTGTTATCGAGGCTAATCCTTAGCAATTACCACCTTCTTGAAAATAGAACCTTTAGATGTATTCACCTTTATTAAATAAACCCCATTTTTTAAGTGGCCAAAATCAATGGGCTCATTATCTTGAAAGGATGAAAATGACATTAGTCTTTGACCGCCCAAACTAAACAGTTCCAACCCAAATATTTCAGATCCATCGCTATTGAGGTGAAATTGGCCTTTGGAAGGGTTTGGAAATAAACTTATCTCTTCCTTTAATGCTATTTCATCAGACAAGTTTGTACTAGTGCAAGCATTTATCTTTACAGTAAATTGCTCCAATTGAGTCCCGCAACTACCGTCATCTAATTCAACCCAAATCGAATAGGGTTTAGCTCTTGCACTTCCCGGAAATGCGTAGGAAAACAAACTAACGTTTGTCCCTTGCTGAAATAAAAAAGTCGACAGAGAATCTTTTACAATTGTTACAATTGCTGGACTGGTGGTTCCAGTATCTCTAATGCTGCTATGCCACTGAATACTATCTCCTTCACAAACGCTAATGTTTTTAGACCATGAAGAGTTTGTACCAATTAAATCTGGCATTGAATTGCTTCTTTGGACAATATTAGTTACCCAGGTTCTATTCGTAGAGCTCTTCAAAATCCCGTTCCTGTATTCTTTTACATTAGTTCCGATGAAAAAGAAGCCAGAAGTGAATGGCTTAACGTAGAAATGTCCAGAATTAGAATCTAAACTAAATGGAGCATTAAATCCAAATTGAGCAGAAGGGCCATAATTCAACTTGTAACTAATTACTGGATCATCAACAAAACTATAAACTAAAGAATCGCCATCTGCATCTGATGCTGAACAATCAAAGCCATTGTCTTCCACAAGGAACAATTCTGTAGGAATCGGTGAATTAAACACTGGAAAATGATTCAATGAATCCAAGGCACCATAGGTTTTAAAGACAACTACATTAGATCCATTTGAATTTACCATAATTGCGGGTGGGCAACAAAAATTAACTTCAAATTTATAATCAAGGCATGGTGGGATTATGGTTTGAGCTTTGTAAACTATTTTCTTAATGGTGCTGGTACCGGCACATGGAAGGAGGGTGTCCGTTTTTACCTCATTTAGCGTCAACCAGATATTACTACATCCAATTGATTGAATGTTTACTTGTGGATTTGAAACGGTAGGCGTATAAAATGAAAAACTAATCTCATAATTATTTCCTGATATATTTCTAACAAACAATTCCCCACCTTGAAAATGAGTTGCAAATACCTGCGCAGAGAACAAGAAACAAAATGAGTAGAGGAAAATCAGTTGCTTTTTCATAATTCAAAAATACTCAAAAAAAAAAAGCGGAGCCTTGAAATTCAGGGCTCCGCAATTACTAACCAATCTACAAGTCTACTACCTCTTGTGAAGCAAATATACAAATATTTTTCTTATGCATGCATAGTTTGCAAAAAATATTTACATTTGAGAAAATTCCTTTATGAAACCCAAAGAAACCATTGACTATCATATTAAACACAATTGGCATGCTATCGTCAATTTGTACAATTACATTGCACAGCAGTATGATTTAACACAAGCAACAGGCTTTGCCTTGCTAAACATAAATGCCAATGGAACACCAGCAACTAAAATTGCTCCTCTTATGGGAATGCGGCCCACTAGCCTAGTTCGTCTTTTAGATAAGATGGAAAAACAAGAATTGATCTTTAGAGAAAAGGATAAAAAGGATAAAAGATTCGTAAAGATATTTCTAACGGATAAAGGAATTGAAAAGCAAAGAATATCGAAAAAAGTGGTAAGAGAATTCAATGAATTCATTATTGATAAAATCGGAAAGGACAAATTGCACGTCTATTATGAAGTAATGGAAGACATTCTGCAATTCACAGACACCTATCACCAAAATAAGTTGAGCTAATGGGAAAAAGAAGAATAAGAAAGGTTGCAATTATTGGCTCAGGGGTAATGGGATCCCAGATTGCTTGTCATTTTGCAAATATTGGTGTTGAATCACTTTTATTGGACATCGTTCCACAAGAGTTAAATGCAAAGGAAGAGGCCTCGAATTTGAGTTTAAATGATGCATTTGTTCGAAATAGAATTGCAAGAGAGGCACTTCAATCGGCATTAAAATTAAAGCCAAACCCACTGTATCTGAAAGGAAGAGAACAATTGGTGAAAATTGGAAATCTAGAGGATGATATAAAAAAAATCGAAGAAGCAGATTGGGTCATTGAAGTGGTCGTTGAACGATTAGACGTTAAGAAGCAAGTATTCGAAAATGTTGATCAACACCGAAAAAAGGGAAGCATTGTTTCGAGCAATACCTCAGGCATTCCAATAGAGCATTTAATTGAAGGAAGAAGTGAGGATTTCTGTAGTCATTTCCTAGGTACACATTTTTTCAATCCGCCTCGGTATTTAGAATTACTAGAAATCATCCCTTCAAGCAAAACTGATGCTTCTTTAGTTGATTTTTTAATGGAATATGGCCAATTGCATCTTGGAAAGAAAACGGTTTTATGCAAAGACACGCCTGCATTTATTGCCAATAGAATTGGAGTCTTTTCTATTATGAGCTTATTCCATATTGTTAAAGATTCTGATCTAACGGTTACGGAAGTGGATCAACTTTCAGGTCCAATACTAGGCCGACCTAAATCTGCAACTTTTAGAACTTGTGATGTAGTTGGACTGGATACTTTGGCACATGTAGCAAAGGGAGTTCATGATAATTGTCCGAATGATGAGGCAAAATCAAGCTTTATTAACCCAAATTTTATTCAACATTTATTGGACAATAACTTCCTTGGAGCAAAATCTGGACAAGGCTTTTACAAAAAAGAGAAGGACGAAAACGGGAAAAGAAAAATATTGGCGCTTAATCTAAAAACACTTGAATACGAGAAACAATCCAAGTCAAAATTTGATTGTATCGCAGCTGCAAAAAAAGTGAGCGGACTAGAAAACCAAATGAAGGAGTTGTTCAATCATTCTGATAAAGGCGGACAATTCTACAGAAAAATATTCTATGCTCTTTTTAGCTATGTGTCTTTTAGAATTCCTGAAATAGCAGATTCACTTTCACAAGTAGATGCTGCTATGAGAGCTGGATTTGGCTGGCAACTTGGCCCATTTGAAACTTGGGATGCACTTGGATTCGAAAAAGTTTGTCGAGAAATGAAAAAAGAAGGCTATGACTTGGCTCCTTGGGTAGATGAAGCATTGAGCAATAAGGTTAATTCGCTTTATCAAATAGAATCAAACATAGAAAAGGTGTACCAACCTGCTAGTAAAACTTTAGAGATTAACCCTGGGAACAAACACCTTACACTAGGTCTATTAAAAGAAAAGAACTGCATTTGGAAAAACAAAGATGCAAGTATTATCGACCTAGGTGATGGCATTCTAAATCTTGAGTTTCACTCAAAGATGAATACGATAGGTTCTGGTATCATACAAGGAATCAACAAGGCAATTGACCTAGCAGAAGAGGAATACGATGGATTAGTAATTTACAATACTGGGGCAAACTTCTCTGTTGGAGCCAATGTCGGGATGATCTTTATGATGGCTGTTGAGCAAGAATACGATGAATTGCATTTTGCAATCAAGCAGTTTCAAAATACCATGATGAGGGTTCGTTATTCAGCCATCCCAGTAGTGGTTGCTTGCCATCAAATGGCTCTAGGAGGTGGTTGCGAATTAGCCATGCATGCAGACAAAGTAGTCGCCCATGCAGAAACCTATATGGGTTTAGTAGAATTTGGTGTTGGCCTTATTCCTGGTGGAGGGGGAACAAAAGAATTTGCCTTACGGCTTTCAGATGAAATTAAGGAGGGAGACATTCGAACGAATGCATTCAGGAACAGATTCTTAACTATTGGTCAAGCTCAAGTGGCAACTTCAGCGCTGGAGGCTTTTCATTTGGGATATTTAAGACCTGGTATTGATGAAATTTGTATGTCGCGCGAATTGCAATTGGAGCAAGCTAAAAAGGCTGCCATTGCTCTTAGTGAGAAAGGATATAACCAAGCCCCAGAAAGAGAAAACATCCAAATTCTAGGAAATGAAGCTTTAGGCTTGGTTTACGCCGGCGCCAATTCAATGATGGCAGGAAATTACATTTCAGAGCATGATCAATTGATTTCAGAAAAGCTAGGATTTGTTCTAGCAGGTGGAGACATCTCAGAACGAAGTTTCGTCAGCGAGCGTTACCTATTAGATTTAGAAAGAAAGGCATTTGTTGAATTATGTGCAACAAGAAAAACATTGGAGAGACTACAAAGCATGGTAAGTCATGGTAAAATTTTAAGAAATTAATACAATGAGAGAAACATATTTAGTTGCCGGATATCGATCTGCAGTTGGAAAAGCTCCTAAGGGTAGTTTAAGATTTACCCGCCCGGACGATTTAGCCAGTGGTGTACTTCAGCATTTAATGAAATCTACCCCCAACATCGACCCAAAATTAATTGATGATGTAATTGTAGGAAACGCCACACCAGAAGCTGAGCAAGGACTCAACATTGGCAGATTAATATCATTAATGGGTTTAAATGAGATTGACGTTCCAGGCATGACAGTAAATAGGTATTGTTCTTCTGGCTTAGAAACGATTGCCATCGCCTCAGCTAAAATAAAACATGGAATGAATGATTGCATCATTGCTGGGGGAGTTGAATCCATGTCTGGAATTGCCATGGGAGGTTGGAGAATTGTGCCAAACCCTAAGTTTGCCAAATCTCACCCTACCTATTATTGGGGAATGGGATTAACTGCTGAAGCGGTTGCCAATGAATACCAAATCAGCCGAGAAGACCAGGACGAATTTGCCTATTTGTCGCACCAAAAGGCACTTAAAGCCCAAGCAGAAAATAGATTTGATCAAGACATTGCCCCCTTTCAAATTGAAGAGAACTACATCAATGAAGAAGGAAAAAAGAAAAGCCGTAGTAATTCATTTACAAAGGATGAAGGACCAAGAGCTGATACTTCTGCAAGCGCCTTGGCAAGATTAAGACCAGTTTTTGCTCAAGGCGGTTCTGTAACTGCAGGAAATTCTTCGCAAATGTCTGATGGAGCCGCTTTTGTAATGATGGTTTCTGAAGAGTTTTTGAAGGAACACAATTTACAGCCAATTGCTAGATTGGTGAGTTATGCAGCTACAGGAGTTGATCCAAAGGTGATGGGAATTGGACCTGTAAAAGCCATTCCAAAAGCTTTAGACCAAGCCGGACTTAAACTAAAGGACATAGGGCTCATTGAATTGAATGAGGCATTTGCATCACAATCATTGGCGGTTATTAGAACCTTAGGGATAGATCCAAACATTGTTAATGTAAATGGTGGGGCCATTGCATTGGGACATCCACTTGGTTGCACTGGAACAAAACTGAGTGTACAGCTTTTGAATGAAATGAAGAAAAGAGAGTTAAAATATGGCATGGTCACCATGTGTGTTGGCACAGGTCAAGGAGCAGCCGGAATATTTGAATTATTATAGAAGAAAGATGAAAGAAATTATTAAGGGAGGAGAGTACCTCATAAGAGAAACAAATCCAGAGGACATATTTATTCCAGAGGAGTATGATGAAGAGCAAGGAATGATTGCCCAAAGTTGCCAAGATTTTTTAGACCAAGAAGTTTACCCTGTACTTGATCGAATTGATCAATTGGAAGAAGGATTGATGCCAAATTTAATTTCCAAGGCTGGTGAATTGGGCTTGTGCGGGATTTCTGTCCCACAGGAATACGGTGGTTTCGGAAAAGATTTTGTTACTTCTATGATTACTGCAGAAGTAACCGGAGCTGGTTATTCCTTCGCTGTAGCATTATCGGCACATACTGGAATTGGAACCTTGCCAATATTGTATTTTGGAAATGAAGATCAAAAGCAACGATACATTCCTAAGCTAGCTTCTGGTGAATGGAAAGGTTGTTATTGTCTAACTGAACCAAGTGCTGGATCAGACGCAAATTCAGGAAAAACCAAAGCCATCTTAAGTGAAGACGGTAAACATTACATTGTCAATGGTCAGAAAATGTGGATTACCAATGGAGGATTCGCAGATGTTTTAACAGTATTTGCCAAGATTGATGATGATGAGAACCTCAGCGCATTTATTCTTGAAAAAGATTATGCTGGCATTAGCATGAATCCAGAAGAAGCAAAAATGGGCATCAAAGGATCCTCAACCCGACAAATCTTTTTCAATGATGTAAAAGTGCCAGTAGAAAATTTATTAGGAAAAAGAGAAGAAGGGTTCAAAATTGCACTCAACATTTTAAACATTGGCAGGGCTAAATTAGCTGGCGCAGCATTAGGAGCATCTAAGGCCGCAGTTGGAAGAACCGCAAATTTTGCAAACGAGAGAGAGCAATTTGGAAGAGCCATTTCTAAATATGGGGCCATCAAATACAAAATTGGAGAACAGGCCATAAGAAGTTTTGCAACTGAATCTGCCTTATATCGATTAAGTAAAAACATAGATGAAAAAATTTCATCTCTTTTAACTGAAGGAAAAAGCTATCAAGAGGCCATTCTTGCAGGACTTAGAGAATATGCTGCCGAATGCGCCATTTTAAAGGTTCATGGTTCTGAGACATTAGATTATGTAGTAGATGAAGGAGTTCAAGTTTATGGAGGAATGGGATATTCTGCTGAAGCCGATATGGAAAGGGCTTACAGAGATGCTCGAATCAACAGGATTTTTGAGGGCACCAATGAAATCAATCGTATGCTAACAGTAGACATTATCTTAAAAAGGGCAATACAGGGCGAATTGGATCTACTTGGACCAGCACAACAAGTTGCAGAAGAATTGATGGAAATTCCAGATTTCGATTTTGACGATGAATCTGAATTCTCTTCTCATTATAGAACAGTAAAGAATTTTAAAAAGTTAGTTCTGTTGAGCGCTGGCGCAGCTGCAAAAAAATTCACCACACAGTTGGCTAAAGAACAAGAATTATTAATGAATATAGCTGACATGGCAATGGAGGCCTATGTTACAGAGTCATTACTTCTAAGGGTACACAAGATGAAAACCTTAGGGAAAGAAAATCGACTTCAAAAAATGATGATGGAAACCTATTTGTACGATGCAGCCGACAGAATGAGTAAGTGGGGAAAAGAAGCCATCAATTCTTTTGCAGAAGGCGATGAACAAAGAGCTTTATTAATGGGTGTAAAAAGATTTTCTAAACACGTGCCCTACAATACGAAAGAAGCTCGGCGAGCAATTGCAGACGAAATTATCCAGAACAACAAGTACTGCTACTGATAGATTGTTTAACTGGGAGAAGGAACGGAATTTATTTCGTTCCTTTTTTTATCTCTGTAATGCTCTAAAATCGGCCCCCGATGGGTTTTGGAAAACACTTAAATCAAATTGGTCAATTACGGCCAATATGTGGTCAAAAAGATCAGACTGAACAGCTTCGTAATTGACCCATGCAGTATCATCGCAAAAGGCATAAATCTGCAATGGAACTCCCTTTTCAGTTGGCGCCATCTGTCTAACCAAAATGGTAAGTTCTTTATTGATCATATTGTTGCTCTTGATGTAATTCAATAAATAAGCCCTAAAAGTTCCAATGTTTGTCATTCTTCTCCCATTAGTAACCGTACTTAAATCCACCTTTTGAGATTGATTAAAAGCCTCAATCTCCTGTTCCTTTTTAATGACATAATCTTTAATCAAGTCTATTTTTTTAAACCGCTCTATCATTTCTTGATTACAAAATCGAATGGAATGCTGGTTGATGAACAATGATCTCGCTATTCTTCTAGCTCCAGTCTCTTCCATTCCTCGCCAATTCTTAAAAGAATCTGAAATAAATGAATAGGTTGGCACTGTGCTAATCGTTTTATCCCAATTTCTAACTTTTACAGTTGTCAAATTGATTTCTATCACGTCACCATCTGCCCCGTACTTATCCATTTGCACCCAGTCACCAACTCGAATCATGTCATTAGCGGCCAACTGAATACTGGCAATAAACCCTAAGAGTGTATCTCTAAACACCAACAACACTACCGCCGTCATGGCACCAAAAGCACCAAAAAAATACATCAATGAGCGATCTGCTAAAATGGAGAGCATCAGAATTCCCAGAATGATTCCGATAATGATTTTTCCAAGTTGAAAATAACTTTGTAGGGGCTTATCTGCAAAAGAAGGAACCCTGCTAAGTATGGTCCGAACTGTGTTAAGAAAACGGAACAAAATCACCATAAAAGCAATGATTAAGACTACCTCACTAATCCTCCTTGAATAATCCATTATTATTTCATGATGATCAAAAATCCCCGGCATGAAATAGAATATGACCCATATTGGAGCGAGATGTGCAATTGCTGAAAACACTTTATTCTCAACCAATAAATCATCCCAATCGGTTTTACTTTTCTTTGAGAAGGCTACAAAAAACCTCAACATCACCAATCTTGATAGTTTGTCAACAACAAATCCAATTATGATTACAAATAGAACCAATAGCAGCACTGTAATTAGTTCGCTATAAAATGAATTGATGCCAATTGATTCAAAATGTTCAATTAACCAAGCTCTAAATAATTTTATCATCGTTGTTGTCTTTTTTGTTTCCACTCAGGGTCTTCATGAAAGAAATACCTTAAGTCTATAGTTAAATAATTTCCGCTAATGTCAAAAAATGTTCTTTCTTTTTCTAGTCGATTTTCTTGATACAATACTCCTGCGGAAGTAATTGGTGTGAAAGGTCTGTGGTAAGAAAAGCCAAGGTAAAAGAAACCCTTGTCATAAGTTCGGTATTCGAATCCAACATTGGCCAAGAGGCTTGGAACAATCCAAGATTCTCTGGTAGATAGATGAACAAAATAACTGTCGCTAGATCTCCAGTCTGAAGGCAAAAAATTAATGGATGCTCCAAAAGCGGTATTCATGTAAAATTGTTCTCCCAATTGAACGTATAACAATGCCAATACAGGAATTTCATAAATCACATAAGCAAAATCTGAGGTCCCGCTAAACCCACTTGTATCATTAATGATACTCAATTGAAATTGTCTTTTGGTAAAATTAATTCCCGTTTCTAGAGAAAACTGTTTTGAAATACCCTTTCTAATGACCATTCCAAAACTGTAACCTTGTTTAGGCTTTATGCTAAACCCAATTTGACCTTTTTGTTCACTTTGAGGGCCAGTATTGATGATCTCTGAAGAAACTATTGGCTTGAACTGCAAACCAAAAGTGGTAATCTCTTTTTGCGCAAATAGTTCAGAGTTTAAAAAAATCAAAGTCAAAAATGAAAGCCAAAATCCTTTTGTTAGCATAGCACAAAACTAAGATTTATCACTGGCTTACAATGGCTCCTGCGATTGCTAATCCTAGTACAATTGCAGAAATAATTAATAGAAAGTATTTGAAGAATGGATCTGGAATGAATGGCTTCCTAAAGTGGCCTAAAGTTAAGAAATTCAACTTCTTTGCTTGCTCAAAATAGGGCTTAGCAATTCCAAAATAAATTTGTTGATCGCCTTCAACATCTTGCTGCTTCTCAAAAGGAATTTGATTCTCATTTAACATGCTTTCAAAATGATTGGCATGTTCAGGTGATTGATAATGAAATACCTGAACATTCTTCTTACTTGGATGATCTTTAATGTTAATGAACATAATTATGAACCAATTCTCAATCGTTGTCCTACCCGCAATGGCCGGTTTCTTCTAATTCCGTTCAGTTCGCAAAGAGAAGTTATGCTGGTGCCGTATTGCTTGGCAATTCCAAAAAGATGCTCCCCTCTTTTAACTGTATGGTACTCAATGCCTAATGGGATTGCTGTATAGGACCACTTGCTTTTCACCAATAATAATGAATCACTGATGAGTTTGTTGTTATTGAAATCTATTAATCGTTTTGGGTTGAGTGCTTTCCCTTTAAAACGAACCTCATAATGAAGGTGGCTTCCTGTAGATCTTCCTGAGCTGCCTCCCAATCCAATTACCTGTCCGGCTTCAACTACTTCTCCTGGTTTCACTTTCAGGCGATGAAGATGGGCATATAAAGTTTCCAGTCCATTGTAATGTCGAATAACCACTACTCTGCCATACCCTGGGTGATGCCTAGCAATTCTTACCATGCCATCAAAGGAGGCTTTTACAGGGTCCCAAACTTGAAGGTCGATGTCTAATCCATTGTGGTTTCTTCCATCTCGAAATCCGAAATAGGAAGTAATTAAGCCTTTAATAGGAGGAATAAAAACACAATAATTGGCGCTGTCTTGCAAAACTAATTTTATCGAAGTATCAGACTTTCTTAAGGCCTCTTCATAGGGATAAAGGTTATAGGTGTCCCAATTCAGGTACATCGAATTTGAGGGATATTGAGAACTGTCATAGAAGCCAGTTAAGGAAACATAATAATCATGTTTTAACAATTTGCTTTCTGCATAATCACTAATGTCTTTAATCAACTGGCTAGGAACTGCCTTTAAATCCAATAAAGAATCTATGAGGTTAATGATGTTCTCGCCCGACATGTTGTTCCAGTCTATTTCCTCCTGAGAGGCACTCACTTTAGACAATACCAGGGCTTGGACCGTGTCTTTTTTTGGTCCATTTCCCCCAAATGCCAAATGCATTGAGAAAACCAATAAAAACAGAACTGTTAATTGTTTATTCAAACTAAAAGTTATCACCGTCTAATAAGTCACCTATTCCACCAAGTATGCTTCCTTCTCCTTTCCTTTTTCCTCCAGCTTTTGGTGAATGGCTATAAATTCTATCTGCCAATCTGCTTAAAGGCATCGATTGTATCCAAACTGTACCTGGCCCCCTCAACTCGGCAATGAATAAGCCTTCACCGCCAAACAAGGTGTTTTTTATTCCTTTTTGCAAACGAATATCATAGTCGACTCCACTACTTAAAGCCACCAAACATCCAGTATCTACATTCAATGTTTCACCCGCCTGTAGCGTTCTTTTCACTACCGTTCCTCCAGCATGTAAAAAGGTAAGTCCGTCTCCTTCGAGTTTTTGCATGATAAAACCTTCTCCTCCAAAAAACCCAACGCCTAAACGCTTTTGAAAAGCAATTCCTATTTCTACTCCTTTTGCAGCGCAGAGGAATGCTTCTTTCTGACAAATAATTTTACCTCCTAATTCTTCCAAGTCTAATGGAATAATTTTCCCTGGATAAGGGGCGGCAAATGTAACCTTGGCCTTGCCAATTCCTTGATGGGTAAATGTGGTCATGAAAAGACTCTCACCCGTTAGGACTCTTTTACCAGCAGAAAATAATTTGTTCATTATTCCCGAATCATTTTTTGAGCCATCTCCAAAAATGGTATTCATTTCTATGCTTTGGTCCATCATCATCATTCCGCCTGCTTCAGCAAGTACCGTTTCTTGAGGATCCAATTCTATTTCTACGCATTGAAGGTCATCTCCAAATATTCGATAGTCTATTTCATGTGCATTCATTCTGCTTGATTTAATGGATAAGAACTGTAAAAAAACGAAATTTTGTTTTAAATTCGTTTCCTCAAACATGTAACACTAATCTAAGTACCTTATTATGAAAGTATTAAAATGGATATTTATTATCATATTAATCTTGATTGCTCTCTTTTTAGCTTTTTCAGCAAGTCAAGAAAATCAATTAAAAGTTGAAGAAAGCATTGTCATTGATGCTCCCTCAAGTCAAGTTTATGAAACCATATTGAATTTCGAAACTTGGTCGGAATGGGCAACATGGAATCAGAAAGACCCAAACATGGAAGTTGAATACTCTGGTGAAATGGGATCAATAGGAGCAAAAAGCTCTTGGAAAAGCGATCATCCTGAAGTTGGAAATGGATCACAAGAAGTGGTTGAACTTACAGAAAATGAACACATTAAAACAGCCATGCGCTTTGAAGGATGGGATGCAGTTAGTTATGCAGAATTCACTTTGAATGAAACAGAAGAAGGCACTGAAATCACCTGGAACTATACTGGGGCAGAAACTGCTTTTTACATGAATTGGATGAATACCATTATGGCCCCAATGATTAAATTGAATTACCAAGAAAGCTTAGCTGGCTTAAAATCTTACATTGAAGGAATGGAGCCTAGCGCAGAAGTGGCCAACCCTATGAATTTAGAAATGGTTCAAACAGAAGGCATTTCAGTGGTAAGCATTTTAGATTCTACTGATGCAGAAGGCATCTCAGATAAATTGGCTGAATTGTATACTGAACTATCCATTTATTTGGAAACTGATGAAGATGCGAATCCAGCAGGAATGCCTTTGGCTCTTTATCATGCTTATGCTCCAGATCGCGTTATTTTAGAAGCGGCTATTCCTTATACAGGAGAAGCAGAAGCAAATGGTAGAATTGAAGTAAAAGAAACCCATGAAGGAAATGCCATTAAAGGAATCCATTATGGAGATTACAATGCTTCTGGAGACATGCACATGGCGATTGAAGCCTTTGCTAAAGAATCTGATCTCTCCTATGTTGGTGCATGCTGGGAAATTTATGCTAACGACCCTGAAACGGTAGATAGCGCTGCTGTAGAAACCCACATCTACTATCCAGTAAAATAGAAAAAACTAAAATTTTTAAAAGGCGTTTCATTCATGAGACGCCTTTTTTTATTTAAAAATTTAATAAGTTTAAACAAAAAATTGAGGATTCATCTTTGGGCCAATCCCAGAAACATTAGTACAGCCATCATGTACTCTTTTGCACAGCGAAATGACATGTCGGTGGTGGATGAACCTTTTTACGCTAGCTACCTAAAAAAAACAGGATTAGATCATCCTGGCAGACAAGAAATCTTAAAAAATCAAGGACAAGAACCAGAAAAGGTAATGGAAGAAGTAATTCTATCCAAGTATCCAACAGAACATGTTTTCTTTAAGCAGATGAGTCATCACATTGCTGAAGATGAGGATTTCTTTATCGAGGATGTCAATGTAATTTTAACAAGAAATCCAGCCGCAATGATCAATAGCTTCAGTAAAGTCATTTCATCCCCCAACATCTCTGATTTGGGACTTAAAGAAAGCAATGCCATTTTACAAACGCTAAAATCGTACAATGAAACAGCAATTGTAATTGATTCTGATGATTTATTAATGAATCCAAAAAACTACCTTAAGCAACTTTGCGATGCCATTCAAATTCCTTTTGACCAAAAAATGCTGTCTTGGAAAAAAGGGAAAAGAAAAGAAGATGGAATTTGGGCAAAACATTGGTATGCCAATGTTCATGAATCAGAAGGATTGCAGCAAAAAGATAGAAAAGAAGTAAGAGTAGAAGATCAATTTAATGACTTGCTCAATGAATGCATGCCCTATTATAAAGAAATTATTCAACACAAAATATAATGCAACAATACGACGAAAGAAACAATGACCTATTCATCCACGTAGGCGGAGAGTTAAAACCGAGAGCAGAAGCAAAAGTTTCCGTTTTTGACTCCATCGTGCAAGGTGGCGATGGGAGTTTGGGAAGGAATTAGAGTTTACGATGGCAGAATATTTTGTTTAGACCAGCACCTCGACCGATTATTTGCCTCGGCAAAAACAATGTTATTTAAAGGAATACCTAGTCGATATGAAGTTAAAAAAGCAATTTTTGAGACCCTGGAAGCCAATGGACAAAGAGACGAAACGCACATTCGTTTAACATTAAGCAGAGGTTTAAAAACTACCTCTGGAATGGATCCAAAACTCAACCAATTTGGTTGCACCCTGATTGTTCTGGCAGAATGGAAAAAACCCATTTACCCAGATACTGGCATTTCATTGGTGTGTTCTAACATTAGAAGAAATTCACCGGAATTCTTAGATTCTAAAATCCATCACAATAACCTCATCAATAACATTTTAGCAAAAATTGAGTCCAATTTAGCGGGTGCCGATGATGCCTTGATGTTGGATCAAAATGGTTTTATTGCAGAGACCAATGCCACCAATGTTTTCTTGATAAAGAATGGAGTGGTTCACACTCCACTTCCAGATGCATGTTTACCAGGAATTACCAGAAAAACCGTCATTGCTCTTTGCCATCAGCTTGACATTCCAATTCAGGTAAGAAACATTTCATTGAGTGAATGTTATCAAGCCGATTCTTTTTTCACTACCGGCACCATGGGAGAATTAAGTCCGGTGAACAAAATTGATGGTAGAGAAATTGAGAATTTGAGCAGCTGCGATACCTTGGAAAAGATCCAAGTTGCGTTTAGGAATTTAACTGAAAAAGATGGCGAGGTTTTGCCTTTTTAATCCTCCAAAAGAATATTCAGAATCTCCTTTGCCGCAAGTGCAATTTTTGTTCCTGGGCCAAAAATTCCAGCCACTCCTGCTTTCCATAAATAATCGTAATCCTGAGCTGGAATTACTCCACCAACAATGACTAAAATATCTTCTCTACCTCTATCTTTTAAGGCTTGTATCACTTGAGGAACAAGAGTCTTATGTCCTGCAGCTAATGAAGAAACTCCCAGAACATGAACATCATTTTCAATGGCCTGTTTTACGGCTTCCTCTGGTGTTTGAAAAAGCGGTCCAATGTCTACATCAAAACCGATGTCGGCAAAGGAAGTAGCAATTACTTTTGCTCCTCTATCATGACCATCTTGTCCCATCTTTGCCACTAAAATTCGAGGTCGTCTCCCTTCCTTCTCTGCAAATTGATGCGCCATATTTAAGGCCTCTTGAAAACTAGTATCCTCCATAGCTTCTTGCGAATATACACCAGAAACAGATTGAATTTTTGCCTGGTATCTGCCAAATGCCTTTTCCATGGCATCTGAAATTTCTCCTAAGGTAGCTCTTGCCTTTGCAGCAACAATTGCCTTGTTTAACAAATTGCCTTCTCCACTTTCTGCTACATGATAGAGTTCTTCCAAGGCCAATTTCACCT
Organism: Vicingaceae bacterium; assembly: GCA_965218715.1. Lineage (GTDB taxonomy): Bacteria > Bacteroidota > Bacteroidia > Flavobacteriales_E > Vicingaceae > CBDCLY01. The sequence goes on from CBDCLY010000007.1 coordinate 23,113, forward strand.
TTTTCTCATCTCTATTCGCCTTGAGTTCATTTAATCTGGCAACTTGTTCTTCACGAACTTTTACATTATCAATGCTTAAAACATCTATTTTTTCTTCATCATCTATTTGGAATTGATTCACCCCAACAATAATTTCTTTTCCAGAATCTATTTTAGCTTGTTTTCTTGCAGCCGATTCTTCAATCTTCAATTTGGGCAATCCAGCTTCTATCGCTTTTGCCATCCCACCCAATTCTTCAATCTCTTGTATATGTGCCCAAGCTTTTTTCATTAGCTCATCGCTCAGGTATTCTACATAATAAGAGCCTGCCCAGGGATCAACAACTTTGGTGATATCGGTTTCTTTCTGCAGGTAAATCTGAGTATTCCTAGCGATTCTAGCGGAAAAGTCTGTTGGTAAAGCAATGGCTTCATCCAATGCATTGGTATGCAATGACTGTGTTCCTCCAAATACAGCTGCCATGGCTTCAATGCAAGTTCTTGCAACATTGTTAAATGGATCTTGTTCTGTAAGGCTATAACCTGAGGTCTGGCAATGCGTTCTAAGAGCCATCGATTTTTTGTTTTTGGGCTCAAACTGCTTTACCAATTTTGCCCAAAGTACTCTGGCCGCTCTCATTTTGGCAATTTCCATAAAATGATTCATGCCAATTCCCCAAAAGAAGGACAATCGTGGCGCAAAATCATCTATTGCTAAACCTGCCTTAATACCAGCCCTTATGTATTCCAAGCCATCTGCTAAAGTATATGCCAGTTCAATATCAGCACTTGCCCCAGCCTCATGCATGTGGTATCCAGAGATTGAAATGGAATTGAATTTTGGCATATTCTGAGCTGAATACCTAAAAATATCTGAGATAATTTTCATTGAGGGTTGGGGAGGATAGATGTAGGTATTCCTCACCATAAATTCCTTTAAAATATCATTCTGAATGGTCCCAGCCAATTTCTCTGAGGAGACACCTTGTTCTTCTGCTGCAACAATGTAAAATGCCATGATTGGAATTACTGCTCCATTCATGGTCATGGAAACCGACATTTGATCTAAGGGAATTTGATCAAACAGTATTTTCATGTCTTCTACAGAATCTATGGCAACGCCTGCTTTACCAACATCTCCTTCTACTCTTGGATGATCTGAATCGTATCCTCTATGTGTGGCCAAATCAAAGGCTACCGACAAGCCTTTTTGCCCTGCCTTAAGGTTTCTTCTATAAAATGCATTGGATTCTTGAGCGGTAGAAAAACCAGCGTATTGCCGTATTGTCCATGGTCTTCTCACGTACATTGTTGAGTAGGGACCTCTAAAATAAGGTGGAATTCCGGCTGCGTAATTCACTTGCTTTAGGCTTTGTATATCAATGTCAAAATATGCAGATTGCAATGGAATTTGTTCTGCCGTGGTCCAAGCGATTTGTTCCTTTATTTTTGGGGCTTTACCTAAACCCTTTGCCGCTTTTAGCTGCTCTATACTTGGCCTCATTTCTTTATGTCTTGAGATAATGATGGTTTAATGGCTTGAAGATTCAGTCCAAGTTCATTTTCAAATTGATTCACACCTATAAGCGCTCTTTCCCCCTTTTTAAAAGAGGCTATTCTCTTTTCTTTTTGATTTTGCAACATGGATTTCAATTCACCGCTTTTAGCAATTTCAATTAGTCCACCTTTTTCTTCAATCTCTATGAAAAGGTCCCAAGCCTTATTGCACAATTCATTACTTAAAGACTCTATATAATAGGAACCAGATGAAGGATCAATTACCTGATTAAAATAAGCTTCATTCTTAAGAAGATGTTGAATGTTTTTTGCCATTCTTTTGGAATGGGCATCTGATTTTTCCAAATCATTATAGCCCGGAATAAAGAGTGAATGACAGCCGCCTATAACTGCAGACATGGCCATGGTAGTAGATCGTATTAAATTGGAATGAGCGTCTTGATGTGCCAATTCATAACTGCTAACTTCAGCAATAACATGAATCTCTTCCTCATGTCCAAATAAACTTAACAATCTAGCCAACAAGGTTTTAAATGCCCGAATTTTTGCAATCTCAATAAAATAGGCAGGACCAACACTTAGTTTAATTTTAAGCTGCTGAAAATGCGCTAAAAGGTTTTCGCTCCCTTCAGACCAATGGTCTAAGTAACTTAGAACATGATGCAAGCCTAAAGCAATTTGGCTAACTTGATTTGCTCCAAGTTCGAGGTAAGCACCAGCATTTATTATCGTAGATTTTTGCGATAAGGAATTTAGAATTTGCTCCTCATTAACCCCATCAAACAAGATCGAAATCAATGAATCATTATCCTCTGGTTCTTCTTCTAAAATTTGCCAGTTTAAATCTTTCCTTTGCGCAGCTTGATTCTTTTCAAGATTTAAGATTTCTTCAAGGTCTGAAGCTCTATAATAAGGTTTATGAATAATCCCATTGGCGTCTTCATGTGCTAAGGACTCCAATTTTGCACTGCCCTTTAAATCACTAATTACCTGATTTTTCCAGTCCTCATCACTGCAAATTTCAAATTCATTCAATAGCTGTTTTTCTTCCTTCATCCCTTTGAGTTCTGAACAATACGAAAATACAATAATCTTAATAAAATCATACTGATTTTACTACGGCAAATGTCTAACTTTATTTCAACAACTTACTACATTGATTGATCCAGAACAAGAACAGAAAGACTTAAAAAGAAGGTATAGAAATCTTCTAAAAGTCAGCACAAAAGTGAAGACCAAAGCTGATAAGGCAAAAGTTAGAAAGGCCTTTGAAGTTGCCGTTGAAGGACACAAGGACATGAGGCGAAAATCTGGTGAACCATTTGTCTATCATCCAATAGAAGTTGCCCGAATTGTGGCAGAAGAGATAGGATTGGGCACTACATCTATTGTTTGCGCTTTGCTTCACGATACAGTAGAGGACACAGACATTGATCTCGATGATATCGAAAGAATGTTTGGCGAAAAGGAAAGAAGGATCATTGATGGTTTAACCAAAATTGCAGAAGTAGTTGATTATACCGCCTCGATGCAGGCAGAAAATTTCAGGAAGATTTTATTGACGTTATCGGATGATGTTCGAGTCATCATTATCAAGTTGGCAGATCGCTTGCACAACATGCGAACCATGGATTCTATGCGTCGAGATAAGCAATTAAAGATTTCGTCAGAAACGCTTTTTCTCTTTGCACCATTAGCGCATAGGTTAGGTTTGTATTCGATTAAGACAGAACTAGAAGACTTATCCTTAAAGTATACTGAGCCTGAAATTTATGAAGAAATAAAAGGGAAACTACAAAAAACTAAAGCGGTAAGAACTCGCTTTGTGAATCGCTTCTCAGTTCCTATTGCGACTGCCCTAAAAGAGCAGAAGGTAAAGTTTGAAATAAAGGCCAGGACAAAGTCGATCTATTCGATTTACAATAAAATAAAGACGAAAAATGTCAGCTTTGAAGAAATTTATGATGTTTTTGCCATTCGGATAATCATTGAGAGCCAAGCCGAGAAAGAAAAAACAGATTGTTGGAATACGTATTCTTTGGTGACGGATTTTTATCAGCCCAACCCAGACCGTTTAAGAGATTGGTTATCAACTCCCAAGACAAATGGATATGAATCATTACATACAACAGTAATGAGTCCTGGCGGCAAGTGGGTGGAAGTTCAAATTCGTTCAAGAAGGATGGATGAAATTGCTGAAAAGGGGTATGCAGCTCATTGGAGATACAAAGAGGGAAGTGGTGAATCTAGCTTTGATACCTGGATCAACAAGATTAGAGAATTGTTGGAAAACCCAGAGAGCAATGCCGTTGAATTTATTGATGATTTTAAACTTAATCTATTTTCAGAAGAGATTTTTATTTTCACCCCAAGCGGAGAAATTAGAAACTTACCCAAAGGAGCAACTGCACTTGATTTTGCTTTTGAAATCCATTCTGAAATTGGGGCCCATTGCATGGGTGCAAAGGTAAATCACAAATTAGTTCCTTTAAGCACAGAGCTAAAGAGCGGAGATCAGGTTGAAATTATCACTTCGAAAAAACAAAGTCCTAAAGAAAACTGGTTGGATTTTGTAACTACTGGTAAAGCAAAGTCAAAGATTAAATCCTTTTTAAGAGAAGACAAAAGGATGTTAGCAGAGGAAGGAAAAAAGAAATTCAACAAGTGGCTAGAGAAGCAAAAGGTTCAGGTAAATTCTGAAAATATTAAACAGGTTCAAGCCCTTTTTAGAGAACCATCACCTGTTGAATTGTATTATAAGTTTCAACTGGGTAGGTTAAATCTAGAGCGATTAGAGCGTTTAAAGATTGAAGGAGGAAAAATTATTCGAAGGCAAAACGAAAAAAAAGCCTGAAAATCTGTTTAAGGCTACCTTAGAAAAACATGGACGATCCAATGAAATGTTGGTCATTGGTGAAGGAATGGATCAATTCGATTACAAACTATCGCCCTGTTGCAATCCTATTCCTGGTGATGAAGTCTTTGGTTTCCTGAGTATCAAAGAAGGAATAAAAATTCACAAAACGAATTGCCCAAATGCCGTTCAGTTGATGTCTAATTATGCCTATCGAATTGTAAAGGCGAGATGGACAAGCAAGGAACAAATTGCCTTCTTGGCAGGAATAAAAGTGACTGGAATAGATGACGTGGGGCTTGTAAACAACATTACCCGACTTATTTCTGGTGAGTTAAATGTGAACATGCGCTCAATTAGCTTTGATTCAGATGATGGCATTTTTGAAGGTCAAATTATGGTGTATGTGCACAACACCAAGCATTTAAAAAAATTAATAGCAAAATTGAAATCAATTGATGGGGTGATAAATGTGTCCAGAATCGACAGTGTTTAATCTTGTTACCTTCATAGAATAGCGTATTTTTGATTAATAAGAAATTACATGGCACTTAGTCCAGAAACGATTGAAAAAGTAAACGAGATTTTTTCTGCCTATTTAGAAAAAAATGGGCATCGAAAAACTCCAGAACGATTTGCTATACTTAATGAAATTTACTCTCAGGAAGGTCACTTCGACATTGAAGGATTGTACGTTTCAATGAAAAATAAAAAGTATAGAGTTAGCCGGGCTACATTATACAATACCATCGATTTGCTTTTGGCTTGTAATTTAGTTAGGAAACATCAGTTCGGAAATAACATTGCTCAATTTGAACGATCTTATGCTTTTAAGCAACACGATCACCTAGTTTGTACAAAATGCAATAAGGTAATTGAGTTTTGCGATCCCCGGATTCAAAACATTAAATCAACAGTTGGAGAACTACTCGACTTTAATATACTACACCACTCACTAAACCTTTATGGTATTTGCAGTTCATGCACCAATATTGAACAAAAAAACTAAGGATATGAAGTTTAACTACCGCATCAGAAAAAAAGAAGAAATAAGCATTATTGACTTTGCAGGAAGAATTCTTGACAGGTCAGATGCAAAGGACTTAATTATGGAAACCGATTCATTGTTATCGGCAGGTCATAACAAAATAATAGTCAACCTTACCAACATCGATTATATTAACAGTGCTGGTTTAAATGTGTTAATTACTTTATTGACAAATACACGTAATAATTACGGGGAACTTTACATTTGCGAAATACCTGACAAGGTGAAAAAATTAATTGTAATGAGTAAGTTGGAAAATATATTTTCAATGACTACAACAGAAGAAGAAGCATATAAAAAATTATTGAGCTAGATGAAAGTTGATGTATTATTAGGTCTTCAATGGGGAGATGAAGGGAAAGGGAAAATCGTTGATGTTTTAAGCCCAAAATTTGACGTAATTGCAAGATTTCAGGGTGGCCCGAATGCAGGCCATACTCTTGAATTTGATGGAATTAAGCATGTCCTTCACACGATACCATCGGGAATATTTCATGCTGATAAATTAAATGTTGTAGGCAATGGTGTCGTAATTGACCCCATTATATTCATGAAAGAAATTGATGCTTTGGAAGGTCACAATATTGATTTTGCCTCGTCTTTGATGATTTCTAAAAAAGCCCATTTAATTCTACCTACACATCGACTTTTAGATGCGGCATCTGAGCAGGCCAAAGGAAAAAAGAAGATTGGCTCTACCTTAAAAGGGATTGGTCCAACCTACATGGACAAAACTGGCAGAAACGGCCTCCGAGTGGGTGATATTGAAACTTCTGATTTTTCAGAAAAGTATGAATTGCTGAAACAAAAGCATCTACAAATGCTTAGTCAGTTTGACTTTGAAGTCGAATTGGTTGCATTAGAACAAGATTGGCTCAACAGCATCGAAAGATTCAAACAATTCACCCTAATCGATAGCGAACATTTCATCAATGAAAATAAAAAGTCAGGAAAAAGAATTTTAGCAGAGGGGGCACAAGGAACTTTACTTGATATCGATTTTGGCTCCTACCCATTTGTAACCTCATCAAATACTATCACGGCTGGGGCTTGCACTGGACTTGGTGTTGCTCCTAACCAAATTGGAGAAGTATATGGCATTTTCAAAGCCTATTGCACTAGAGTTGGAAGCGGACCATTTCCAACAGAGTTACACGATGAAACAGGAGAAGCACTTAGAAAAGCTGGCCATGAATTTGGCGCTACTACTGGAAGACCAAGAAGATGTGGTTGGATAGATTTACCAGCATTAAAATATGCGATAATGATTAACGGGGTCACTCAATTGATCATGACGAAGGCGGATGTTTTGAGCAGTTTTTCAGAGATAAAGGTTTGCACTAAATACCGAGTAGACGGAAATCTAATTGACTACTTACCATTTGATGTATTGAACAGTTCGTTTGAACCCGTTTATGAAACATTGGAAGGCTGGGCAGATGACATTAGTCAGCTTCAATCGATAGACGAATTGCCCAAAAGTTTAGTTAGTTATATTGAATACCTAGAAGAAAAACTTGAAACTCCAATTTCAATAGTTTCAGTAGGTCCTGACAGAAAACAAACTTTAATACGTAAAAGTGAATTGGTTTAGGCCATTGAATCTTCCTCCATTTCAAATCATCTCCCGACTTTTCGGATTATTATTACTAGTCTGCATTGGCACAAGTCTTTCTGCCCAAAAAACGGAAAAAATTGAGATAGTACAGGCCAATGAATTGGTTTTTACAGAACAGAGTGGAATTAAGGCTCAGCGCCTAATTGGCGATGTTATCTTTAAGCATCAAAATGCGCTTATGTATTGCGACAGTGCATATCTCTACCAAGGCAAAAATAGCATTGAGGCCTTTGGTGATATTCGCATCAATCAAGGGGATACCATGAATTTGTATGGGGATCATCTCAATTACGACGGCAATACTCAAATTGCAAATGTTACGGGAAAAGAAGTGAGATTGTCGAGCACTGATTTTAACCTAACAACAACTTCCCTTTTATACAATCGGACCAATAATGTTGCAGATTATTATGAAGGTGCAGTAATTGAAAGCAAAAATGATAGCAATATTTTGGTCAGTGAAATAGGACACTTTTTTGCCAATGAAAGCATGTTCATGTTTAAAAGAAACGTGGTGTTGAGTAATCCAAATTTTGAAATGAACTCTGATACGCTTCACTATTTCACAAAAAGCGAAAAAGTAAAATTCATTGGGCCAACTAGTATTAAAGGAGACAGTAATTACATATTCTGTCACAATGGATGGTACGATACTAAACTAGATCAGTCTCAATACTTTGATGAAGCCTATATCATTTCAGAAAATAGAAAGTTATTAGGGGATACCTTATACTATGATCGAATAATAGGATATGGTCAGGCTGATGGCAACATTTCCATTATAGACACCACAGAAAAAATTGTTCTTTCGGGAGATCATGGCGAAATCTATGAATTCAAAGACTCTGCAATTGTAACTGAAAATGGTTTATTGAATCAAATTGTTGAAGATGACACACTGTTTATTCGTGCAGATACATTCAAAATTTTTAAGCAGAATGAAATGGACTTTTTAATGGCCTATTATCATGTTTTGATTTTCAAGTCTGATCTTCAAGGAGCATGTGATTCAGTGGCTTACTCTTTTTCAGATTCAACCATTCAACTTTATGATGAACCTGTGCTTTGGTCAGACCAAAATCAATTAACAGCCCATCGAATTGATATTCGAATGGCCAATAAAAACATTCACTCTTTATTCCTAGACTCCAACGCCTTTATCATTTCTGAAATTGACTCCATTCGATATAATCAGATAAAAGGGAAAACCATGACAGGTTACTTTAAAAACAGCAGTCTAAGCAAGGTGAAAGTAAGAGGAAGCGGCCAAACTACCTATTTTGGACAAGATGAAGCAGAGAAGTTCATAGGGTGTAAATGTTGCGGAAAGTACAGACCTAGACATTCAAATTCAGGACAACACGATACGTTCCATTTCATTTCTAAACGACCCTGAAGCTGAAATGCATCCTATGGACAAATATGATCCTATAGAAGATTTACGGTATCGTGGATTTATTTGGTTAATTGACAGAAGGCCTCTTTCAAAAACGGATTTGATTAATTTCACTTTAAACCCCATAGGTAAATCAGCCTGTTCGTTACTGATAATTAAGCAATTTAACACAGGATGAATTTTAAAATATTCTTAAGTTTCCATTTATTTTGAATTATGTCTACTACAACGTCCAAACTCGATTCTAAAGCAAAAGCATTTTTTATTCAATTACCTTAACAATGCCTCCCCAACAGGGCACGAAAAAGAGGGTCAAAAGATTTGGTTAGAATACCTGAAACCCTTTGTAGATGAAACTTTAACTGATGACTACGGAAATGCGGTAGCCATCATAAATCCTGAAAAGAAATACAAGGTAGTGATAGAAGCTCATGCTGATGAAATTGGCTGGTATGTGCATTACATCAGCAAAGAAGGATTCATCTATGTTAGAAGAAATGGAGGTTCAGATCATCAAATAGCCCCCTCTAAAAAGGTGAACATCCATACCGACAAGGGAATTGTTAAGGCGGTTTTTGGATGGCCAGCAATTCATACAAGAGGAAATGGAAGCCAGGAACAAGCAACCCCAAGTTGAAAAACATCTTTTTAGATTGTGGTTGCGCCAGCAAAGAAGAAGTAGAAAAATTGGGAGTTCATGTTGGTTGTGTAATTACCTATGAAGATGAGTTTAGCATTTTAAATAATAACTATTACTTAGGCAGGGCATTGGACAACAGAATCGGTGGCTTTATTTATAGCGGAAGTGGCTAGATTACTCAAGAAAAATAAAGTCGAGCTACCATTTGGATTGTACATTACCAATTCGGTTCAAGAGGAAATTGGTCTCAGGGGAGCTCAAATGATAGTTGAAAGAATAAAACCAAATGTGGCCATCGTAACTGATGTTTGTCATGATACCCAAACACCACTAATTAATAAAATCGAACAAGGAGACTTGTTTAGTGGAAAAGGCCCAGTTATTACCTATGGCCCATCCGTTCATAATAAGCTAAGAGCATTAATTTTAGATGTTGCAGAACAGCACAAGATTGGCATTCAACGCTTGGCGGCTAGTCGTTCTACCGGAACAGATACAGATGCTTTTGCCTACGCAAATGGGGGAATACCATCTGCCTTAATATCATTGCCGATTAGGTATATGCACACAACTGTAGAGATGGCTCATAAAGATGATGTAAGCAATGTAATCAACCTAATTTACCAAAGCTTATTGGCAATTGAAGATGGACATGATTTTTCCTATTTCAGTTAAAGTAAACAGGAAGATAGAATTCAACTCAATTCAAAGAATGAACGTCCAATTGAATATTTCCCATCTTTAATTCACGATACTGTTTTGCCAAATGGGCAAGGAGTTTACTTAGTTTAGCAATTGCTTCTTCCGTTTCTGAAGAAACATTTTGCTTTCTTAGGCGCAGGAACAAGAAGGCCATAAACGGCATTAATGGCCATTTCAATTTCATTTGAGACTCCTTTCCCTCCTGCTTTTTTTATCAGATCATTAAGAACAGGTTTCGCCGCTTCGTAGTTTTCTTGGTGACGTTTATCTTCTAATTTTATCAATAAGGTCTGATGTAAAATTGATAAACCTTCTAGCTCTCTGCTTACACTCAATAAATGTCCTTGTTGCTCAATTCCATTTTCTTTCATTTTCTAGAATGATGGCCTTATACCAATCTCTGATTTCGTTTAAGACCTCTTCATTTTGGTCAAACTGACTAATGATGTACTGTTCTAACTTGGATTCATCAAATTGAACGGACCGCAAAATGTCTTCAATTTGAAACATATAGATAATGTACTCTACTATATTGGTATCCTTCTTAAGCCTAGCTATTAGCATCTATTTATCTTCTTTTTTGTATTGATCATTTAAACCTTGGATCACTTCTTTTGTAATGTCTAATGTATCTGTGGCCATTAGGGTGCTGCTGTTTGCGCTTCTGTCGAGAATATAATTGATGCCTTCATCTTGGTATTTCACTAAATAATTGGCAACATCATTCCTTATTTCCTTTTGCATTTTGGCCTCTAAATCCAGAAGCTGATTGCTCCATTCTTGTTGTAATTTCCCAAGTTCTTGTTCCTTTTCTAATAAGTCTTGTTGTTTTTGTTGTCCTTCAAACTGACTCATTTGTCCGGCTGTTTGCTGAAATTCAATTACCTCCTTTTCAAATGCACTAGCTTTTGCCTCTAGACTCCTTTTAAATTGTTTCTGCTTCGCCTCCAACTCATCCGTTAAATCAATTACCATTTGGTATTGATCCCAAATTGAATCAGAATTAACAAAAGCAATTTGAGGATTGACTTCATCTGTAATAATTGGTTCAACCACGTTCGTTTCAATTTCATTAGGAGTTTCCTCATTTTCACATTGCATGATTAGCAAATAACAAAGGCCTAATAATAGAAGGATATTGATGGTCCATTGAACTGGGTTTTTCATTTTAGCTTATTTTTAAATTAAGAACCGCAAAAATGAGATAAATTCTCGAATCATGATTTCTAAAATTCCTAAAAACCTAGAGCAGATTGAAGTTAAGTATGCATTGGCCATATTGGACTTATTGGCCCTATTGGAACAAGAGAATGAAATTAAAAAACCATTCAATTTTGAAGCGAAAGAATTGATTACAGAAGAAATTCTAATTGAGAACCTTTCCAGGCACCCAATACCTACTAGAGAACAATTCCATTACCTTGGAAAGTACACTGAAGCATTAATGGCTTATTTCTTCAGGGTCTGTAAGAATCATCAATTATTAATAAGCAATTTACAAATCAATGAAGAAGGAATAAGTAAAGGTGAAATTGATTTTATTCTATTGAACAAGCAAAAGGAGTACGTCCATCTAGAATACAGTACCAAATTTTTTCTTCAGCTTAAAGATGCAGAAAATGTACAATGGCTTGGGCCCAATGGGAAAGACAGCTTAAAGAAGAAGAAAGAAAAGTTAATCAATCAGCAATTGAGGCTCTGTTCAAATTATCACCATTTACTAAAGGAAAATTTGAAAGACAAAAAGATAATTCCCAAAGCCCTGTTGCACATGTTTGCCTTTTTTCCTTTTGAATCAACAATAAAAAAATGGTGGATTAGACAAAACAAGACAAATCAACTTCTTGAAAGTTCTGCTTATTTTTCAATTGCTCATTCAAAACTAAAGTGGCTAAATCCTTGCCTTGGAACAAATCTACTTTGCGATGTCGATGAATTAGAAAACCATATTGATCAACATTTTAGAAAGGATCAAAAAGCAATACTAGTTGTTAGGTACGATGAAAATAAAGAACCAATGGACCATGGGTTTATCGTTAATAATACTTGGCCTAGTTCAAATTAATTTGTCTTTCTTTTAGCTTTTCATAGGCGGAAAACTTAAATGGCAAGGATAGCATTTGGGACAAATCTTCTCCCATTTCTAAGGCATACTTGTCGTTGCTCAAATAATTCCAATTCACATTCACTAGAACTCCTTGTTCTTTCATTTCATTCACTTTCATTAGAAAAAATAAGAATCTTTTCGAAGAAGCAAGGTTAAAGTATTCAATGTCGAAAGTAAATTCAATGGTTTGTATGGGTGGGTTGGCAACAAAATCATCCATCCAATTCAATAAAGGCCGATAGAATTCCTCAACATTCACCAAAATTGATTTTCCTTGGATAAGAAATGAACCTTTTTGAGGATTAAAAATCACCCTTGGAGATTTATATGTTGGTTCAATTTCTATGTGCTGCATACTAGGACTTTTAATAAATTTAAGCCATAATTTGACACATGGTATTTAAATTATACTATTCATTCATTAGACTAGACCAACCTTGGATTCAAATCGACAAAGTAATTAAAGACTCATCATATCTTTTAATTTTGCAGCCTGTCTTCTAGAAATTTCAATTTGCTTTTCATCTTTTTAAGCTAACTCTGAGACCTCCATTGAACCAATTTTCAATTTTATCCACCCAATTTAGGTTGATGATGAATTTTCTATTTGCTCTAAAAAAGACCTTCTGATCAAGCCGCTGTTCTAGGCCATTTAGTGATTTTAAAATTAATGGCTTAAATGTTTTAAAGTAAACCCTCACATAATTTCCCTCTGACTCAAATGCACTTACTTCGCTTAACTTAACAAACCAGCACTTCTCTCCATCCTTTACAAATACTTGATCATTTTCTCCCAAAACATTAGAAGATTCTCCCAATTGGACTTCTTCCATTTGCTCATCCTCAAATTGGCGGGTAGCTTTTAATTTCTCAATGGTCTCCCCTAAACGGCTCTGTTCGATTGGCTTAAGCAAGTAATCAAATGCATTTACCTCGAATGCTTTAATTGCAAATTCATCATATGCGGTTGTAAAAACAACTTGAGGTACAAATGAAATTTCTTCCAACAAACCAAAACCATCTTTACCAGGCATTTGTATGTCTAAAAAAATAATGTCAGGTTTTAATACCTCAATTTTTTTAATTGCATTATCTGCATTATTGCATTCGCCAATTACTCTAACTTCTGGATATTCCTCCAATAAGTTCATTAGCTCTTTTCTTGCAAGCCTTTCGTCATCAATTACTAATGCTTTCATCTGATTTTATTTTTAAGTGGGTCTCTTGAGGAATAATTAATTCAGCCAAAACCGTTTCATTCTCGTCGTTCTGAATATTCAACTTTGCTTTATTTCCATAAAGAATTTTTAGTCTTTGTATGGTGTTTACCAATCCAAAACCTTTTTCTTTTTCATTGCTTTCTAAGTATTCTCCCGAATTTCTAATACTAAGCATTAAGCCATTATCAAAAGGGAAGGCTTTAACTTCAACAATCCCTCCTTTTGGCAGTTTACTAATTCCATGTTTAATCCCATTCTCAACCAGTGTTTGTAACATCATTGGCGGAACTAGGAAGTCTTTTATTTTTGGATCAATCTCAAAGTGACTGTTCAATCGTTCTTCAAACCTAGTTTTCTCTAGGTTCAAATAATCTTCAACCAATTGCAATTCTTCTGATAAGGGAATCAGCTTTTTTCTACCCATTAACATTGAGCTTCTTAAAATATTAGAAAGTCTTGTAATGGATGCTTTTGCCATGGCAGGATCTTCTTCTACCAAAGCTCTTATTATGTTCATAGAATTGAAAAGAAAGTGTGGGTTAAGCTGGGATTTTAATTTATTCAACTCAATTTCATTCTTAGTAGCTTGCCACTTCAAGTTTTTTATTTCTTCTTTTCTATAGTTTTGGATGAAATGAAAAAGAAAATAAAACAAGGACCAAAACATAAAAACCACCCAAACACTTAAAGCACTTTGAAGCAGTTCTATTGGATTAAATTCAAATCCAAAATTATCGATGATCAAATCAGAGATCAATCGATGGATGATTACATAAATTGCACTAATTGCGAAAGACGCGCCAACTAACCTAGGAATTAGCCCTATGATCTTATGTCTTAGCCAATCCAATCTGAGAATTAATTCTCTGTACAAATGACTTGCAATGATTCCTAAGAGAAATGTGGTGACAAGATGAAGAGTAAATTTTAAACTAATTGGAAATCCATCTAAACTATTTAAGAGCACAAGCAGGACCACATACAAAGACCAACCAGTAAGTTGTGATAACCAATATAAACGGATTCTAGACATCTGAGTTTAAACTTGTGATAAGATAGCTAATAGTTCTTTATTTTTAACCTAAAAAGAAAGGAGGTTTTCACCCCCTCTCAATCCTGTTTAACATAAAACAACTAATGCTACTGTAGTTATTCAATACTAATTTAATCATGCAAGCCTTTTTTAAGATGAATAAATACACCAATGGAACATGGCCCTTATCAATGGAAATAAACAACAGGTTCATATTATCCATACTACTTTTCTTTTTCCTGATGCTGGGAAGTGAGAATCTATTGGGGCAAGCGAGAGAAAGCGCAGATTTTAAGCCACCAAAGGAAAGGAAAAGTAATAAAGGTGGATTTGAGTTTGATCCCTCAAACATAGTAGTTGGTGGAAATTTTGGTGCAGCATTTGGCGACATTACAATAGTAGAGGTCTCCCCCACTGTAGGATATCAATTCTCTGATCACTATGTTGCAGGTCTAAGTGCGAAGTACATTTATTTTGAAGACCGACAATTTGCTCCTGTTTTCACCTATAAAACAAATGTTTACGGTGGTGGAATATATAATCAGTACTATTTCTTGGAAAATTTTATCGCTCATGCAGAATATGAGCTGATCAATAGAGACCATCCATTTGTATTGAACAAACGAATTAATGTTCATGGAGTTTTTGTTGGAGGTGGTTACCGATCTGGGAATGATGGCTATTTCTTTAGCTTGTTAGTGCTTTACAATTTAAATGATTCACCTGAATCCATCTATCCAAACCCAAACATTAGAATTGGATTTGGAATTGGATTTAATTAAATGCCTAATAGTCTTGATAATCATTGGGATACCAATGTCGAACGACCCTGACACCTCCCAAATTTTTTACTTGTACCAATATCCAATTCTTCTTTCTGAAGGATTTCGCAGGTGGATTTGAAAGTGAGAAAATAATTGGATTGGGCAAAACTGCTGCCATAACTGCAGCTTCATTCATGTTCAAGTCAGAAGCCTTCTTTCTAAAATACTTCTGAGCTGCGGCCTCTGCGCCATAAACATTTGGACCCCACTCTACCACATTCATGTAGATTTCCATGATTCTTTTCTTGGTCCAAAGCAATTCCATCAAACCAGTAAAATATGCTTCTAAGCCTTTCCTTAAAAAAGTTTTCCCAGGCCATAGAAATAAGTTCTTGGCCAATTGTTGACTAATGGTACTTGCCCCTCTTAGCTTTCCCCCATTCTTATTGTGGTAAAAGGCATCTTCAATTGCTACTAAATCAAATCCAGAATGTTTCAAAAACAATTGATCCTCCCCTGCGATAATTGAAATGGGAAGGTGAATGTTAATTTCTTCTATATCTACCCAGGTGTATTGCAATCCCTCCTCATCGTTTTGTAAGGATTGATGCAACATCATCGTTGAAATAGGCGGATTGATGTATCGATAGGTGAGCACCCAAAGAAAGGTGACCACAAGAAAACCAATTGCAAGAAATAAGATGGCTTTAAAAACCTGTTTTAACACTTTCACAATTCACCAATCAAATAAAAATTTCAATTGCTTAAAATTATAAAATTGAAGAACACAAAATTGCTTTAAACAAAGTTTAGCCTAAATTCCTATCCCAAAATAGTTACTGGGTTCTCAATGTAAGTCTTGAAAGTATTTAAAAATTCGGCCCCAGAAGCGCCATCAACTACTCTATGATCACAAGAAAGTGTTACCTTCATTCTTTGCCCTACAGCCAATTCTCCATTTTTAACTACAGGTGTCTCACGAATTGCTCCAACTGCAAGTATGCAAGCATTTGGAGGGTTGATAATTGCAGTGAACTCCTCTATCCCAAACATTCCTAAATTACTAATAGAGAAAGTACTTCCTTCCCAATCTTGAGGTTGTAATTTTTTCTCTCTTGCTCTTTTAGCAAAATCTTTAACTTCTGAAGTAATCTGGCTCAATTGTTTGGTATCTGCATTTCTTACAACTGGCACTAACAATCCATCCTCAACAGCCACTGCAACGCCAACGTGTACATCATGATGGGTAGTTATGTGATCGTCTTGCCAAGAAGAATTTACTTGGGGGTGTTTTTTTAATGCTGCAGCTGCAGCTTTAATTACTAAATCATTAAATGAAACTTTAGTATCCGGCATAGCGTTGATGGCCTTTCTAGCTTCCATCGCATTTTCCATGGCTAAATCTATCGTTAAATAGAAATGAGGAGCAGAAAATTTACTTTCTCCTAAACGTTTTGCAATTGTTTTTCTCATTTGAGAAACAGGGACATCTTCAGACCCATGACTTGCTGCACTTGCAGAAGCAGAACCTAGCTGCGAAACAGGAACAAAGTTCTCGATGTCTCTTTTTATTATTCTTCCACCATCTCCAGAACCAGAAACCTGATTCGGGTCGATGTTTTTCTCTTTTGCCATTTTTTGAGCCAATGGTGAGATCATCAATCTACCATTCGACTTGGTTGAGCTGACTGGCGCTTTTGCAGGAATTGCAGTTGCTGTCTTCTTTTCTTCTTGAATAACGTTCTCTTCTGGCTGGCTGACTCCTTGACTTTGGCCTTGCTCAGCAGATTTAATCAATAAAGAAAAATCAGTTCCTTCTTCCCCTATAATCGCAAGTAAACTATCTACTTCAGCAGAATTTCCTGCTTCTACGGCTTGATGCAATAATACGCCATCTTCAAATGACTCAAATTCCATAGTGGCTTTATCCGTTTCAATTTCTGCTAAAATTTCCCCGGATTCTACTTTATCTCCAACATTCTTATGCCAAGCCGCAACAGTGCCTTCTGTCATGGTATCACTTAATTTCGGCATTTTTACAATTGTGGCCGGAATCGAAGAAGTATCAATAAGCTCTTGTTTCACAGGTTCAGTAGGACTGGACTTTATCTCAGCACCATTAGGACTTTCGATTTCCTTAGATTGGCCATTTATCAGTGCAGAAAAATCTTCCCCTTTTTTCCCTACAATTGCCAACACAGAATCAATAGCAGCAGATCCGCCTTCTAATACACCATGATGTAAAATCACACCTTCTTGAAAGGATTCGTATTCCATGGTGGCCTTATCCGTTTCAATTTCTGCTAACAAATCTCCTTCTAAAACTGTATCTCCAACTTGTTTGTGCCACTTTGCTACAACACCTTCTTCCATGGTGTCACTTAACTTGGGCATTTTAATAATTTCAGCCATAATGCTATTCCTGTTTTTAATCTAGGATAAATGGATAATCTTCTTGTTGATAAACTTCAGTATACAAGTCAGCTGGATCTGGAAATGGTGAATCTTCAGAAAACTTAACAGATTCAGCAACACTTGCCTTTACTCTATCTTGAATTGCCTTAATTTCTGCATCACTAGCAAAACCAAATTCCTTTATTTTACCTAAGGCATTTTCGATTGGATCGATTTGCTTATAATCCTCCAATTCTTCTTTTGTTCTGTATTTTGCAGGGTCCGACATAGAGTGTCCCTTGTACCGATAGGTTCTCATTTCAAGTAAAGTTGGACCTTCTCCAGCTCTTCCTCTCTCAACTGCTCTAGCTATTGCTTCATGAACAGGCTCACATGCCATTCCATCAACTTGCTCTTTAGGCATGTGAAAAGCATCAGCCAAATCACATAGATCAGTAACATTTGAAACCCGATCTACGGCAGTACCCATTGCATACTGATTGTTTTCAATAATGAAAATTACTGGCAACTTCCAATTCATCGCCATATTCAACGCTTCATGAAAAGCACCTTGTCGAACTGCTCCATCTCCCATGTAACATAAAGTCACATTATCATTTCCTTTGTATTTATCTGCAAAAGCTATTCCTGCGCCTAATGGAACTTGGCCTCCAACTATTCCATGTCCGCCAAAGAAATTTAAATCTTTATCAAACATGTGCATTGAGCCACCTTTGCCTTTACTGCAACCAGTAGCTTTTCCATATAATTCTGCCATAACGAACTTTGGATCCATCCCTAATCCTATTGGATGAGCATGATCTCGATAGGCAGTAATCATGTTATCACTTGGTTTGGTAGCAGAAACTGCACCAGCAACCAAAGCTTCTTGTCCTATATACAAATGACAGAAACCTCTTATCTTTTGTTGAATATAGAGTTGGCCTGCTTTTTCCTCAAACTTACGCATGAGTAACATGGACTCATACCACTTTAAATAAACCGCTTTTGTAAAAGGGCTTGACTTCTTTGCTGCACGTTTTTTAGTGCTAGGCTTTGTTGCTGTATTTGCCATAGATTTTAATAATGGAAAACAAATTTAGTTATTAATGGAATATGAATGAAACTCCCTTTATTTTTTCAAATTAGACAATTGGAAGGAGAAAGGCAATAAGCTCTCAAGCTCATCAAACTCCCACACCTCTTGATTTCTGTTCATTAACAAAACTCGAATGGCTTGATTTTGTTTTTGTTCGTACTCACTTATTGCTTGTCGACATGCACCACAAGGTGATACTATTCCGCCAGAATCATTCATTTTCTTTGCATAAATACCAATTGCTTTTACAGCAACATCTGGATAATTTGCCCCCGCATAAAATATAGCCACCCTTTCGGCACATAAGCCAGATGGGTAAGCCGCATTCTCCTGGTTATTACCACTAATCACCTCTCCGTTTTCAAGTAAAACAGCTGCCCCAACCTGAAAGTCAGAATAGGGTGCATATGCTTGGTCTGCTATTTTAACTGCCGCTGATAATATTGAAGTTCCCTCTTCATCAATTTCGTTTAAATCATTGTGATAGGTATATTGAACTATTAATTCCTTTTTAGCCATAATTTACTTTTTTGTAAGGTAATTGGGGCTACTCTTTTATGAGTAGGACCGTTGCATAGGCTGCAACACCTGCCTCAGAGCCAACAAAACCCAATTTTTCTGTTGTTGTCGCCTTTATGGAAAGGTCATCTTCTGAAATTTCCATGCAATTGGCTAAACAAGATACCATTGTTGGAATGTAAGGATTTAATTTCGGAAGTTCTAGGGCTACAGTAGAATCAATATTCGAAATGGAATAACCATGTTCTCGAATAATCTTCATGACTTCCTTTAGTAATATTTTACTATCGATTCCTTTGTAACTATCATCACTGGGTGGAAAGTGAAACCCAATATCACGAAGATTCGCTGCTCCTAAAAGGGCATCACAGATGGTATGAATTAATACATCTGCATCTGAATGTCCAATTGCTCCTGAATGATGATCCACCTGGATGCCACCAATAAAAAATTTGGCTCCAGCTTGAAGTTGATGAACATCATATCCAAAACCGACTCGAATTTTCACTTATTCTTCTTCGTTTTGAGCATTAAAGTCTTCGAAATTAAACTTCAAAGAAAAACGGAAGGTGTTGGCCAATGGATTCTGTTGAGCATTACCAACTAGATAAGAAGCATCAAAGGCAAAAACTGATAATTTAAAACCAAAACCAACGGTGAGGTACTGTCGATTTCCTTTCAATGGGTTCTCATAAAAATAACCGAAACGAACCGCCAATTGCTGATCATACCAATACTCCATTCCCGCAGAATAGGTTAACTCACTTAACTCTTCCTTAGTGATGCTTCCCTTTTCAATTGTAGCATTTCCTGCAGCATCCACATCCGTAACAATTCCTGGAGCATCAGTAAAAGAACCGAAAATTCCACTAGCAACACTCACATTAGGACTCTGTCCTGCAACAATAATCGGATCTCCATTCGCGTCGGTAACAACTGTTCCTGTACCATCAGTAAGGTATACTGGAGGAGTGGGCACTAAAAGTTTATTTACGTCAACTAAAACAGTTAAACTATTGTAATCATCAAAGTCAAGAGTTAAGGAAGGACCTATTCTTAGATTGGTTGGTAAAAAATCATTTTCCGCATTGTCAGTGTAAGACATTTTTGCTCCTATGTTCGAAATATTGAAACCAGCTCTTAAGGTGGCATCGTAGCCCCCAATTTCCAACTCATCATTTTGGTAAAACATAGAGACATCAGCAGCCACGGACCTTCCAGGTCGTGTATCCGTATTATCAACAGTAATACCATTTGTTAAATTGGAATTGATGTAACGCAATCCCATTCCAAAAGACAATTGCCTAGACAATTGCATTGCATAAGCAACGTCTAAAGACCATTCATTGGGTTTAAATGTTCCAATTGGGTTGTTAAATTGATCGGTAAAATTGATTTCACCAAGAGAAAAATACCTTAAGGACATTCCAAATGTTGAAATCCGGTTGATTCTATAATGACCAGACAAGTATGACAAACTAATGTCTCCAACTAAATTTCTTAACCAAGGCGAATAGGTAATGGATGCTCCTGCTTTTTCTTCTAAAAAAGCCAATTTTGCCGGATTCCAATGAATGCTATTCGCATCTGGAGAGGTTGAAACCCCCGCATCTCCTAAAGAACCTCCACGAGAATCTGGAGAGATTAGCAAAAATGGAACGGCGGTAGTAATTGTGTTTAATTGCAATTCGTCTTGCACATTATTCACATTTACAGTGTTTTGCGCGCTCAATTGAGTAATTGAGGCAATGAATATAAGTATGAATAATTGGGCTATTCCTTGTTTAAAAGTCACACTGTTTTTTTTTGGGATTACAAATATAATAATTTCACCTGCCTTGTTGACCAGTATACTTGCTTATAAAATGACGAGTTTTTCTATTTTTTCTGTTAGGGAACCATTTCTAGAACGAACTTGGAGTTTATAGACGTAAACTCCTTTTCCAATTCGATCACCAAAATCATCCCGTCCATTCCAAACGAGGTCTCTTGATAAAAAGCCATCATTTACAATAACTTGATTAATGGATTTAACCAATTTTCCAGAGACCGTAAATACCTGCAATTTAACATCCATCGGTATTCCTGGTTGGTTGTGTTGAAAGATGAACTCTGTTCTTGTAGTAAAGGGATTTGGGTAATTTACTAAATTGTTAATCTGGATGTCTTTTGCCATCACTACATTGAACTCAATTCTTTTTTCAGAAGAGTTATTTGCATTGTCCCATGCTTTTATCGACAAAGTATGAGTCCCTTCACTTAAGCCACTTAATGGATAGCTAACCGTCCCTTTTTTATAATCATCAGTAGCAGATTCATAATAATCATTTAAGATAATTGCCTGCTCAGTATTGTCATCTATAACAGCCACCAAATCATGTCCAATTCCATTACCAACCGTATTAATCCCTTGTTCATCAAATAAATTAGCAACTAAGTATGGATTTTCATCTGTAATTCCGCCATAAATAAAGGTCTCATCGTTCATGAAAATTTCCATTTCTGGGCCTTGATCATCTCCAGCAAAACTTGGATCACTGCCTCCTATGATGAATTGATCTGTGAAACCATTTCCATCTTCTATCCCATTCTCAGTATAATAAGTAATCTTTCCTTTTCCAAAGCTATAAGAGATGTCTTTGGGCACTATAAACTCAAACTGGAATGTGCCATTATTAACACTAGCCTTTCCCTTAAATATCTTACTGTCTCTTAGTTGAAAATTAAAAACTCCACCACCATCATTATTTAATGACTTTTTATCTTCCAATTTATCATAAACCGTTGGATAAAGAAACCCATTAAAATCATTTAAAAGGTTTCCGTTTAAGTCTTCAATCCGGCCAGAAATAGTCGCTTTAGATAGTGCTTTTAAGGTATCCACTTGTGCAATAGGCACCCCATTTATCATTGTTGTCACCACGTTGTACTTTGGCGCTGCAATTTGAACAGCAGGATCTCCGAGCAGCGAAAAATTTCTAGTATTTCCCTGAGTCGCATTGGCATTTTTTACTTCAAGCATGATGTCACCTAAGCGCAATACCTCTCCATCGGCATCTCTATCAAATACGCGATTATAGAAACTTTGATTGAGGTAATAATTCGGACTAGAATAAACCAATCGAGTAGTGGTTAGCAAGCCTATTCCTCCTCCTTTTTCATTCAACAAAACCAATTCCCCTGCTGAAGTTCTTAGAGGGTCATCGAATCGACTAAACTCACAAGTTGCTGTTACAAATAAAGCTTGCCTTTGAATGTTTGTCCAACTAGTTATCGTTGCAATGTCAAGTACTCTTTCTCCTGCCCAACCAGTTTCACCGCCATGCCCAGTATAATTCATAATCAAAGTTCCTTCTTGAACAGTTCGTTTAATGTCATCATAGGCTTGTGGATATCGAGGCCCTGTTGAGGTGGAAACTTGGGCATAAGCATCTAGGAATATTTTTGAAATATCATGATCCTTGTTATTGTTTTCAAGGATTGCGGCCAATTGATTCGATTGAGACATGTGTGTAACTCCATCTTGGTCGTCGCCTACAAATGTGACTTTGTTCCTCCAATCAGCTAAGGTATTTCCTTGACTATATGCTTTTATCTTATTTACAACACCTTGGGCTTCTTCTGCGGTTTGAACAGGTAAACGCCCTACTCCAACATCCATCTTTTCTGGGTCAGTATTGGAAAACTTCCATTCCCCTTCGGAATCATCCAACAAAGCAAAATAATCATCGGAAACATAGGATGAAACTGGCTGCAATGAGTTCCGAGATTGGTAGGAAATTACATAGTTTGTATTTCCATTGATTCTGTCTTTAAAATCATATGACCCATCTCCAATTATTAATAAATACTTTGGTAAATCATTGAGTCCTGCTCTATCATAAAACATTTTCATAAATGTTCTAATGGCAACTGGGTCTTGCGAACCGCTTGAAAATTCATTATAAATCTGATTGGGAGTAACAACATGAACCCCTAAACCTTCTTGCCGGTGAAAACTGGCCAATTCATTTGCTTGACTTAGAAAGTTGGGATGACTTACAATAACCATGTCTGTTTGAGCCAATCCATGTAAGTCTTGATTGGCAACTCTTCCTTTACCAAATATGTTAATTGAATCTGGAGAGTTAAAGGCAACAAATTCGCGCAATTTGGAATTGTCTGCAATAAAACTCCTGGTGTTTCCAGTTAGTTCTAGTGTTTTTTCTTGAATGTTTTCAATATCACTTATGTCCCAAACTTTAATGTTTGAATTGGAAGCAATATTGTATCGACTATACAAGCCACTGTTAATAGAGTTAATGTCTCTGAAGAAAACCTGTTGACCAGACATGGTCAAATTTCTCCTCACATTTAAACTGATGTAATTCAACCAAGCCTTTGCAACGGCCTGTGGTTTAGCATAAGTTAGTTTAATGTCTACTAAATTGTCGTTCGGACTAAAATCATAATAATTTCTAGACGTTCTAGCAAATCCCGTTACGTAGTTAGTTAAAACTGTGGAACCATATGATTGTGTAAAAGATTGATTGTCAAGCACAACATTCATCTGACTGACCACCCCGGCTCTAGCAGCAGCGCTTAATTCTACTTTGCCTTGACTTGAAAGATCAATGTTTGGGAATTCAAAGCGGTAATCATAAACCAATTGACCTTCGAACACTTCACCAAACCATAATTGACCTGATTTGATTAAATTCAATTGATCCAACTCATGTACTTGATAATCATCGAAAGTATTGATGTCGTTTGCAACCACAGCTGGATTACTGCTTTTGGATATTCTTTTTCCAGTAGATCCATCTGCAGTAATAAAGTAAAAAACTGAATCCGAGTAATTATTCAAATTGTGCCTAAACATCGCATTTGCAGTATCAAAGGACCAAGTGATTTGGCCTTGACCATAAAATAATATATAATCTCTTTTATCAAATGATCCATCATTCTCACCAACAACCAGAATATTATTTTCAACTAGGTCGTCGTATCGTTCCTCCTCATTGGACTCAGGCAGTGTACCCCCCCCATAACCAAACAACTGAATATTTTGAGGATTAATATTGTCAATGTCTAATCCTAATTGCTTCAAGAACTGATAATCGAGCTTAAACACTGCATTTTTGGTCGTAGCGAATTTGAACCAATTCCCATTGGCCAATTTTGAATTACTTGCAAAATTTAAACTTTTCGGTCTTAATTGGCGATTTTGAGAGTAGCTCCACTTTAAGGTACCACCAATTAGTTTATAAACTTCTTGATCGCTATTCTTCTTGAATGGCGAAAGATTCAAGTAAACTTTGTTTTCCTTTTTAACAATTCCATTAATTAAATCTAGTTGAACATCCTCACCTATATTACTTAAATCAAGCAATGCAATCTCTTCCGCTCCTAACAATTCATAAGTTGGATTCTCTAGGTCAATGGCAAGTACCCTTCTTCCTTTATTTTCAATTTCAAGATATAAGAAGGGGTTTGCATTTATTGCAAAATCATAATTTGCTTCTTCAAAGTTCAATGCCTTGGAGTTTAACTTGCCTTCTAATCCATACTCAATGGATTCATTCCATTGTAATGAAAGGACTTTAGTTTGCTGTCCAAACGACTCAAAACCAAGGATTAGGCCTAGGACTATTAAAAAGGTTGGCATTAATTTCATTGTGTTATTAATCATGTTCGGGGCTAAAAACGAGTAATATTTTTTAATATTGCCAAAAAGGTTCATTTGCATTAATAATCTGTTCATTTCATTATTACAATTCAATAATAATGAAGTTTATTTATATTTGCGACCGTGCTGAAGATATTGATACGTGACTAAACGAATATTATATACTCTTTTCTTTTTTTCCATAGTTACCAGTAGTTTCGGTCAAGACCCTAACTTCTCGCAATTTTATGCGAACAGATTATACCTAAATCCAGCCTTTGCTGGAACGGCTCAATGTCCACGTCTTACGCTCAATTATCGGAATCAATGGCCAGGAATTGACAATAGCTTCATTACCTATACAGCCAGCTTCGACAAACAAGTAGACGCATTAAATGGCGGTTTAGGCGTCCAAGTTCTTTCCGATCGAGCAGGTGAAGGCGTCTTGCAGACGACAGCAGCTCACTTTATGTATTCTTATCAATTACCCGTTACTCGAAAATTTTCTATTAGAACTGGATTTCAGGCCAGCTATGTTCAAAAAAACATCGACATCAGCAATTTGAGGTTTGGAGACATGATTGATGCAAGAAGAGGCTTTGTATATCAATCTCAAGAGCAAATTCAAACAGACAAAGTTACCTATCCAGATTTTTCTGTTGGACTATTAGGATTCAGTGAAACTTCCTATTTTGGATTTTCCGTCCACCATTTAACTCAGCCTGATGAAGGTTTTATTGGTTCTTCGGAACTCCCAATGAAAATTACTGGTCACTTTGGAGCCGTTTTGCCTGTTGGATTGCGGCATGAAGATATGACTTGGTCACCTAACCTTATTTACCAATCTCAAGGTGGCGCTTCTGAAGTTAGTGTTGGACTTTATGTCTCAAAAGGACCAATCGTTCTTGGTGTTTGGAATAGATTAAATGATTCTTTTATTGGCATGTTGGGAATTCAACAAGACAATTTTAAAATTGGTTATAGTTACGACATGACCACCACTTTATTATCTGACAAGACTTCTGGAAGTCATGAAATTTCATTCAGTTATATCTTCCCTTGTCGTCCTAAGAAAGTGAAGTTCCAAACAATAAGTTGTCCGTCCTTCTAGTTTGGTATTATTTAAAATACTTATTTTTGGAAATTGATTAAAACTCATTGAGTGATGAAAAATAGATTAAGACTATACACTTCTCTTGCAATTGTTGGCTTTTTAGCGCTTGCCTCTTGTGGCAAAGAAGCTTCTACTACAACAGGCTGGGGATACAATGATTCAAAAAATGGTGGATTTGAAAAAGCACCATACCTCGAACAGGAAACTGGCCCAGGACTTGTCCTAATTGAAGGTGGTAGATTTACCATGGGTAGAGCAGAACAGGACATTTTCTATGATTGGAATAATGTTCAAAGAACTGTTACTGTTTCTTCATTCTATATGGATGAAACCGAAGTTAGAAATGTTGATTACCGGGAATACCTTTATTGGTTAAAGCGTGTGTTTGGTGCTGATTACCCTGAGGTATACAAAAAAGCTTTACCAGACACTTTGGTATGGAGAAATCGATTGGCATACAACGAACCTTACGTAGAGTATTATTTAAGACACCCAGCCTATAGTGATTATCCTGTAGTTGGTGTTAACTGGTTACAAGCAACTGATTATGCAGCTTGGAGAACCGACCGTGTGAACGAGCTTATTTTAATTAGAGAAGGCTTATTTGAACACAATCCTAATCAATTTAACGAAGACAACTTTAACACAAAAGCTTATTTAAATGGGCAGTATGAAAGTGGTAAAAGAGTAGATGGATTAATTGATTTTGACCCGAACAAAGAAACTAGAAACGTTCAAATTGAAGATGGCATCTTACTTCCAGAATATCGACTTCCAACTGAAGCAGAATGGGAATATGCTGCTATGGGTTTAATTGGCAACTCTTACGGAGAATTAATAGTAGAGCGTAAATTTTATCCTTGGAATGGTCATGGGGTAAGAAATGCAGATGAGCGTTACTTAGGAGAAATGTTAGCCAACTTTAAAAGAGGTCGTGGCGATAACATGGGTATTGCTGGTCAACTGAATGACAATGCAGAAATTACTGCACCAGTTTATTCTTACTGGCCAAATGATTACGGTTTATACAACATGGCTGGTAACGTAAGCGAATGGGTTATGGATGTTTATCGTCCACTTTCTATTGAAGACATGGATGACTTTAGACCATTTAGAGGAAACGTTTTCCAAACCTTAGAAAGAGATGAAGAAGGATACATTGCTGAAAAAGACAGTTTAGGAAAGTTGAAATACCGAAATGTTAATCCTGAAGACGATAACCTTCAAGCAAGAAGAAATTACAAACGTGCAGACGTGATTAACTATGATGATGGTGATTTAAGAACCTCTAAGTACTATACAGAAGAAGCTTCTTATGATGATAAAGGTGGCACACAATCCATGTATGATTTTGGTAACACTACTTTAATTAATGATAGAGCTAGAGTTTACAAAGGCGGTTCTTGGAATGATAGAGCTTATTGGTTAACTCCTGGTACAAGAAGATTCTTGCAGGAAGATCAAGCATCACCAGAAATTGGATTTAGATGTGCGATGATTCGTGTAGGTAGTCCAGTTGGATTAATCTACTAATAGAAAGAAAATAGTAAAAAGCTCCGTTTTCGGGGCTTTTTTTTTGCCCAATTTTGATGAACAAAATTTCCATTCCAGAATTATATGAGATTTACCTGAAGCATGGGAATCTTGTAAAAGACACCAGACAAATTACTATTGGTTGCATTTATCTTGCTTTCAAGGGCGAGCGTTTTGATGGAAACCAATTCGCAACAGAAGCTATAAACAATGGTGCTTCCTATGCCTTGATCGACGACCCCAATCAAAAACATGATGAACGCTATTTACTGGTAGATGATGTTTTAGAAAGCATTCAGCAACTTGCAAAGTATCATAGAGAACTACTTAAATGTCCAATTATTGGAATTACTGGTAGTAATGGAAAAACAACTAGCAAGGAATTGATAAACTCAGTTTTAAGTCAGCATTATAAGACATTTGCAACGGCTGGAAACTACAACAATCACATTGGTGTTCCATTAAGCGTTTTATCCATATCCAATGAACATGAAATGGCCATTATTGAAATGGGAGCCAATCATCAAGGAGAAATCGATTTCTTATGCCAAATTGCTCAGCCAAATTTTGGTTTAATTACTAACATTGGGAAAGCGCACCTTGAGGGGTTTGGTGGAATTGAAGGAGTGAAAAAAGGAAAATCGGAGTTATACAAATTCTTAGCACTAAAGAAGGGCACAATCTTTCTAAATGAAGATGATGAAACACTTCTTTCACTTTGTCCAAATGATATCCCAAGGATCACTTACGGTATTGGCAAAAAAGCCATACTGAAAGGAGAATTAAAACAAGAACAACCTCATTTAATTGGAACCTGGAAAGGAAAAAATAGTGAAGGAGAATTTGAATCCAATTTATTTGGCAATTACAATTTCTACAACATCCTAGCGGCAATCTGCGTAGGGGAACACTTTGATTTAAGCAATAAGGAAATTGCCAAGGGAATTTCCACCTATTCCTCTAACAACAACCGTTCAGAATTAATGAAGTATCAAGGGGCAAGTATTTACTTAGATGCTTACAATGCCAACCCTAGCAGTGTGAGTGCTTCTTTGGCCTACTTCTCTAACAATCAACTTGGTGCGAAAATGGTTCTATTGGGAGACATGTTTGAATTGGGAGAAACTGCAATTGAAGAACATAAGAAGATAGTATTGCTTGCTAAAAGACTTCAATTTAACAAGTTGGTATTTGTTGGTTCGCTTTATTATGAATTAAAAGATCAATTTCCAGAAGAACTATTTTTCGAATCAAGAGAGGAAGCAAAGACTTGGTTCGACAAAATAGAAAAAGACAATTTACAAATCCTTATCAAGGGATCTAGAGGGATGGCAATGGAAAAGTTAATCCAATAAAAAAGGGGAGCAATGCTCCCCTTTTTTATTGATTCCATCAAATTCTTATCTCAATACTGCACGCGAAATCACTATTTTTTGGACTTCTGTGGTTCCTTCATATATCTGAGTAATTTTTGCATCACGCATCAATCGTTCAACATGGTATTCTTTAACAAAACCATAACCACCATGTACTTGAACGGCCTCAACTGTCACTTCCATAGCAACTCTTGAAGCAAAAACCTTAGCCATTGCAGATTCCTTATCGAAGTTCTTTCCTTCATCCTTAAGGCAGGCAGCTTTTAAACACAACAATCTAGCGGCTTCAATTTCTGTTGCCATGTCGGCCAATTTAAAGGCGATTGCTTGATGCTGATGAATGGGTTTTCCGAAAGCTTCACGTTCTTTAGAATAGGCAATTGCCAATTCCATTGCACCTGATGCAATCCCTAAGGCTTGAGATGCAATTCCAATTCTTCCACCAGATAAAACTTGCATGGCAAACTTAAATCCAAAGCCATCTTCCCCAATTCTATTCTCCTTTGGCACTTTAACATCAGTAAACATTAAGGTGTGGGTATCAGAACCGCGAATACCTAATTTGTTTTCTTTGGCACCAACAGTAAATCCTTCCCATTCTTTGTCAACAATAAATGCATTGATTCCTTTATGTCCTTTCTCAACATCTGTTTGAGCAATTACAATGTAATACGAAGCCGTTCCACCATTGGTAATCCAATTTTTTGTTCCATTCAACAAATAATGATCTCCTTTGTCAATTGCTGTAGTTCTTTGAGAAGTTGCATCTGAACCAGCTTCAGGTTCCGACAAACAAAATGCTCCAATTTTTTGACCAGAAGCTAAAGGCACCAAGTATTTTTGCTTTTGCTCTTCTGATCCATGTTTTTCTATCCCCCAACAAACCAAAGAGTTATTTACCGACATACACACAGAAGCAGAGGCATCAACTTTAGAAATTTCTTCCATTGCGAGGACGTAGGAAACTGTATCCATTCCGCCTCCACCGTACTTTGGATTTACCATCATTCCCATAAAACCCAACTCCCCTAATTGCTTAATTTCTTCTGCAGGAAAAGTTTGTGTTTCATCTCTTTCGATTACACCAGGCTTTAATACATTTTGAGCAAAATCTCTAGCAGCATCTCTAACTGCCATTTGCTCTTCGCTTAATTCTATATTCATAATTTTAGGCTAAATTTTCTTATGCTAATTGATGCAAAATTAATCTATTTAATACGTTGAACAAACAAAAAGATAAGCACATAGTTCTCGGACTCATGTCTGGGACTTCTCTGGACGGACTTGATGCCTGTCTGCTTGAGTTTTCTTATGAAAATTCGAAATGGACTTTCAATATTCTAGAAGCAGAAACCCTGAAGTATTCCAGAACTACTTTAGAACAATTAAAAACTGCTCACTTGTTATCAAGTCCAGATTTACTAGCTCTGCACATTAAGTACGGAAAGCATTTAGGCGAATTGGCTAAAGAATGGTTGTCAGAACAGAATCATCAAGCCGAATTAATTGCTTCGCACGGCCATACCATTTTTCATCAAGCTAAAAACTCACTTACATTTCAGTTGGGTCATGGAGGAGCCATCGCAAAAGCAGCAGGCCTAAAAGTTGTTGCTGATTTTAGAAGTGAAGACATCAGCGTCGGCGGACAAGGGGCGCCATTAGTTCCTATTGGAGATCAATTGCTTTTTCCTGAAAATAAGGCCTTCCTTAACATTGGAGGCATAAGTAACATAAGCTTTTACCAAAATGATCACATTCATGCTTTTGACATTGCGCCAGCCAATCAAGTATTAAATTTCCTGAGCAATCAATTGGGCTTTGAATATGACAAGGGAGGCAAATTAGCCGCTTCAGGGAATTTCAATGAAAAATTGTACAGACTGCTAAATCAAATGGAATTTTACAAGTTGAAAGGCCCAAAAACGCTTGGAAGAGAATGGGTAGAAGATCATGTATTCCCAGTTTTAAAGGCTTCAAGCCTAAAACTAGAAGATCAATTGAATACCTACACCAAGCACCTTGCCTTCCAAATAGTTGAATCCATTCCAAATGAAATGTTAAAAGAGGAGGTAATATTAAGTGGTGGTGGATCAAAAAATGATTTTCTTGTTGAAGAGTTGAAAGCTTTGAGCCTAAAAACACAAATCCCTTCCGAAGAAATCATCGACTTCAAAGAAGCGCTAATATTCGCATTTCTAGGGCTACTTAGAATAAGAAATGAAACAAATGTCTTAAAGCAAGTTACTGGAGCAATAAGAAATACGTGTTCAGGAGCCATCTTTAGCGCATAAACTTGAATTTGAAGAGGCAAAAAAGCATAGTTTTTAATACTTTTGTCGCAAATTAGAGAGATGGAGGAATTACTCAAAAAGTACGAGAACAAACAGCCAGAAATCGTTTTTGAATGGAAAGATTCAGAGACTGAAGCTGAAGGCTGGGTTGTCATCAACTCTCTTAGAGGTGGAGCTGCCGGAGGTGGAACTAGAATGCGTGTTGGTTTAGATAAGCATGAAGTTACTTCTTTAGCGAAAACGATGGAAGTAAAATTTACGGTCTCTGGCCCAGCAATTGGTGGCGCCAAATCAGGAATTAATTTTGATCCAAAAGACCCTAGGAAAAAGGGTGTTTTAGAAAGATGGTACAAAGCCGTTGCTCCATTATTGAAAAGTTATTATGGAACTGGCGGAGATTTAAATGTTGATGAAATCCATGAGGTGATACCAATCACAGAAAATTCAGGAGTTTGGCATCCACAAGAAGGAGTTTTTAATGGGCATTTCAAACCTTCTGAAGCTGAAAAGATCAGTAGAATTGGACAATTAAGATACGGCGTTCTTAAAGTAATTGAAGACAGAAACTTTAGTCCAGATCCCGCTAGAAAATACGTTGTTGCTGACATGATTACAGGTTACGGTGTTGCCGAATCTGTAAAACATTTCTACGCTACATATGGCGGAGAAGTAAAGGGCAAAAGAGTTATTGTTCAAGGCTGGGGAAATGTTGGTTCTGCCGCTGCATATTATTTAGCGCAGCAAGGGGCTAGTATTGTTGGAATCATAGACCGTGTTGGTGGATTGATTGATGAAAATGGATTTAGCTTTGAAAGCATTCGCGAACTCTTTTTAAATAAAGATGGGAATAGTTTAGCTCATGATCAATTAATTCCATTTGATGAAGTAAACGAAGCCATTTGGAAATTGAATGCTGAAGTGTTTATTCCATGTGCAGCTTCAAGATTAATACAGCAAGACCAAGTTGAATCAATGATTGCTTCAGGCATAGAAGTTATTGCAGCTGGAGCAAATGTTCCTTTTGCAGACCCTGAAATCTTTTTTGGCCCGATTGCGAATTTCTCTGATGAAAAAATTAGCATCATACCAGATTTTATTTCCAATTGTGGGATGGCAAGAGTCTTTGCCTATTTGATGTCCAACTCTGTTGAGATGTCAGATGAAGCAATTTTCAAAGACACTTCAGACATTATTGAAAGTGCAATGAAAGAAGTACATGCAGCACACCCTTCTAAACAAGGCATTGCAAAAGCAGCCTTCACCATAGCCCTTAACAAACTAATTTAAAGCAAAGAGCAGATGTATACTTTAATGGTGGTTATTTTTATTCTGGGCTATTTCATGATAGCCTTTGAACATCCATTGCGAATTGACAAGGCAGCCCCTGCTCTATTAATTGCTGTTTTGGGTTGGACAGCCTACGTCATTGGTGCTGAAGACATTTTAGCCAACAACAGTTCCTTTTTAGAGTTTCTAAGCAAACACCCACATAGCACCTACAATGAATTCATTGTAGAAGAATTGGCCCATCATTTAACGCATCACGCCGAAATCATCTTTTTCTTAATTGGCGCAATGACCATTGTTGAATTGATTGATTCTCATGAAGGGTTTGCAGTCATCACAGATCAGATACAGACCAAAAATAGAACGAAATTGCTATGGATTATCTGTGGCTTAACCTTCTTCTTTTCTGCAGCATTAGACAACCTTACTACCTCAATAGTAATGGTTTCACTTTTGAGAAAACTAGTGGCAGATAAAAAAGAACGATGGTTTTTTGCAGGTATCGTTATCATAGCCGCCAATGCTGGTGGCGCATGGTCTCCTATTGGAGATGTAACCACTACCATGTTATGGATTGGAAAGCAAATTACAGCCGCAAACATCATTACTGAGCTATTTGTGCCAAGTTTGGTATGCATCCTTGTGCCACTCATTTACTTAAGTATTACCAATAGGAATAGCCCTGAAGTTGCACGTCCGGAAAATAAAGACTTTTCTGAGCACATTTTAAACAAAACCACTTCTTTTGAACGGAACTTGATTTTCTTCTTGGGCGTGGCCTTGTTGCTATTTGTTCCAGTATTTAAAACTTTAACCCACCTTCCACCCTACATGGGTATGATGTTCGGTTTAGGTGTTTTGTGGGTGGTTACTGAAGTGATCCACAGGACCAAAAATCACGAAATCAAGTCTGAGCTTTCTGTTGTTGGTGTATTGAGAAAGATCGACATCGTAAGTGTATTGTTCTTCCTAGGCATTTTAATTGCCATTTCAAGTTTACAATCTGCTGGGCATTTGACCAGTCTAGCTAAAATTCTTGAAGAAAATATAGGAGACATTTATTCTGTGAACATTGTCATTGGACTTTTAAGTGCCATTGTAGATAATGTTCCATTAGTTGCAGCCTCCATGGGAATGTATCCAGTTGTTTCACCAGAATTGCTGAGCACATTAGGAGAGGGAAATGCAGCGTATTATAGCCATTTTGTTCAAGATGGAAATTTCTGGGAATTTTTAGCCTATTGTGCTGGAACAGGTGGATCTGCATTAATCATTGGATCAGCTGCTGGTGTTGCCGTAATGGGCATGGAGCGCATCGATTTCATTTGGTACCTCAAAAAGATGAGCTTACTGGCCATCATTGGATACGCGGCTGGAGCTGCCGTCTACATCTTATTTTTCGCCTAGAACCGAGGCAATAAAACTAACAGCTAGGTGTTTACAAGTTGAGCTATACTTAAGCTAGCCTTTCAGGCATAGGGCTAAATTAGTAGCACAAATACTTAGATAAACAATATGCTTCAAATTCCACTTGTTCAAATCAATCTTGCAGATCCTGCAACAGATAGCCTGACTACAGAGACTGCTAGTACCACAGAAACTCTTTCAATTTTAGAGCTCATTACCTCTGGAGGAATTGGCGGAATGATTATCATGCTTAGCTTGTTTGTCCTCTCCATTATTGCCGTTTACATTTATGTAGAACGTTATGTCATCATCAAAAAGGCAGCTCAGGAAGATGAAAATTTCATGAATGAGATCAAAGACTTTATTCACAATGGAAAAATTGAGGCTGCAAAATCCTTGTGCAATTCCACTGCTACCCCAATTGCTAGAATGATTGAAAAAGGAGTAAATCGAATAGGTAAACCCTTGAACGACATTGCAGCTGCCATTGAAAATACTGGCAAATTGGAACTCTTTAAATTGGAAAAGAATTTGGCAACATTGGCCACCATTTCAGGAGCGGCACCAATGATTGGGTTCTTAGGGACAGTAATCGGAATGATACTCGCCTTCCATGAGATGGCCTCTGCAGGAGGAAACATTGATGTTGAAATGTTAGCTGAAGGAATTTATACTGCAATGGTTACTACGGTTGCTGGATTGGTAGTAGGAATTGTTGCTTTTATCGGATACAATCTATTGGTTGCCAAGGTTGAAAAGGTAGTCTTTAAAATGGAAGCCAGAACCACAGAATTCCTCGACATCTTAAACGAACCTGCGAAATAATGGGATTAAAATCGAGAAATAAAGTCAGCCCGAATTTTAACATGTCGTCAATGACCGACATTGTATTTCTATTGTTGATCTTTTTCATGCTTACCTCTACCCTAGTGAGCCCGAATGCTTTAAAACTGCTTTTACCCAGTAGCTCAAGCAAGACATTAGCTCCACAAACAGTTTCTGTATCCATCACCAAGGACTTGGAATTTTATGTAGACGATCAATCTGTAGCTTTTGAAGCAATTGAAGGACTGCTGATAGGAAAGATGGGAACAAATCCAGACAATTCAATTATCTTACATGTTGACAAGTCGATTCCGGTGGAACAAGCCGTTAAAGTAATGGACATTGCCAGTAGGAATCAATTCAAGATGGTATTAGCAACAAAACCGAGTTAAATTGAAGGAACAGGAAAAGGAAAATAAAAAAGAAGAACGTAAAGGACTCGTTTTTAGCATAGGCATTCATGTTGTGCTGTTGCTTTTGTTTGCCTTTTTCGGACTAAGCTACACCACTCCTCCGCCAGAAGAAGAAGGCATAAGTATCAATTTAGGTTTTGTTGATGCAGGAAGCATGACAGAAAATCCAAATACCAGTGCAGTTGCAGAAGAACAAGTAGAAGAAATAGTTCCGGAGACCGCACAGCCAGTAGAAAGTTCAGAAGAAGTTTTGACACAAGATTCAGAAGAAGCTCCAGCGATTCCAGAGAAAAAGGAAGAAAAGGTAGTTGAGAAAAAAGAAGAAAAAAAGGAAGAACCCAAGCCCGATAAGAATTTGAACAAGGCGCTGGAGAAGTGGAAAAATAAAAAAGATCAGGGAGAAGCAGGAGGCGATGGCAACACCGATCAACAAGGAGATCAAGGAGCTGCCAATGGAGACCCCAATAGCAATAGTTATGTTGGAGGAGGAAGTGGAAACGGAACCAGTTTTAACCTTTCAGGAAGAAATTTACTGAGCTCTCCACGAATACAGGAT
The DNA here is from genome assembly GCA_965218715.1 of Vicingaceae bacterium. GTDB lineage: Bacteria > Bacteroidota > Bacteroidia > Flavobacteriales_E > Vicingaceae > CBDCLY01. The sequence goes on from CBDCLY010000007.1 coordinate 58,453, forward strand.
AATTCTCAAGAAGAAGGGAAAGTAGTGGTAGACATTATAGTAGATCGTTCTGGAAAAGTTTTACGTGCTACCGCAGGGGCAAGAGGCTCCAATACCACTAGCGCTTTACTATACAAGAAAGCCAAAGATGCCGCCATGCGCACTAAGTTCAATGCCAACCCAAATGCAGCTGAAGAACAGAAGGGACAAATGACCTTCATATTCATTTTGAATTGATGAATTATCAGGAAGTACTGGGTTATTTGTACCAACAACTTCCGATGTACCAGAGAAGTGGCAAGGTAGCCTATAAGAAAGACCTTGGAAACATCAAGACACTTTGTGCTCACCTAAATCATCCTCAACAAGCCTTTAAAAGCATTCACATTGCAGGCAGCAATGGCAAAGGCTCCATTGCTCATGGCTTAAGTGCCATTTTGCAGGAGGAAGGATATAAGGTGGGATTGTATACTTCACCGCATTTGATTGACTTTAGAGAACGGATTCGGTTAAATGGAGAATTGGTAACCAAGCAAATTGTTCAAGAATTTGTGGTAGAGAATATGGCCCATTTTAATAAAGTGAAACCCTCTTTTTTTGAATGGTCGGTTGCTTTGGCATTTCATGTATTTAGAAAAGAGCAAGTAGATGTTGCGGTAGTAGAAACGGGATTGGGTGGAAGGTTGGATTCTACCAATGTGATTACACCAGAGCTTAGCATCATTAGCAACATCTCTTTAGACCATGTGGATTTATTGGGAGATAGTTTATCACAGATAGCAGGTGAGAAAGCAGGAATCATAAAGGAAAATGTTCCAGTTGTGATTGGAAATGCATCTGGACAAAAAGAAGTGTTTATACGAAAAGCCAAAAGTTTAAATGCAGCAATTCATTTTGCTGATGAGGAAGAGAATGTTTTGAATATAGATGAACAACTTCCTTCCTACCAACATGAGAATTTTCAAACCATTGGAGTAGCTTCTAAAATTTTAATAGAGTTGGGTTGGAAGATTGATTTGAAAATGATTCCAAATCGTTTGTCTAGGATGAATGAGCTAACAGGCTTAAGGGGCCGTTGGCAAGTGATGAATGAACATCCCAGAGTAATTTTTGACACGGCTCATAATGAGGCAGGCATAAAGCATTTGGTGCAAACTTTGGCTAAGGAAAAAGTGAAGGTAAAGCATTTGGTGATCGGATTTGTGAAAGGAAAAGACCTAGGGGATGTATTGAAACAGTTGCCAAAAGAGGCTAAGTATTATTTCTGCTCAGCTAAGATAGACCGTTCCTTGGCTGCAAATGAATTAAAGGAAGAGGCTGTAAAATTTGGCTTAGAGGGTGATGTTTTCGAGAGCCCGGAAGCGGCCTTAGAAAAAGCAAAACGGGAGGCCAAAGCCGAAGATTTAATCCTGGCATTTGGAAGCAATTTCATGATTGGAGAATTGCTTGAAAATATTTAGAAATTTCTTGTTGAGTGTTTCAATTCTTGTATATTTGCACTCCAAATTTTGGGCGATTAGCTCAGTTGGTTCAGAGCACCTCGTTTACACCGAGGGGGTCGGGAGTTCGAATCTCTCATCGCCCACTAACCCTTGAAGCTTGCTTCGAGGGTTTTTTGATTAGAGGCATTAGCTCAGTTGGTTCAGAGCACTACCTTGACAGGGTAGGGGTCACTGGTTCGAATCCAGTATGCCTCACAAATCAGTTTGGAGTTTGAGATTAGAGCAAGGGATTTATTTACTGATTTCACTCAATACTTGCACTCTAACTCCGAGCTTATGAAAGTCGGCTAGAATCCATTAATTTAGAAGGCAATTAAATACAATGTATATATCTCCAGATATATTCAATGTATTTATACATACGTTAACGCCAATCCTCCCCTCACGCCAACCCTGATGTAGTTCAACGGGTCTACTAGCCAGCTAACCCACGCCACGAAGGTAAAACCAAAAGAAATAAACAGATAAAGCTTCGCTTTGAATAACTGGCGTTAACAATAGCTATAAGTCATTTTTTTACTTAGCCGTCACCTTCCTGCTTCCCTAGTTTCGCGCTTCGCGCCGAATTTTTTTTCTATTATGGAGTTAAGTGTTCTTCTAGCGTCGCTCGCTTTCTGCTAAACCTCATTTTATGTACTTTTAAGAAACTAAAAAAAACGGCCTCATAGCTGAGACGTTAACGCCAATCCTCCCCTCACGCCAACCCTTAGGTAGTTCAACGGGTCTACTAGCCATCTACGCCACGCCACGAAGGTAAAACCATAAGAAATAAACAGATAAAGCTTCGCTTTGAAAAACGGGCGTTAACAATAGCTATAAGTCATTTTTTTCCTAAGCCGCCAACTTCCTGCTTCCCTAGTTTCGCGCTTCGCGCCGATTTTTTTTTCTATTATGGACTTAAGTGTTCTTCTAGCGTCGCTCGCTTTCTGCTAAACCTCATTTTATGTACTTTTAAGAAACTAAAAAAAACGGCCTCATAGCTGAGACGTTAACGCCAATCCTCCCCTCACGCCAACCCTTATGTAGTTCAACGGATTATTTTTGCCATTTACGGCACGCCACGAAAGTAAAACCATAAGAAACAAGCAGGAAAGCTTCGCTTTGAATAACTGGCGTTAACAATAGCTATAAGTCATTTTTTTACTTAGCCGCCACCTTCCTGCTTCCCTAGTTTCGCGCTTCGCGCCGAATTTTTTTTCTATTATGGAGTTAAGTGTTCTACTAGCGTCGCTCGCTTCCTGCTAAAAGTCATTTTCAGTACTTTTAAGAAACTAAAAAAAACGGCCTCATAGCTGAGACGTTAACGCCAATCCTCCCCTCACGCCAACCCTGATGTAGTTCAACGGATTATTTTTGCCATTTACGGCACGCCACGAAAGTAAAACCATAAGAAACAAGCAGGAAAGCTTCGCTTTGAATAACTGGCGTTAACAATAGCTATAAGTCATTTTTTTACTTAGCCGCCACCTTCCTGCTTCCCTAGTTTCGCGCTTCGCGCCGAATTTTTTTTCTATTATGGAGTTAAGTGTTCTACTAGCGTCGCTCGCTTCCTGCTAAAAGTCATTTTCAGTACTTTTAAGAAACTAAAAAAAACGGCCTCATAGCTGAGACGTTAACGCCAATCCTCCCCTCACGCCAACCCTTATGTAGTTCAACGGGTCTACTAGCCAGCTACGCCACGCCACGAAGGTAAAACCACAAGAAATAAACAGATAAAGCTTCGCTTTGAATAACTGGCGTTAACAATAGCTATAAGTCATTTTTTTACTTAGCCGTCACCTTCCTGCTTCCCTAGTTTCGCGCTTCGCGCCGAATTTTTTTTCTATTATGGAGTTAAGTGTTCTTCTAGCGTCGCTCGCTTTCTGCTAAACCTCATTTTATGTACTTTTAAGAAACTAAAAAAAACGGCCTCATAGCTGAGACGTTAGCCCACATTAGAGAAAATATCAATATGAGTTTAAATACTGACTTAGTTAAAGCGACAAAAAATGGGGATATAGAAAAAGTATCTGAACTGATTGATTTGGGAGCTGATTTAAATACTACTGTTGGTGACTCTGACAAAAGAAATTTGCTTCACCACGCATCACAAAAAGGACACTCAAAGTTGGTTGAATTTCTAATAGAAAAAGGAATCGGAATCAATAGTTTAGATGAACGAGGAAGAACACCTTTATATTTATCTTGTTACAATTATAAATTTGATTCAGCTAAAACTCTAGTTTCTAAGGGTGCTGAAATAAATATCAGTGGAGAATACAATCCACTTGACATGGCAAGTTCAAATTCCTATTACGGAACCGAAATAGTGGAATTACTGCTTGACAAAGGAGCTGATGTAAATATTGTTTGTAGAGGAACAAGTGTTACACCATTAATGGGAGCATTACATCAGGAAAAAACAAATGCTCTCAAACTACTTTTAAATGCAGGTACAAATACAAATCATATTGATGCTAACGGAGAATCACCTTTAGGAAGAATTTCTGCAACCGAATTTCCTGAACACGTAAATCTACTTTTAGACTTTGGTGCTAAAATTAATTATCAAGACAGAAAAGGTAATTCAGCACTGCATAATGCAATAGAAAGAAAAAATAGGAAAGTAATAGAAGCCTTAATTAAAAGGGGAATTAAAACAAATTTGAAAAATGCCAACGGAGAAACTGCTGAAGAGATGGCTAGAAGAACTGACTCTGAATTGCATTCATTTATTTCCAAACTAATTCCGAAAGAAGAAACTCAAGACGGGTTGATTTCGAAATTGAAAAATTTATGGAAATAAAAACGTGGGCTAACACTGTATATAGCAAATAGGGCAACCAGTGGTTTAGGGAAGTTCAGTGCTATTTACTAATACCGCCAAATCATTGATTTGGCTTTTAAGAATGAATAAATTAAAAACAAAATACAACGTTTTGGCTCAGAGCAACCCCGAAAGTTTATCGCTTTCTACTGCCCTACTTGCCATATACTAAACGTTAGCCACAATACAAAAATGAAAAGATTAATACTTTTACTACTAGTTTTAATAGTCTCAAATAAATCTTGGTCTCAAGCTCCAGAATTTTCTGTTCAAAAAGTTATTCAGGATAACAGCTCTTTATACAGTAAAACAGATAGCAGACATAAAATTGATACTGTATATTTTATTAATTTGAAAGAATGGAACTTTAATCATTTTTCAGAATCAATCTCAATTTCAGCAGGAGACAGTTTAGTTCGCTCTTACATCAATACCTTTAAAATTGAACCTAACAGAAGATATGATATCTATTTAAACGGAAAACTAATTCAAATCATTAAAACAAAATTAGACTCCTCTTATAATTACCAAGAATTTGTAAACGAAATGAATAAGTTTCAATTGTCATATTCAAATCCAAAGGACTTTTCTTTAACAATAAGAGATGAATATGAAATGGAAAAAAGAACAATTTTCCAAGATTCTACAAGCTATATCACAATTGACTATAACCAAAACTCTGAAATGCAAAGATATTTTGGAACTGTGAACAAAGGAAAAAATTCAAAGATGACGTTTGACAAAAAATGGGACGAAAATGGGAAATACATAAAAGGAGAAATGATAATCTACTCTAAAGAAAAAGACAAATGGAAAGTCTTAAAGACTAAGGAATTAGATTTTCTAGAGGAAGCCACTGATAATTATTAAAAATAAATAAAAGTGGCTAACAAGGGCTATACGTAATGCGGGTTTTCAGCTAAAAGAAAGGTCAGTGCAATTAATAAAGTCCGCCAATACTTTAATTTGGTATTTAAAGTGAATAAATTAACAACAAAATATAAACTCTTGGCTATGTGCAAATTTGAAAACTACGCTTTTCAAATCCCGAACTACGCATAGCCGGATCGTTGTGTGTAATTACTTCTTATAAATATGAGAACGACCTTAATTTTAATTATGTTATTCAGTTTAAGCCTAAATGGTCAAAACTTAATCAGAAAAGGAGAGTTGCGTGGTTCTTGGTTTACGTCTAATGTAGATAGCTCATTTTATAACTCTGACACTATAGTTCTAGTCAAAAAACTGAATAAACAACAAGACGATGATATTAAAAAAAATGAAAAGGAGTTCTTAGAGTCTGAATCTAAAGTCACTGACTCACATCAATACATTAATTTTTTTTTTAAAAGAAATAAAGAACTTGAAATAGGAGGTAGTAACCTTGATTTAGGCGTCAGCTATGCATGGGTGAAATTTGAATGGACATTAAAAAAAGACATCTTGACTTTCGGTAATAATAAGTTTAAACAGACTTTCAAGGTTATCAATACCGGTTTGATTGACTTTGAAACGGATTGGTTGCTCGATGATGATTATAATCTGAAACATCCGAAACTTCCGACTTTGACTCTCATAAGAAAATAAAAAACTACACACAACACGCTGTATAGTGCATTGTGGGTAAGGCTGTTTGGCAAGTTGAGTAGCTATTTGATAGTCGCAAAATCCGCTAGCGGATTTTGTTTTGGAGAGCAATTTACAAAACCGCAAAGCGGTTTTTGCTAAGTGCTAAACTGAAATAGTATCTTTATCAAATCCACAACGCACCATACAGTAACCGTTAACGCCAATCCTCCCCTCACACCAACCCTTATGTAGTTCAACGGGTCTACTAGCCAGCTACACCACGCCACGAAGGTAAAACCACAAGAAATAAACAGATAAAGCTTCGCTTTGAATAACTGGCGTTAACAATAGCTATAAGTCATTTTTTTCCTTAGCCGCCATCTTCCTGCTTTCTTAGTTTCGCGCTTCGCGCCGATTTTTTTTTCTATTATGGAGTTAAGTGTTCTTCTAGCGTCGCTCGCTTCCTGCTAAACCTCATTTTATGTACTTTTAAGAAACTAAAAAAAACGCCTCATAGCTGAGACGTTAGCTGCAAGGCAAAAAGACGATGAAATATAAACCGACACCATTAAATATCATTTGTGGACTATTGATAATAGCCTCGATTTATGGCGCCATTTTCCCAGGACCAATGGGCTTCGGTTTTCTTGGACTTTTTTACCTTCTTCCAATTGCCATTTTCGGACTTCTACTCGACTATATTGGACAAAAGACAATTAAAGGTTATAAGAGACTATTCTTAATTGAAATTGGACTTGTCGGTGTCATTGCTTTTGGCTTTGTGTGGCAAGAACGAACCAAGACCTACATAATTCCCGACCAAAGAGAATTTGAATTTGTAGTTACAATCTATGATGTTAAAGACTCGGAACAACTACCAGTCAACTTTTTTACGTGGACATATGAAAAAGAAATCCCAGAAAATGGAATTCTATTGACCTCAAACAGAATCAATTCGGACTTGCCTCAAACAAAGATGTTTACAAAAGCAGGTTTAAGTCTTCAAGACAGAGAGGATACGGTTGACTTGTGTTTTGGCAGAGCAAGTACCTCGAAAATTGAGATTGATGGGGGGTATTACAACTACGAAGCTTGGAAAATTGACAAGGGAGGTACAATAGGATATTCTTCAAACGACATTAAAGAATTGGAAGAAGAACTAATAAATTATTTAAAAGAAAAAAGCCCAGCAGCTAACAAAACCTATAAGCAATAGCGCCCTGCGGGACGCTACTGCTCATAGCCAAACCGTTGGCAAACATTAACTAATTTGACAGGAACATTAAGACTCATACTTTCAATTCTAATACTCTTCTCCTATGCTTGTTCGACTAACAGCTATATTAAAAAGGCCCAAAAAGAATATTATAATAAAAATTATTCTGAGGCTCTTTTACTTTATGATAAAGTATTAGACATTGACTCTACAATTAATGTTGCTCATCTAGGAAAAGGAATCACATTAGCCAGGCTTGACAAAACGGAAGAAGCGTTTCGTCAAATGTATTACTTAAATAGTTTGAATCCTGACTCATCTTTACTTTATGGCAACTACTTTAATCTCGGCCTAATACATAAGGAATCAAAGGAGTATGACTCAGCTATATTCTATTTTAAAAAAATAATGATTAAATATCCTGATGTTTGGAAATCTACAGCAAATTTGGCTGAATCATACATTTTGTCTGACGATACAATTAATGGTTATCCATTAATAAATGAAATGATAAATAATAATCCTAAGAATCCAAAATACTTGAGTGCAGCAGGATATTTTTATTACGAATCAGGGAAAAAAGAGAATGGTATTTCATTAATAAAAGATGCATTAAAGATTAAAAAAAATGAACCATTATCGAACTATTTTATGTCCTTAGTTGAAAAGAATGAAAACAATTTGGAAAAAGCATGCGGCTACTTTAATAAAGCAATTAGATATGGCTTACATGGAGATGATATTGACCAAGATTTAATTTCCAACTGTAAAAAATAAAAAACGATTTGCCAACAATCTGTATAGTGCATTGTTGGTAAAACTGTTTAGCAAACGTATGCTCTATTTGTTGGTCGCAAAATCCGCTAGCGGATTTTGTAAAAAAAGCAAGAAACAAAACCGCAAAGCGGTTTTTGCTAAGTGCTAAACTGAAATAGTATCTTTATCAAATCCACAACGCACCATACAGTAAACGTTGCTCAAATAATTAATTTATGATTCAAATCGATGGGTTAAGAGAGACATTCTTTTTTTTCATGTCTATCTTTTCTTTGAGTGGGTTGATTTATTTAATCGCTTTAATTAATGCAATCAGGTTTTCAGTCAAATGGATGAAGCTATTAGTATTTGTAGGATTGGCTATCTTATTCTATGAATTTTTTTATTACTGGACAGGTGGCGAAAAATTAGATTTCTTAAGTACTGTTATTTTTTCTTGGCTTGTATCGACTATTTCACTTTACTATTTGATTGACAAAATACATCCAAAGATTATTCTGAAACTCCAAATCAATAGTCCAGGGTTTAAAAGAATTATTCGTTTTATTATATCAAATCTTATATTTCTTTTTCTAATCTTATTAATCACATTAGTGATCAAATTGATTTAAAGCAAATCATTAAAACAACAGCCATAAAACAACCCAATTGCGGGCGATGTTGAAATGATTTGGCTAACTTGTGCTGGAGCCCTGTAAAGGCATAAATTTCATAACCAATTTCTTAGGTACAATTATTAAGAATGATGAACTTGTTAAAATTCATGAAACCGTTTGGACAACCTATGATTCTCTCGAATTTGTGACCAAGAGCACAATAAATAAAATTTTAACCGCTAATAAGGACAATAGAAAATATCCAACCCATTACCTACCATAAATGATATCTAAAATAATTCAACAAATCACTCCCATTTCGAAGGCATCAATTGATGCCATCGAAAACATCGTTGAATACCATAGGGTTAAAAAAGGTGAAGTATTCATCAAGAAAACCAAAGCCAACAACAAAGAGTATTTTATTATTGAAGGCATTTGTAGAAGCTTTTTGCTTAGTCCTGATGGAGAAGAAATAAGCATTTCATTTTTTACAAACGAATCAATACTATCTCCTTACACCACAAGAACTAACATGGGGAAATCGAGCTTAAACTTTCAGGCCCTTACAGATTTATCCCTAGGGGAAATGGATGCCGCAGCATTCGAAAACTTAATGGTAGAAAACTTAGAGATTCGAGAGTTTGGAAATTCTGTTTTAAGAAATGAATTAAAATTAAAAATTGACAAAGAAATAAGTTTAGCTTCTTCTACAGCCTCAGAAAGGTTGCAAGCATTTCGAAAACGATTCCCGCTATTTGAAAACCTAATTCCCCACCAAGCTATTGCCTCCTACCTTGGCATTACCAATATTTCTCTTAGCAGGCTCAGAAGAGAATTAATGAAGTAAGGCTCTTTTTATCATTTGTTAATGGATGCCCTTTTTATATGCATCAATTTTGTATTGAATTAAAAAACATACAATTATGAGCATTACCCTATCCACAAACGCATCCCAAAAAACAATCTATTCAATTAAGCCAAATTGGTTTCTTTTAATTGGGGCATTAACAATGACTGCCTCTCATATGACCTACAATGTAGATTTTGTGGGTTGGTTTTCTATCGTTCCATTTTTAATTTATCTTCATCTCACCAAAGGATGGAAATCAAGACTGTATTTCACCTTAACATTGATTCTTACTTGGTCGCTTATTGTTTATAAAATCATATCGGCACCGATCCCTTTTGGTCTTGCCTTTATGTATTCTATTCCGATCAGCTTAATTCATTTACCTGGATATCTTATCTGGCAAAAATTCAAAGATCAACACTATTCCATTTTTTTGTTTCCTGCCCTAATGACAGTTTTAGAATGGTTGCAATATACTTTTACTCCTTTGGCTAGCTGGGGCGCGATCTCATACACTCAATTAGAAAGTATAGACATTATTCAACTGGTTTCAATATTTGGAATGGCCGGACTAAGTTTCTTGATCTACTGGGTTAATGTTTCCATTGCAGAATATTTAATGAGAAAAAAAAGGTCTTTATTAAACTTTTACCTTCCCCTGCTTATCTATATTTCGGCTATCATTTGGGGAGGCATTAGGTATGATTTACACTCATCTAAAGGTGTTGAAACAATCAAAATTGCTGCTGTAGGAACAGACTCTAAGATTGGAGGCTTACCCTTGCCTACTCAAGAAAAAAAACCAAAGAGACATTCAGGGTATATTTAACAGAACTGCAAAATCAGCAGCATTAGGTGCCAAAATTGTGGTTTGGAATGAAGGAGCATTTTTACTCGATAAAACGAATGAAACCAATTGGATTGATTCTATTCAAACCTTAGCCAACAAATCGAATGTTACAATAGTTGCATCTTATATTTTACTCACCTCTGAAGCTCCTCTCAGGTACGAGAATAAATTTTTATTGATTGACGCAAAAGGAAAATTACTTCATACCTACTTAAAACATCAACCAGTACCTGGAGAACCTGCTAAAAAAGGAGTTGGACCCATCCAATCATTTCAAATTGAAGGACTAAACCTTGGGGGAGCTATTTGTTACGATTACGACTTTCCTTATTTAGCAAAAGAAAACCGCAAAGCAAACTCCGACATTGTAGCTCTCCCTTCTTCCGACTGGAGAGGAATTGATCCAATTCATACACAGATGGCATGCTTTAGAGCCATTGAACAAGGGCATTCTATTATAAGGTCTACCCGATTTGGTCTATCGGCAGCTATTTCTCCTTATGGCAACATGGTGGCTAAAATGAGTGCCTTTAGCAGCAAGGACAAGCTGATGATTTCTGAATTGCCCAAAAAAAGCATCACAACCATTCATTCAATAATTGGTGATTCGTTCATTTATTTATGCATCACATTTATCCTCTTATTTTTTACTATGAGAAAAAAAATAACTAACATTATGTAGTCCTGATGCAGTATTAAAATAAACTAATTCCTTTCGATCAAATTAAATTTAATTGGATCGAGGGTAGAAACAAGTTCAGTTAAACTATTTTAACTAAGCAATTCTAAATAATTGCATGAATGCAAAAGGATAAGAATTCATTGGATAAACGAAAAACTGCAAAACCAAAAATTAAAACCCATGAAAGTTACCGCTGAAAAGAATGAAAAGGCTGCCAATATGATTTTTGCTTCCATCTATCCGCTTTATTGGAATCGATTGGAAAAAAACGGCAGAACAAGAGAAGAATTCCATCAAATTATTGAGTGGTATACTGGATACGATGAAAAAGAAACTGCAATCACTTATTGAGGAGAAAGTAAGCTTTAATACCTTCTTCTCCGAAGCAAATATTACATCCCAATGCGCACATGATTAAAGGAGTGGTTTGTGGTTATCGGATTGAAGAAATCGAGGATGAATTTACGGTATACAAACAATGCAGGCGATTCGAAAAATTGATCGATGAATTGGCAAGGGGTAGAAAAATGGAAAAAAATATTGCGGGTAGAAAAATGAAGTTTAACCTCAACAAATCTATAGAGTTACTGCAGAGAACGCCTGAAGTCTATTCTACTCTCTTTAAGGATATAAATTCCAATTGGGCCACCATCAATGAAGGCCCAGATACTTGGAGCGCATATAACATCATTGGACACTTAATTCATGGCGAAAAAACAGATTGGATTCCAAGAGCCCGAATTATTCTAGGAGATCAAGAAGACAAAACCTTTATCCCTTATGATCGATTTGCGCAAGAGGAATTGTATTCAACCCAAAGCATTGAAGAGCTGCTGCAGGAGTTTAAGGTGATTCGACAACAAAACATTGAAGAACTCTTGTCCTGGGGCTTAAGTAAAAGTGATTTAGACAAAACCGGCATTCATCCCGACTTGGGGGAAATTACCCTTAGGCAACTTATCGCCACTTGGTCGATGCATGACCTTGTTCACCTCAACCAAGTAACAAGAGTTATGGTTAAACATTATTCAGGTGAGATTGGTCCTTTTAAGAATTACCTTAACTTGCTCAAGGAATAACTAGATTCATGAAGATTAAGATAATTTTTTATTAAAAATTAATGAAATCCCTCAGCACCATATTGCTTTTAATCCTTTTCAACTTTGCTACAAGTGCGCAAGAACACATAAAAGAAGCGGATCTAATTTTCAAATTGCCCAATAAACATTGGAAATTCAAAGAAAGACAAGAGCAGGGAACCAAGGTTGTTTACACCTATAAAAGAGACTTTATTCTTGACTCTGCCGGCAGGCAAATTGACCCTCAAATTTCATTTATCCTAGAGCCTGTTGATTCTTCAATGGATGTAATAAGTTATTCCTTTCAAAAACGATCACAGGTGCCTTTTGATGTTGTAAGCATGTTCAGTCATGAAGATGGTACCATGAAATTTAAAAACGGAATAGGCTATCGCGGAAAATATAATGATCGTGGACTAGAGCACAGAATTTATATTGTTCATGGTATTTACAAATCAATGGGGATCATGTTGATCATGGATACAACAGAAGAAATTGCCGAGACAGTTGCTCCCGAGTTCCTTAAATTCTTGTCAACCTTTGACCGCAAAAAAAATTAGAATATGAAATTGAAAATAACCTTCGCATTGCTTGTAATCACCCTTCCTCTATTTACAATTGGTCAAACTTTTGTGCAATATTTTGATGGTGCCGACACCTCAAGATTCAATTCTATCTTCATTCATCTAGATAGTTCAAATTCTAATGTTTGGCAAATTGGTCAGCCACAAAAAACGATCTTTAATTCCGCTGCAACGGTACCCAACTCCATTGTCACTGATACCCTCAATCATTACCCAATTAATAACAGTTCAAGTTTCTCCTTTGGCATAGACCCAAATCCATTTGGCTGGGCAGGCATTTTGGCATTGCAATGGAAACAGAAATTAGACATGGACTTTGATTATGATGGAGGAATAATTGAATTTTCAAGCGACACAGGAAATACATGGCAGAACGTTTTCAATAATCCTTTTGTATATAATTTTTACGGCTTTGATCCTGCCAACCAAGATACGCTAACAAGCGGAGAATATGCATTTAGTGGAACGGACAGCACCTGGAAAGATGTTTGGCTGTGTTTTGATCTTTCTTGGCTTTCCTTCTCCGACTCATTAGTTTTTAGGTATACTTTAAAGTCAGATTCTATCAATAACAACAAGGAGGGCTGGGTAATTGATAACCTCCTTGCTCACCTCACCCTCATTCACACTTTGAATGAAGTGGAACAAGAAGAGTTCATGAAAATTGCTCCAAATCCAACTACGGGAAGGATAAACATAGCCACAAGAAAATCAGATGATTTTCACATCATAGAAAAAATTGAACTCATCAACTTGGAAGGGAAAAAGGTTCAAGAATGGGGACATAGCCCAACTACCTTTTATGTAGATATAGCCGACCAT
>CBDCLY010000008.1:0-15688 GCA_965218715.1 Vicingaceae bacterium
CATTAAAGCATCAACAGTTTTTGATGTAGAACTGTAGATGTCTAACAAACGCTTGTAAGAAGACAATTCGAATTGCTCTCTTGCTTTCTTATTTACGTGTGGAGATTTCAATACGGTGTAAATTCTTTTGTGAGTTGGAAGTGGAATTGGACCACTAACTACTGCACCAGTAGACTTTACCGTTTTTACAATTTTCTCAGCTGACTTGTCAACTAAATTAAAATCGTAAGATTTAAGCTTTATGCGAATTTTTTGATTCATGCTGTTTCTATATTAAGCTTCTACTTTACCTTTTGCTTTTGCAATTACTTCTTCAGAAACACTTCTAGGTGCATCTGAGAAATGTGAGAATTCCATACTTGAAGTGGCTCTACCTGAAGAAAGTGTTCTTAAAGTAGTAACGTATCCAAACATTTCAGATAATGGAACACTTGCCTTAATTACTTTGGCACCAGCTCTATCATCCATCCCATCAACTTGTCCTCTTCTTTTATTCAAATCACCAACAACGTCTCCCATGTTCTCCTCAGGAGTCACTACTTCTAGTTTCATGATTGGCTCTAGCAACACTGGCTTAGACTTAGGAATTGCATCTCTAAATGCCATTTTTGCTGCCAATTCAAAAGATAATTGATCTGAATCTACTGCGTGGAAAGAACCGTCCATCAATGTCACTTTTAAACTATCCATTGGATAACCTGCAAGCACACCATTTTTCATAGATTCTTTAAATCCTTTTTCAACTGAAGGAATAAATTCCTTAGGAATACGTCCACCCTTAATTTCATCCACAAACTCTAATCCATCAGCATTTTCTGCATCGTCAACTGGCTCAATTCTTACCGAAATATCAGCAAACTTACCACGACCACCTGATTGTTTTTTGTATACTTCTCTATGCTCAACAACACCAGAAATTGCTTCCTTGTATGCTACTTGCGGAGCACCTTGATTACACTCAACTTTAAATTCTCTTTTCAAACGATCAAGAATAATGTCTAAGTGCAACTCACCCATTCCGCTCAATACAGTTTGACCTGAATCTTCATCAGTATGAATGGTTAATGTTGGATCTTCTTCTGAAAGTTTAGCCAAAGCCATACCCATTTTATCAACATCTGCTTGAGTTTTTGGCTCAATTGCAATTCCAATTACTGGATCTGGAAAGTCCATAGACTCCAATACAATTGGCTTACCTAAATCAGTTAAAGTATCACCAGTTTTGATGTCTTTAAATCCAACCAAAGCTCCAATATCACCTGCGTGCAATGCATCAATTTGATTTTGCTTGTTGGCATGCATTTGGAAAATTCTAGAAATACGCTCTTTCTTTTGAGTTCGCATGTTCATGATGTATGAACCAGACTCTAATTTTCCAGAATATGATCTCACAAAACAAAGTCGACCTACAAATGGATCGGTAGCAATTTTAAATGCTAAAGCTGCAAAAGGCTCATCTACTGATGGCTTTCTTGACTCTTCTTCTTCAGTATCAGGATTAACTCCTACAATTGCTTCAGTATCCATTGGAGATGGCAATAATTCCATCACATAATCCAACATGGTCTGAACACCTTTGTTTTTAAATGCAGAACCACAAAGCATAGGAACAATTTTCATTGAAATTGTTGCCGCTCTTAGGGCTGTTAAAATTTCTTTTTCTGTGATTGAATCTGGATCTTCAAAATACTTTTCCATTAAAGTATCATCAAATTCAGCGATTGCTTCCAATAATTTCTCACGGTATTCAGCAACCTCATCTAACATGTCTTCTGGAATTGGAACTTCCTCGAAAGTCATTCCCATGTCATTCTCGTTCCAAATAATTCCTCGGTTATTCACCAAGTCAACAACACCTCTAAAGGTTTCTTCACCACCAATTGGCAATTGCAATGGCACTGCATTGCTACCAAGCATTTCTTTTACTTGCTTACAAACCATTAAGAAGTTAGCACCTTGACGATCCATTTTATTAACGAATCCTAAACGAGCTACATTATAATTATCTGCTAATCTCCAGTTTGTTTCAGATTGAGGCTCAACACCATCAACAGCTGAAAACAAGAACACCAAACCATCCAATACTCTTAAAGAACGGTTCACCTCAACAGTAAAGTCAACGTGACCAGGAGTATCAATAATGTTGATGTGGTAATTGTCACCTCTATAATCCCAAAAAACGGTAGTTGCAGCAGAAGTAATGGTAATTCCTCTTTCTTGCTCTTGGTCCATCCAGTCCATAGTAGCAGCACCATCGTGAACTTCACCAATTTTGTGACTTACTCCAGCATAATACAATATACGCTCAGTAGTAGTGGTTTTTCCTGCATCAATGTGTGCAGCAATTCCAATGTTTCTTGTCAGTAATAAATCTCTTTTAGCCATTGCTATTTTGCTTTCTGATATTAAAATCTAAAATGAGAGAATGCTTTATTCGCTTCCGCCATTCTATGCGTATCTTCTTTTTTCTTATGAGCTGCACCCTCTTCCTTAGCACCTGCAATTACTTCAGCAGCTAATTTTTGAGCCATAGTTTTCTCATTTCTTTTCTTAGAATAAAGAATTAACCACTTCATTCCCATAGAAGTTTTTCTGTCGTCTCTAATGGGTTGTGGAATTTGGAAAGTTGCCCCTCCTACTCTTCTACTTCTAACCTCAACTTGAGGAGTAATGTTATCCAATGCTTTCTTCCACGTCGCAAGTCCACCTTCTTCTACTTTTCCATCAACAATTTCCATTGCTTCATAAAAAAATATCATAGGCTAAACTTTTCTTTCCGTGTAACATTAAGTTGTTAACGAAACGAGTAACTTCCTGACTTTGAAACTTTGGGTCTGGAAGTAATGGTCTTTTTTTGGCTCTAGCTTTTCTCATCTTTTCTTAACTAGTTTATTTTTTCGGGCGCTTAGCACCGTATTTTGATCTTCTTTGACTTCTATCAGCAACACCTGCTGTATCCAAGGCACCTCTCACGATGTGATAACGAACACCTGGCAAATCTTTTACTCTTCCTCCTCTAACCAATACGATAGAGTGCTCTTGCAAATTGTGGCCTTCACCTGGGATATAAGCATTCACTTCTTTCCCATTTGTAAGACGAACCCTTGCTACTTTTCTCATCGCAGAATTTGGCTTCTTTGGTGTAGTGGTATAAACCCTAACACAAACCCCTCTACGTTGGGGACAAGAATCAAGTGCTGCAGACTTGCTCTTCTTTTCTAATTTAACTCTTCCTTTTCTTACAAGTTGCTGTATTGTTGGCATAAGCGCTTAAATAAGTCAATAAAATATTACTCCCAATTTTTTTGGGGTCGCAAATGTACAAGATTTTTTGGTTAATTCCGCTGGCTAAATCTTTTTTTTTTTAGCGATTTGGCAAAATAATCGCAAAGCCCATGTCTGTTTAGCTTTCAGCCTTTTGATTTTTTTTATTTTCAACAGGATATTGAACACAAATTTAGGCAGGAAAAACAAAGTCAAGTCAAATTTAATTCATTGCAATAAATCTTATGTTCTTGGTGGGCATTTTTTCAATTCACCCATATAGATTAATTATTTTTGTTTGATGAATTTTTTGAATCAATTGAATGAATCACAAAGGGAAGCAGTATGCAATACTGAGGGACCTACTATGGTGATTGCTGGAGCAGGCTCTGGAAAAACAAGAGTACTGACTTATAGGATAGCACATTTGATGCAAAAAGGAGTTGATCCCTTTAATATACTTTCTTTGACTTTTACCAATAAGGCGGCCAAGGAAATGAAAAAAAAGAATTGGAGAGTTAGTTGGCGAAGGTGAAGCGAGAAATTTATGGACAGGAACTTTTCATTCAGTATTTTCTAGAATACTAAGATCTGAAGCAGAGAAACTTCATTATCCCTCTAACTTTACTATATATGATACTCAGGATAGTAAAAGTTTATTAAAAAGCATTATCAAGGATTTAGGCCTAGATGAAAAAAATTACAAACCTGGATTGGTTTTAAATCGAATATCTAGCGCAAAGAATAATCTACTTTCAGCAGCAGCCTACCAGCAAAATACAAACATCATTTCAGAGGATCGCCAAATGGCGAAGCCTAAAATTTCTGAAATCTACCGTTTATATGAGTCAAGGTGTTTTAAGGCTGCGGCCATGGATTTTGATGATTTGCTATTTAAAACCAACATCTTATTAAGAGATTTCCCCGATGTACTTCACAAATACCAACATCGCTTTAAGTATATAATGGTAGACGAGTACCAAGACACCAATTTCTCGCAGTACTTAATCGTAAAAAAAACTTGGGGCCGTAAATGAAAACATTTGTGTTGTTGGAGATGATGCACAGAGTATCTATGCATTTAGAGGAGCAAACATTCAAAACATTTTAAATTTTCAGAGAGATTATACAGACACCAAAGTATTTAAACTTGAACAAAATTACCGCTCAACAAAAAACATAGTTCAAGCGGCCAATCAAGTAATTGAACAAAACAAAGATCAATTAAAGAAAGAAGTTTGGACCGACAATGGTGCTGGTAATAAGATAAAGGTAAATCGCCTATTGACGGATAATGAAGAAGGCAATCATGTTGCCAGCAGCATATTTGAAACGGCAATGAATGAGCAAGCCAAGCATGCTGATTTTGCCATTTTATACCGTACCAATGCTCAATCTCGGGCAATGGAAGAGGCGCTTAGGAAAAGAGACATTCCTTATCGCATTTATGGTGGCACTTCCTTTTACCAAAGAAAAGAAATCAAAGACATTTTGGCTTATTGTCGTTTAGTAATGAACCCAAATGATGATGAAGCCTTTAAAAGGGTAATCAATTACCCAGCTAGAGGAATAGGAAAAACCAGTTTAGAAAAAATCTCTTTTGCTGCGAATAAATCTGAAGAAAGTCTTTGGACAACAATTCAAAATGAACAATTACTCCATCTAGAAATTAATGCCGGCGCAAAAAATAAGGTGGGTTTATTTAGAGACCTTATCCTTAACTACCAATTGAAGTTAAAAGAAAAGAATGCCTATGAAATTATGGAGGACATTGCCAAAGGCAGTGGGATTCTAAATGACTTGTTTGCAGATAAATCACCTGAAGGGATATCTAGGTATGACAATATTCAGGAATTACTAAATGGTGTAAAGGATTTTGTAGAATCAGAAAACGATGACAAGTCGCTAGGTCTTTTTCTTCAAGATATAGTATTACTGACTGATGCGGATCAAGAGAAGGACAAAAATGACAGAAACAAGGTTTCCTTAATGACTATTCATGCAGCAAAAGGTCTAGAATTTCCATATGTATATATTGTAGGCTTGGAGGAAAACCTTTTTCCATCTCAGATGTCTTTGAATTCAAGACCAGATTTAGAGGAAGAAAGGCGATTGTTTTATGTTGCACTAACTCGGGCGGAAAAAGAAGTCCAACTGTCCTATGCTACCAGTCGTTATCGTTGGGGAAACATGATTTATTGCGAACCAAGTAGGTTCATCGAAGAGATTGATGAGCAATTTTTACAGTTTTCTGAGTCTAAAGCCAAAACTGTTCGTACTTTTGAGAATGATCGAACATCCTATTTTGGAAATGGAAACTCCTTTAAAAACAAATCTCAAAAAGTCGGCATGTCTAGCGTAGGGAAAAATGACCCAAAAAAGCCAGCTGAAAAAGTAATACCACCTCATAAGAAAATGGTGAGTATTGATTCTGCTAAAAGGCCTGTTGACCCTAGCTTCGCCGCTGCTGCCAGCAAAATTGAGCCAGGCATGCGAGTCGAACATCTTCGTTTTGGCAAAGGAAAGGTTACCGGAATTGAAGGCCAAGAACCAAATAGAAAGGCAAGTATTAAATTTGATCAAGTAGGAGAAAAACAGCTGCTGCTAAAATTTGCCAAACTAAGAATATTAAAAAATTAAGTCCCTCCTAATTTATGTCGATGCAATATAATACGACAAGACCCAAGATGATCATTCCAGAATATGGAAGACACATTCAGAAATTAATAGACCACGCCATTCAATTGGAAAAGAAAGAAGAAAGGAATGAAATGGCCTTGGCAATTATAGATGTCATGGGACAATTGAATCCTCATCTTAGAGATGTTGACGATTTCAAGCATAAACTTTGGGATCATATTTTCATCATGTCTAATTTCAAATTAGATGTGGAATCTCCTTATCCTATTCCAAGCAAAGAGCAATTTGAAGAAAGGCCAAACAAAATGCCTTATCCAGCAAACGATGCTCGATTCAAACATTACGGAAAGGGTGTAGAAGAATTGATAGGGAAAGCCATTGAATTTGAAGATGGCGAGGAGAAAGAAGCCTTGATATTGGCCATCGGCAATCTAATGAAGAGGCATTACCTCACTTGGGGTAGATCTTCTGTTAATGACGGACAAATTATTGCCGACTTAAAGAAAATATCAAGAGGTAAACTTGAGGTATCAGAAAACTTAGAGTTAATAGATAGCAAAGAGATAAGTCCTCGTAAAACCTCAACCAATACCAATACAAGTAAAAACAAGAAAAGAAGTAAACGCACGTTTAAAGGCAAAAAAAATACTAGAAAAGATACATGGGCACATTCGAAATTAATGGTGGAAAACAGCTCTCAGGCGAGTTGAAACCACAAGGAGCAAAAAACGAAGCACTTCAAATTTTATGTGCTGTTTTACTCACTCCTGAAAAAGTCACCATAGAAAATGTTCCAAATATTATTGATGTAAATAAACTCATTGACCTACTAAAAGACTTAGGGGTTAAAGTTGAAAAAATAGCGGAGGAGACCTACACTTTTCAAGCCGACGAAATTGACATCGAATACCTCAACACACAAGAGTTTAAAACAAAAGGATCTAGCCTTAGAGGTTCTGTTATGATTTTGGGGCCACTACTTTCAAGATTTGGAAAAGGATACATTCCAAGACCAGGTGGCGATAAGATTGGAAGAAGAAGGCTGGATACCCACTTTATAGGCTTTCAAAAGTTAGGAGCAAAATTCATCTACAATAAGGAGAATAAATTTTACAAGGTAGAAGCAGGAAATCTAAAAGGCACCTATATGCTTTTAGACGAGGCTTCTGTTACTGGAACCGCCAATATCATAATGGCTGCAACTTTAGCCAAAGGAAAAACTACAATATATTACGCAGCTTGCGAACCATACATTCAACAATTGTGCAAAATGTTGAACAGCATGGGAGCCAAAATCACAGGAATCGGCTCCAA
This sequence comes from Vicingaceae bacterium, assembly GCA_965218715.1. Lineage (GTDB taxonomy): Bacteria > Bacteroidota > Bacteroidia > Flavobacteriales_E > Vicingaceae > CBDCLY01. The sequence goes on from CBDCLY010000008.1 coordinate 7,219, forward strand.
CATGGTGCACATTGAAGGAGTTGAGTATTTAGGAGGTTGCGTGCATAGAATACTTCCTGATATGATTGAGATTGGAAGTTTCATTGGTTTAGCCGCCATGACCCAATCTGAAATTACCATTAAAGATGTTTCCTATCCAAACCTTGGAATCATTCCTGATACCTTCAAAAAATTAGGGATCCAAATGGAATTGAAAGGTGATGATTTATACATTCCAGCACAAGACCATTATGCAGTAGAGACATTTATTGATGGTTCAATCATGACCATTTCTGATGCCCCTTGGCCTGGATTTACTCCAGATTTATTGAGCATTATGCTAGTAACAGCAACCCAAGCTAAGGGTTCTGTTTTAATTCATCAAAAGATGTTTGAATCAAGGCTGTTCTTTGTCGACAAATTGATTGACATGGGAGCTCAAATTATTCTTTGTGATCCACACAGAGCAACAGTGATTGGCTTAGATAAACGGACTCAATTAAGGGGAATTCAAATGACATCTCCCGATATTAGAGCTGGAGTTTCTTTATTGATTGCCGCCTTATCTGCAAAAGGGACTAGCACTATCCATAATATTGAACAAATTGATAGAGGTTATTCCAATATTGACAAAAGGCTAAATGCCATAGGGGCCGACATAAAAAGAATTTAATCGCAATTAATATTGCAAAGCAAAAAGAACATTATGAAAAAGATCTTATTAATATTTCTAAGTGTATTTAGTCTTCATGCCATAGCGAATGGTCCAGAAGGTGAAAAAATAGGATTAAACATTGGAAATAAAGCGCCTGAGTTAAAATTTGAGAATCCAAATGGTGAAGTAATCGCCCTTTCAGATTTAAAAGGAAAAATGGTTCTTATCGATTTTTGGGCATCTTGGTGCGGACCATGCAGAAGAGAAAACCCAAATGTGGTTAAAACCTACAATAATTTTAAAGATAAAAAATTCAAATCTGGCAAAGGCTTTACAGTATACTCGGTTTCTTTAGATAAAAGTAAAAGCGCATGGCAAAATGCAATTATGCAAGATGCTTTATCTTGGCCATATCATGTAAGTGATTTGAAGGCTTGGTCTGCCGAACCAGCAAAAATTTACCGTGTAAGTTCTATCCCACAAGCTTATCTAATTAACGGCGATGGGATAATTGTAGGCAAAGGAAATAGTCTAAGAGGACCAGGACTGCCAAACATGCTTAAAAGTCTTAGCAAATAAGAAGATCAAGGCAGAATCCTTCTGTAATTAAATAAGCTACATCTCCCCCATTAAAAATGTTAGAATTAGGCGTAATATTGCCTGCCAATTTGTCGTGCAAAAAAAATGGCAAAGCATTTGAAATGCCCGGATTTTTATTCAAAAAATTATGAAAGAGGAAAAAATGTCTTCCAAAGAAGAAGAAGAAATTACAGAGAGCGAAATAAACGCGAACGAATCTGATCAAGAGACTGATGAGCATCCTATTGAGGAATTGAGTGAAATGGAGAAGAAAGACTTGGAGATCAAAGAATTGAATGACAAATTCCTACGTCTTTATTCAGAATTTGACAACTTTAGAAGAAGAACACAAAAGGAAAAATTAGACCTATACAAAACAGCAGGAGAAGATATCTTTAAAAGTCTTTTGCCTGTAATGGATGATTTCGAACGTGCGAAGAAATCCATGGACGAAACGCAAGATTATGCCGGTTTAAAAGAAGGTGTAGATTTAATTTACAATAAGTTTTTAGGGGTTTTTAAATCCAATGGAGCAGAACCAATGGAAGCTCAGGGAAAAGACTTTGATAGTGAAATTCACGAAGCCATTACTCAGATTCCAGCCCCAAGTAAGAAGTTAAAAGGAAAGGTAGTTGACGTTGTTGAAAAAGGCTACTTGTTGAATGAAAAAGTAATCCGTTACGCCAAAGTGGTAGTAGGAAAATAAAGCATATGTCAAAAAGAGATTATTACGAAGTTCTAGGCGTTGATAAAAATGCAAGTGCCACGGAGATAAAAAAATCTTACCGAAAGTTAGCACTTAAGTTTCACCCTGATAAAAACCCTGATAATAAGGAGGCTGAGGAAAAATTTAAGGAGGCAGCGGAGGCTTACGAGGTACTAAGTAACGAGGAAAAGAAAGCGAAATATGACCGTTTTGGGCATGCCGGTATGGGCGGCGCCAGTGGTTTTGGTGGCGGTGGAATGAACATGGAAGACATCTTCTCGCAATTTGGGGATATATTCGGTGGTAGTGGTTTTGGTGGATTCGGTGGATTTGGCGGTGGTGGCGGCCAAGGCAGAAGAGTAAATCGAGGCTCAAATATCCGGGTGAAAGTAAAATTGACACTAAAAGACATTGTTAACGGAGTTGAGAAAAAGATTAAAGTAAAAAAATACATCTCTTGTAATACCTGCACAGGAACAGGGGCTGAAGGGGGAAGTGGATTCAGCACTTGCAGTCAATGCAATGGTAGCGGACAAGTGACAAGGGTTACGAATACCTTCTTAGGCCAAATGCAAACAGCAAGCACCTGCCCACAATGTGGTGGTGATGGAAAAATAATTACCAATAAATGCAACCCTTGTGGAGGTGATGGAATTGTAAAAGATGATGAAACAATAGAATTGAAAATTCCTGCAGGAGTAGAAGATGGAATGCAATTATCTGTCAGTGGGAAAGGAAACATGGGCGCTAGGAATGGTATGGCCGGCGATTTAATTGTTTTAATCGAAGAGGAAGAACATGAAGCCTTAAAGAGAGATGGCAATAACATTTTGTTTGATCTTTACATCCCCTTCCCTGATGCAGTGCTTGGCACAGAAGTTACTGTTCCGACTGTAAATGGAAAAGCAAAAATAAAAATTGAAGAAGGTACACAAGGGGGTAAGGTACTTCGATTGAGAAATAAAGGAATTCCTGAAATCAACGGATATAGAACTGGCGATCAATTGGTGAATATCAATGTCTGGACACCACAAAAGTTGAATAAAGAAGAAAAGAAAATTCTAGAAAAACTGAAGGGCTCCAAAAGTTTTGAACCTAATCCAAGTGCGCAAGACAAGGGTTTCTTTGAAAGAATGAAGGACTACTTTCAATAATTCACCTCTATTCTCGAATAGACTTAAAAATTTCAGCAACTGCTGGACAAATTACCGTGTTTTCTAAACTCAAGTCCAGTATTTGATGGAACTTTTTTCTATCCGTATGCGGGTACTCTCTGCATGCCTTAGGTCTCACATCATAAACCTGACAGGAATTATCATCTTGCAAAAAGGCACAAGGACTTTTCTTTAAAACTTGGTCATTGTCTTCATCAATTTTTAGGTAGGTATTAAAAAAATCAGTTGGTTTAATTCGCAAATGTTTTGAAATCCTGTTGATGTCTTTGTCTGTAAAAACGGGTGAAGTAGTTTTGCAGCAATTTCCACAATCAAGGCAATCAATCTTATCAAATGCTTCTTCGTGCTCACTATGAACCATTTCATCCAATTTTTTAGGAGTTCGCTTTTTCCAAGACTTAACTAGGGCCTTATTTAAATCCTTGTCTTTCTTAGCCTCTTCCAAAAAAACTAAATACTCTTTCTTTATTTCTTTTCTATTCATTTGGCTTTTTGGCTCTTAATACCTCTCTTTTCCCTCCAATAGGTCCTGCTAGCTTCTCTACAAAGAACCCAATTTCTTTTAAGCTCCTGCGAATTTTTCCCTTCACACAATAACTTACAAGTACACCACCTGGTTTAAGCGCCTCAAAAAGTTTATGAAAGATTTCATCTGTCCACATTTCCTCTTGTTTTTCAGGTGCAAATGCATCAAAATAGATTAAATGAAATGATGTTTTCATTTCAAATTGACGAAGATCCTCTTTGATTTTTACAAGCGAAAATTCAGTACTTATTGCTGCTACTTCTTCCCAGGGAGTAGTATGGATTTTTTCAAAATCAGATGAATAATTATCCCCATCAATCATTTTCGAATAATTCAATTCCTTCACTTGTTCCCATTGCATTGGATATAATTCCAAGCCATGGTATTGAATGGAATTTTGATTTTTTTTTGATTCAATAAAGCTTGTAAATGCATTCAACCCGGTCCCAAAGCCAACTTCAAGAATTTGAATAGAATCATGTATGGGGAGCAAAGGCCGCAATCCATTGTTCACAAAAATATGTTGCGATTCTGTTATCGAGCCGTTAATGGAATGATAATGTTCATCCATTTCTGGCAGATAAAACGAATGTGAACCGTCTTTTGTAATTATCAATTCCCTTTTCATCTGTCAACATAATTACAAAAAGATTCAAAAATGCCACGTAATTTTGTCCAAAATTTATTGAATGAAAATTGATCTAAGAAAAATAAAGAAGGCTTATAGCTATCAGGAATATTATCAACTACTTCTTGATCTATTTGAGCAGGGTTTAACAACTGGAGAAAAACAAGGTGAGGACATGTTGAATTATGCCAAATTGAATCTTCAACGCATGAAAAGGCTCAATAAAACTGCTAAGTTTAGTCTAGAATTTGAAGAATTTAAGCTGAAGTACAATGAACAAAAAAGGGAAAACTTAAATTGGTTAGTATTGAGTGAAGGCTGGTGCGGGGATGCTGCTCAAAGTCTTCCAATTTTGTCTGCAATTGCCGAAGAATTAAATGGCGTTGAACTTAACATTGTTTTGAGAGATGAGAATTTAGACCTGATGGACCAGTTTCTCACCAATGGGGGTAGGTCGATTCCGAAACTTATCATTTCAAGAGAAGAAGACAATGAGGTGCTTAATTCTTGGGGGCCAAGACCAGAACCTGCAAATGCAATTATGAAGGATCATAAATCTAGATTAGATTTTGATTATCAGCTAATGAACAAGGAATTACAAGCTTGGTACAATGCGGATAAAACAAAAAGTGTTCAAGCGGAAATAATTGCTCTTTTAAAAGAAATAATCTAGGAGCAATAAGCAATCAAAAACATAGTTTCTAAAGGTATATTTGCAAGATGCATCAAAAAAGGTATTTATTCTTCTTTAGTATTGTTCTTTTATTGCTATTCTCCTGCCGTAAAGATGAAGAGATCATTACCGATTCTTCTGCTAGTCTCAACTTTTCTGAAACAGCTATCAGTTTTGATACTGTCTTTACTACCGTCGGTTCAGCAACCCAAAACATTAGGGTATATAATCCTTTTAAAGAAAGGATTAAGATTAGTTCAATTCGACTTAAAAATGGACAGAACAGTAACTTTAGAATCAATGTAGATGGGCAAGCAGGGATTAGCCATCAGAACATTGAGATAGCTCCTAAGGACAGCATGTATATCTTCATTGAGGTAACTGTTGATCCTAGTAATGATTTGAGCCCTTTTGTTGTTGAAGATCAAATTGAATTCATTACCAATGGAAACATCCAAGAAGTAAAATTAGAAGCCTGGGGGCAGAATGCACATTATTACACCGCCACTACTTTTAATCGAAGTTTTCCTGATTATACTTGCATAGATGGACCCTGTATCTTTCCACCAGTGCCTGTGACGGTAACTTGGCCAAATGATAAGCCTTACGTCATTTATGATTTCCTGCTGGTTGACTCTTTGCATACCTTAAACATCGATCCAGGTGTTCGAGTCTACTTCCATGGAAATGGTGGGATGTGGGTTTTTAGAGGTGGATCTTTAAACGTAAATGGAACATTGGCGGATCCAGTAAGCTTTCAAGGCGATCGATTAGAGCCCGATTATGCCGATTTACCGGGTCAATGGGACAGGATTTGGATCAATGAAGGAGCTCAAAATAAAATCAATAATGCGATAATAAAAAATGCATTCATAGGCATTCAAGCAGAGCCACTTTTTTATAGAGATGGGCCTAGTGTTTATGGTGAGTTAGACATAAGTAACACAGAAATTACAAATTGCTCAGGATTTGGCCTTTTAACTGGCTTATTTAATTTGGATGCTGATAACATGAACATCAATAATTGTGGCCAACAAACAATTGCTATACAAGCAGACGGTAGATACAATTTCAATCACCTAACTTCAGCCAACTACTACAATGCTGCAGGAAGAGAAACTCCTTCATTTTTCATAAAAAATTCTATCGTAACCAACCTTGGTTTAAGAGTAGATACTCCAGTTGTTCGAGTTAGTAACTCAATAATTTATGGAAATCAAGAAAATGAATTGGCCATTGAAATTGTAAACAACGGATCTGTAGATATTCAATTTAGTGATTGCTTACTGAAAACCAATATTGGAATTTCAGATACCAATCAGTTTAAACGGATAATTCACAATCCTTTTGACCCAGGGTTTATTTATGCTCCTGGAAGAGATTTCAGATTAAATGCTAATTCTCCTGCTAAAGATGCTGCAAATCTGATCAAAGCACAATTATTGCCATTAGACATTATTGGCAATTCTAGGTTGAGTGATGTTGGCCCAGACATTGGTGCTTACGAATACCAGCCCTAGTTCAATAAAAAGTCAAGTGTGTCAATATGATCAGCATAATCCCAAAGTTCTGGACTCTGGGTTTTCCCAAATGAGGTGTGACTTTTATTGTCGAGACTACTAACAATGCATTGCAGTTGATCCATTTCATTGCTTACTCTAGACTCTAAAGATTTAAGATCTTCATAATACTCATAGAACAGGACTCCAATGGGAGCATGATTAGCATTATCCTCTTTCAATAAAAGAAAACCGTTTTCTATCAACTCAATGCTATTCATTAGATAAACAGATTTATTGTAATCATAGTTATTGGCATACTTGTTATGCTGAACTACTCCCCTATGCTTGTAAAATGCAGCAAACAACAAGTTTTTATCATAGTCTTTTGGCAGGTATACCTTACTCACATTTCGGCATCCTAAGCCAAAATAAGTAAATACATCATTTGATAGGCCTTCTAATTCTTCCTGAGTTTCATTTCCATTTAAAATGGCTATTGAGCTCCTATTTTTTCTTATGATTTTTGGAACATCTTTGAAATAATAATCAAAATACCTTGCGCTATTGTCGGATCCAGTGGCAATTAAAAAATCAATGTCTTTTAAATTAGTGCTTGGTTCTATCTTGGCTTTTAACTCGGGAGAAATAGCAAAAAGTATTTCAATTACCCATAACATCAAATGGCTATCCTTAGAAGAAAGTTTGATTTTTATGGTTTGCTCGGCCATTATCCCGCATAATAAATCATGTAAGCCTACAAGTGGGATATTGCCTGCGCAAATCAAACCAAGAGTTCTTTTATTTGCAGGTTCTTTTAGGCCTGATAGCCACGTTTCAATGTTTTCATTCGAAAGTGCCATTGCCCATGACTCAAGAGCATATGTAATGGTTTCAATTGTGAACCAAGGATTTGCAATTTTAGCCGCATGAAAAACCTTTTTAGCCTCTTCTATTTTCTTAACAAGCTCATCATTGAGTTCATTACTAGTTAGATTAGAGTTTGCACTTAGTCTAAAGACCAAAGCTAATTCTTCTAAAAGCTTAATTTTTTGCTGAAATTGCATAATCAAAATTATTGAAAAGAGTATTTTTGTTTGCGGTAATGAACTTTCAATAGTTGAAATTGTTCAGTACAAAATTACTCACTTAAAGCGATTGAAATGGCTATTATTATTACAGATGAATGCATAAATTGTGGAGCCTGCGAACCAGAATGTCCGAACAACGCAATTTACGAGGGAGGAGAAGAATGGAGGTATTCTGATGGAACAAGCTTAAGTGGTTCTTTTGAACTTCACAATGGAAAGAAAGCAGAAGCTGATAATGAAAATGAGCCAGTAAGCTTAGACTATTATTTTATTGTTCCGGATAAATGCACCGAATGCGTAGGTTTCCATGATGAGCCGCAATGTGCTGCTGTTTGCCCAGTTGATTGTTGTGTAGATGATCCAGACATTAGAGAAACTGAAAATGTATTACTTGCTAAAAAAGAATTAATGCACTAAAAATGCTTAATCTTTGTTATTGGCGTATAAAATCACCATTTGAAACAATTTGCATTCCTTATCTTATTTCTTTTCCTTTTATTAAACCTTGCTTTTACACAAGCATCTCTTGGCTTAAAAACGGTTGAAATCAGAGGCGAGATGGCCATCGATTTAAATCGAATTGACTCTCTAGGCACCTTAATTTTAAACGAATCTAGGTCTGAAGTTCAGGAAAGTCTAAATCAAAGGCTGAAGGAAATTTTACAAGTAGAACTTTCTAAAGAATTCGCCTTTCAAACCGATTTCAGTAGTTTAAAGAGCATTGCCTCCTTCTGTCCAAATGACTCAAGTTTCCTTTTGTTCAATTGGAACATTCCTAAAAAGAATGGACGATATACTTATGAGGCTGGATTGCTAATGAGAGACTCTACCAAGATCCATTTTTTAAACGAGTGGCACCCAAGCATTGAAAATCAAGAAATTGAATCAAGCCCAAGTTTTTCTTGGATTCCAGGCCTGATCTATTCCATTATACCTAAAAAACGGAATTTCAAACCTTC
>CBDCLY010000009.1:0-66409 GCA_965218715.1 Vicingaceae bacterium
AAATGCCTTCAATCTTTTTATCATTAACCAGGTCTGCCGTTTTCTTAATTAAATCGGCCTTGTTTACTAGGTAGGGTATTTCGCTAACAATGATTCTTTCTCTTCCACTGCTCATTTGTTCAATTTCTGTCTTTGCTCGCATTACAATTCTACCTCGCCCAGTTTCAAAAGCGTTACGAACACCTTCATATCCATAAATGGTACCTCCAGTTGGAAAATCTGGCGCTTTAATGTATTGCATTAAATCGCTAATCTCTAAATCATTATTGTCGATATAGGCTGTAATTCCATCAATGACCTCAGTCAAATTATGAGGAGCCATATTGGTTGCCATTCCCACGGCAATACCAGATCCGCCATTGGCTAGCAATTGAGGTATTCTTGTAGGCAACACAGTTGGCTCTTGCAAAGAATCATCAAAATTCAATCGAAAATCAACCGTTTCTTTGTCGATGTCTGCCAACATTTCTTCAGAAACCTTCCTCAACCTTGCTTCTGTATAACGCATTGCTGCTGGACTATCTCCATCAACGGATCCAAAGTTTCCTTGGCCGTCTACCAACATGTATCTCAATGACCATGGTTGAGCCATTCTAACCATAGAATCATAAACTGCTGTATCTCCATGAGGGTGATACTTACCTAAAACTTCCCCTACAATTCTTGCCGACTTCTTATGAGGCCGATTTGACAAAACTCCTAAATCTTGCATTCCAAACAAGATTCTACGATGAACTGGTTTTAGGCCATCCCTTACATCAGGTAAGGCCCTACTAACAATAACTGACATCGAATAATCGATGTAAGCTGATTTCATTTCATCTTCAATATTGATCTTGACAATCTTTTCTCCTTCTGCCATTTTTTCAGTGTTGATTTATTTCCTAATTCTTACAGATTTAAGCTCCTGTATATTTCTTCGAAAATACTTTATTTACTAGTCTTATAGGCCGTTTTTTAGTCCGAATTACTAACAAAATTTTGTTGATAAAGCCCCTTTGGAAACATTCTTGATAAGGCCAGTCAAATTAATTTTGATAATGAGGATTTTATCTTAAATTTCGAGTAATTTGAGACAACCAAATCCCCTCAAAAAACGTTTATTAGATAAAGACAAAATATGGAGTCGAATTTTTCACAACGAGTTAAGGATGTAATTACCTATAGTAGAGAAGAAGCCCTGCGTCTTGGGCATGATTATATTGGAGTAGAGCATTTATTGCTAGGAATGATAAGAGAAGGTCAAGGTGTAGGTATTCAAATTTTAAACGCTCTTGGTGCGGATTTGAACGAGCTAAGACGAAAAATTGAAAGTTCTACGAAAATTGGGAACAATACCATTAATCATCTCTCCAACATTCCTTTGGTAAAACAAGCCGAACGCGTTTTAAAAATCACCTACTTAGAGGCAAAACTTTTCAATCAAACATTAATAGGTACAGAACACTTGCTTCTTTCCATTTTGAAAGACGCCAATAACATTTCTACCCAAGCTTTAGAAGATCAAAACATTTTTTATGATTCTGTAAAAGAAGAATTGGAAAGTATTTTGTCAAATAAACCCAGGACAAAAAGCGAATTGCCAGGTAATCCTACAAATGATGATGATGAAGAAAGCTCTTCATACATGGGAGGAAGTGGAAATAGACCAAGTGGTGGTGCAGGAAAACCTTCTGATGCTAACAAATCAAAAACTCCAGTACTCGATAATTTCGGTAGAGATCTTACCGCAATGGCTGAAGAAGATAAACTAGATCCTATTGTAGGTAGAGAGAAAGAGATAGAAAGAGTTTCTCAAATATTAAGCAGAAGAAAGAAAAACAATCCTATTTTAATTGGTGAGCCTGGTGTTGGTAAATCTGCAATTGCTGAGGGACTAGCATTAAGAATAGTTCAAAAGAAAGTTTCGCGCGTTTTATTCAATAAACGAATTGTTACATTAGATCTAGCCTCTTTAGTTGCCGGAACAAAATACAGAGGACAGTTTGAAGAAAGAATGAAAGCGGTGATGAATGAACTGGAAAAATCGCCTAACATTATTCTATTCATTGATGAAATTCATACTATAGTAGGTGCTGGTGGAGCTTCTGGTTCTTTAGATGCATCAAACATGTTTAAACCTGCTCTAGCAAGAGGAGAAATTCAATGCATTGGTGCTACTACTTTAGATGAACATCGTCAACACATAGAAAAAGATGGAGCATTAGAAAGAAGATTCCAGAAAGTATTGGTTGAACCAACAACGGCTGAGGAAACAGTTCAAATATTAAATAACATAAAAGACCGTTACGAAGAACATCACAATGTAAATTACACTCCAGAAGCTATTGATGCTTGTGTGCACCTTACTAATCGATACATGAGTGATAGGCATTTACCTGACAAGGCCATTGACGCACTTGATGAAGCTGGATCAAGGGTTCACATTACCAACATTAAGGTACCACAGAACATTATTGACATAGAAAAGCAAATCGAAGAAGTTAAAGAAGAAAAAAACCAAGTTGTAAGAAGTCAGAAGTATGAAGAGGCCGCCAGACTGCGAGATTCTGAAAGACAACTCAGCGAATCTCTTCAATCTGCCAAGTTGGCTTGGGAAGAGGAGACAAAAAACCATAGAGAAACTGTTTCAGAAGAAAATGTTGCTGAAGTGGTTGCCATGATGACTGGTATACCTGTCCAAAGAGTTGCCCAAAAAGAAGGCAAAAAATTAGTCAAGATGTATGACGACATCAAGGACAAAGTAATCGGTCAGAACGATGCCATTAAAAAAGTGGTTAAAGCGATTCAAAGAAATAGAGCAGGATTAAAAGATCCCAATAAACCAATTGGATCATTCATTTTTCTTGGTCCTACTGGGGTTGGTAAAACGCAATTGGCAAAGGTCTTGGCAAAACATCTATTTGACAACGACGATGCTTTAATCCGTGTAGACATGAGTGAATACATGGAAAAATTTGCAGTTAGTCGACTAATTGGCGCACCTCCTGGCTATGTTGGTTATGAGGAAGGCGGGCAATTGACCGAAAAAGTTAGAAAACGCCCTTACTCTGTTATCCTTCTGGATGAAATTGAAAAAGCGCACCCTGATATATTCAATATTCTACTTCAAATTCTTGACGATGGAATGGTGACAGATAGTTTAGGCAGAAAAATAAGCTTTAAAAACACCATCATTATTATGACTTCCAACATTGGGGCAAGACAATTGAAAGATTTCGGACAAGGTGTTGGTTTTAACACTTCAGCTAAAATGGCCAATGTTTCAGATCATGCCAAAAATGTAATTCAATCAGCGTTAAAAAAGGCATTTGCTCCTGAATTCCTTAATCGAATTGACGACATGATGATTTTTAATTCTCTTTCTAAAGAGGACATCCATCAAATTATTGATATTGAATTAGAAGGACTTTATTCAAGAACAAAAGAAATGGGCTTTACAGTTGAAATTTCTGAGCTAGCTAAAGATTTTATTGCTGATAAAGGATATGATCCAGATTATGGTGCTAGACCTCTAAGTAGGGCAATTCAAAAATTCATTGAAGATCCACTTGCTGAAGAAATAATTCAAAGTAATTTAATTGAGGGCGACTTGATCAGCATTAAGCTAAACAAAGAAAAAACTGAAGTTAAAATTGAGATCGTTAAGCCGAAAAAGAAACCGGCTAAACCCAAGAAGAAAGATGAAACAAAATAAAAAAAGGCCCTGAGAAATCAGGGCCTTTTTTAGTATAAATAAATAATTCTATTCTTCATCAATGAACCGATCCATTACACTTCTACTAACTCCAGTATTAGAAAATCCTCCATCATGAAATAGGTTTTGCATGGTTACATACCGGCTTAAATCACTAAACAAACTGATGCAATAATTTGCACAATCTTCTGCGCTAGCATTCCCTAATGGGGACATTTCTTCCGCATATTTCACAAAAGCATCAAATCCTTTCACTCCGCTACCTGCAGTAGTCATTGTTGGAGATTGAGAAATGGTATTAATTCTCACTTTATTCTCCACCCCATAGTGGTATCCAAAACTTCGAGTAATGGACTCAAGTAATGACTTTGCTTCAGCCATATCATTGTAGTCAGGAAAAACCCTTTGAGCGGCTATATAAGTTAGAGCAACAACAGAACCCCAATCATTAATCGCATCCATTTTTTTTGCCGTTTGCAATAATTTATGCAATGACAAAGCAGATACATCTAAAGTTTTATGAAAGAAATCATAATTTGTATTGTCATAAGCCTTTCCTTTCCTAACGTTAGGAGACATACCAATGGAATGCAAAATAAAATCCAACTTCCCTCCTAGGGCTTCAACTGATTTGGAAATTAATTCTTCTAGATCTGCAACTGAAGTTGCATCAGCAGGAATAACAACAGCATCGCATTTATCTGCTAACTTCTGAATCTCTCCCATCCTCATTGCAATAGGAGCATTTGTTAAGGTAAAAGATGCACCTTGTGCCTTGGCCTGTTCTGCGACTTTCCAAGCAATTGATTGCTCGTTTAAAGCTCCAAAAATGATTCCTCGCTTCCCTTCTAATAAGTTATTTCCTACCATAATTAAATTTCGATTTTGACAAATATATTAGTTTTCATTGAGCTCTATTAATTCTCTTGCATTATTCACTGAAGCATCCGTAATTGAGCCATTACTTAACATCTCTGCAAGATGCTTAATACGATCTTCTCCTTCGATTAATTTGATGTTACTTCTCGTTTCTTCTTCTCCCTTTTCCTTATACACAAGGTAATGATGCTGGCATTTAGCAGCAACTTGAGGTAGATGTGAAATTGAAATGACTTGTCTTTTCTTAGCCATCTTTAACATTAAATCTGCCATTTGAGTAGCAACTTTCCCAGAAACACCTGTATCAATTTCATCAAAGATAACACTTGGCAGATTCAAATGCCTAGCCATCAACTCCTTTAACGCTAACATTAATCTTGAGATTTCTCCTCCAGATGCAGATTTCTCAACCAAACTTGGAGCTACTCCCTTGTTGGCAGTAAACAATAATTCTATTGTGCTTTGCCCAAATTCATTAAATTCTTGTCCAGGGTTTAAATTGACTAACACCTGAGCATCAGGCATGTTTAGCTGGGACAAATTCAATGATATTTCCTGTTGAATTTCTGGAATAACTTTGGCTCTTGCTTTAAAAAGAGCATCTGACTCCTTCGTTAAAACCTCCTTAATTTGTTTCAATTCAAATTCTGCCTTATCAAGATTGTTGTCATTATTTTGAATTTCTGCCAATCTTTTTTCAAATGAGTTCAACTGCTCCAGCAATTCTTCTTCTCTCGAACAATGATGTTTCAATAGCATTCTATTGATGCTGTTTAAACGTTCTTCCACTTGCTGCAGTCTTCCTGGTTCAACAGTGAACATCTCTGCCTTGATGCTTAGCTCTTGCATCAAATCTTCGAGTTCAATTTCTGCACTACTGAGCCGCTCGTTCCAAGTAGACCAAGTTTCATCAATTTTTTCTAAATTGATGGCTTGGTTCTTTAAATGATTCAATTGGTTTAAAACGCCACTCTCCTCATGATTAAACCCTTCCGTAATTGCAGAGTATAGCTTTAAAATATGCTCCGAATTATTTAATAATTTATATTCTTCTTCCAACTTTTTTAGTTCCCCAGGGTTTAAACAAAGTTGATTCAATTCTTCGATTTGAAATGAAATGTAATCCTCTTCTTTAGCAGAATTTTTTACTTCTTCTTTTAATTGAAATACTTGCTTCTTTAGCTTTTTATAAGATTGAAAGTTCAACTGATAAGCTTCTAGATTTAATGCATTATTAGCAAAGCTATCCAAGATTCGATATTGGAAGGAAGCATTATTAATAAACCTTGATTGATTTTGTGAGTGAACATCAATTAGTTCTTCACCAACCATTTTAAGCTGTTCAAGAAGGACGGGGCTATCATTAATAAACTGCCTCGTTTTCCCATTGGGTGAAATTTCACGTCTAATGATGCATGGGTTTTCATAAACAAGATCATTCTCTTGAAAAACTCGTTCAAGTTGATAGGCCTTAATATCAAAATGGGCTTCTATTAAACACTTTTTTTCCCGGTTCTTAACCTTAGAATGATCAACCCTATTTCCTAATATTAAACCCAAAGCTCCTAGAAGAATTGACTTCCCAGCACCTGTCTCTCCTGTGATGCATGAAAAATTATCTTTAAGCTCTAAACTAATTTCATCAATTAGAGCATAGTTTTGAATATATACCTCTTGAAGCATAGGATAAAAATAACAGAATCTAAATTGATAATCCTATTTGCCCCTTCTTAACTTTTCATAGTTATTGGCATTACCTGGATCAATGGTAATCAGCAATTCAGCTATTTCTTGTCGTTCTTGAGCACTTGCCTCTGAAAACAAATTAACTAATTCTTGCATTTTTGCATTAAAAAAGACCTGCAGGTTATAGGAACTTGGCGCAACATTATGAATTGGTTTTAAATCCTTTAAGGTAGTTGTAATTTCTTTTCTTCCTCTTAAAACATTTTGCTGAAGTAAATCAAAACCTTTTCTGTGGTAAAGATAATAACCACTCCTCAATGGCTTAAATCTAGCGCTCAATGCATTTTCTATTAACCAGTATCTATTGTTTTGTGATTCAAAGGCCTTCCACCCAGATTCGCTTGAACTTTGAGCACTGGCAACGATGCGCTGCGCTTGTTGAAAATGAGGTGTGCCTGCTTCCATTCCAAAAGAATCAAAATTATACCCCAAAATCATGTAGATGTAAAAGCTTACGGTACTTACCAATTCTCCATTGTATGACCCTTCATTGTACTGAAGCGGTTCAAATTGGTTGTATCGAATAACAAAATTTTCATCCTTACATTTATGATAGGAGATTTATAAGTGCTATTGTAAACAGGTCTTGAAGCCTGAATTTGTATGTTTCCCTTGAACTCATTGGCTGAAATTCTTTCAGTTAAATTGATGAGTATGCTGCATTCAATTCTTTCTTCAGATTCAAAAGGAATACTGGTCCATTTTCTACCATTTACCAATTGAAAAAGTGACTTTTGCATTTCCTCAAACATTACTTTCTCACTTCCTTCTATTTGTCTAGCATTAACGCTAACAACACAGTTCAGCTCTTGCGCATTGATGCTGCAAAGTGGACTCATAAGAATCAATAAAAGGAAGATTTTTACTTTATTACCCATGAATTTTCTATTGCATTTATAATGTCTTTTGCAACTTCTGACTTTGTTTTTAACTCAAAGTCAATTTCATTATTGTCTTTATCAAGGATGGTAATTTTATTGGTGTCAGATTCAAAACCAGCTCCTGCATTTCTCAAAGAGTTTAACACAATCATGTCTAAATTCTTCTTCTTTAATTTCTCGATAGCATTTGCTCTCTCGTTATTCGTTTCAAGAGCGAAACCCAATAAGAACTGATCCTCTTTCTTTAATCTTCCCAATTCTTTCAATATGTCTTTATTGGGTTCAAGATCAATTTGTTTTTTCTGACTCGAGTTTTTTAATTTATCCTTCTCAATTGTAGATACTTTAAAATCTGCAACAGCCGCTGCCATTATGATACAATCTGCATTTTTACTTAATGCTATCATTTCTGAATACATTTCGTCAGCAGAAATAACAGCACTTGCACTCTTTAATCCTTGTGGAATGTCAAGGCTTACAGGACCATGAACTAATTCTACTGATGCGCCTTGAGCAATTAAATAACTTGCTAAACTAAGTGCCATTTTTCCAGATGATCGATTACTTATAAATCGAACAGGATCAATTGCCTCTTGAGTAGGGCCACCTCCTATTAAAACTCTTTTCCCTGTCCAAAATGTTTTCTTTTGAAACTGCTGAATAATATCTGAAGGTTCGGCCATTCTCCCTTCGCCAACTAAACCACTTGCCAATTCTCCGCTAGTAGCTGGAATAATTTTGTGGCCAAAATTCTTAAGCGTTTCTAAGTTGTTTTTTGTAGACGGATGCTGGTACATGTCTAAATCCATTGCAGGAGCAATGTATACCTGATTTTCCATGCTTAAATAAACGGCCATTAAGAGGTTGTCGCAAATTCCATTTGCCATTTTTGCAAGAGTATTTGCAGTGGCAGGTGCTATTAGCATGAAATCAGCCCATTTAGCTAAATCGACATGATTTGGACCATTCTCCAGTTTTTTCATCTGCATAATTCAGGTAAACTGGATGTTTAGAAAGTGTAGATAAAGTAAGAGGCGTTATGAAATGGCTTGAATTGGGGGTCATTACCACCTTCACATTTGCCCCTTCTTTAATAAGGTCTCTGCAAAGCACTGCTGATTTATAAGCAGCAATACTGCCGCTTATTCCTAAAATCACATTTTTGCCTTGCAGCATATGCTTTATTCTTGATCCTCGCTAGGATCTCTAAAATAGGTATCTCCGTCTAAGTATTCGCTCAATGCAATTGCATTAGGCTTTAGGAAGGCTTTCGTAAAATTTTGAAATTTCAATTTGCTCTCTATTTTCAAAAACTTCATCTAAATTATCAGAAGCAGTAGCAAACTCAGCTAATTTACCATTCAGCTCTTCTTTCATTTTCAAACCAATTTGATTGGCTCTTTTCGAAACTATACTAATGGCCTCATAGATGTTCCCAGAAACAGCTCCAATTTCATTTGTGTTGCGTGTAACTGTAGTGTCTTCTGCTTTAATCTCTTTGTAATTTTTCATTTTAAACTATTCGTTTATATCTCTTTCTTTTATGATCTTGGCATAGATACTTTCTGCTTCATTCACAAAACTTCCATCTGCAAAATTATCAATAAAATCATAATAGGCTTCAATTCCTTGTTCAAATCTTTCTTTTTTCTTTTCTTCTATGCTATTGATTGCGAGATAATAGTAAGATTTTAGAATCAATAATTTAATCTCTTCAGCATATCTTGTGTTTGGAAACTCTACTAAAGTGTTTCTCAAGCTAACTACAGCAGACTTATACTTCCTTATTTTATAATATTGCTTGCTATTTTCAAAGGATTTATTTTCCAGCTTCAATCGAAGTTCATCAACCAAAGTATTCGCCGAATCAACGAGCGGACTTGAAGGATAAGCGTTTACGAACATCTGCATTTCATTCATAGCACTAAAGGTGGGTGCCTGATCTAAACTTGGTGCTGGAGATTCTAAATAATTGCAATAGGCCGACATGAACAATGCATCTTCTGCAAATTCACTTCTAGGATAGGTATTGGCATACTTTTTAAAATGATATGCCGCCGTAATTAAGTAGTCTAAATGGTAATTGGTATAACAATAGTAATAATAAATTTTCTGGCCCTTATCTGTTCCTCGATATAAAGGAATTAATTCTTGCAATAATGGAAGTGCTTTTAAAAATTCTTCATTGTTGTAATATTCAACTGTCTTCTCATACTTGTATTCCGGATTTGGGCTCTTCAATACCTTTTGGTAATCATTGCATGAAGCCAATAAAATTGAAATTGGAATGAAAAGAAATAGGGCCTTTTTAAGCATGGAGACAAAAGTACGTGTTTTCCTTACTTTCATTCTCTTCTTTTTGCCAAATTTTGTTAAGGATTTAATTAAACATTCATTGTTGAAAATTGAATTGAATACTTAATCATCAATAGTTAATTGCTCATAAATTGCAATAAAACTTATTGGAATGAAATATTTAACATTGATTGCTCTACTTTTTTCTTGCTTTTACTTAAAAGCACAGCATACCCTGGTTTTAAATTCAGGAGAGAAACTCAATTGCATCGTTATGTCGCTAAACAATGATGAACTATCAGTTATTGTGGAAGGCAAGGAAAAAATGGTTCACATGAAAGAGGTTAGTTCAATATTCTTCAAGGAATATGTGCCTTACGATGGTGTTCTTATTCCAGAAGAGGATGAAAGAGAGATAATTGTAAATGGATTTAAGGTAAAATATCAAATTAAAGACAGAAGCTTTGAACGAGAACCAAAAGTTTCAATAGGCTCCGAAGATAAAGGGACAATTGTTGTAAAAGTTGTAGTTGATAGATACGGAAATATTCGATCTGCAGAACCAGGCGCGCCAGGATCAACCACTTCCAATGCGTATTTACAAGCGAAAGCTAAAACGGCCGCCCAATCGGCAAAATTTACTGAGAACCTAAAAGGACCGCTCATGACCGAGGGTACAATAACAATTATCTATTAATGAAAAGATTCATTTTATTAGTTTGTTTTAAAGCGCTGCGGCTTTTTCCATCATTCATTCATTCTGATTTGGAAAAACTCAATTCTTTTCAGAAAATGATTATTGGGCTCAGGTACAAGTGCTGTATAGAAATATTGGACTAAATTGCTAAGGTTTTTTCCCAAATAAGAACTTGGAGACTTTAAATGAAAAGTTTCTATTTCTTGCAATAATCTTATAGACAGTATCCATCAACCACTTGAAGGGCTTAAATTTAAAATAGGCGCTAGAAAAGTGTTTCCAAACTTTATGTTGATTCAGTGTTCGCATTGGAACAGCAGCGCCAACATAAACTTTCCCATTCTGATCAACCAAATGAACCGCTTTTTTTAACTCCTCTTCTAATAGATTTGGATAATGTTGAATGATTCTTTGAAAGGGATAGTATTGGATGTCATTTTTGGTAATTCTTTTCCATTTAATTACCCAGTACTTACAGAAGCCACAATCGCCATCATAAAGTACAGTAGTTTCATTCTTATCAAATTCCATCACGATTGAAAATTAAGGTATTGGAGGATAAGATTCTAAGGAATGGTAGGTTCTAAATGCTGTTTCCACCCCTTTAATCTCCACTTGGATGGAAACAGTATCCCTTCTATCACCAGCAACTTCAGTCAATAACTTCAACTCATGTATTCCTGTATCCAAAGGCATTCTAACATAATGGATCGAATTAGGAAGGGTTTGCCAATTTCTGGTATCTGCCTTTTCAGAAAAAGCGTTTACTACCGAGAGTAAAGCTCCTAAATCTTCATTTTGTTTTCTAAGTGCTGCTTCAGATGCTTGTTTTATGGCCAATCTAGCGACTGCCGCACCCAATTCTCGAAACATTCTATCTTGCAAACTAGAAAAAGCAATTTGCTCAATATTCTGGCTTATTTCTAGCTGTTGCATTTCTGTTTGGTTCTCCTTTACATTTAATAACTGGGCAGATGTATACACCGGTGGGCGTTTATTAAATTTTGGAATGGCCAAACGGATCAGGTTTACGTCGCTAAAATCACTCCCTTGCTTGGCACTTGTTGATGCTACTGGGATTGAAAAGCCTCCGGTTTCATCGGCGAAAGTAAATACTCCATCATCTTCTCCTAGACTGCTTAAGTTTAAACTAAACTCTCCTTTAACTGGCCCCAATCCATTCAACCAAAAGAGGATCAATTCTCCTTTTTTTTCTTGAACCTTATAGCTAAGGCCAAAAGCCTCCTCATATCCATTAAGCTCTTGTTTAAAGCCTAGTTGTCCACTTGTTCGAATAAGATCCTTTTTTAATTGCTCAGGAACACTGGTTTTAAATGAACTTTCATAAACTTCTTGATAAGCTTCATATGCGTTTCTGTAGGCGATAAATGCATTATTTATGTCTCCCTTGGCTTCATAAATAATTCCCATTAAATTAAGTGCGAAAGCATCTTTCTTGTACCGATTTTTTTTATCTGAGTACTTGTCGTTTAGCTCGTTGAGTTTGATGTTTATTCTCCTAACCTCAATGAGCGCATTGTCTAATTGATGCAATTGGATGTAATTTATGGCCTTGTAATAATGGAGTACAACTTTCTCATAATCTTCTGCTCTATAAGGCCGAAGCATAGGATTGGCAACAAAACCAATTAAATCATCAGTAAAATTTCTTTTCTGATCTTCAATGTAAGTGTAAGCTTGTTCAAAATACTGATTACTATGTTCATAGTTCCCCAGCATTTGTTCTACCACACCTGCATCAAAAAAATATAATAGTCGATCTTTCTTTTTACTTGCTTTTTTGTGCTTGTCTAAAAATTCCTTAGCATCACTAAGATTTCCCTGAGCAAATTGCTCATTAAAAAGTAGAGACTTCTGATAATAGGTTGCACAACCAGTAAAAAGAAATATCGCCATTATTAGAATGACGATATTTTTTTTCTTTTGCATGGTGATTATTCAACTACTTTTTTAATCTTCTTGTCACCAATCCAAACTTTTTCGTTGGTTTCTAGATTAGTTAACTCTAAATCTGTTTGATAAAAGACTACTTTCATTTTGCTGTTAGAATCTACAATAGAGTTGACCAATCCTTGAAGCATGAAGTCGGCTCCCAATTCTTTTCCCCACTGTGCAGCAGTTGCTTTAGAAGAAAATTCGTTTTGATCTGCTCTTTCCTTTCTCAATTCTTCTCTAGCCTCTCCTGCCTGAACTAATCTCACTTTTCCTGAATTCAAAATTGCCTTTTCAATGTCTTTTATGTAGGTATCAGTAGCAATGTGTTCGTGGCTTTTGTTATTTACTAAACCAACAATAACAACTGGTCTTCTTCCCATTCCCTTTTCAAATTCTTCCAACCAAGGTCTCATTAACATGTCGCTTACCATTTCCTCTGCGACTAATCTAGAGTCTGTTTCATTCCATCGACCACTTAGGTCAATTACTGCATCTTCTTCCACCCTAGTCACTTGTTTGGTGTTTTTACATGAGTGAAAACTAAATGTACTTAATACTACTAATCCACTAATAATTGTTGTTGCTATTTTCATGATGTTTGTTTTTTTTGGCTTATTCAAGATTAATGCCAAAAATAGTCCTTCTAAAAAATTTCCAAGTCAATCTTTAAAAAATTTCAAAAATTAATTTTTCTCAATTATTCTTTTGCTCGGTATATTTCCTAATTTTGATTTTTAATGAGTTTTTTATATCCCAAGTTCCTATACCTACTAGTAGCGCTCATTATTCCCATTCTCATTCATTTGTTTGACTTCAAACGGCCTAAGAAAATATTTTTTTCTAGGATAGAATTACTTAAAGAAGTTCAATTAAAAACCAAGTCACAGTCAAAATTAAGGCACTTAATCACCTTATTATTAAGATGTTTAGCAATAGCATCTGTAATAATTGCATTCGCACAGCCGAAATTGCTTGAAGAAAAGCAGGAACTGTTGAATGAAAATGATGGAGTGATAATTTACATCGATAATTCCTTTTCCATGGAATTAAAAAAGGGGGGAATTTCACTTTTAGAGATTGCAAAAAATAGGGCAATTGCTATTGTTGAGGCGCAAAAGTCTTCTGAACGATTCAAGCTGTTAAGTAATTCAAGTCAGAAAGACCCTAAGGTATGGTTGAAAAGGGAACAGTTAATTGAACGGATAAGTCAAATAGAAGCAAACGGGAATGTCCAAAGCTTAGGTAAAATATTTGAACGGATTAAAGGAATCAATTCTAATGAAGAAAAAGAGTCCACAATTTTTGTCTTAAGTGATTTTCAGCGAAGTGGCTTTGATCTAGATTCAAAAGATCAGTTTAGCAATCTAAAATTAATTCCTTTAGAAGCCGATGAAAGCACCAACATCACCATAGATAGTTTGGCCCTGTATTCTCCATTCCATCTTAGAGGTCAATCTGAAAAACTCAAGGCATTTGTGAGCCATTCTTCTGATCAAGAAATAGAGAATGTCTCTTTTCAATTGCATGTTAATGATCAATTTAAAACACCACTAAGCAGTGATTTATCTTCTGGAAAGTTGGACGAAATCAATTTCAATTTTCAAAATGTGGATGCGAAATGGCAAGAAGGATATGTCTCTATTCAAGATTATCCATTGAGCTATGATGATACCTTATTCTTTAACTTCTCTACTAAGCAATCGATTTCAATAATTCATATATCCAACTCGAGTTTTAATGAACACATTAAACAAATTTATACTGTTGATAGTGTGTTCAACTATCAAACTCAATCCTTAGGAAGCTTAGATTACGAATTATTAAAAACTGCAGATTTTATCCTCTTGGAAGGAATAAATGACCCAAGTAGCGGCTTTGCTTCTTTAATGAACGAATACGTAAAGGGTGGAACTTGTTTGGGCCTAATTCCTCCTCAAGAAAAAGCTGAGACCCTAAACAATTTGTTAACTGAATTGGGAGTCAATACGTATAAAAGCCTTGTTAAAGAGGAGAGCATTATTGGGGATATCGATTTTCAACACTTTCTTTTCTCAGGAGTGTTCGAAGAAAAACCAGAACAATTAAAACTTCCAAGTCTCTCCTCCTATTACTCATTAAAGAAACTTGAAAAAACAAACAGAAGAGATATATTTAGTCTTAGAAACGGGAATGCTTTTCTTAGTCAATATAAGGTTGGTGCTGGAAATGTATTCTTGTTTTCCGCTTCTTTAGCTAAAGAGAATAGTGCATTTACTGAGCATTCATTGTTTGTTCCAATATTTTACAACATGGCACTCCTTTCAAATGGACAGAATCCTATTTATTACATGGATGGAGAAAAAAATGCGGTTTTGGTTGATTTAGAAGAGTCGATGTCTGACCTACCAATACGCTTGCAATTGGGGAAGGTTGAAGTTATTCCTCCTCAAAGAAGGTTGTTTGGTTCTATGAAATTGAACCTTGAAGGTTTCCTTGAAAAGGCAGGACATTACAAAATTTGGCAGGGTGACAAAAACATTGGAGTTTTATCTTACAACTATAATCGAGATGAATCCCAAATGAAATTTTTAAATAAAGTCGAAATAAATGATTTCCTTTTGGAGAAAAATTTAAGCTATGATTTTATTGATGAAGCAAATGGAGACTCTTTTAAACAAGTAATTCAGGACCAACAAAATGGTCACTCAATTTGGAAATATTTTATCACCTTAGCATTGCTATTTTTAGGATTAGAGTTGCTTGTCATTCGATTTTTTAACTGGTAGATATGAAACACACAATCAAAAGTGCGAAACTAATTGACCCTAGGCATGCTTTAAATGGCCAAGATGTTGATTTAATAATTGAAGATGGAATCATAAGAAAATTGGTGAAAAGTGAAGGGAATTCAAATTCTGGGAACGACATTAGGTCAAAGCAATTGTGTGTTTCACCTGGATGGATAGATCTTCATGTACAACTACATGATCCAGGGTTAGAGCACAAAGAAGATTTAGCACATGGATTAATGGCTGCTGCAGCAGGCGGCTTTACAGCAATAGGTTTGAGTCCGCTCAGTGATCCAATAAAAGATTCTAAAGCACAAATTGAATACATCAATCAAGAAACAAAAGAAAATTTAGTAAGCGTCTATCCTTATGGTGCAATAAGTAAAGAATGTAAGGGAGAAGAACTAGCAGAATTATTTGACCTTAATGAATTTGGATGTAAAGCTTTCACAGACGATAAAAGAAGCATTTCCAACCCTAATCTATTATTGCGATCACTATTATACTGCCAATCTTTTGATGGATTGGTAATGAATTTCCCTAACCATAAGGATCTCGCTCAAAAAGGCGTTATGAATGAAGGCGAGGTCAGCACTAGGCTTGGTTTAAAAGGAATTCCTTCTCTTGCAGAAGAATTAATGCTTGCACGTGATTTGCAAATTTTAAAATATACTGGTGGTAAATTGCATAGCTCAACTCTCTCAACAAAGGGAAGCTTAAATTTAATTAGAGAAGCTAAAAAGAAAGCGGGAAATATTAGCTGTGATGTTTCTGCACTTCATCTTTTGCTGAATGATGAGGAATTAGAAAATTTTGACAGCCGCTTTAAACTATGCCCCCCATTGCGAAATGAAGAAAATAGAAAGGCATTGATTGAAGGAATAAAAGATGGAACTGTAGATGCCATTTGTTCTGATCATTGGCCCGAAAACATAGAAAATAAAATGAGGGAATTTGATCTGGCTAATTTTGGAGCAATCAACTTACAAACAGCCTTTTCAGCAGCTTATAGTGCAGCAAAGGATGATTGTAGTCTAGAACAGATCATTCATTGTTTTAGCTATGGGCCAGCGAAAGTATTGGGAATTGATAACTATGGAATAAAAGAAGGGGGACAAGCAAATTTGAGTTTCTTCGACATTAGCGAAGACTTCAACTTTAGCAAAGAAATGGTGCTTTCAAAATCAAACAACTCTCCTCTATTCAATAGAAATTTGAGCGGAAAAGTAATTGGCTGTTATAACAATGGCCAAATGCATTTGAATGCAGGTTAATTTTCGTGAGACCGACCAATTATTTTTTCATCAGCACCTTTCAATTCTCGATTAATCTCCTCTTCAAGAGCTTCTTTATCTAGTTGCTTTGAAATGTCTGTTAGGTTAGGTTGTCCAGCGTTTACCCATGCGGTATACCAGTATGAACCAATTAATCCGATGGCTTTTCTCATGCGTTCCTCTACCATATTTCCCATACGCTGATCATATTGATTAACATATTCTTTAGAATATTGTTGCACCAAATTTTGCCCTCTTTGGTTCATGATGTATTTCTGATCTGAAGGAAATTCATGGTGCAATTCTTTTTCCAATCTTAGCACATCTTCAACATGGGAGTGACTGGCTTCTACCGCTTCCCAGATTGTATTTATAGGAGATCTAATATAGGTGGCTCTTCCAACCAAATAATCATAATCATCAGCCTTAATTTCAGGAATACTAGACTCCCATAAGCCATGAATGCCCTTTTGACCGGTCATTTGTCCATTATAATTTTCAGTAGTATGAAGCGGAACATGAGCGTCTGCAATATAGTGACCAAGGTCGGCAGAAAGTCTTAAAATGGCATTCGCATCTCTTTCTTCAAATGCCTTTTGAAGGTAATAGGTCATTGAAGAAACATGCCAAGGCACAATTCCATATGCCTTTAAAGTATCTTCAGTATATTTTTCAACCGCATCTTTCCAGTACCTGGGCATTAATTTAAAAGGATCTCCACCCTCTTTAGCATAATGGTCGATATCAATATAATGCCTAGGAGCTTCATTTTTAGAAGCATACCTTCTTTTATCTGGGTCGATTGCATGCGCAGTAATGAACTCAATATTGGCTTTATAAAATCCAATCATTTCTGGGGGCAGACTGAGAACCGCCATTCGATTAATTCTTCGATGACCATAAAAGCCCCATGAACTAATTCCAAAATAAATTAAGACACATAGAAATACAAAAAGGGCCTTTTTAACTTTCATCGCATTTTAAAATATCTCCATCTAAATAAGGTAGAACTGAATATTCATCCATCTTTAAACAGAAAGAGATGTCCTTCTTTAAATTTAATCTTGCTAATCTATTTCGGTGTGAAGAATTTTCTAAGAAGCCTTCCAAATTAGAATCCGCATTTTTAAAAAGTTGAGCAGCTGCAATTGCTGAGTCAGAATAGGCTGAAAACTCAGCAGAATTCATCAATTGATTCACCACAGCACCTGCAAACAATGTATCTTCAAGATTAAATCGATCTTTCCATCCAGCACATAACAATAGCACGTGTTGTTGATTACTTTTTAGGTAATTTGTGACTGCGCTGAGGTTTAAAAAAGAACCAATTATCAAATTTTTAGCATGTGATTTTGCTACAGAAATGGCTTTGGTCCCATTTGTTGTGGTAAGAACAACAGGTTTGCCTTTTAATTCATCTTTCATGTAGGAAAAAGGTGAATTCCCAAGTTCAAATCCATCAACTATTTCACCATTCCTTTCAGCGGCACCTATATAACCTTGCCTTTGATATTCTCTAGCTTCATCCAAGCTAGCAACCGGTCTAATTTCTTTTATTCCATGTGCGAAGGCTGTACAAATTGCAGAGGTAGCTCTGAACACATCAATGACCACAACCGTGGTATCCTTTTGGGAATGATAATGCTCAAACAGTGCAGGAGAAAGGCATACTTCTACTCTATTCTTTCCTTCTTCTAGAATTTGTTCCATACTAAACGAAAGGAAGTTTTACTATCTCGGCCTTAACGTTTTTTGATCTGATTTCTACAAATAAAGGGCTTCCAATCTTAGCATGATCGATAGCCACGTATCCCATCCCAATTCCTTGTTTAAGGCTTGGAGAACTTGTTCCTGAGCTTACCGTACCAATTAACTTTCCATTTTCATCATTGATTGGATAGTCTTGCCTTGGTATTCCTCTTTCAACCATTTTAAAAGCAACCAATTTCTTAGTCAAGCCATCCTCTTTTTGCTTTTTAAGAGCTTCCGAATTGACAAAGTTTTTAGAAAACTTTGTAATCCATCCCAAGCCTGCTTCTAATGGTGAAGTTGTATCATTGATGTCGTTCCCATACAAACAAAAACCTTTTTCCAATCTCAGAGTATCTCTTGCCCCAAGACCAGCTGCTTGTATTTCCATGCCATTTGAATTGTTCATGATGGCATTCCAGACTTCGAGGGCTTGATCATTTCTCATATACAGCTCAAAACCTCCAGAACCAGTATAACCTGTCGCTGAAACCAAGACATTATCTTGTCCGGCAAAATCTCCTTTCTCAAAAGTGTAATACACCATCGAGTCAAGATCTATGTCGGTTAAAGACTGAAGTGCTTGACTTGCATTAGGTCCTTGAATGGCCAATAATGAAGTGTCATCGGAAATGTCTATCATCTCAACACCAAATTTATTGTGACTCTGGATCCAATCCCAATCCTTTTTAATATTGGATGCGTTAACTACCAAAAGATAAGTCATTTCATCCAAATGATAAATTAACAAATCGTCAACCACCCCACCTGTATCATTTGGCATACAGGAGTATTGAACTTTCCCAGGAACAAGTTTAGTAGCATCATTACTACTTATCAACTGAATTAAATCAATTGCTTTTTCTCCTTTAAGAATAAATTCACCCATGTGAGAAACATCAAATATTCCCACATTTTCTCTAACGGCTTTATGTTCTATGCTTAAACCCTCGTATTGCAAAGGCATTTCATAACCTGCAAATGGAACCATTTTGGCTCCTAGTTTTTCGTGCACATCGTGCAAGGCAATCTTTTTCATGATTTAAATATACTTCTTTAAAATGGCTAAATATTTGGGTTCATTGGCTATGATGGAAAATTGATCCACCACCGTTTTTCTTGCCACTTTTCCTAGTTTCTCACCCAATTCTTCATTGTCAATTAATTCCAAAATTTTTTGTTCCCATTCTTCATCGGAATCTACAAGAAATGCATTTTCGCCAGATCGAATTATTCTTTTGTTTGCTCCAATATTGCTTGCTATGGTTGGGATACCTAATGCCATGTATTGCAGCGCTTTTAGACCACTTTTTCCAAAAACCCAATCTTCATTTGGCAAAGGATACAAACCAATGCTAATTTCACTCAATTCTTTTACCTCAGTTTCTCTTTCCCAGGCAATGGCCTTTACTGGCACATTTTTCATTTTAAAATTTGGATCGCCAATTACCTTTAAAATAATGTTTCTCTTTTTTGCTATTTTCTCAAGTACAGGCTGCAATAACTGAAGGTATTTCGATGTGCTATGACTTCCACTCCATCCCAATACAACTGGGTCTGGTAAATGGTAATTTTCTCTTGGGATGTATGCGATGGTATCAATAGTTGAGGAAATGTCTGTTGTTTCTTGATTGTGGTTTTTAACAAATTCATCGAGACGAGGCGTACAAGTAATGACATGCTTGGCCTTTTTCATCAATTGAATCATTTTTGACCTTCCTTTCAGCTTAAGAATGAACTTATTGGCGTCGCTTACATGCCCCAAAAAGACCATATCATCAATATCGTAGATGGTATTTTTATTAAACATTAGAAATAAACGTTCAAACACTGGAAAGCCAAATGGCGTAACCCAAAGAAAGATGTAAACTCCATCATAAAAAGGCAGTCGTAACAAATCTCTCAACCTTAATATGTATCCCCAAAAAGTCCAAAAAGCCTTTTCCAAAACTCTTCCAGGTTGATAAACAATGTTCCAGAACCTTTTTGTCATGAAGGGTGAAATGCTTAAGTCGTACCCTGCTTCTCGCCAACTTTCGAAGTATTGTTCATACTTTAAGCGCTGTCCGGGGGCAACATCCTCAGGGTAAGGACTAATTACCAATATTTTTTTTCTTCCTTTATTAGTAGCGCCCTTTTGGCTAGAATTATCTTCTGTCATAAGCTTTGATAAACTTTATGGTAGGTGTTTATGCCGTCTGGCAAAGCAAAGTATTTTTTTGCCACTTGAATTAACTCTTCAGGAGAAGTTTTCAATAGCGCAGGAATTTCCTCAATGGCTGCTGTGTAGTTGCTTTTGTTAAATTCTTGAACAATAATTCCTGCATTTTCTTTGGATAGAATGGCTTCTGTGTCTCCAATTCCACTATTGCTAATGATTGGGATTCCTAGGCCAAGGAATTCGGCTTGTTTGGTCGGAGAAACCGCCTTCCCTGAATTTCCCGCAAAAATAAAATACAATCCTAAATCTGCAATGGTCAGGTAATTAGGTATGTTTTGGTAATTGGTAGCGCAGGTTTTTACCTGTTGATCGATGTTTAAAGAGCTAGCAATCGTTTGAAGTTGTTCTGTGTCGCTTTTAGTGATGACGAGTAATTGTGCGTTTGGATACTTGTCCAGGCATTGACTAAAAAATTGCAGCATTTCTTCGATCATGTATCTTGTTCCTAGAGAACCTGAATAACAAAAGATTGGACCCGCCCGTTCTAAACCATACTTGCTTCTGTTTTCATTCACTTGCGCTTGATCTATGCTTTTAGGGTTAAAATGTTCCAGATCGGCAGTACAAGGAACCACACTTATTGTATTTGCTGAAAGGTCAAAGTTATTCTGTACTTCTCGCTTTGCATTTTCGGTCAATGTAATGATGTGATTGGCCTTTTTGAATGCTTTCTTTTCCCAAAATTTAAAATAGCGATATACAATATTGTAAATCGGATTTTTAAGATTCCAAAGTTTCCCATCTACCCGCTCTTCTGTCCAAAATCCTCTAATATCAAATAGAAATTTTGCTCCTTTCTTTTGCAAAGCGAAGCCTACTTTAGTACTCAGAATTGTTCTGCAGTGCACTATATCAAAGCCCTTATCTTGATGCAGACTCAATGCCAATTTCTTCATTTTTAACAAATCAATGAAGGTTGAGAAAATTGGAGGTTGTTTGGTGTACATGACATAATTCCATTGGATGTTTCCCTTGGAAAGCTGTTCTTCAATACCTGCTTTGACTTGATCACTTAGGGCTTCTGGTTTTTCGCAGCTAAGGATGCTAATGTCATGTCCCAATTTGGCTAATCCCAAATAATAAGGAATGATTTGAGATTGACCCAAAGGATCTGACAATCCATCGTAACTAACAAATAGTGCCTTTTTCTTTTTCAATTAATTAGTTCAGTTTTTGCGTTGCAATTGATATTCCGAGAATGGTAAAGACAATTATCATTAAGAAAAACAAGGACACACAGTAGGTAAATAAAGCCTTAAAACCTGATAGTATAATAGATTGTTGATAATGCCTTTTATACACCCAAGCGATGTAAAAAAGGGTCAGAAAGTTGAAAAAATACATCCAAGAATTTCCAATTCCTGGCAAAAGAACAAGCGTATAGAGTGGAATTGAAAGAGCTATAATTCCTCCAAAAATAAACGAATGAATGATGAGGCGTTCAACTAAGTTTTCTTTGAATTTTCTATGGGTTAAAAAACTAGCAATTGCTAAGAATGGCACTTGCCCCATAGTAAAAACGCTCAAGTAATTAGAAATGAACTCCATGTATTTATTAAATACCATTAGTTCTACTTCTGACTTATTAGCATTCATGTCCTGTCCAATGAAATCCGCCAAATTTTCGAAAAAACCTAATGAATGCGTAAGAATTACGCTAATACTGACCCAAACGAATAAAAACCGAAAGGGATGCATGTATTTTACCGTAGCCATTTTTAGGTAGTCTTGAATCACCCTTTCTGGCCGGTAGGCCATTAAACCAGTTGTATAGAAAAATCCCTTGTCGAGATTGAAAATTTGTCCAAAAATCCATGAAATCGATTGCATGAAACTGAACCTAGCATTGTAAAATTTTTGACCGCATGAGGGGCAAAAATCACCTTGAAATGAGAAGGAACAGCTCTGACAAACTACAACTGCTCCACTCTCAGTGTCACCATGGTTTAGCTTGTTTCCTTTCTACTGGGTGTTCTACTTGTTCTGACAAATGCGTTCAATTTAATGCTTGCAAAGAAACTAAAGGAATACCTTTTCCGCAATCCTTATCTTCATTTGACATTAAACACCAATAAACCAATTTTATACCATGACAGATCTAAAATCCAAGTAGACATTTTCAACGCTTCTTTTGTCTTTAAGAAAAATGCCATGAAGAAAACACTACTACTCTCCCTACTAATAGGATCTGTTTGTCTAATTAAAGCCCAGCAGGTAAGCACCTTTTTCAATTCATCCCTTAGACAAGTTGATGATGCATTAATCCAGGATGAACAGGGGAAATATTTATGGATCACATTACACAGGAAGCAATGTGTACAAAATAAGCCCGCAAGGAAATGCTTCCATTTTTTATTCTGGCCTAAATACTCCAAATGCATTGGCATTTGATAGTCAAAAAAATCTCCACATTGTAGACAAACCAAGGTAACAAGGTGCATGTGGTGGATACTTCTGGTCAATTGATTAGAAGCATTACAATCAGCAATCCGTCTGGAAATTATTAAAGCAATTGATTCTGATACCATGATCGTGACCCAATTTAGTTTAAACGCAGTTCGAAAAATTGCTCCTAATGGTATGATCATTAATGTTCCAATTCAATTTGGTCATCCTCTAGACGGACCTGTTGGATTATGCTATGGCAGTGACTCTAGTTTGTACATTGGAAACTTTAACGATAGAAAAATTTATAGATTTTATCAAGACACACTAAGTTATTTAGCTCAAATTCCAGGCAATCAAGGAATTAATTTAGGATTCATAACCTATTCTAAAGGATGGATTTATGGGACTGGATTTCAAAATAATAAAATTTTTAGAGTGCATCCCACAGCTCTTGATAGTGTAGAGGTTTATGCTGGATCATCTGCAGGAAATTTAGACGGAAGTTTGGGACAAGCAAAATTTAACGGGCCCAATGGAATCATATCTTCTTATGGGGCTGATAGTTTATTAATTAGTGATTTTAACACAGGAAACATTAGGATAATAAGTGGAATTCATTTAGGTGATTTCCATCCGATTAAAAAAACAAATCAAATTTCCATTTTTTCCTGTTCCCAACAATGGAAACTTTAATGTCCAAACTCAATTTGAAATGAAATCAATTAAAGGAATATCCCCTAGTGGGAAATTGGTGTTTTTTTATAAGGACATTAAGGCGAATGAATTCCATATAAATGATGTTCAGTACCATGGTTTACTTATTATTTCAATTCAATCTAAGGATGATGAAGTTCAGCATTCCAGAATCGTTTTGAATTAATTCAATAAAATTTTCGAATTATCATTATTTACCTAAAACCTATTCTTAGTTTTGCGCAAAAAATTAAGCATGTCAGGAAATAGAACATTCACAATGATAAAGCCAGATGCAGTTGGAAATAACTACATTGGTGCAATTTTAGATAAAATTAATGCAGCTGGTTTTAGAATAGTTGCTATGAAATATACTCAGCTTGATGCAGCTACTGCAGGTGCATTTTATGAGGTTCATAAAGAAAGACCTTTTTATGGTGAATTGGTTGACTATATGTCGTCTGGACCAATAGTAGCTGCAATCTTAGAAAAAGACAATGCAGTTGCCGATTTTAGAAACATTAATAGGTGCTACTAATCCAGCTGAAGCCGCTG
The DNA here is from genome assembly GCA_965218715.1 of Vicingaceae bacterium. Taxonomy (GTDB): domain Bacteria; phylum Bacteroidota; class Bacteroidia; order Flavobacteriales_E; family Vicingaceae; genus CBDCLY01. Next base: position 23,800 of record CBDCLY010000009.1, read on the forward strand.
AAGGAACAATTCGTAAACTGTATGCAGAATCGATTTCAGCTAACGCCGTTCATGGATCTGACAGCGATGAGAATGCAGCAATTGAAGGAAACTTTTTCTTTTCTGCTTTAGAGAGACATTAAGAAATCTTAGAAAAAACAAAAGGCCCAATCGTAAAGTTTGGGCTTTTTTTTTGCCCAATATTTAATAAATAAGTGCCTTTCCTTTTGTTTTTTCAAGCAGTAACGTATAATATGTTAGGTCTTGTTAAAAAAGCAGATTTGCCCAATTGCTTTGCTATATTTGAAAGCATGAAATACTTAATAATAATTTTCTCTTTATTGGTTTTTAATGGAAATGAACTAAAGGCACAAAATAACAATGTCTACCCTCTTCATCCTTTCTGTAGGAGACACCATTGATCAATTTGAGAAGCTCGACTATTCCTTATTCCCTGAAATTCCAAATGATGAATTCAACTTTGCTTTCATAAGCATTCGGCAAGACAAGCTTTTTTTTAAATCATTCTGTTTCCAATCAAATGCAACAAAATGCCATTTCTCAATTGGATTTAATTACAGCTCAAAAAAACATTGAAAAAGTAAACGCCTATTTTCGCTTTAAGGCTGCAGATACCTTAAAGAATGAAAACTTATTTAACGACAATAATAAAAAGCCAATTCAAGTTCAAAGTGCATTATCCAATCAAAGCAAAAAGGAATTGAGAATGCAACTAAGGTTAAAGGAAGACGCGATTAGGATGAGAGAAAGAGAACAGGGATTTAGACCCAACGAAATTAGAATAGAATTCAAGTAATGAAATACCCAACGATTGTATTAAAAGACAAACGATCTGCCTCCGTTTTAAGAAAACACCCTTGGGTATTTTCTGGTGCTATTGAAAAAATATTACTCGACGAAGGAATGGAAGCACCGCAAGATGGGGCCATTGTGTATCTTGAGAATAAACAAGGTAAGATCATCGGAACAGGGCATTTTAGTGAAGCTAGTATTGCAATAAGAATTTTGAGCTTTAAAGAGGAAAACATTGATCAATCCTTTTGGTTAGAGCGAATTACAAATGCCTTTGCGTTCAGGAGACAAATGGATTTTACAAACAATAGTGAAGGCAGTAGTTATCGCCTGATTCACGCTGAAGGAGATGCTTGTCCTGGTTTGGTAATAGACTTTTATGCCAATTGTGCCGTTGTTCAATGCCATAGTATGGGAATGTACAAATCTTCTACGGAGATTGTTGAGGCACTTAAAACAGCATGTCCATTTCTTGAAGGAATTTATTTAAAGCATGAAGGCACATTGAATCAATTGGAGAATGCCGACTCTTCAAGATGGGAATGGAAAAGTGATTCTTTTTCAGAGGAGGTAATCATAAAAGAGCATGGTATCTCTTATAGAATTGATGTTGTAAAAGGCCAAAAAACTGGTTTTTTCATTGATCAACGTGAGAATCGGAAAAGATTGAGAGATTTTGTTAAAGGGAAAACAGTCTTAAACACCTTTTGCTATTCCGGGGGCTTTAGTTTAAATGCTATCCAAGCGGGAGCAGATTTGGTTCATTCGGTTGACAGTTCAGCAAAGGCAATTGACTTGGTAAATAAGAACCTTGAATTGAATTTTTAAGGAAGCTTGTAAACATGAAGCTTTTGTGGAGGATAGTTTGAGATTTATTAGAGAATCTGAGAATCAATACGATGTTATTGTTTTGGACCCGCCAGCTTATGCTAAAAGCAAATCAGCCCAACACAAAGCAGTCCAAGCCTATAAAAGACTCAACGAATTGGCTCTAAGAAAAATCAAGCCAGGTGGTATTCTATTTACCTTCTCTTGTAGTCAAGTGATCCATCGAACCCTATTTGAAAATACGATCAGGGCTGCTGGAATTGAATCCGGTAGATCGATTCGATTGATTGAACACCTTTCACAGCCAGCTGATCATCCTATGAACTTATTTCATCCTGAAGGATCTTATTTGAAAGGCTTGATACTTAAGGTTGAATAATGATTCAATCTTTAAGCTATCAGCGAATTTGGAAGGTCTCATTCCCAATCATTCTTGGGGGAATTGCTCAAAATTTAGTCAACGTGACCGATACTGCTTTTTTAAGCAGAGTTGGTTTAGTTGAATTGGGAGCAGCCGGTAATGCTGGAATACTGTATTTCGTAATGATAATGCTTGGATTGGGTTTTACCATTGGTGTTCAAATAATTATCGCAAGAAGAAACGGGGAAAATAATTTACTCCAAATTGGCCCAGTTTTTCAGCATGCATTGGTTTTTCTAATTCCTTTATCGCTGTTAATGTTCTTCTTCTTGCATTTTTTATCTCCCTATTTATTGGAAGCATTAACCTCCTCAACAGCAATTCTTGATGCTGCGAACAAATACATCAGCTTTCGATCATTTGGGATAAGTTTTGCTTACATCAATTTCCTTTTCATCGCTTTTTATACAGGAATTACCCGGACTAAGATATTAATTCAGGCCACTTTTCTACAATCAATTGTGAATGTTGTATTTGATTACTTATTAATTTTTGGCCATGCGGGATTCCCACAATTAGGCATTGAAGGTGCTGCCATTGCCTCTGTAATGGCGGAAGTAGTGGTTAGTATATTCTTTATTTTCCATACTTACAAGAAGGTAGATCACGAACAATTTGGCTTGTTTTGCAAATTCAACTGGAAGGGAGAATTATTTTTTAAAAGCATAAAAGTTGGCAGTCCAATTATGATCCAGCATGTCATAGCCATTTCTACTTGGTTGAGCTTTTTTATGATCATAGAACAAGTTAGCGAAAGAGCATTGGCAATTTCCCACATCGTAAGAAGTATTTATATGGTTTTGATGATTCCTCTTTTTGGATTTAGTTCTGCCTGCAGTTCTTTGGTTTCCAATTTAATTGGTGAGGATAAAAAGGATGATGTTGGCACCCTAGTAAAAAGAATAATAGTTTTAAGCCTACTAAGCACCTTAGTGTTAATGCCCCTTTCATTGTTTTTTCCAGAAAAAATTTTAGGAATTTATACCAATGATTTGAGCATCATTAAGGATGGAATCCCAGTATTGTATGTGGTAACCGCTGCTATGGCTTTTTTTAGCATTGCATTCATTGCTTTCTCTGCAGTAATAGGAACTGGAAAAACAAAACACAGTTTAATAATAGAGTTAATAAGCATCAGCCTTTATCTTTTCTTTGCTTATCAAATGGCATTGGTTTACAAGATGGAATTGGCCAATGTTTGGTATTCAGAGTTTGTTTATTTCTTGGCAATGGGAAGTCTATCTCTCTTATATTTGAAAAGTGGAAAATGGAAAGAATCCAAGCTTTAAATAATGGGTAAGCAACTAAGAATAGTATTTTTTGGTACACCTGAATTTGCGGTAAACTGCCTAAAAACAATTCATGAAAGTAAACATGAAGTGATAGCTGTTGTTTCTGCACCTGATCGAAAATCTGGAAGAGGTCAAAAAATAAAATCCTCAGCTGTGGCTACTTATGCAAAAGAAAACAGCATAGAATTGCTTCAACCTGTCAACTTAAAAGCACAAGAATTTATAGAGGCTATCCAACAATTAAATGCAGATCTTTTTGTAGTTGTTGCATTTAGGATGTTGCCTGAAAAGGTCTGGAACATGCCACCATTAGGAAGCATTAATTTACATGCTTCCCTTCTACCTGCTTTTAGAGGGGCAGCCCCTATCAATTGGGCAATTATTAATGGTGAAACGGAAACTGGCGTCTCTACCTTTTTTCTTAAACATGAAATTGACACAGGTGATTTAATACTTCAAGAAGCCATTGCAATTACAGATAGGGAAACTGCAGGAAGTTTGCACGATAAATTGATGGACCTGGGCGCTTCAACCCTACAAAAAAGTTTAGATAAAATTTCAGAAGGAGAATATGCAGGAATCCCACAAAAGAAAGATGAAAGCCTACTGGCGAAGAGAGCACCAAAATTGGATCAAGATATGGCAAAAATTGATTGGAGCCGAAACATGGGCTCAATAGATCAGTTGATAAGAGGTTTAAGCCCTTATCCAGCTGCATGGACAAGTCTTATTCATGAAATAAGCGGAAAACAGTACCGACTAAAGATCTTTGAATGTTACTTAGAAGATCAAACTTGTCCTAATTTATCTTTATCAATTGATGATAAATTAATTAAGGTTTCAAACTCAAGTGGCACCTTGGTACTCGAAACCATTCAATTGGAAGGAAAAAAGAGAATGAAAAGCCATGAACTATTAAATGGCTTTGATTTAAATCAATACCAATTATCTGAAGAATGAAGTATTTCATATCCTTATTCTTAGTTTTTTGCAATTTTGCTGCATTTTCGCAATCTTCAATCAATTTGAACGAATTAAGTCCTAAAGACGGCAATCAATCAATAGAAGTTCATGGTATTGATAGCGACATCAATGCCAGTAGTTTTGTTATTTGGATAAAAGATTCTGTAAAAGCCCACTATCATGAAGATCATCAAGAACGCGTTTTAGTACTAGACGGAACAGGCGTCTTAACTATTGACAATGAAGTGATTACATTAAAAGGGGGAGATTATGTTTACATCCCAAAAGGGAAAGTTCATTCATTAAAAGTGACTTCAGAAACTCAGATGAAAGTTCTTTCAATTCAAGCTCCAGAGTTTTTAGGAAAGGACAGAAAATTTCTTGAAAAGGACTAATTCGCTCAAAGCCTTTAATGGTGCATCTTTGCCAGCTTTATTAACATTCGGCTGTACTTTTCAACAAAAAGGCCTGTTTTTACAGCAAAACCTTGCACCGCTTGACTTTTACTCTATATTTGTACTCGCTTCAATGAAGTATTAATCAATTTTTTAATTTAAATTCAATAACATGAACAAAGCAGAATTAATCGAGTCTATGGCTGACGGCGCTGGATTGTCAAAAGCTGATGCAAAAAGAGCATTAGATGCATTTTTAGACACAACTGGTGGAGCCTTAAAAAAAGGTGACAAAGTTGCTTTAGTTGGATTTGGAACTTTCTCTGTATCTAAAAGAGCAGCAAGAAAAGGAAGAAATCCTCAAACTGGAAAAGAAATTAACATCGCGGCTAAAAACGTAGTTAAGTTTAAAGCTGGAAGTGAGCTTTCTGGAAGCGTTAACTAAACGTCTTTCTCAAGAATTAACCGTCCCATAGGGGCGGTTTTTTTTTGTCTTAATTTTGATAATTGCGATGCATAGTCAAATTTGATATATTTGTCGCTCATCTGAAAAGAACAATAAATTTACATTATGGGTAAAGGAGATATAAAATCTAAGAAAGGAAAAAGAAAAGCGGGTTCTTTTGGTGTTAGTCGACCTAAAAAGAAAGCTAGCGAGCCAATCGTAGTTGAAAAGAAGAAACCAGCTAAACCAAAAAAAGCTGCTGCTAAGAAACCTGCAGCAAAGAAAGCAGCGCCAAAGAAAGCTGCGGCAAAAAAGACAACCACTAAGAAAGCTGAAAAATAAAAAAAAGCTGTGCATTGCACAGCTTTTTTTTATTTCTTTAAATACTTCCTCGCCTCTGGAAGATAGGCTTCAATATCTGCAATCCTTCTCTCATCACTTGGATGAGTACTCATGAATTCAGGTGGTGCCTGTCCACCCTTGCTTGCCGACATCCTTTTCCAGAAGTCTGCAGCGGCACCTGGTTCATACCCAGCCATTGCCATAAAAACCAATCCCATTTGATCTGCTTCAGATTCATTCATTCTTGAAAACTTCATCAACCCTACAGAAGACGCGGCACCAATAGATTGCATGAATATGTCTTGAGTCATTTGTGGTTTTTCACTCATTAAAACAGCCAAAGCCATTCCTCCGCCTTGAACGAATAATTGTTGGCTCATTCTTTCGTTTCCATGTCTAGCAACTGCATGAGCCACTTCATGTCCCATTACTGTAGCTATGCCAGCTTCACCCTCACATACATCTAGAATACCAGTGTAAAACATCACCTTTCCTCCTGGCATGCACCAAGCATTCACAATTTGCTCGTCGATAACATTGAATTCCCATTTAAAGTCACCTAAACGATCCTTGAATCCATTGTTACTTAGGTATTTTTCCACTGCTACAGAAATCTTAGCTCCAACATTTTTCACCATAGCTACCCTAGGGTCAGAATCTGGTAAGGGAGGAGTATCCTTTTTTATCTGTTCATACTGCGATAAACTCATCGACATCATTTGCCCAGAAGGCAACAACTTAACTTGTCTTCTGCCAGTTAATGGCACTTTACTGCAATAACTTAAACTAGCAATTGCTAGAATTGCAATTAATCCTTTTTTCATGATATGATAACTGATAATTTCTGTTCTTGAAGGGCTTCGCAAATTGGGTTTAAATCAGCATAAATCCCCTTCTTAATAATACATTTTCCTTTATGATGCACTAAATATGCACATTGCTCCGCTTGCATAGCATCATGATTACAAACACTTATCAGGCAATTAATTACATGATCAAATGTGTTAACATCATCATTGTACAATACCAACTGAAAGTGTTTTATGTCTTGACTAGTGTTCATGCTATTGATTTTGAATTCTAGCGGCCTGACTTAATGAAATGCGTTTTCCTTTATAGTAAGCAGTAACAAAGGCGTCGGAAATGTCACCTATTGTAGACTCTTTTAACTCTATTGCTTCGCTTGCAGATTGGAAAATTCCAGCATTGTATCGAATCAAACCATTTGGTAAGACAAGAACATTTAAGTCAGAGAATTGATCAAACTCTCCATTTGGAACAGGCTTAGAATACACCCCAATTTGAACAGTATAATAAACTCCAGAAATAGTGGCCACATTTACTACAGATGCAACGTCAGATCCATTGAAACTACTTGGCAATTGTTCTTTACTTCCACCTACAACTTCTTTTACCGGTGTTTGATTAACAGTATTTGAAAATGCACTTGGACTCTTTTCTGTATTGAATGTAATGTTTTGATCATTTCCACCCCCTTGGGTTCTGGCTTGAGTGATGCTAATTCTTTTTCCATTAAAAAAGGCTACAACAAAGGCATCTTGGTATCCAAAGCTTCTGATTTCATCTCTCGCAAATACAGCTTCTCTTTCATTTACAAAAATACCTGCTGTATATCTAGTGATACCACTAGGAACTTTTTCAGCCATTAATGGAGCAAACCCTTTAAACAAATCTTGTGGAATTGGATTTCTAAACGCGCCTACCTGAACCTTATAAACTAATCCTTCTGGCATTTTAGGATCAACTGGAATCGGTTTAGCATTACTATATACCGATTCGTTTCTTGCCACTTTCATGTAGATTGCTTTGTTCACCGTTTTAGGAATTCTGTCTATTTCCGTAATGGATTGAGGAATTGTATTTCTAATTAGTTCTGGGTCTTTTCTTTCTACAGGTAATGCTTCAACTGGTTTAGTTGTACTTCCTTCATTTGAATTATTCTCGATAGTGTTAGAATTATTATCAGAAGCATTTAAATTCTCTGCAGGATTGGTAGTTGATATGGGATCAAGTTCTGGTAATTGCTGACCAGCCTGACTAGTTTCTGTTGAACTTAACTCATTTTGAGCCAATTCGTTGTTTGCTGGAGTTTCTTGACTTGCAATATTATCAGCTGGAAGTGCCTCAGCATTGATGTTGGATTGCGCCAATTGTATGATTTCTTGTTTTTCAAGCTCATCTAAATTAGCCAAGATGTTATTTAACTTCTGCTCACTGCTTGAGATGAGGAAGTTGTTCACCTTGATAATGGTATTTAATGAATCAAGGCTAGTTTCTGTCTTTGCAACTTTAAGGTCTAAGACTTCTGCAGATTTAATCAACCTTTGTTTTTCTTCTCCTTCAGCAGTAGCGTTAACCTGAGAGCGGGCAACTTGTGCCTCTTTTACCAACCGTACTCGTTCGTCTTCCAATTGATTGGCTGTTTGATAAATTTCATTAGCGGCTTTTATTGCTCTTGCCCTTTTGTTTGCCTCATTCAAATAGTTGGAATAATTACTAGAATTAAGTACCAAAGCTTTTCGTTCATCACTTATTTCAACAGTGTCTAGCTCTACCACCTGCTTGCTAAATTCAATAGCTGCAGGTTTAAGAATGCTTTTACTCGCCACTTCATTTGAGGAACTAGAGGAAGATAATTCTTCTGCTCTCAAAGTAAATATGCTTGCTTTCTTCTGAATGCGATCTATTTCTGTTTGGATGTCATTTCGTTCAACAGTCAATGCCTCTTTTTCAGCCTGAGAAGAACTAGCATCTATTCTATCCTGAAAATCTACCAATTGTTCTTCTAATCCAACTACAATTGCGTTTAGGGAGTCTGCTTTTTGATTAGCAATTTCTGGTTGCGTAACGGCTAAAACCTCAGCATCCTTTATGCTTGAAGAAGTACTTCCAGCAGTTGATCCTGATTTTGAGCCTGAAGAAAGATCAGAAACACTAAATACCTTCCCTACAGGATTTGCTTGGTACTCATCATCAACAATGGCCAATAGTTTAAGCGCTTCTTTTTGTTTGGTTAAAGCAAGCATTTCAAAGTCGTATGCTTTTTGATATTGAACTTCTCTAACTGATAATCGAGCCTGAGGATCAATGGTTTGTCTTTCTTCTAAACCTTTATTGTAATAAACCTCGGCTTCATCAACCAATAGGTTGGCAATGTCTAAATTACTCGATTCAAAATTTTCTCCATAATTCTCAGAACTAGAAAGCAATGAAGCATTTCTACCGTATTCATTGGCGTTTGCTGAACCATAAATTTCAGCTGCATTAATCTGACGTTCTTCACTTGCCTTGTCGTAGGCACTTGCCTCTTCAAAAGCTCTATTTCTTTCTTCTACAGTAGGCAATTGATAAGCCGCTCTTCTTGTATCTGTAGCCTTTTGAGAGTAAACTGCCGCTTCAGCTAAAGCCTGTTTTGCCTTCACTAAATCTGGTTTTGAAGAAGTATTTGCATATACAAATTCTTGTTGAAAGTCTAGACTGGTATATTGATCTGGGATGATAGAATTCTCATCTACTTGTGATACATCAATTTGGTCTAAGCTTATGTTATTTTGGTTAAGCGCAGGACTTCCAACATTAGAGCCATTATTAATAGCAGAATTTGTATTGGTATTGCTTGGGCTTGAAGTTAAATCTCCGCTATTTGAGGCAAGAGGATTTGTGCTTGCGTTGTTAGCTATGGCATTCTGTTCTTGGTCAAAGGCAGTTTGAAGACTGTTCTTTTTATCAAGCATTAAATCCAAATCATTTTGCAAGCTTGTTCTTGTTTCTGGATTTGTTTCTGCTACTAATGCATTTTCTTGCTCAACTATGTTTCCCTCAATTTCAGAAAGCCAATTGGCATAAACCTGAACTTTCTTGGCTCCTTTCAAGTCAACATCACTGATGTTATTGGCCTGATTCAATTCATTTTGAAAGCGTTGATTCTTTTGCTCAAAGCTAGAAGTATTATTTACTGCTTCTTGATTACCAGAATTCGATTCATTGTTGGTTAAAGAGCTTGAATTCCCATTTAAGTCGCTTGAGGCGCTGTTTGAGTTGCTTTCATTAAATGCCAATTGATCGTTGTCTCTAAATGATTGAATAGATTGCACCAAGTTGTTGCGATCGCCATCACTAACAGCTGCATTGCTTGCCAATTTCCCTTCTGATTGCCAAAATCCTTCAAAGGTTTCAACTTGTTCCAGCTGAACTACTTTATTCTCCTCCAATGCAATTGCTTGATCGTATTCCTTTCCTGTGGCTGATAATTGAAAGTCCATATCTGCAAGATCCAACTCATATCCTTCAATTTGTTTTTGCAATTCTGCTTTTTTACTTGCGGAGCCTTTTTGCATTTCATCTTTTAGCACTGTAATCTGACTAACAAGTTGCTCCTTTTCCGACTGAAAAGATTTTTTCTTTTTGTCCAATTCCGCTGCTAATTCTGCATTGCTTAAAAGGTCTTTTTGGATCTTACTTTTTAAATCCTCTATGACTTCTTCTGTAGTTCTATTTTTAGCTTTTTCAGATTGAACTTTTTCAAGCTGAATTTCAGCTGCAGCAGCATTTCCATTTTCCAATTGGGTCTTAGCAGAAGTAATTTTCTCAACTTGATCTGCGCTTCGTTTTTCTTCTTTTTCTACTTCTTTGGCAAATTGTGTTGCATATGCTGCAAGCAATGCAGTTCTTTTTGCTTCATCTAATGTTCCTTGTTTTACATCTTCTTGAGCAGTTTGATCAGCCTTTGTAAACAAATCATCAGCTTCAGCTTTTAATCGAATGGCATCAGAATAAGCATAATTGACTGCATTTTTATCTGCGGTATTTTTTGCTAAAACATCCTTTTCTGTTTGATTCAATCGAATGCTAACCTGTTCTGCATTGTTCCCTGCATTTTCTGTTGTACTGGAAGGATTGCTTGAAGCATTAGAATTTTGGTCTAGAGTTCCAGGTTTAGTGTTGCTTGAATTAACCGGGCCAGTTTGATTCGAGTTGGAATTGTTCTCGGTATTGTTGGCCAAATCATTAGTGTTCTGGCCTGGATTTAATAAAGCGGCCAACTCTTCTGCAGAAACATTAACATCTAATTGTGCCTTTTTTCTTAGTATATCAGATGAAACAAGTGGTCCGGCAGTATTTGAAGCATTGGTTGAACCATCAAATATGTTTTTAATCACCAATTGTTGGTCGCCACCTTCACCAACCAGTCTCAGTTCTTGTCCGAGTAATGCAAACTCTTCTTGCTCTGGTATATTAACCACACCAGTATGAATGGGGTCATTTTCTGTGGTTTCTATATTGAATTGATACTCTCCTCCATTCTGGTTGATTTCAATTTTATAATTCCCATTCGCATCCGTCTCATAAACCCCTATGGTATTATTGGTTTTCTGATCAATTACAGTAATCTTGGCCTTTTTTAAACTTGTATTGCTTTCTGCAATGAATTTTCCAGCAATAACAGAAAGTTGAACAGGCTCCTTCTTAACTTGGACTTTATATACATTTATTTTTCCATTTGGGTTTGACCTACTAGATGCAAAGTAAGCCATGGCTTTGTCCTCATCTGTAACAAATAAAATGTCGTCATCGGCCGAACTAAATGCAAAATCTAAATTGATTGGTGTAGACCAATCGTTAATGCTATTGTCAAATGTAGAAACAAACAAATCGTAGCCACCCATACTTGTATGTCCTTTGGATGCAAAATACAATGTTCTACCGTCTGGGTGAATGAAAGGATAATCCTCATCGTATTTGGTATTTATGGCTGGGCCAACATTAGCAGGTTCGCTCCAAGAGCCATTACCCAACTTGATCGATTTAAAAATGTCTTTCCCTTGCTCCCCCTTCTTACCATAAGAAGAGTAATAAACCTCTTTGGCATTGTTGGGCAAATAGATGACTGACTTTTCATCAATTTTTAAATCATACTTGCTTTTAAAATCTGCAGGTTTAGCAATTATTTTCCCATTGATTCCATCCAATTCATAGATTCTAAAAAAGTCCTTTTTTGAAATTTCTTGCCTCGAGAGTACTTGAACCTCGTTAAGCTTACTTAAAAGCTTATTTCCATTCTTACACATTTCAATTTGACGCTCTACCTGATATTTACTTCTTTGATCCGCAGAGCCCTTTGTTTTAAACCTGCTATATTGCTTTACCGCTTTTGCAAAATTGTAATTAAGGTGGTAGGCTTTCCCGAGGTAATAATGAGCTAGTGGCTCTGCTTTTCCTGATTGAATGGCAAACTGCAAATATTTTAAAGGTTTGTTTTTATCAGAATCAGATGCAAGTAAACAAGCCCCGTATCTATAATTATAATTGGGGTCTTTAGGATATAAACTTAATAGTTGGCCATAAAGTGGCGCAGCTTCTACTAGCTTGCCATCTTCAAACATTTCAGCTGCCTGTTCCTTTAACTCTTCTTCAGAACCCTGGCTAAAACCTACTTGAGAAAAAAGCAGAAGCAAGGCTATGAATACTATATTTTTATTTCTCCTTAACATTTTCCTCTTTGCAAATAAGTCCACCTTACAAATATTAATACTTCTGCAAGATAAGATTAGTTGATGTATTATTTTCATTAACAGCTAGGTGTGTATATCTATGAATGGCACTTCAAAGCAATTGAGCCTATAGTTCACTTTCGAAATCTCTTTCAAAATCTCTCTTTTCTCGTTCAGAGCCAAACATAAATGAAAAGGGCTTCTCCCCTTTTACGGCAGGATATTTTCTTTTGTCTTTTTTTAGTTCTTTAACCTGAGTATTGAATTCTTCGTTGGAAGAAATTACTTTCATTAAGCCCCTTCTATAACTGAAATAATACCAATTCTTTGGGTCTACTTCTAACAAGATGTCGATTAAATCTCCAGATCTTTTTTTGGTAATCATGATCTTACCATCCATGTATTTATTGACTTCTTCCTTATTGATGTTTGAAAGGCCAAGTTTACCAAATGACTTATAGGAATTGATGTCCTCAAACCATTTCATTTTAACATCATTAAATACCATTCTTTTATTCAGCTCATCTGGCATCCGCTTTACTTTGCCATTCAAATTCAATTGCGCAATCAACTCATCTGCATCCTCAACCCCTATAATCTCTTTTAACCCTTTTTCATAAGTAGCTCTGCTAAAATCGGTTGCCTGCAGGTTGATGTTCTCGTTTAAGTCATCAGCCATTTTTTTCATGGCATTGTCATCAAAGAAAAAGTCAATGGTCATCATTAAATCCAAAACAGCTGAATTATCAATTTGATTGTGTACAATATTTCCAGCAGCATTGAATTTAAGGTTGCCCGTTCTAGCTCCAATGTCAACTAATCCATCTCCATATATTTTACAATCTTCGGTATTCAATTTTAAATAATTTCCTGGCAAACTGGGCTCTGCAATTTTTTCCTTACTAGATATAACATAGTCCTTGCTTGTTTTATCAAAATGGATAAACCCTTCAGCTGGTAATAAAGCAATATCAGAATAATTGCTCCTTTGATTTAAAAAGGCAGAATAAAGGAAGATGGAATCAATATTTAAATTAATACCAGTAAGCAGTACTGCATCTGCAGTGTCTCTCATAGTGGTATCAATTGGGATAAAAATATCGTTTGGATTGATTTCAGCTTCAAACTTAAACCAAGGAGTGCTAAGCAGATTGCACTCATGAACCAATCTGCTTGCCCCATCAAAAACAAGAAATTGTTTACTTCCATATAGCTTCACCCCACCTTCAAATCCGAAACGAGGACTTAAGCTGAAACTTATAGAATCAGCTATTTCGCCAGTACCAACTGTCTGACCAGTAGTGTCGACACTAATATTGCTTAGGTAAATGGGTTGTACTTGATTCAACTCATCTTTATAATCAATAAAACCAGAGGAGGTATAAGATTTACGACCAAAGATTTTGGTGTTCGCTTCATACACCTTGTGGTATTCTGTTACACTGTTGGTAATGATTTCGGAATTAACCAAAGGCTCCATGTTTGCCTTTTTCTTGATGGTTACATCTGCTCCACTGTCTGGATAAACCCTAGAATCTGCCGCATTGATATACAAAACATCCTTGGCTTTAATTACATGACGCCTAGAATCATAACGCGCTAGTGGGGCATAGAAAAACAAGCTGTCTTGATCTGGATGTGTGGAAACAAACTTTGAACCTTCTAATTTAACATCTGCGGCTACACTTTTCTTAGAAGAACCCTTTAAATCAATCATCCCATTGTCCATGTACCACTTGAATTCCTCCATATAACACAAATATTGGTTAATTGGAAATTCAATCGGTTCTGCTTCACCATTCGACTTGAACTCAGCAAATCTTCCTCTATAATCTACATGTGCATTTTGATTTTTGGTTTTCAATGCAAATGCTCCTGCCACTTCATCTTTCAATTGAAAATCTGCAGTATCAGCATCTATGGTGATGTATTTAAAAACAAATTGATCCGACATTAAATCTGCCCTTCCAAAGTGGTAGGTACCATCTCCAGTAACCGACTCTGGTGTTAAGGCAGTAGTGCCTTCAAAATTGGATTGATTATCGTAAAACACCATCCCAGATTCGGTGGTAGTTGCATACATGATATCATCTGAAGGATACCAACGCATTTTTGTTTTCTCCGCTTTAATCGGAGGGAATTCTATTTTACCCTTTTGTTTTTCTACTACATACTTATCTGCAAGAGTGTACATGGAGTCAGGATAGAAAATAAAGTCTTGTGAATAGGTTGTTGATGTAATGTATTTTAACTTTCCATCACCCCTTAAACCATCATGGCTCAATTTAATCTTATCAAAAAACTGCCCTTTGCCTTTGTACATTGGATAACCTTCAGGTGGGGTGTTTCTTACAAAACCTAGGGAAAAGTCTGGTTGCAATGTTAATTGCTCTTTAAATTCTGGAAAGATGTTGGCAGATGTAAAGGTGCCATCAAATTTCAGCTGCTCATTGGTAAAGTTATCTAAGCTATCAATTGTAAATGGGTCAAGTTCGAAGTAAAAATTTCCCTTTTTATAAACTCCATCTAGAATTTCCTTTTTATCGTAAAACACGTAACTGTTGTTTTTAGAATTTAGGATGGGATATTCCGGAAAATCTTTTAATCCAGATTTATTGAAGGGTTCATCTATGAGTAAATCACCGTTTACATCTTGAATAACTGTTTTCACCGGCTTTAAAATGGGGTTACCTGCTTTGTCTTTCTCTCCCGATAAGGCTTTAATCTGCAAAGAATCTACATTGGTAAGGTTGATTTTAAACTGCTCATAATCAAAAGAAAATTCTTTACCATAAAAATCAAATCGTCCGGCCTTAATCTGACCAGCAAACTCGAAATACCGGTTCTTCTTCATGTTGATGTTTCCTCCTTGAGGCAAGATGACTACCTGCTGGGAGTCAGACACCACAATTCCTCGAATCCCATTAACATTCAGGTCATAGTTAAGTAGGTTGATTTTTGCGTTGTTTTTACTTTCAATGTCGGAATAGATACTGATCACATCATAGTCTGATTTTTTGGTTTTTGCGAGCACAAAATCATGCAATTTCTGTTTCACATAAACCTCTTCCTTATCGAAATCAAAACTCAAAAAGCCAAGTGTACTTAAATATACTATCATGTTTTGCCCCGCGATATAATCTAGGCCTAACTTATAACCAACATCTCTTACATCTAGAATATCGGTATCTCGGTCTCTTGCCAGCTCATAAACACTGAATAGTGGATTGATGTCTGACATTCCTCTAATCTTGTCGAACATTTCTTCCTTGAAATAATCTTTTGATGTAAAAAGGGCATCTGTTTTAGTTCCACCAACCAAGTTGGTCATTTGTATCATTGGTTCATCTGTTTTCCAATTCAATACTTCAAAATTCATTTCGAGATTGTGAAAAGAGTTGGAGTAAGGGGTGATGGAAACCCCTTTATTTTCTTTGTAAAGAGTAACGAGTTTCTGATCTACAAGGTATTTAAAGTTAAGACCAGGATGAGTTATGGAGTCTTCGTCCAAATAGATGGCTACAGAAGCTAGAGTTGAAATGATTTTATCGGTTCTAATGGAGAAAGATTCTGAACTGGCCCGTAAGAAAACGGTATCATTTCTCAGAAATTCGAAAATGGCATCTTTTTCAGAATCCCCCTTCCCTAGCAATTTAGAGCCTACCATTGAAAAACCACCATCAAAGTTTACACCTGGTGAAATGTTTTCAATTCTAACGCGCTTATCATAGGAATCAAATTGAGGATAACTGGCCCGTTCGATGGTCATGTTGGCCAATATTTTATTGGTTAGCTTTCCTAAAAGAGGCTGATTCAGGTAAAAACTATTGTAAAAAACTACTGAGTCGGCCTCATAACTATAGGTTCTGGTTTCTATCTTATAATTCGAAATTTCCGCATAGACTTCATCACTAAGCAAGCCTGCTCTTTTCCAGGTAACTCTACCATTTTTGCCAATCCACAGTCCTTCGGTTGGATAATAAACCCCTTTGGTATTGTATATTTTCATGCTATCTCTCTTGGCATAGCATATTAAGTCAAGTGACTCAAAACTGATCCGAGGAAGACTATCAAAACCGAATACATAATTGTTATTGTTGGCAGCCCAAACCGTAGATGCTGAGGTGTAAATGGCATTTTGTCTAAATAGCCCGTTACAGAACTCTAGAAAGTCTGTGAATTTCTTCTTTTTTCGTTCTTCAAGGAGTTTGAAAATAATTCCTTGCCATGCTTCGAAGCTTTCTTCTGTTTGGTTTTCATCAACAACAAAACTACCTACTGTAAATAAGTAGTTTCTAAAGTCTGGAAAGGCACGAAGCTTTTTCTTCAACATTTTGTTGGTAACCGCATATACCCCTTCACGCTGACTCTCAGAAAAATAGCCACCATACCATACAACTTGAAACTGTTTCATGAAATCTTTTCCTTCCTTTCTTGAATTGACAAGGAATGCTTCCATGGTATTAAAAAACTCGATGGAATCTTTAGGAAAGCTAGTTGGACTTTGGGCTTTAAGTGTTTGACCAAGTCCAATTAGGAGGAATAATAGTAGTGCTTTTTTGATTGCTTTGAATAGAATCGCCATAAAGGAAATTTAGACCGTAATTTAAGTTAAAAAGCGGGGCTTAGCAAAACACAGGCCAAGGAAAGCTACTATTTTTTCAACATGATGCATGCCCAGTCGTCCTGACTGCTTGACTGAACCACTTTAAGCCCGTGGCTTTGGAAAAACTCTTTCAAGTCTTCAACATCATGTTCATAAAACCCGCTTATCAATAAATGGGCATTATCATTCATGCACCTTAAGTATTCTGGTCCATCTCTCAATAGAATGTTTTTATTGATATTGGCCAAAAACACATCACTCATTTGCTCAAAATCCTTCAATTGATTCACATCTCCTAACACCGCTTTTATTTTAGAACAATTATTCCTTACTGTATTTTCTTGAATGTTTTCGAAAGCCCATTCTTCAATATCTATGGCCAATATTTGCTCTGCGCCCATTAGTTCAGCCAATATTGCTAGAACCCCAGTGCCGCTTCCCATATCAATTACTGAACTTCCTTGAAATTCTAGCTCAGACATCTGCTTCAACATCAATTGTGTTGTGGCATGATGTCCTGTGCCAAATGACATTTTTGGTTCAATTAAGATGTCGTATTTCACCTTTTTAGGAATAGGATGAAAACCTGCCCTTACCGCACAGAAATCACCAAGCAGTATCGGCTTAAAATTATCTTCCCAGACTTTGTTCCAATTTTGTTTTTCAATTTCCTCAGTGCTAAACTCAATCTCTGCCATCGGCTTCAATCGATCTAAAATATCATGTATGGATACTGAATTAAATTGATCTTTAACTATATACGCCTTTAAAACGGGAGAGTCTTCTTCAAAGCTCTCAAAGCCCAATTCAGCCAGTTCGGCAATCAAGATCTCCTGAAAAGGTTCAAAAGGACTTAATTTGAAACTACATTGAAGGTAATTCATTTAGAAAGAGTTAGCGATAGAGATAAAATCAGCCGAATTTAAAGCAGCACCTCCAATTAGGCCTCCATCGATATCATTCTGAGCAAACAATTCTTCAGCATTATTTGGTTTAACGCTACCACCATACAAGATTGAAATATTTTCTGCAATTTCAGAATTGGCATGATCAGCAACTTCTTTTCGAATAAATGCATGCATTTCTTGAGCTTGAGCTGCACTTGCTGTCTCACCAGTTCCAATTGCCCATACAGGTTCGTAGGCCAAAACTACTTTTTCCAAATCCGCTATACCTAAAGACCAAAGTGCCTGCAATTGATGACTTACTACTTCTTCCTGTTTGTTGGATTTCCTATCATTAAGTTCTTCTCCAAAACAGAAAACAGGAATCAAGTCATTCTTCAAGGCTTGATTTAATTTCTCTGATAATTCAGCATTACCTTCTTTAAAATATTCTCTTCTTTCTGAATGGCCAACCAATACATAATTTAATCCAATGCTTTGGAGCATTGCCCCTGAAACCTCTCCAGTGTAGGCTCCTGAATCATGCTGACTAAGATTTTGCGCACCCAGTTTAATTGATGTACTCTTAAGGATTTCACTTAATTTGCTTAAATGGGTAAAAGGAGGGATAAGAATTAATTCTACCTCTTCATTCCACTTTTCTGCAATGATTTCCTTCGCTAATTGATTGCCCTCTTGAACATTGGTATTCATTTTCCAATTTCCAGCAACTATTCTTTTTCTTTTCATACGCTATGCCCTAACTCTAGGATCTAAGATGCCGTAGAGTATATCTACAATTAAATTTATTAGCACAAAAATAACCGCAATTATTAAAACGGCGCCCATTACAATTGGAAGATCAAATTTTCCTAAAGCGTTTACTATCTCCCAACCGATCCCTTTCCAAGAGAAAATTATTTCCACAAAAACAGCCCCAGCCATAAGGCTTGCGAACATTCCTGATATTGCCGTAATTACAGGATTTAAAGCATTCCTCAGCCCATGTTTCAATAGCACTACTGGTCTACTTAATCCTTTGGCAGTAGCAGTTCGTATGTAATCCATACTCAATACCTCCAATAGACTGTTTCTAGTCAATTGAACGATTACAGACAATGGCCTAACGCCTAATGTTAAACTTGGCAATATTAAATTGCTCCATTTAATGTATTCTCCTCTGCCTAAATCATCTACTTCATATAAACTTCCTGTCATGCTTAAACCGGTATAATCAGACAATAAATACCCAAAAACCCAAGCCATAATTATTCCTACAAAAAAAGAAGGCAAAGCCATGCCAGACGTGGCAAGAAGTAAAAGTAAACGATCTACAATTCCGTCTTTGAATAAGGCTGCGATTATCCCTAAAAATAGGCCAACAAATGTTGCAAAAAGTATAGATGAAAAGGCCAAAACGGTTGTTTCAGGCAAACTTTCAAAAAGAATGGCTGAAACCGTTTTATTGCTTTGATACGATCTTCTTAAATAGGGTGCCTTTAAAATCAATAGCCAATTACTTCCAAAATTGATTTCTTTCCCCGACAAGTACCCGTAGTCTATAGTTTCAGCATTTTTGTTATTCTTTTTATACCAACTTACTGGGGATAAATCATTTAAATAATAGGCATATTGTACCATAAGCGATTTATCTAATCCCAATTCAGAATTGATCTCATCAATTGCTGATTGATCAGCCCTTTGCCCTAACATCATTCTAGCAGGATCTCCAGGTAGAATATTGAAGATAAAAAAGACAATAGTGATAACACCGAATAAGACCAAGCCTCCGTAAAACAATCGACGCAGCACAAAAGAAAACATAAATTAATGCTTTAATTAGATTTACTTAAACCACTCAATATCAGGCGTGTCATTTTCATGCCACTTCCCTTTAACAGTGCCTTTTTCTAGGTAAATAATTCCTGGATTTGACCTGACTATTGTTTTTAGAACAATTCCGTCTGCTACCAAGAAATCGAAGTCTAAATTGTGTTTTTTGATGAAGTTATTCTTCTGGTTGGTGCCCGCCGCAGAGATGCCACTTACTCGAATGCCTTCTTTCTCTGCTTGCTTGGCCAATTCATTAATTTGATCTAAATGATCTTCATTGCAAATGGCCAGGTCGTAAGCCACAATAAGCAATAGTCTATCTTTAGCCAAAAGGGCATCGGTAATGTCTTCTGAAGTATGCGTTAGAATGGATAAGTCGGTAATTTTTGCTTCATCGCCAACTTCTATCAATTTACTCTCAGTATTGGCCCATTCCCAATCTTTGTTTTCCCAAATCTTTGAAGCATTGTATTCAGCCATATTGAACTCCTTCTCCTCCCCTGTCTTAATGTTTATATAGGTCAGTACATTGTCGTAAACTGGAGGTTTAGCATTAGGAGGCAACTCCATTTGTTCTGGTAGATTCTTTTCAATGGCATAGGGTCTAAAATCCTTAAAAGGCAGGTGCTGAACGGCTACAATTGCAAAAAGAATAGAACACACCGTGCCTAATGCGGTGGCTACCATTGCACTTGGCTTCTTGATCAACAATCGATATAAAATGGGTAAACCCAAGACAAAAGCAGTAAACCAAAGCGGTGCAAACCAATCTAAAGCAAAAGAAAGCCATGCCATGATCAGCAAGGAAATAAGCGTAAAGATCAAATCACTTTTTAAGTGTTCAAAGGGTGCAATAATTTTTCGTTTGACAAACAATACAAGAATAAACACTAAAAGAATGAGGTCCTTTATGAAGGAATCCCAAGGGGTTAATGGAATTGCATCTCCGAAACAACCACATGAACGAACAATTTCAAAAACCGCCGAAGCAAAAGTTAAAATGGTAAAGAACACGATCATTAACAATAGCAACCAGGTTACTCTTTTCATTTGATATCCAACAAGAACCGCTACTCCAAGAATTACCTCTAGAATACAGATTCCTGCTGCTAAGGGCACCAGAATATCGTGTAGCCAAGCCCAATCCATTCCAAATTCTATAAAATACTCTTCGAGTTTATAAGAGAAGCCCAATGGGTCATTGGCTTTAACAAGTCCGCTAAAGATGAATAGGTTTCCTACAAATATTCGGGATAAACTTACCAGAAATTTCATGTTGTTGATTTTTTCAAATGTATTAACATCATATTGAATGTGAGAAACATTAACACTTATTGACCTTTCCCTTCTTCGTTCAGCTTAATGAGTGCAAAAACGGCATAATTGATCATATCAAGGTAATTGGCATCAATTCCTTCTGAAATAAGTGTTTCCCCTTTATTGTTTTCTATTTGTTTGATTCGCAATAACTTTTGAAGGATCATATCCGTTAGCGAAGAAACCCTCATTTCTCTCCAAGCTTCATCATAGTCGTGGTTTTTATTTTCCATCAACGATTTGGCCTTATTCACCAGCTTAGTATATTTTTCTAAAGCGATATCTGCTTCAAGATTTAGATCTTCACTGTAACCCATTTCTAGTTGAACCAAAGCCATCACCGAATAATTAATGATTCCTATGAACTCAGGCCATATCCCTTCTTCCACTTTAGAATAGCCCTTTTCCTCTAGACTTCTAATTCTTTTGGCCTTAATGTACAATTGATCCGTTAGCGAGCTAGTTCTAAGGACTCTCCAGGCACTTCCATAGTCGTGCATTTTCTTAACAAAGATGTCTTTGCAATTGCCTATAGCTTCATCATACTGTTTCGAGGTATTGCCCATAAATTCTGCTACTTTTGAGGATAATAATTTAGAACGAAAATAATGCTTTTCCAAGGATACATTGAGGCGATATGACAAGGAATATTATTGATTTTTCAACAATTCAGGTAATGGGCATCATCAACATCAATCCTGATTCATTTTTTAAGACTAGCCGTGCTCAAACAAGTGTCATGGTTTTAAAACAGGCAGAAAAAATGCTGGAAGAAGGCGCTAATATTCTCGACCTTGGTGCATTTTCTAGTCGGCCTGGCGCCGAACTCATATCCCTTGAAGAAGAACTTAAACGATTGAAAGGTCCCTTAGTCGATTTGATTAAGCGATTCCCCGAAGCTAAAACATCCATCGACACCTATCGTTCGGAAATAGCAGAAATGGCCTTAAATGAAGGTGCAGCGATGATCAATGACATCTCTGGTGGCAACTTTGATCCAAGGCTTCCAAAAGTTATTCAGAAATGGGACGTGCCTTATGTAATCATGCACATGAGAGGAGAACCCAAAACCATGCAAAGCAATTGTCAGTACAACGATGTTGTTCAGACCGTCTATTCCTTTTTTGAAGAAAAAATTGCTGAGTTCCAAGAATTGGGAATTCGTCAATTGATATTGGATCCTGGGTTTGGATTTGCAAAAACCAGAGCTGATAATTTCTTGTTATTAAAGGAGTTGAATCAGTTCAAAAACTTAGGTCAACCTCTTTTAGTTGGAATTAGCAGGAAAAAGATGGTACAAGAAACCATTGATGCCGAAGTTGAAAACGCCTTAAATGGAAGTACCGCCTTGCACGCGATTGCCCTGCAAAATGGCGCAAAGATAGTAAGGGTTCATGATGTTAAAGAAGCGGTAGAAGTTAAGAAGCTTGTCGACTATTTGCAAAAGCAGTAATATTGTTATCATGATGGATGCCTCTTCATTTCTACTTTTCATAAGCATACGTTGGCTAGATGCAATTGACATCTTATTGGTCGCCATCCTACTCTACCAGCTGTATAAACTGGTAAAAGGAACTGTTGCCATTCGAATCTTTATTGGAATTCTTTCCATTTACCTGATCTGGAAATTGGTATCTGCCCTTCAGATGGATCTTTTATCCGAAATACTCGGACAGTTCATTGGCGTTGGTGTATTGGCCCTAATTATTGTATTTCAGCAAGAAATCAGACGTTTTTTAATCTTGGTAGGAACGCAAGGCTCTTTTGCAGGACCTACATTCCTGAAAAAGCTAATCAATTGGAGTGGTAAAGAAGGAGATGTTCAAGAGCTGAATGTGAATGCCATTATTAAAGCATGTTTCAGCATGTCGAAAAGTAGAACCGGTGCACTAATCATCGTTTCTATGGATTCAGAATTGCGTTATCAAGCCTCTAGTGGCGAAACAATTGATGCGGCGTTAAATGCTCATTTATTGGAAAGTATATTCTTTAAGAATAGCCCGCTTCATGATGGTGCGGTTATTATTTTCGAAAATAAGATACATGCAGCACGCTGTATACTTCCTCTTACTGAGAATGAAGAAATTCCAGCACAATTTGGTTTAAGACACCGCGCTGCAGTTGGAATAAGTGAAAACTCTACTGCTTTGGCAATTATCGTTTCTGAAGAAACGGGAAGCATTTCAACCGCTCAGGGTGGTGAATTGAAGTCCAATGTTTCAACTGAACAATTGGGACTTATTCTAAAAGAACTTTCCCAATCGTAAAATTAGATTTAAGCCGCTTCTTGTGCTGCTCTAATGCTATCCTGAATTTCAAATTCACGGATAAGCTCTTCTGGAGATTTTCCTAGGTTCTTTAAAGAATACTCAGCATCATCCGCCATTGCATGATTTGGAAATTTTTCAATAAACATCTCATATAAAACTGCAGCTTGAGAGTATTCTTGCACCTGATTCTCCAAAACAAATGCTCTTAAAAACAAAGCGTATGGTCTTTTGTCGTAATCTGGAAATTCTTTATAAACCTTTTCAAAATATTTTAAAGCATCACTGGTGTGGTTTAAACCCATAGACAACTCCCCTGCCTTAAATAGATAATCGGCAGCGTTTTCATGGTTGGAGAATCTATTTGCATAGACAACATATACTTCTTTCAATTCAGCAGCCAAAGAGCCATCAGAAGTTATTGTGTCTTCGTTTAAAGCTTTTTCTCTTTTCTTAATTTCTGCACTTAACTCATCAATGTTCATTTTCTTGATGCTTAAATAGGCTTCCTCATTGGTGTCTTGGTTTTCGCCATTATTATTCTGACAAGATGCAAATACTAGGCTAAGCCCAAGGATAAATAGAGTTCTAATTTTCATGGTTTTTATTTTGGAAATTTCATTCGATAAGGCACCTTAACGTTGCCCTTGCTTATATTATTGAGTTTACTTTTTAAAAGTCTTCTTTTTAATGGATTGATTTTGTCGGTAAATAGAATTCCTTCGATGTGATCATATTCATGCTGAATTATTCTAGCCGCAATTCCATCAAAAGTTTCTTCAATCAATTCAAATTTTTCATTGTAATATTCTATGACAATCTTTGGCTTTCTGCTTACGTCTTCTCTAACTCCAGGAATGCTTAAACAGCCTTCATTAAAGCTCCAATCTGTCCCTTCTTCTTCAATTATTATAGGATTGATGAAGGTTTTCTTAAAGTCCTTCAAGGAAGGTTCATCTTCTTCAAAAGGTGAAGCATCTACGATAAAGATTCGAATTGTTTTTCCAATTTGTGGTGCAGCCAAGCCCACGCCTTCTGCCTTGTACATGGTTTCATACATGTTTTCAATCAATTCTCCTAAAAATGGATAATCTCCATCTATCTCTTGGGCTTCCTT
This sequence comes from Vicingaceae bacterium, assembly GCA_965218715.1. Classification (GTDB taxonomy): domain Bacteria; phylum Bacteroidota; class Bacteroidia; order Flavobacteriales_E; family Vicingaceae; genus CBDCLY01. Next base: position 47,814 of record CBDCLY010000009.1, read on the forward strand.
TTTCAATACTGGGTCACCGTATGCCACAATTGGTAATATCATTCGGCAAATGTAATTAAAGCTTAAAATTAAATCCAAATCTAGAGGAAGGCTTTTCATGCCGAATGGCTAATTTCGCAACACATTAAATTGGAATCTATGAGCAAAGCAGAGGTCAAAGAAATGAATTCAGAAACTTCATTAAATAAAGATGAGTTTAAAACCATCATCTTAGAAGATTACAGATTAGTTAATATCAGTAGAGAAACTTCTCTTCTTGGAAGAAAAGAAGTCCTTACTGGAAAGGCCAAATTTGGAATTTTTGGAGATGGAAAAGAATTGCCTCAAATTGCGCTTTCCAAGTATTTTCAAGAAGGAGATTTCAGATCTGGTTATTATAGAGATCAAACTTTAATGATGGCGATTGGACAATTAAACGTTGAAGGATTTTTTGCCCAGCTTTACGCCCACCCTAATGTTGAGAACGAACCAGCTTCTGGAGGCCGGTCGATGAATGGCCATTATGCTACAAGAAGTTTAGATGAAAATGGAAATTGGAAACAGCTGAAAGACATGAAAAACTCCTCGGCTGATATCTCTCCAACTGCTGGACAAATGCCAAGGTTATTGGGTTTAGCGCAGGCATCTAAAGTCTATCGAAACCACGAAGGCATCTCAGAAGATAATGCATTTAGTAGAAAAGGAAATGAAGTTGCTTTTGGTACCATTGGAGATGCCAGTACTTCTGAAGGATTATTTTGGGAAACCATAAATGCAGCAGGTGTGTTGCAAGTTCCAATTGTGATGTCGGTTTGGGATGATGGACATGGAATTTCTGTTCCAAAAAAGTACCAAACTACCAAAGAAAGCATTTCGACGGTTTTAAAAGGTTTTCAAAGAGAAGGCAATGGACCAGGATATGAAATCTTTAAGACCAAAGGCTGGGATTATCAAGACTTGGTAAACACCTATGAAAAGGCAGTCCATTTAGCTAGAACAGAGCATGTTCCAGTTTTGGTTCATGTAGAAGAAGTTACCCAACCACAAGGACATTCTACTTCTGGTTCACATGAAAGGTACAAATCAAAAGAACGCTTGCAATGGGAAGAAGATTTTGATTGCATCAAACAGTTTGGAGATTGGATCATCAAAAATGGATTGGCCAAGCAGGAGGACTTAGATGAAATAAAAAAGGCAGCTCAGAAAGAAGTTCGAAATTCGAAGAAGGCTGCTTGGGATAATTTCTTAGAAGAAATAAAAGTTGAAAAGGATCAATTGCTTGAATTGTTAAAAGGAATCAATGAAGATGGCTTAAGTGGGCTTATCTCTTCCTTAGAAAACAATCCAGAACCCATTCGTAAGGAGGTAATTTCTACAGCTCGAAAAGCCTTATGGATTTGCAAAGGCCAAGAGAGTGAGGCAAAAACTGCATTATCAGCTTGGTTAAGCGAAATGAAACAGAGCAACGAAAGACGTTTTAGCAGTCATTTGCACAGTGAATCTGATTCATCTCCTTTAAAATTAGCAGCTACACCTGCTGTTTATGCAGATGATGCTAAAAAGGTAGATGGAAGGGTTGTCCTAAGAGATAACTTTGACGCACTTTTTGCAAAATATCCTGAAGTATTGATTTTTGGAGAAGACGCTGGAAAAATTGGTGATGTTAATCAAGGATTAGAAGGCTTACAAGAGAAATATGGTGAACTAAGAGTTTCTGATACAGGGATTAGAGAAGCCACCATTGCCGGACAAGGAATTGGAATGGCCATGCGTGGTTTAAGACCAATTGCAGAAATCCAGTACTTGGATTATTTGCTCTATGCATTGCAAATCATGAGTGATGATTTAGCAACTGTTCAATACCGTTCTGCTGGTGGACAAAAAGCTCCATTGATTGTGAGAACTAGAGGACATCGTTTAGAAGGCATTTGGCATTCTGGATCACCTATGGGACTTATAGTAAATGCTTTAAAAGGAATTCATGTTTGTGTGCCTAGGAACTTAACGGATGCGGCAGGTTTTTACAATACCCTGCTTCAAGGTGATGATCCAGCATTGGTCATAGAACCACTTAATGCCTACAGAAGTAAGGAGTTGATGCCAGATAATCTTGGTGAATTTACGCTACCATTAGGAATCCCTAACATAGTAAAAGAAGGAAATGACTTAACAATTGTTTCTTATGGTTCAACTTGCAATCTAGCAGAGATGGCCTTAAAAGAATTGGAGCAAATGGGGATATCTGCTGAACTGATAGATGTTAGAACTTTGATGCCTTTTGATTTGAATGGAATGATTGCCGACTCCATAAAGAAAACCAATAAGGTCCTTTTCTTAGATGAAGACGTAAGAGGCGGAGCAAGCGCTTATATGATGCAAAAGGTGTTGGAAGATCAAGGTGCTTATTATCATTTAGATGTTGAACCTAAAACCTTAGCAGCAAAAGATCATCGTCCGGCTTATGGAACAGATGGCGACTATTTTTCTAAACCTAGCTTAGAAGATATAGTGGAGGCCGCTTACGACTTGATGCGAGATGTGAATCCTAGTCAGTTTCCGGCCATTCACTAAGCGGGTTTAAAGGGATTATCCATTCCCATAGCCTTCATGATGAGCACTGTTGGTATCAATAAGATGAGAAAAAGGACGCTGAACATAATCACCGTTAGAATGAACATCAAAATGTATTTAGCGATGGCCTCAAACCAGCCTACATCCAAGGTTTGAACAAACACCCTGCAAATCACCAGTGCACCAAGTACTATACTAGCAGTTGATAATAAACCTGTTTCAGGAAAAAACATGTAGGCTATGGTTAAGGGCAAACCAATGATGATAGAGCCACTTTGCGCAAACGACATCATGATGAGATGCTCTGCATAATTCAAACCCTTGGATTTAAACAACCAATAAGAACTTAAAGAGAATATCGGAATCATGACCATGATGACAAAACTCATGTATTGTTTCATGAATTCCATGGTCATTCTTGTCGATTCTAGTTGCTCCTGATCCATTCCCATGGCTTGGTTCATGTTCACACCTGTTTCTTCAAATGCGCCAGATGCCACACCAATAATGGCTGATATAGTAGCCCAAATGAAAACAAAGCGAAAAGGATGCGCATAACGAATGGTAATTCCATCAAGAAACTCTTTCACCACCACTCCTGGTCGCATGGTAATGGCTTTAGAAGTGTATAAAAATCCTTTATCGAAATTAAAGATGCTGTGAAATGCCCAGTAAATTGACTCTTTTAAGGTGAATCTCTTGTTGATGTATTTTTGTCCGCAAGTAGGACAATATTCCCCATCAAAAGATCTTGCACAGTTTTTACATTCTATCATGCTACAAATAAAATAAAAATTAAGTCAATTCTATTTTTTATAACGCTTGTCAATTTTGATGGCTTGTTCTAAAGAACTGACAATGGCCTCGTAAGGCAAGCTTTCCAAGTCTGAGATTTCTATTCCTTTAATTAATTTCCTTCCTTTTGCCAATAACAAGCCTGAATCATCTTGCATTAAATGCCCTTGGGTAAAGCAACATTCAATGCCTCCATTCTTCAGCGGATTTAAATACAAAATCCATTTCTTACCATAGTAGAAAGGAATCTTAAAGGATAATTTTGGATGCAGTTGAAACTGTCTAAGGAGTAAGTCGTGTAGGAAAAGCATAACTTCTCTTTGATTTCCCTCTTGTCGATCAATGTAAAGTTCTACTTCATTCATCTTCTTCCAATTGGAAAAATGCATTGACAGGCGCTTCAAAAACCCGCGAAAGCTTTAATGCTAATGTCGTAGAGGGGTTGTATCTCCCCTTCTCTACCGCATTGATGGTTTGTCGGGAAACACCCACCAATTTAGCAAGATCATCTTGAGTGATGTCCTTTTTTGCCCTTTCAACTTTTATGCTATTCTTCACAGGTATTTTTATAGACCCTAAATGTAAAGTATTCTTAACATTTTGTAAAAGAAAATCAAAAATGCTTTGGAGAAAATTTTTGGAGCCTTGCTAATTTCCTCTCAAAGGAATGTTTACACCAAAGACATAATTGTATTGCAGAAAATTAAATTTCTGTCTAGCCTTTTCACCGCTATCTGGCGAAATCCTCACATTTTGCATGTTGGCATGGCCAAATTTCAATTCTGTTTGCAAGAAATAACGACCATTAAAACTGATGTTAATGCCCAAAAGCGCATTAAAAGCATAACCGGCCACATTGAACTCATCATAGCTTTCTCCATTGAACAAGGTTGCATTGGTTTTCGGGAAAAGGATTCCTGTTCCAAGGCCTACAAAAGCATCCATGGTGAATTTGCCAATCTGCTTTAATCGTTCATGTCTTCTAAAATCGATGTTTTCATAATTTAATCCATCTGTATGCTCAAAGCGCAAGAAGTCCAATGTTAGCTCTTTCTCTTGATTATTGTAAACACCATCAAACTGGCTAGAATTGGCAATGTAACCATCCATTTCAACTTTTTGAAAGGCTTGCATCACATACTTCATGTGATCGTTTCCAATCGATATGCTGTATCGATCACTAATGAAATAGCCTATTCTGGCATTGTATTGAGGAATGGTGATGGTAGAGGGTCGGATGTATTCCAAAGATAAATCTGTTGGTCGGTTTTTAGCAATAACATCCTTTAAAACAAAATTGTAGTCGTTTCCTTCAAAATAAATGTCAGATTTGCTATAAGCGCTTATGTTCCATCCCCAATAAACATAGAGTTTACCTGCATTGCGATACCGTCTATTTTCACTTTTAGCTTCTTGAGCCATTGCGCTAAAGCTAGCACATAAAAAGCAAAGTAAAATCAGGTTTTTTAAGGCATTCATTGCGGCAAAATTAGCAGTTTTAATTTAGCTGAATGCTTTTCTCTAATTCTTTTGGACCAATCCTTTAATGCTAATGGCATTGAGCGGAAACTCTAGAAAAACATGAAGAAAGCTCAACATGAATAAGGCGATGAAACCTGTTTCATAATCAAAAGCATAAATCAAGATAGCGGCAAGCCAAATGAGGCCGATCCACCAGGTCTTTTTAATACTCAAAGCATTTTTCCAACCGATTACAGAAGTTTTAGAAAACCAGTTCAAGTAATGGTAAGTATATGCGAAAGCAATGAAAATTTGAATGCGAAAACCCATTTCAGAAAAGACCTTAAAGCTCTCCCCTTCTTTTAATCCAAAGAATTGAGCCACCATCTGACTTACTCCAACCATGTTGCTGGTGACAAAAGCATCAATGGTGCTTTGCTCTACTCGATAATCTTGAGGATTCAGTGGAAACTTGATGATGATGATTGGCATTAAAAACAATATTATGGCGGCCAAAAATCCTGGTTTGCTTTTGGATCTTTTTGCACCATACAACATGAATAGTCCGGTAAACAGAAATACATGAATTAAGGTAGGTAGAAATAACCCGATGACATACATCCCTTTTGGAATAAAGGAATGCGCCATTATTGCTATGAAGCAACTTATGGGCAAAAGAATTAATATCTGCTTCGTTTCTCGAATAAAAATGAGTCCCACAGCAAATAGAAATGCAGAAAGAATTAAGGCTGGACTATAACTCGCTGTTTCAATCAAAGTAGAGCTCAACACCGTTTCAGTATCCATAATTCCTAAGAGTTTGGCGATTGGATAAAGAGAGATTATAACCGCTAAGAACACAAATACCCAAACCCATGTCTTGCTGCTTTTGGTGAAAAAATTATTGGCATTTAGCCAATTTATTTCCGTCAAATAATGCAATGGACCTAAAACCGCATAAGAAAAGAGGAAGAGCTTAAAGGGCAATTGAATGGCCAGAAACAAAGACAAAAAAAGCAGTCCAATATTGAGGTAGTCGATTCGTTTAGCGTCCATCGCTTCGAAAGTACACAATCAATGTTGAAAGCACTAAGCTTTCTGCAATTGCTCAGTCAAATCCCGTACTTTTGCCCGCTAAATTTTAAGCATGAGAAAAGCATTGAACCTGTTCGACTTAACACAGAAAGTCAACTATAAGAACGAAATTTTATCTGGCTTAACAGTGGCCCTAGCCTTGATTCCAGAGGCAGTGGCATTTGCAATCATTGCAGGATTGCCCCCACTTACCGGCTTATACGCCGCATTTGTAATGGGTTTAGTTACTGCAGTCTTAGGTGGAAGACCAGGCATGATCTCTGGTGCAACTGGAGCTGTTGCTGTTGTTTTGGTTTCCTTGGTGAAGATGCATGGAATTGAATATGTTTTTGCTGCTGTGATTCTAGGCGGTTTATTCCAATTGGCTGCAGGTTTCCTTCGATTAGGTAAACTCATGCGATTAGTTCCTCATCCAGTTATTTTTGGTTTTGTAAACGGATTAGCGATTATCATCTTTATGTCTCAATTGGTTCAATTTAAAGGAGATGACGGAGAATGGTTAAGTGGCAGTGCCTTATACATCCTTTTAGGATTGGTGCTATGCACCATGCTCATCATTTGGTTATTGCCTAAATTAAGTAAAGCCATCCCTGCATCATTAGTCGCCATACTGGTTGTTTTTGGATTGGTAGTAGGATTTGATATCGATACCAAAACAGTGGGTGATTTAGCTTCCATTAAAGGCAGCTTCCCTCCTTTCCACATTCCAGATTTCCCACTGAGTTTAGAAACATTGAGAATTATACTTCCTTATTCTGCCATCATTGCTGGCGTGGGCTTAATTGAAAGTTTATTAACCCTCAACATCATAGATGAAATCACCGAAACTAGAGGACGTGGAAACAAGGAAGCGGTAGCTCAAGGTTTGGCGAACATTTTATCTGGCTTCTTTTCTGGAATGGGCGGTTGTGCAATGATCGGACAAAGTTTAATCAACATTTCTTCAGGAGCTAGAGCCAGGTTATCTGGGATCGTTGCCGCTGTTATGTTATTGGTTTTCATCATGTTTGGATCCAGCTTAATTGAGCGTTTGCCAATGGCAGCATTAACGGGATTGATGATCATGGTATCTATAGGAACCTTCGAATGGGCCAGTTTTAAAGCTGTGAAGCGCATGCCAAAGTCAGATATATTTGTCATGCTAGTGGTTACTTTAATTACCGCTGTACTTCACAATCTAGCATTGGCGGTATTGATTGGAGTGATCATTGCTGCACTGGTGTTCGCCTGGGACAATGCCAAGCGAATTAGAGCAAGAAAGCACATTGATGAGGAAGGCATTAAACATTATGAAATATACGGGCCCTTGTTCTTTGGATCTGTAAGCGTTTTCAATGAAAAGTTTGATGTACTAGATGATCCTAAAGAAGTCATCATCGATTTCGAAGAAAGTAGAATTGTTGACATGTCGGCCATTGAGGCTTTAAACAAACTCACCGAACGATATGAGAAAGTGGGCAAGAAAGTACACTTGAAGCATTTAAGCAAAGACTGCTTGGCCCTTTTGAAAAATGCTGAAGAAATTATAGACGTGAATGTATTGGAAGATCCAACTTATAAAGTATTGTTGGATTAGGTACAAAAAAAGCCCCTTGATTGCTCAAGGGGCTTTTTGTAAAATATACTGAGATTAAATCACCTTTACATTAACGGCGTTCATTCCTTTTCTACCTTCTTTTAATTCGAATTCAACTGCGTCACCTTCTTTGATTTCATCAATTATTCCGGTTACGTGAACAAAATGTTCGTTGTTTGTTTCGTCTTCTGTAATGAAACCAAATCCTTTGGCATCATTAAAGAACTTTACTGTTCCTTTACTCATTGTGTTGTATTAAATAATTATTTGGCAAACTTAGCGATTAATTTCATTGCATCGCACTTTTTTTATTTACACGGTTTTTACTTGTCAGACGTGGCTTTCCGATTCTTTACATACTTTTCTAACCATTGGTCTTGCTCCCATAAAACATGAAGTATGCTTTCTTTTGCAGCATAACCATGACTTTCTTTGGGTAATATAACCAACCTAGCGGTTGCCCCTAATCCTTTTAAAGCATTGAAATAGCGCTCACTTTGCATGGGATAAGTTCCTGAATTATTATCTGCTTCTCCATGAATCAATAATAGCGGTGTTTTCATCTTTTCTGCATGCATGAAAGGCGACATGGTGTAATACACTTCTGGTGCCTCCCAATAATTTCGCTCTTCACTTTGGAATCCGAATGGTGTTAATGTTCTATTGTAAGCACCACTTCTTGCAATTCCCGCAGCAAATAAATCTGAATGCGATAATAAATTGGCTACCATAAAGGCGCCATAACTATGTCCGCCTACTGCTACCCTGTCTCTATCGATGTAACCCATTTCATCTACCGCATCAATAGCTGCTTTTGCATTGGCCACCAATTGCTTTCTAAATGAATCATTTGGTTCTTCATCGCCTTCACCAACAATTGGGAAAGTTGCATTGTTTAATACCACATAACCTTTGCTTACCCAGTAAATTGGCGAACCATAATAAGGATAGGTAAATGCATTAGGGTTTTGAGTATTCTGCCCTGCACTTGATTTATCTTTGAATTCTCTTGGGTAAGCCCACAATATCATGGGCATTTTTTCAGGGTTTTCTTTATCATAACCTACGGGAAGGTATAAAGTTCCTGTTAAATCTAGGCCATCTTCTCTTTTGTAATTGATTACCTCTTTATGAACGTTTTGAATGCTTTTAAATGGATTTTCAAAAGCCGTTAACTGCATGGGCTCTTTCACTCCTAATTTCCTGTAGAAATAGTTAGGATAGTCGCTAGGAGATTCTATTCTTACTAAAAGTTGTTTCTTATCGCTATCAAAAGAATTCAAGCGTTCTACCCGATCAGTATATTTGGATTGATAAACCCTTTTGGTTTTGAAATTATCCAAGTTCATTTCATCTAAAAAGGGAAATTGTCCTTTTTCGGTATATCCATCACCCAGCAAAAAGGCTTTATTTTCTTTGATGTCTAACACATAACTTCCATATTCGTTTCTTTTGGTTTCAAAATCTCCTGGATCGCTGTATCGGTCTTGATAATTTCTGTCGTACAGAATTTTTACTTCCTGACTGGCATCGGCAGGATTAAAGGCATAGGTTTTAAAATTTCTAGTGTTCCACCAATAATCATAAGCAATGGCTAAGTCATCTCTTCCCCAAGTTATGCCTGAAAAACGATTGATGGTTTTTAAAATTGATTTCGATTTACCATTAAAAGGTGCTTCCAACTGAAATATTTCATCTCTAAATTCTACTTCTTTTGCAGGATCTCCTTCATCCAAAGCTTCAGCATAGATCATGCTTGCTGGTCGGTCTGCTCTCCAAGAAACACTTCTTCTTCCTTTTCTAGTAGACATGAAACCTTTGGGCAAGTCTTCAATCAATGGCACTTCAACAATTAAACTAATGAAACGGGCATCTAAATCATAAATTACCGTTTTTGAAGGAAACCTTCTGTAAGGAACGAGGTAGGAGAAAGGCTTCTCCACCGTGTTCACCATCACATAATTTCCATCAGGAGAAAAGCTCACATTGCTGAACATGGCAGCATCTAGCCAATCTTTGCTATTTCCTAAAAGGTCTACTCTTTTCAATTCTGACATGGCCAATTGCTCAAAATTGAATTCATCAGAAGTATTCTTCAATAAATCTTGATAGGTTCTGTTTTGTGCCTTTTTTCCATCATTTACAGAAATGGTTGGGCCCACAGGTACTGCTTCATCAGTATCAATTAATGGTTTTCTGCTGATGGGAATCATCTTCACCAACATGGATTCGCTGTCTTCGAACCAATTGATAACGTCTCTTAAATTTGCATTGATGTTCGGACCCGTTAAACGACTAAGTTTAGCTGTTTTAATGTTTAACAACCAGAGCTCTACCCCTTCGCTAGTGGTATTGGTTAACGCCATGTATTCTTGATTTGGCGACCAAGAGAAATTGGATAAACGAGGGTTTTCTGGCAGACCACTAACAGGAATGATGTTTCCAACGCTCTCTCCCATTCTACGAATTTTCACATTCTTATAATAAGTAGTTCTGCTTCCAATGTTGGTAGCAGGATCTATCCTTAAACCAGCCAAGCGTAATTCCTTTTGCGATAAAGTGGCAATAGATTTATAGGCATCTCTGTAGAGCAGCAACATGTTTTCCTTTTTGTTGTCCATGACAACCGTAGGCGCACGTTCGATGTCTACCAGTTCCAAGATCTCCTTGCTTGGTTTTTGATAAGTGAGGTTTTCTTGAGCTTTTGTGGCCACACATCCTAGGAGGATGCATGCCGTAATAATTGATTTTTTCATTTCATTGATTTGATAACGAAAATAAGGAAAAGAGCTTTTACCAAAAGTAGTTTGGGATAAATGGTGAATGCAACGGAATCATATCTCTACCTTTGCAAAAAAAAGTAATGAGCAACTTTCAAGACCTTGGTGTTTCTGCAAATATTATCAAAGGAATCAATGAACTTGGCATTGTGCAACCTAGTCCTATCCAGAGTGAGGTGATTCCTGCTTTACTGGGACAGAAAGTGGATTTAATTGGACAAGCTCAAACGGGTACAGGAAAGACTGCTGCTTATGGCATTCCATTGTTAGAGCGGATTAAACCAGAAAAAAAGCACGTACAAGCCTTGATACTTTGTCCAACTAGGGAATTGGGACAGCAAGTTGCGAAACAATTGTTCAAGTACACCAAATACACGCACAAGATCTTTTGTGAGGCAGTTTATGGTGGTGAGCCAATCGACAGACAGATGACCCGATTAAGCAGGCCTACACACATAGTAGTGGCTACACCTGGACGATTAATTGATTTGGTAAAGCGGAGGGCTGTAGATTTGAATCAAGTACAAACAGTGGTATTGGATGAGGCCGACGAGATGCTAAGCATGGGCTTTAAGGCTGAATTGGATGAGATCTTGGGATTTTTACCAGATTTAAAATCCAAGTGGTTGTTTTCTGCCACGATGCCGCATGGAATTAGAAACATCATCAACGTTCATTTATCTGAAGATGCCATAAGAGTTCATGTGAGCAAGGATGCAGAAATGAATAGAAAAATCAAGCAAGAATACTTGGTTTGTGAAGATGTAGAAAAATTGAACATATTGTTGCAGTTTTTAAAATCTCGTGGCGATGAAAGAGGCATAGTATTTTGCAAAACCAAAAATGCTGTAAAGAAACTAGCCTTGCAATTGCAATCGAAAAACATTGCAGCAGATGGCATTCATGGCGATTTGAAGCAATTGGAGCGAGAAAAGGTATTGCGAAAATTCAAGAAAGAGACCTTAAGATTATTGGTGGCAACCGATTTAGCTGCCAGAGGATTGGATGTTCCTGACTTGGCTTTTGTGGTGCATTATCAATGGCCAGATCAGGACGAATATTTCACCCATCGTAGTGGCAGAACTGCTCGAGCAGGTAAAGAAGGTTTATCCCTTGCTTTGGTGAATACCACAGAATTAAAGGCCTTAAGGTTCATAGAAAAGAAGATGAAGATTGGCTTTGAGCAACTGCGTGCAAAAGGTTGATGGGATTGAAGAAATATCTGCTAGCGTGGACTTGCAGTCCGTAACCACTAATTAACGAGATAAATGAACTTGCACACATTCACGGACTACAAGTCCGCGCTAACGGGATCTTACATTCTATTGGTAATCTATTAAAAGCAGCTAAACTTAAAACCATATAAAAAAAAAGCCAACTCATAAATGAATTGGCTTCTTGTACTTTGCCGAAGGGTTACAAACCCAGCGGAGCGGAACTTTTTGCCACTTCTGAGGAACTCAAAGAAGTAAACTCACTTGATAAATCCATCATGGAGAAGGTTTCTTTAATTGAGCAATTAGGTGAGGAAGAACGCCAAACACTTTACTCTATGCTTGACGCTTTTGTAGGAAAGAAGAAGTTGAAAGACACGCTTTCTACTGTGCTAAATGATATGAAGTAAAAAGCCCAAGCGGTACGCCTGGGCTTTAGCTTAACTTTTACCAATATTTATTTAAGAGTAGATATATTAACCATATATCAAAAAGGACGGCTACTACTAAAAAAACAGTTGCAATGTCCTTTGAGATTTTTTTTAACCTAAAAAGCAGAAGTATTGACAGTAAGAAAGTTACCAATATTGTCAAGAAGATTAGTTGATCCACAAGGCCGTAGCCAAAATAAATGTCACCTAACAAATACCATGACACTACAAAACCAACAAATAAGCTATGTGCAAGGAGATAATATTTGGTAATTCTTACACCCATTACCTTTCGTTTCCTGTTTTAAAAGTGTCCTGAGTTTTCTTATTATTCATAATACTACCTGCTAGCGCGGACTTGCAGTCCGTGACAACTAATCCGTGATTTTTAGAGGCTTTTTAGTTTTAATGAGATATTAAATTTGATTTCATATAAATATCCAATCTTTCTTTGTCTAAATCAATACAAGGCTTCATCAATTTAATTTTTTCTTTATGATGACCTTTAAAGTCAATAGTAATATAATATCCAACATCACAACTAAATTCTAGTACAGCTGTCCCATTTTCGTTGGTAATGTAAATATTTTCGTCTCCTGTTGTTGTTATTACTTTAACCTCTGCTTTATCAAGCTCTAAAGAATCTTTATCATATACTTGGATAGTTAACTTTTTTGATTGAGCATTACAACTAATGCTCAACAACTGTAAGAAGACACTTAAGTATAATAATATTTTCATAGTTAATTACTGTTCTTCAAATGTTTCATTTGAACGAGTGTCATGTTGGACACCTGCTAGCGCGGACTTGCAGTCCGTGACAACTAATCCGTGATTTTAATCTACCATGCATGCAAGCCAAATTAGCTAATAAATTTCCAATTCCTACTTAACACTTCAACCTTTATTAAACCTTCAAGTTCTGCATAATTTCTTGCGCTCGAATATAAATAATGCTGCGGTAGTTCTACAATTCCTGCTTTAACTGGGTTATTATGAATATAATCTAACTTTTGTTCTAAAAATCTTTGTTGACTAATTTCTTCTGCATGAAAACCTGCTTGCCAAACCTTAAACTTTTGATTCCTTTTTAAATCTACGCAAGACTTTTCAAAATAAGACAACATCCACTCTCGCCTACTTTCAGTTTCTTTTTCGATAGTTTTAATAATCTGCTTACTTGTAAATGTTTTAAAATCTCTAATTATATCCGACAAGAATTTATCTTCCTTTTGACTCTGACAAATCATGTGCAAATGGTTTGACATTAAACACCATGCATAAATAATTAAGCCTTTATTTTCTTGGCAAAATTTTAAGGACTCAATTAGCTTCTTTTTTTGTACTTCTCTTGTAAAAACATCAAGCCAGCCAACTATTGTAGTCGTTACAAAATAAGGCTTAGCATTGTCCTTTACTTTGTATTTTGTTGACATTGAGGTAAAATAATTATTCTATCATTTATTGCTTTAAATTCTTCTTGCATATTTATTGTTAATGAAGTGCACAAAATCACGGACTACAAGTCCGCGCTAACGGGACCATTACCGGTTGGCATTACCCTGCTTAGTTGGTTATTCAGATAAAAAAAGCCCCTGATTTCTCAGAGGCTTTAACTTTATCCGTTTAAACTATTCTACTAGTTTAGCTATATCTAACTTTTCTAGTTGCTTCCGTGCTTCTTTGATTTGAGCTTTTGTACCAATATAAAATTCAACAAATTCTAATCGTTCTTCACTATCTGCATTTTTCTTTACTGTTCCACTAGCACCCATAAAACCAACAATTTTATCTTCTGGCACTTTCTTAATTTCAGCAAAAGAGGGTAATTCATTTTCAGATCCTATGTTCTCATAATAGTATTCTGCAAACTCTCTCCACCCATGGTTAAATTTAAATTGTGTTTTTAAAATGCCATTTTCTGGTATCTCATAAACTCTCTTTTCTCCTGAATACTTAGCTGGACTGCCATCTTCTTGATTATGTATGATTAATACATAACCGGTATAATCTTTAGGTACAACAATAATTTCTTGCTCCCCATTATCGCAGCTAAATAGCATAAGCGATAGCATTGCTAAAATCATCATGGTTCTCATTTTTTAAATTCTGTTTGTACTTTCTTATTCCAATCTTCTACCGAATAAGTTGTTTCTCCCTGTTGAACTCCTGTAAAATTCCCTTCATCATTAAACATGATTTGCATATTTACATTAAACAACTTCTCTTTATTATCACCAACCAAGCTATGTATTCCTCCATTTTCCATTTGAGCACCTAAGAATAGTTTTGTCTCACCTGACTGATCTGTAATAAACGATTCTGTACTTGGAAATTCATCTCCTGTAAATGAGCCTGTAACAGTCAAAATACCTTTATCCAAATCTTCATTAAAAGAAAGTCCTGCATGCACATTAAGAGCCGGAGTAGCCCATTGAGGTGTGATTGGATCTTTTCCGGAATGACTAAAATCAAATGAAGCCGTACTCCCTGAAAAGCTAATATTATCATTCGAAGCTGTTGGTAATCCCTGATCTACCATTGGAGGTAAGTGTCCTGCAATTCCAAAAAATATTGTAGGGTCACTTACTGCTCTTGGTTGAGTAACGGTACGTGCAGTTGGATCAACTGTAAATGACGAACGAACTCTTGAAGTACCTCCAAAAGAAGCTCCTCTACCATCACCATAAAATAAGCCACCCACTGTTGTTGGAGTAGAAATAAACGATCTCACATGAACCGACCAAGGAAATTCACCATTTGGATCAAAATATAAAATTGGATTATTGAAGTTTACCGCATATGGGGATATTCCTGGCATTCTATAAGCTAAAGGATCCGGATTAGACCTCGTTCCTTTTGCAGGGTCGTAATCATACCCTCCAAACTCATATCCTCTGCCACTTCCTCTCTTTTCGTCATCCCGTAAATCCGAGCCGAAGCCGTAGGTATAGGCCGCCTCATCTCTCTGTGCAAACTGCACTTGGGTATTAGGGGAGGTTTCATAGATTCTTAGGTTCACAATTTGTGGGTTTAGGCTGTGTGGATTTTTCACCCCTTTATTGAAGCGAATATCCAGCTCTAATTTACCATTTATGGCTATGTTTTGCAAATGGTCGCCCGTAAAGTCACTTGCCAAAAAGAACTTCTCTGACGAGCTTCTAATCTGTCCTCCAGTAGTTGCTCCATGGGCTTGGGCAGAATAAGATTGCCCATCGAACCAGAATGAACAGTTTCTATGTTCCGTATTGCCAATGGTAAGCTCAATGGAGTACAATTTCCCGGCTTGAAGGTTGGGTAATACTTCAGCAATTGGGGCCATAAGTTCTACTCTAAAATATTCACTAGTATCGTTTTGCGCAGTCGCATAGGATGCCATGTAGGTTTGCCCAAAATCATTCACTGCCGTTGAGCATTCTTTGGTGTACACCCCATTGGCTCCTGGCACTACCACATAATCGGCACAATTGCTCGGCAAACCATCATACACCAACTCATCCGTATCCTCTGTATAATCTATTGCCGTAAAGCTGCCACTGCGTGCTTGAATTTCCATACCAAAAGGGTAGTAATCGTAAGCGCCTGTTAGGTCTGCTTGGAAACCCAATAGTGGATCTACATTCTGACTTCCTATGGCCACCAATTCTTGAGGATGTATCTTTTTATCACTTATAGTGGCCACTACATTTCCCAAATGATCTGATAACTCATAATTTTTAGCTTGTAGCTTTCTTTCATAAGAATGTGGAGCTGGATTGCGGTTTACTTTAGCATCTACTACCCCTAGCCTGCTGCTTCCATAAATGTTATGACTTGTAGTTTTCAAGTAAGTTCTGAAAAAAACAATCAACAGGATTCAAGTCATCAATATTCAAGGACAAATTTCTTTCGAAACTATCTTAAACGGATCGAAAAGCATTAAAATTGAAGAGGATTTTGCACCGGGCATTTATGTCGTTCGGGTGTTTTTAGACAATACTGTTTTTAGCAGAAAGGTTTTAATCAAGGAATAAACCTACTTTTAACACAAACAAAAAACAATGGAAAAGAAAAACGTCAACTGGAGTTTAACGCTAATTTTTTGTCTCATTTTTGGTGCTTTAGGATTCATCGCTGGAAGCATCTCTAACTGCGGGAAAGCCAACTCGTGTAAAGCCCCACAAGAAGCTTGCAGTCCTCATCATGATGGGGAATGGAAAATCAAGAAAACATGTTCTGCTGAGAAGAAATGCCACAAGCATAAAGAACATAAAGAAGAAGTAATCATTGAGGTGGAGGAAATTACAACAGAAGAGTAGTTTCACGGACTACAAATCCGAGCTAACGGGTTTTCACGGACTACAAGTCCGCGCTAACTGAAATTACAACAGAAGAATAGTTTCACGGACTACAAATCCGAGCTAACTGATCTCAATAATTACAGATTCCTTTCACGGACTGCAAGTCCGCGCTAACGGTTTTCAATAATTACAGGTTCCTTTCACGGACTATAAGTCCGCGCTAACGAACATTTTTTATCTTTATCTTCTCTATTTTTATCCCTCTCCTTCCAATCGCTTTCTTAAATCCGGATTTGCATTGAATTCCTCAATGGAATAAGAAGCCACTTTTCCTTGATCCACTATCCAAAGTTGATCGGCAATTTCCAAAGCATCTTCCAATTGATGACTGGCACAAAAAGCAGTTTTATTTTCTTGAACACACAATCTCTTCAAGCGTTTAAAGCCTGCTCTTCTATTCCGAATGTCTAAATGTGCACTGGGTTCGTCCAAGACCAATATATCCGTATCCTGACTCAATGCTCTGGCCATCACCACTCTTTGTCGTTCCCCATCTGATAAATCACTCAACTTCTTTTTTCGCAACTCCTCTAGATCACAAGCTGCAATGCTCTGCTCAATAAATTGTTGATCTTCTGCTTTTAATTTGCCCAACCAATTGGTATAAGGATATCGTCCATATGCGACAAAGTCCTCAACGGTCCATAGTCCACTTGCCATCTTATTGGTGAGCACCAAGGCCATTTTCTTGGCCAAGGCATTGGGTGCAAAACTCTTAAGCGACTTCCCCTCTATCTCTATTCTACCTTGCTCTATTTCTATCAAATTAGCAATGGCCTTTAATAAAGTAGATTTCCCACTGCCATTTGCTCCTAACAAAAACACCAAGTTCCCCTTTTGCACACTTAAATTAAGTCCTTCTAAAACCCAATTTGTGCCTTTAGAATAGCGAATGCTCATGTCTGATATTTTGATAAAATCCTTCATTAAAAACCGCTTGAAATGTTTTTCCTTTTCAATAACATCCAAATGATGAAAGGAATTCCCAAGATGGAAGTCACGGAATTTATCGGTAGACTTATTCCATTGCTGGGACTATTGGCCAAAATATCACTAATCAACAAAGTGCATGCGCCTAAAAGGATAGCACTTGGTATGAGTATTTGATGTTTGCTTGTTTTCATCAATAAACGACTCAAATGAGGAATCACAATGCCAATGAATCCAATTGGTCCGCAATAGGCGGTAATTGCCCCTGCTAATATTCCAGCCAAAAGCATCGTTAGCAAACGTATCTTTTGTATGTTTAAACCCAAACTTTTTGCATACTCTTCTCCCAACAATAGCGCATTCAAGGGTTTGCTGATTAAAAAACAGATGAATAAACAAGGAAGTAAAAAGGAAGTCAATCGAATCAATTCAGAATAGGACAATCCCCCTAAGCTGCCAAGTGTCCATATGAGGAATGACTTCAATTGGGCATCTGAGCTAAAGTATTGGATTAAGCCAATGATGGCGGTAGCTACTGCTCCTAGCATGATTCCAAAGATCAATACAGTCATGATGTCTTGCACCTTCAAGGAAATCAAAAACAAAACGAGCAGTATTCCAAAGGCACCCAACATGGCTGCCATGGGAATGCCCCATGCCATGGAAATGCTGAAACCAAATAGACCTGCACCCATCACCAAAATGGCAACTCCTAAACCTGCTCCAGAACTAATTCCAAGGATGTATGGACCAGCCAAAGGATTTCTAAACAGGGTTTGCATCATTAAGCCTGCAACAGAAATGGCTGCACCGCATAAAAGAGCCGTTAAGGCTTTTGGCAGCCTAGCCTCCATAATGATCAGTTCATGCGCTTTAGGAATGTTTTCGCCTTGGATCAATGCCCAAAAATCTTCAAACGGAATGGCAATGCTTCCCAACAAGATGTCGATCAAAAACAAAATGGGCAGAAGCAGAAGCAAAAAACCCATTTTTATGCCGGTTGAAGCCCTAATCATTTTCTGGAAGGGCTTTATAATAGAATAAATCATGGTTTGGAAAACGCCCTGGATAAAGGATGCTGATCAAGTCTTTTAAAATTAAAATCTGCTTGTACAACACCCGATTCCCAATAGTCGTTGCCGCCTAAATCACTCATTCTATTATTGTTATTAAAAACAGTTCTTTCTTTTATTGGTTTAAAATGTTGAAATCGATCATCGCTGCTATTCAACCGCTCTAGGCTTGTCATGGCACCTGGGTTGAGCCACACATCAGCTTCCAAAGCTTTTGCAATTACATCTTCAAAACCAAGAGGCATCCCACTTTCCATTTGAACATCTGACCAAAGGTAATGGCCACCAGCATCTTGAAACAATTTGGCTTGGAAAGATAAGCCACCGCTCATGTACCAGGTTCCATTCCAA